>LJUY01000018.1 GCA_001304015.1 candidate division Zixibacteria bacterium SM23_81 | reverse complement strand
TGAGGATTCTATCTTCAGCTCGTTTTTGGTTTTCTTGGGGAGGGTTGGGGGATGAGGGCGATGGCAGTCAGATAATTCCCCAATGGTATGTAAGAGCATGCAAAAGCCGTGATCAACGGGACGTTCCCTTGGCACGGCTTTTTTGTTTAGCGATTGCATAACATGGATTATCGGATGGCCGGAAGCCTGGTGTAAACTACCCGACCTCTCTGAGTGCCACGATCCAGGTCCTTCCTCCAGCCCCCCTCTTGGCCTTTGAAACATCGCCCATCCGCACCCCAGGGGCTCCCGCTTGCCTCCTCCCACAATGGGCAGTTAAAGGAAAAACCTTTTTCTTTAACTGCTAACCATGGCGCGACCATTACCTAACCAGTATTCTGGCACTTATTATTCCGTAATGAATCGACGATTCACAGATTAAACGGTCTCTATCTCGAGGGGTAATTTCGAAGGAGATAACCGGGGCCTTTTCACTGGGGAATTATGGCAATGTTTGCGCGGCCTGCAATATGAATTGAGAGGAAGATCAATTTGGATAAAGCCCTACGCTCCATGCGATAAACCAGAGAAATGGTCCGCCCAACTTCTATTCGAAAAAATTCAATCCCTTTACCAAGGACTTTGCCACGAGTGGCTACAAATCAATTCTCATCCCGCTGTACAACTTGCACAACCGATTTTTGAATAGCTGAAGCAAAGCGGCTTCTCCTTTCAGTCCGCTGCAATGGCCCACATACAGGCTTTCTACATCGAGATCCATAAGCGCCTTGGCTGTCTTATGAATCCTATCTTCGTCAGCATCGATTAGATGAAGCCCTCCAATGACAGCATGAACCTTCTTCTCGCCGGTTAGTCGGATCGCCTGCTGGACAATATTGACAATGCCCGCGTGGGAGCACCCCGTGACAACCACAATACCCTTCGTCTCCATTTTGATTGCCAACGAAAGGTCGTCCTGTAGCCCGTCAGGAATCAGTTTCCCATGCTCTTCCGTGAAGGTTTCCAGTGTCGCTGTTCTCTCGAATGGGACCTCACGTTTCACCTCTCCCGTGGAAATGACCCCGGGCATCAAGGAGAACGACGTACCTATCAAAACCAGCCGAGACAGTTTTCCCAACTTCTCTGGGCAACTCTCCTTAGGAATCCCTATATGTCTAATGTGCGGCTCGAGGACGTAATGAGGCCTGAAGAGGGTCGGGTGACCCACAATTGGAAGATCCTCCTTCTGAATCGCTTTCACCATGCCGAGTAGTCCACCCGTGTGATCGTAGTGACAGTGGGAGAGAAAGATAAGATCCACAGCTTTAGGAGAGATGCCCAGAATCTCCATATTATGGAGGATAGAATCAGATGATTGCGAGACATCAAATAGGATGTTTTTTTGGTAATTTGAACCACAGATTTCCAGCAGCAGTGAAATGCCGTGGCTTCCGAACAGGGGAGAGTCATACCCTGCATAATCCTCCGTAAGAACGGTAACTACCATCCTACTCACGCTATCATTCTTGCCCATGATTCATCTCTTTTTCTCGAAGGGTAGAAGCAAAAACATTTCTAGATCCATGGTGCCATCCCATGTCTTTTTCAACCCTCTTGAATAGTATTCGGCACTCTGCCAGGACAAAAACCTCGCATTCCATTTCCGCCTGGCTCGCCCATTGAAGCTTGGCCCGGGCGGGAAGAGTTATTAGGCATGACCGGGAGATGAGGTTCGTCCCAAGCAGGATTAGGACCTCGGTTTCAGCATCGGAATCAGGTTCCCTTGATCCTGCCCCGACATGAGAATCCCGCCCGTAGCCAACTCCATCAGCAGAGTCTCAAAGATCATTCACCTGCCAGACTGGTTCTATAAAAAAAGGTAAATCCGCGGATGATCACATAGACCCCCGCGATTATAGAGACTATTGGAAACACATATACAGCAAAGGTGAACATACCTTCCTCCTTTCCTTACGAACTTGATTCCGGGGCAAATACCCGGGAGATTTCCTTCCAGTCTTTTGTAAGATAATGAACAACCCAAAAGGCTATCTGATTTGCGATAATCCCCGGAATTAAACCATCGATCCCCCATGGATTTTTGAAGACCCAGATCCAAAGCGCCGTAACCAATCCACCAAAGACTATGGCATACACTCCACAATACGGACTGGCCTTCTTCCAAAGTGCCACGATTACCAGTGGGAGGATGATCGTTGGCGCCCACAATGCATAGATGTATAGCAGGCCATCGATAAGGGAAGGGATGCTGATGGCAAAGACAATCCCCAAAACACCCATAATGATCGTGAAAAGCCTGCCTACCATGATTGCTCCCCGATCACTAACCGCAGGATGGAAGAAGGGCTTGTAAACATCCCGGAAGAAGTGGGTGGCCCCGGAATTGAGAAAGGAATCCTGGGTGGACATTATCACACATACGATCGAGGCAATAACAAAGCCAATCATCCCGTGAGGTAGAAACTTCAAGACCATCTCTACCATCGCGGCATCGGGGTCCACATTCGGCACCAAGGGGTATGCCACGATTCCGATGGCTATGACGATGAAGAACCAAATAAAGGAGTATATCCCTGAGGCGATGAATCCGGCACGTGCCCCTTTTACGTCCGTAGAAACAAAGGCCCGTTGAGCGTAAGGCGGGACGAGCGTTTCTCCGAGTAAAAATCCGAGGAAGGGCCCGATAAATGCCACAAATGAAAACTTGTGAAACGGTCTCAGGAATTCGCCAGGAATTTTCTCCACCAAGCCACCTACACCGCCGACGTCGGAAAGCCCAAGTAAAAGGACCAACGGGACAGCGATCACGATGACCACGAACTGTAAGATGTCCGTCTGGACCACCGACCACATACCACCAACTGCGGCATAAAGGACTACGATCCCAGCACTAAGAATAACGCCGTAAACAAATGGGATACCTGCCACGCTCTGTAAGACAAAACCCGAAGCACGAGCCACAACTCCCACAATACCTGCACAGAATATAATCGCAATAATACCCGTGAGGAGTCTTGCGAGCGGGCCGAAGTGATACCCCATGATATCGCCGATGGTATAGGCATTCTCATACTCCCTTAGCTTGGGAGCAATGAATATCCCAACGAGCGTTGTCTGAATCGAGAACGCACCGATTATGAATAGAAATCCTATACCGCCACTATAGCCTTTGGCAGCCGTCCCCATCGTATAACCAGCCCCGATGAAGGAGGCTGAAAGAGTCGCAAAGACAACAGATGCCGGAACCTTGTGGCCGGCGATAGCAAAGTCGTCCATCGATTTGAGACTTCTCACTGCCGCGATCCCCATGAAAATGAGGATGACAAAATAGAGAATCATCATTACCCAATCGATCCCAATCATAACTATTCTCCTTTCGTGTTTGGTCTCGCTTGGGATAAAGATTGGACATTCAATAGAGGTCGTAAGAAATCAACTGTTCCTTCTTCATCCCCAGTTTTCGAAATCTCTTTCATATCACCCCCTTTTCAAACTTCATCTCTAGTCTTCAACACTTCTTTACACACCACCCCCCTTCAAGTCCTTGGGCTCTATCAAAGACAGGTCGTGTTGTGTTGTTCAAAGAGGTATGATCGATAGACTCTAAGATGTGATAGCAGCCCACTCCTTCGTGAAAAGGAATCCCTTTTTCGAAAGATCGACTGTTCCGTTAGTGCCGTTCGCTGTTCTGGGGGTATGACCGGCAAACCTTCTCGTCTTTCCGCATGATCCCAAATCCAGGAAGCAAATGTCAAGCGAAAAATATCGGCGAAACTAAATAGGTATGAACATACTTCCCGGTTAGGGGAAGGGAGGAGGTGAGAGAGGAGGAGATGGGAGGGGAGGAGGATAAAGGATAAGCAGGATAAGGGGTCTTTTTTTGACAATTCTTGCTGATTACGGTCTCTTGCTAACCATGGCCCGACCTTTCCGCATCGAATATCCTGACCCTCGAGGATTGGCAGGCCAACCGGTCTTCCGCCCGAGGCCGATTGCGAAGGTTTCTTCCCCCTGATTTAGGATCCTTGGCACGGATTCGGGCATCTCCTTATCGCCTCATGGACACCCACTACGACTCAGGTCATTGTTTTGAGGTTTTTGGCTGTAAGTGGGGCCTGCAGGATCCTCATGCGAAAGAAAAAAGAACTCAGACGGATCTGTCTGAGTCCTCGATTTCACTGGAGCCCCCGGAGGGACTTGAACCCCCAACCTACTGATTACAAATCAGTTGCTCTGCCGTTGAGCTACGGAGGCACTTACGAGCTTTCAGCCCTTGGCTGTCAGCATTCAGCTTCCCTGTATCAATTCTCCGCCGACGGGTATTTGCTGATGGCTGAGTGCTGATCGCTGAAGGCTCATTTCTATCTTATACAAGCTTTCGGGGAGTTAGGCAAGTGGCGGTTAGGGTTACTCACCGATGATCTTCACGAGGACACGCTTTTGCCGCCTCCCATCGAACTCTCCATAAAAGATCTGCTCCCATGGGCCAAAGTCGAGTTCTCCACTCGTCACGGCAACGACGACCTCCCGACCCATGATTTGACGCTTCAGATGGGCATCGCCATTGTCTTCACCGGTCCGATTATGTCTGTACTGGGACGTGGGCTCGTGAGGTGCGAGCTTCTCCAACCACTGGTCGTAATCGTGAATCAATCCGCTTTCGGCGTCATTGATGTATACTGACGCAGTAATATGCATGGCATTGACCAGGCAGAGTCCTTCCCTGATGCCGCTTTTCTTAAGGCATTCTTCAACTTTTCGGGTGATATTGACGTAGTCTCTCCTCGATGGCGTCTGAAACCATAGTTCTTCCCTATAGGATTTCATTCTGTGGCCTCCTTCCGACTGTCAGTCGTCGGTTGCTAGGGGTCAGCTAATACAGTCTCGTCTCCACGGTTCGGTTTGTTAGTCTTCGAGGAACTTTCTGGCGAGGGTTGCCTCCTCGGAATGCGGTTTGAGCTCGATGAATTTGCTCCAGTGAGGTTTTGCCCGTTTTTTCAGCTGTAGTTTCTCATAGACAAGACCGAGATTGAAATGGGCATCGGCAAATAGGGGGTCTTTCGATAGGGCCTTCTCGTAATAGAAAATCGCCTGAAGGAGACGTCCTCTCTCCTCAAGGAGATTACCCATGTTGAAGTTGGCCGCTATGTGATTCGGATCGAGGGACAGAGATTTGTGATAGCACTCTTTCGCCTTTTCCAGTTCCCCCTGATGGTAATAGATGTTCCCCAGGTTGGTGAGGGCATCGGGGAAGTCCGGCTGAATTTCGAGAGCCTTCCAGTATGCCTCAATGGCCAGATCGAGAGTTCCAGGAACGGAATCCAGGGCACATCCCCTTTCAAACCAGTACTGAACATCCGAGCTCAGAGGGAATGATTTTATCTGTGATCGCTTCTCTGCCTCCCCGGCGGAAAGGTCTAAGAGCATCTGCCCCTCTGGCTCAAAGCGAACGCCCCTGTGCCGCACAACGAGTCCCCCCTTTCCGTCGGCACTGATTCGAAGCCGGGCAAGGGGCCTCTTCATAGCTGGAAGAATCCTCTCCAGCTTCTCCAGGCTGGACCTGACTTTCCTCAGGGAAACGCCTCCGTCTAAAAGCTCCTTTGCCGTTTTGAAACAGACAAGGTCTGCAAAAGTATAGTAGTAATGACCATTCTCCCTAAGAACCCCGGGCCGAATGAAGCCGGTCTTCTGCCAATAGCGAATCCTTCCCGCCTTGAGTCCGGTTATTCTCTCGATGTCCTTCGTCGTAAACAGCTCTTCCATTTGAGACGACCAGAGCGAATAGGCATTTTCTGGTTGACTGGCTATCTCCCGGAGAAAAGACTATCATAGTTTCTAACCCTGTCAAGATTCTCTCTGGGCCAAAACGGTCGCCCAAAGCGTGAACCCTGGCACGTTAGGCGACGAGATTGAGTGGGACCTAAGCATCAGGAAGGCAACAAGAGGACGGTTTTGAAACCTGATTTCCAAATCGTTTCACCTTCGCCGCCTTTCTCTCCCCCGGCATGCGTGACGACATGCTGCCAAAGCACAACAGATTCGGAAGAGGGAGAAGATGCTAGACTTAGCCTTTTGAATTTGGCAGGAAAATTGCTAGGTTGATATGCCTGTTATGCCAGATAAGTCACCCCAGCAGGTTGAAGATAGGCGGAAGCATCAGAGATACGGCTTTCAGGTCCACGTCAATTGCCGAAATGTTGATACGGTCTTTTCGGCCGTCACTCGAGACGTGAGTAAGGGAGGATGTTTTGTCCAGACAGACTCACCTCTACCCCGGGGAACGGGGATCTGGCTGGAATTCTCGTTTACTGACATTCCGGTCAAACTGGGAAGTATCCAGGGCAGGGTCGCCTGGTCAACCCAGCCCGGCGATCCACACCAGGGCATGGGGATCGAATATGAGAATGTCCCCGACGTGGTTGAAGAGCTGATGGATGAGTTCATCGAATACGTTAAGGGGACTGAATCGGTTCCGTCAGGGCCTTGATTTCCGGACGGGTGAGATTTTTGTACCGCTCGTAGCATTCGCTGTAGTCCTCAGGTTTCCCGAGCACCCCTCTCCCGACGAGAATCCTTTCAACGATCTGCTTGACCAGAAAACGATGACAGGGGTATTCCCTCTCCATGCCAACCAGCCAGACGTCTCCCTGGGCCGCCAAATCGGCAATCTCTTCAATCAGAGAGTTGGCTTCCTTGTTCTCCTTTAGCTCCTGGTAGTACCTTTCCACGTAGTCTTTCCAGACGATCCTGCCCTGATTCCAGTCGTCCTGGAGTTTTCTGCTCGGAGCGAGTGGGCTGACCTCGCCCTTGTTGTCTCTGGATCGGGAGACGTCCACCACCGTGTCACCCTGGGGGATGGCTTTCTTCTTGGCGAAAGTATCGGTCTCCCTGATCATGGTGAGTCAGCCTCGTCTGCTCCTACCGGAACATCATCTGAATACCTCGTTCCATGTGAACATTATATGAAAACCTACATTATTTCAATGGCCTGTAGAACATGTGGACGTTTATTCAGCCTGGTGTCTCCAAAATGATGAACTGTTAGGAGCCAGAAGACTCACAGATTATTATGGCACAAGCCTTGCTTCCCTGCAACGATGAGGCCCCAGGCGCTTTGGGCCAGGGGCAGACTGGACGGTTTGGTGAACTTGACAAACACAGATTGACGCCCATAAACTGTAGTATATGATTCATCTTTCAGATCGATCTTAATAAGGAGCCGCATGCCAGCCAGAGAGAAGATTCGTGTCGTTGCCAGAACGGATGAATGCCAGGCCCCCATTGAACCCACCGAGAATTTCAGGGGCCAGCTTCCTGAAATCGTCGACGGGATCGTCGAGAGTTGTCAAGATGAGGACAGCATTGACCATATCGACGCGGTGGCCATTCCCGACCAAGAGTCGGTTATTGGACTGATTGAGGATCTCAGAGACCTGCTCTACCCCGGTTACTTTGGCAACCAGGAAATCGATCGAGACTATCTGACCTATCACATCGGCAGTGAAGTCAATGTCGTCTTTGAGAAGCTCTCCCATCAGATCGCCAAGGCGATTCGCCACGAGTGCCACCGAAGCGAGATCATCTGCACCCATTGTCTCAACCGGAGCCAGGCCGAGGCAATCTTTTTCCTCCAGAAGGTGCCTCGCCTGAGAAAGACCCTTGCTGGGGATGTGAGGGCGGCCTACAATGGCGACCCAGCGGCAAAGAGTCTGGATGAAATCGTCTTTAGCTATCCTGCCACCATGGCCGTCACCACCTACCGGATCGCTCATGAACTCTACATCCGGTCCATTCCGCTTCTCCCTAGAATGATGACCGAGTATGCCCACAGTGTCACCGGGATCGACATCCATCCTGGGGCCACCATCGGAGAGAACTTCTTTATCGACCACGGCACGGCCGTGGTCATTGGAGAAACCACCGAGATCGGCAACAACGTGCGGATTTACCAGGGCGTGACCCTTGGAGCCCACGGGTTTCTGAAAGACCCGGACGGTTCCCTGAAGCGGGGGTACAAGCGTCATCCCACCATTGAAGACGATGTGATCATATACGCAGGAGCCACAATTCTGGGAGGGGAAACGGTCATCGGGGCCGGATCCATCATCGGAGGAAACGTGTGGCTCACACAATCCGTTCCCCCCGGAAGCCACGTGGCGATTGAGGAGCCAAAGCTCAGGATCATGACGCCGGAGAGGAGGGAGGGTGATCGCTAAGGTCAGAGGGAGCTACTGGATTCTGATCGTCCTTGCGGCGACCGTATCGATCTATGAGGCTGCCCTTTGCCAGGAAGCTATTGTGACAGGGCCTGTTGTCAATGTCCGGAGTGGGCCGGGGACCAAGTATGAAATCGTGGCTAGGGTGAAGAAGGGGGATCGCTTTCCAATCCTCAAAGTAAAAGACCTGTGGGTGCAAATCGACATCGAGGATGAGACCCTCGAGCAGATCAGATTCAATAAGGGTGACGAGAATCCTGGCCCCTGGGAAGGCGAGACGTGGATCTTCAGGAGGCTCATCCAGTTCTCCGGGAAACCACCCGATTTTGAGGAGAGGCAGATAGACTTTCAGAACTGGGCCCTCGATGAGATCCCGGTGACCTTTATCGAGTTCAAATCGGATTGGCAGATCTGGGTCCGGTTGCCTCCTGAAAAGTACGCTTCCAGAGAGAGCGTGCGGCGGATCGCCCGTAAGATGGCGCAGGAGTATAAGGAGCAGACTGGATTTATGGAAAGGAAAGTCGTGGTCAAAATCCTGCGAAGAAACAGCGTCTACGCCACTGCCTCCTACTGACCTGAAACTCGCCTGTCAAAAGGCCCAAGGTCCTTCGAGGGCCTAATCCGCTGGTTTTTTCCCTTCGGGCCTTTCAGATTTAGACCTCAGAATGGCATATTCGAATCCATCTATCAGGGCTAGAAAGGATGCCCTGTTAATGTTCTCTGAGAACGCCGTCACCCGCCAGACATCCTTTCCGTTGCTGAATATGATCGCCACTTCCACCTTTGCTGCCGTCCCGGTTGTTGAATCAAAAATCCGCGACTTGAAATCGATCAACTTAACACGATTGATCATAGGAAATATGCTTTTGAGTGATTTCTTCAACACCTTTGCCAGGGCGTCAACAGGTCCCACGCCCGTATCCGCCTCGTGCATCTCACGCCCATGAGCCCGAAGTATCACCGTCGCCTCAGGGCAGTCTCCTGTGTCGATGAGCCGATACTGACCGATGATCTCAAAAGGGGGGATGTAGTCCTTCTTCGACCTCAGGATATTGAGTGCCTCAGTCGCGTTCTTAATATCCAGATTAATCACGGGAGTTTCTCCTGCAATCCAGCTATCTCTTCTCTCTCACGGTTCCCTCTTCGAAACTGAGGGCTGCATCCACAGCTTCCACTAAATCGGCCTCAGGGGAGATCCCCAGTCGCTTCAATTCATCGAGGTGATCCTGGGCTCTATGGTACATTCTGGCAAGGTAGTAGGCCAGGGCCAGATTATGGTGGGCACGTCCATAGTTGGGGTCGATTCTTACGGCCTGCTCCAATTCCACGATCGCAGCGCTTAGCTGACCTTGTCGCAAATAGACATTGCCGAGATTATTGTGAGCCGCTGCGTCTCCTGGCTTGATCTCTATGGCTTTCTGGTATGCCTCGACCGCCTCCCGGACCCGGTCCAACTCATAATACACAATGCCCATATTATAATAGGCGTTCCCATACTGTGGATAGAGCCTCACAGCCTTCTTCAACGCTTTGAGGCCCTCCTCATACTTTCCCTCCCGGCTGAGCGATACGCCTTTTTGGTAATAGGTGCTGGCCTTTTGCGAAGGACCGGTAGACGTGGGCTTTGATCCTGTCGCACATCCAAACATGACAACCGAAAACACTATGATCAGACTGAATCCCACACCCTTCATGATGCCTCCTCTTGTGTTCTCAAGGTCAGCAAGCCATTGGTCTCTCTGCGCATCATCTGCCATGTGCCTCATTCGATTGGAGATAGTCAGCGAGATCCAGCCTCATCCCGTCACGGGCTGCGATGACTCTCAGGCCAGTCTCCCTCTCGAGCATTTCCGCCACCTCCCAAGGCTTGGCCTTGATCATGGTCATTCCAAAGTGGGTCAACACCGTCAACCGAGGGCGGCGTCTCTCAATGATTCTCCTGACGTCCTCAATAGAGAGATGATCGATATCAACGGTCTCGATGGGGAGATACCTCACAACGTTTATCACCATCACCTGGCCGGTGTAGGTATCTGCAATCTCATCGAAAAAACGCGTGTCAGTAACGAAAGAAACCTCGGCCTCAGGAAACTGGAAATTGAACCCGTAAGTCTCCACGGGATGGATGTGCGCACAACCGGTAGAGAAAGAAAGACCTCCAAGGCGATAGTTCTGGTTGGCCCTAAGAATCTCGACCCTCTCCAGGTAGTTCACCACGTACTCGAAGACGACCCCACCGCTTCCGAAAGCATCATGGGGGGCAAAGAGAACGCCCCCCTTCCTGGATCCCCCTTGAGACATGGCCTCGATCATAACGTTGACGTCTCCGGAGTGATCGAGGTGCTTGTGGGACAGGAGAATCCCCTGAAGCTTTCCTGGATCTAACCGAGGACGACTGGATAGGCACCGGACAAGAGCCCCAGGCCCAGGGTCCAGATACAAGTTGGTCTTACCCGATGAGATCCATATTCCCCCTGAAGCTCGGAGCTGCTTGATCACCACAAATCGAGCACCAGCGGTTCCAACAAATTTGAGAAAACTCCCCTCCCCTATCACTCCCCCGGTCTGCCCCTCCTACTCTGGCCCGCACGAGTCCTCCTCTAAGGAATACCGAGACGCCAGGCTCCCTCTCGATCTCCTTTTCGCCCATATCCAGACCAGATCAGCGCACTCACACAGTAGCTCCCTCCCATCCAAAACACTAACTCCCCCCTGTCCGAGGAGTACGTAAAGAAGGGACCGTCTCCTCCCAGAGGGAGACGGCCGCTCTACGAACTGGGCTATATGCCGACCCTGGAGATATTTGCAACAGGCCAACAGAAAGGTTATCGGCCCCCACACAGGAAGGAGAACACGTTGGCCTCCATGCTACGACGTCCCCGAAACCTGGGTAATGAAAATGTCGGATATTCCCTTTGCTTTCAAATCGTTCGCGTAATCCTCAGCTTCCTCGCGGCTGGAAAAATCTCCCACCGAGACACGGTACCACTTCCCCTTTTCCGGCAGGTTCACTTCCCAGTTGAAGGCTTCAATCCCCATTTTCTTCAGTTCTTCAACGTAACGCTCGGCACTCTGCCTTTTTCTGAATGAGGCCACATTGATCGTGTAGGCTCCGATTGGCGGGAGCGTTATGGTTGGGGGCGTCTCTTCCATAGTACTGGCAACAATCTTTTTCTCCTCTTTCACCTCTTCATCCGAAACGACTTCTGTTTCCGTGACGACCGGTGTCTCAGGTGAAACTTCTTCAACCGATTCGCCCTCTGCTACCTCGGACACAATGGGCTCAGCCTCTTTGAACTGGGGGGGCTCCTCGCCCTCCTCCAACCGACTTCCGACAGGAGGAGCTGGCGTCTCCTCT
Organism: candidate division Zixibacteria bacterium SM23_81; assembly: GCA_001304015.1. Taxonomy (GTDB): domain Bacteria; phylum SM23-81; class SM23-81; order SM23-81; family SM23-81; genus SM23-81. Next base: position 28,368 of record LJUY01000018.1, on the reverse strand, counting down.
TCACTCTTGGCCAGGGGTTCGATCTTCTTGATGATGACAAGTTCCTCACGTGGCTCTTTCTCTCTTCGGATGATCATGAACACGACCAGAGCAACGATAACAACCACCACAATGCTGGCCAGCATGGCAAACCGTGGCGATCGAAGCCAACTCTTCCTTTCATGCTGATTCTCCGCCTTCTCTTCCAGCTCTCTTTCCATATCGTCCAGCTCCTCGATTCCCATGGATGCCTCCCCTTCTGCTGCTTCGTCTTCAAATTCCTTTTCAGAAGAGTCCTGCTCGGACTCTTTCCTGTCGAGGACTTCTGCCTGAGGAATGGTAACGATCTCTCCACAGGCGGGGCACTGGCCTTCCCGACCGGATTGGTCATCTGAGGCCATTAGCACCCTGCCACACTCACATCGAAATCTAATCGTCATTCTTACCCTCCCGTCACCGTGCTGTACAGGCCTGCCAAGCAAGCCATTCACCCTCATATTAGCAGATTGCTCTAACAAGTCAACCCATCTGCGCACCTCTTGGCCCGGTGGAGGAAACGGTCCTTGCGCCTAGGTATCGCCCACGCCCTATTACAAAAGACCACAGGCAGGGTCCTGGAAAGCTCAGACGGGACGGTCCCCCGCCTCATCCTGTCGGGTTGAATTCTCCTTCACGGAGGTCTCAGCCAATAAAGCGACATGACTGTTGAGCGGAACGTTGAGTGCTCTGCTAATAGGCTGGCACTTGGCTTTGAGAAGATAGAAGATATTCCTCTTGATAGGCAGCTCACTCAGACATTCATAATTGGCCTGACCTTTTGAAATGATAAGATCGCAGGTCTCCAATTCTTGCCGGAAAGCCTCTGAAAGTGACTGCAAATCCAGAATGGCTGCGGTTCCCGTCGACATGACCCTGGGAATCTGTGACAGGATGCCGAACTCCTCGAGGTCCGCCCATGTCAGATCATTGAGGAAAGGTTTATCCTTCACTCCATAGACGACTTTTGCCCCCAGGGAATTGATGTTTTCCATGAGGGGAATATCGAAGAAGACTTCTCCAGCATTGTCCGCCAGAAAGAGCACTGATCCATTCTTCAACGAATTCAGGACGCTTTGAGCCCTCTCAATATGATCGATATAGAAGTTGGGCCGTCTGCCGTGTTCTTCGATCAAGACAGCCTCCAGGTCCCTGGTGTCTCGAAAAAAATCGAGGTTATTGCCCAACACGGCCAGTTCGACGCAAGATGTGAAATCACCTCCGAACAGGGAACTGATTCTCCTGTAGATCTTCTGTGCTGCCGCCATTTCCTTCTGTCGGACACTATGGTAAGGATCCGATTCCCCTGTCACGGCCGAAATCTCTTCAAGCGCCCGGCTAGCGAGCCATGGTGGGCATTTGTCGGGACGAAATGCTTCCCGGAGGACAGCCTCTCCCAGGCGCACCACTTCCCGCTTCGCATGACGGTCTTTGCAGGCATTTCTGGCAACCTGATGCCCAATCCGACCCAGACAGGTAATACAATCCTTGTGGAGTTTCACGAGAACCCCGAGTAATCTGAACCACTTAACAAAGAATACCCATTTCAGGCTAGCTCTGTGCCAAGCTTTCTATGTTGGCAAATAGACGAGATTGGATCGTGAAATCTCTGCTGGAGAGAAACGCTCTAGCTCTCAAGTCCGGGGATCTTCGTGTATTGATCCAACGATTCGGGGTTGGCCAGAGCGTCTCTGTTCAGAACCGGCCTCCCATGGATCATGTTCTTGACTGCGAGCTCAACCTTCTTCATATTGATCGTGTATGGAATATCCTTCACCGCGATGACCTTGGCTGGCACGTGTCTCGGCGTGGTGTTCTCTCGAATGCTGTCCTTGATCTTCTTGATCAGCGCCCCGGTGAGCTTTACCCCTTGGACGAGCTTGACAAAAAGAATCACACGAACATCGCCTTCCCACTCCTGCCCGACCACAACACTGTCTGCCACTTCATCAATAAATTCCACCACTCGATAGATATCGGCCGTGCCGATTCGCACTCCTCCTGGGTTCAGGGTGGCGTCGGACCGACCATAAATAATCATGCCCCCGGTGTCTGTGATCTCGGCATAGTCACCGTGCCGCCAGACATTAGGATAGGCCTCAAAATAAGCTGCCCGGTACTTCGACCCATCCGGGTCATTCCAGAAATAGAGAGGCATGGAGGGAAAGGGAGCCGTGCAGACCAGTTCCCCTTGCTGACCCACAACCGATCCCCCGTCCGCATCAAAGATCTCCACCTTCATGCCTAGGCCCCGGCACTGAAGCTCCCCAGGGTATACTGGCCCGGTAGGATTCCCCAGGGCAAAGCACCCGTTGAGGTCTGTGCCACCAGAGATAGAGGCAAGTTGAACATCCGCCTTAACATCACGGTAGACGTATTCAAACGCCTCTACCGAAAGGGGAGACCCTGTTGAGAGAATCGCCCTGAGACGGGTCAGATCATAATCTCGCCCCGGTTTGATATCCTCCTTTTCAATTGCGGCAATGTATCTGGCACTGGTTCCAAAAACCGTGATCCCCTCATCCTCGGCCAGCCTCCACAGAACGCCCGGATCTGGATAGAAAGGAGCCCCATCAAAGAGGACCAGGGTTGATCCCAGGGCCAGTGCACTAACCAGCCAGGTCCACATCATCCATCCACACGTTGTGAAGTAAAAAGCTGTATCCTCCCGACCGAGGTCGGTGTGGAGCTGTAGCTCCTTTATGTGGTTTATCAGGATGCCGGCGACCCCCTGAACCATGCATTTGGGAAGACCCGTCGTCCCAGAGGAGTACATAATATACAGAGGATGGTCAGAGGGAACCTGCTCGAACTCTAGCTCGGACCTTCCTCCCCCGGATATGAAATCCCCATAGAGAACGGCATTGGGAACAGACCCAAGGCCGGGTCTCGCTTCGGTATACGGAACAACCACTACCGTCTTGATCGAGGGGAGTTGTTTCAGTATTTCACCGATCCGGCCCAGGGAGTCAAAACGTTTGCCATTGTAAGAATACCCGTTGGCAGTGAACAGAACCTTCGGCTCGATCTGCCCGAATCGGTCCAAAACCCCCCTGATACCGAAGTCGGGCGAACATGAGGACCAGGTGGCCCCAAGACTCGTAGAAGCGAGCATGGCCACAACGGTCTCCATCATGTTGGGCATGAAGCCAGCCACCCGATCGCCTGGCCTGATTCCAAGGTCACGAAGCGATCCTGCCAGACGGGCCACCGAATCATAGAGTTCCGCATATGTCATCCGGGTCGAAGGCTGGCCCTCGCCTTGGAATACTAAAGCCACATGATCGTCCCGATACCGAAGAAGGTTCTCAGCGAAGTTCATCCTCGCCCCGGTAAACCACTTGGCCCCGGGCATCTTGCCCAGATCGTCAACAACCGTGTCGTAGCCCCTGGAGACTCTAATATCAGTGAAATCCCACATGGCTGCCCAGAAATCGGGGATGTTTTCGATTGACCACTGGTAGGTCTCAGGATAGTCCTTAAGTTCTCTCCCGCACCTCTGGTTGACAAACCGGATAAACCGGGCCATGTTGGTCTTCCCTATTTGATCTTCCGACGGCCTCCAAAGCGCCTCGTTCATAGGCCCTCCCTTTGCCCGGAAGCGGCTTCACACCGAGCGAATCTGCGTTCAGTTCTCCACACGTGTCTACTTATTTCATTTTCACATCTAGGAACAATTGTCAACTCCCCTGGCATTGGAGTCTAGGCCATACTAGCCTGCGGACGTGAGACCCAGTCGGGCCGATAACCCACAGGAAGGAAACGAAACGTCCGGAAATTCCGGACATTTGTTTATTTACCTGATGACCAGGAACTTGTAATATCGTCTGATCGAGCAAGCACTCAACGTCTTACAAGGAGGGAGAATCATGGACCCATCCTTTGTCGTCTACGTCTCTGTGGGGTCAGAGCAGGAGTCTCTGACCATTGCCAGGACTCTGGTAGAAGAGAGGCTTGCCGCCTGTGTCAACCTCCTTCCGCAGATTCGCTCCGTTTATCGATGGGAGGGGAAAATCTGTGATGAGCCGGAGTACTATCTGATCATCAAGACCCGCCAGAGCCTTTTTGGAGCCCTCCAGGAGAGGATCAGGGCTCTCCATAGCTATGATGTCCCCGAGATCATAGCCCTGCCCATTGTGGAGGGTCTCCATGCTTACCTTGAATGGATCAAGCAAGAGACGGCTGAGCCCACCTAGAATCATCGGTTCGGCACTACCACGGTAACAATCCAACGATCTGGGATCTGGGATGTGGGCCTCAAGAAAAGGAAACTGTCACATTCCAGATCTCATATCCCAGATCGCAGATCGCACATCGCACATCCCAGATCATTCTTGAATGTATTTCACAACCAGGTCGCCGACCTCGGTGGTGCTCACGCCCATCATCCCCGCTTCCATGCTTTTCATGTGCTTTTCAACTACGTCTATCACGGCCTGTTCTACCCGCCTCGCGGCCTCCGGTTCCCCAAGATGGTCCAGCATCATCTGACCGGCCAGAATAGCGGCCAGGGGATTGATCAGGTTTTTCCCCGTATATTTTGGAGCAGAGCCGCCAATGGGCTCAAACATGGAAGTCCCCTCTGGGTTGATGTTTCCTCCCGCAGCGATGCCCATCCCTCCCTGGATTGTAGCCCCAAGGTCCGTGATGATGTCTCCGAACATATTGTCGGTCACGATCACGTCGAAGCGTTCTGGGTTCTTGACCATCCACATGCAGATCGCATCCACATGGGCATAGTCTCGCTCTATTTCAGGATACTCCTGACCTATCTCATGGAAGGCCCTCTCCCACAAGTCAAAGGCATAGGTGAGGACGTTGGTCTTGCCACAGAGAGTGAGCTTGTTTCTCTTGTTTCGCTTCCGGCAATACTCAAATGCGTATCGTAGACACCTCTCCACACCCTTTCGGGTGTTGATAGACTCCTGGACAGCGATCTCGTCTGAGGTTCCCTTTCTCAGAAACCCTCCACCACCGGTGTAAAGCCCCTCGGTGTTCTCGCGGACCACCACGAAATCAATGTCCTCTGGCCCCTTGTCCTTCAAAGGGGTCTCCACCCCCGGGTAGAGCTTCACGGGCCGAAGATTGACGTACTGATCTAAGGAGAACCTCAGTCTAAGAAGGATCCCCTTCTCCAGAATCGCCGGTTTCACATCCGGATGGCCGATGGCTCCCAGATAAATAGCGTCCAGTTGGCCCAGCTCTTCGATGGCCAAATCGGGGAGTATCTCGCCTGTTCTCAAATACCTTTCCCCCCCAAAATCGTATTGGATGAAGTCGAACTCAGCGTCCGTCTTCTCCGCTACCGCCTTTAAGATCTTCAGTCCTTCGGCGACAACCTCAGGTCCTGTCCCGTCCCCGGGAATCACCCCGATCCTATGTGTTTTCCCCATCTAGTTCCTCCTTCTCGCGATATGCTCCATCAAGCCTCCATCATCAATGATCCTCTGCATAAAGGGAGGGATTGGACTGGACTTAAAGACGCGACCGGTCATCTCGTTTCTGATCTCCCCCCTGTCTAGATCCACCTCAAGCTCATGGCCATCCTCGGTCCCGTCGACGGCCTCACCGCTTTCTATGATGGGCAGCCCCATGTTGAAGGCATTTCGATAGAATATTCTGGCAAAACTCCTGGCAATAACACAGGATATCCCTTTTGCCTTTATGGCAATCGGAGCATGCTCCCTGGAAGAACCGCAACCAAAATTTGAATCAGCAATGATAATATCGCCCTGTTTGACCTCTTTGACAAACTTGGGGTTTTCATCCTCCATGCAGTGTCGAGCCAGCTCTTCTGGATCCGATACGTTGAGATAGCGGGCAGGGATAATGGCGTCGGTATCTATGTTGGAGCCAAATCTCCAGGCCCTTCCCCTAAATTTCATCATCAATGGCCTCCTTTCTCCATCTTCAATCCCTATCCATGGTCCAGCTCATCCGGCCCGGCTATCCTTCCTAAAACCGCCGATGCCGCCGCCACTGCGGGGTTGGACAGATAGACTTCACTCTCTGGATGACCCATCCTCCCGACGAAATTCCTGTTGGTAGTGGCGATAGCCCTTTCACCTTTTGCCAAGACCCCCATGTAGCCTCCCAGGCAAGGCCCACAAGTCGGGGGGCTGATAACGGCACCGGCATCCAGAAAGACCTCGAACAGGCCGTCCTTCATGGCCTGTCGATAGATGGATGGAGTGGCTGGGATGATGATCAGTCTGGTGTTCGGTGAGATTCTATGTCCCCTCAGTACCTTCGCAGCCGTCTGTAGATCTTCCAACCATCCATTGGTACAGGATCCGATCACTGCTTGATCGATCGGGATCTCTCCAATCTCACTGATTCCTCTCGTATTGCTAGGAAGATGGGGGAAGGCAACCTGTGGCTCGATGTTGGATACGTCAAATTCCCTAATCTCCTCGTACTTAGCTCCCTTGTCGCTTGCGTAGAAACAATACTTCCGTTTTGCCCTTGCTTTCACATACTGCTTGGTTACCCGATCTGGAAGGAATATGCCGTTCTTGGCGCCAGCCTCGACGGCCATGTTGGCCATAGTGAAACGCCCTGCCATGGGAAGGCTTTCAATCGTCTCTCCTGTGAATTCGATTGCTCTATACAAGGCCCCGTCCACCCCGATCTCTCCGATCGTGTAGAGGATCAGGTCCTTTCCTTCCACCCAGGGCCTGAGTTCTCCCCGATATATCAGCTTGGTCGTCTCAGGAACCTTGAACCAGAGCTCACCCGTAACCATCGCTGCCGCCAGGTCTGTGCTCCCTACGCCAGTGGAAAAAGCCCCAAGAGCCCCATAGGTGCAGGTGTGGCTGTCTGCTCCCACAACGAGGTCACCTGGAAGTACAAGTCCCTGCTCTGGAAGGAGCGCGTGCTCGATCCCCACTTGGCCTACTTCATAGTATTGCGTAAGCTCCTGCTCACGGGCAAAGGTCCTCAAAATCTTGCACTGCTCGGCGGACTGGATGTCCTTGTTCGGGGCAAAGTGATCTGGAACCAGAATAACCTTTTCTTTGTCGAATACATTCTTGGCACCAGTCCTTCTGAACAGTTCAATAGCTATCGGGGCTGTAATATCGTTCCCTAAGGCAAGGTCCACCTTCGCGTTAATCAGTTGACCTGGGCGAACCTCTGCCAGGCCGGCATGGGCAGCCAGGATTTTCTCTGTTATTGTCATCTCCATCCCGATAGTGCCTCCATATGTTTTCATACCTCTATACCCGTCGGTTTGTAAACCGCGTCCACCGTGATTCGTATCCAAGAATGCCATATTCTGGCGATAGCTGCAAAGTGCGTGCTACAGTTAGGGGAAGATTGCCAGAGTCCTGCCATGCATTGACATCACAGGGTTTTGTGACTATTATTTCATGCCCTATGTCCTTGGAACAGGAGTTTCCTGACTTTTGGGTGCATCACCTTTCTAATCTGTTGATTATATTGTGCCCTGTAGTTTTCGTATGTGAACACTGTTGTTCTTTCGCTCCGAAGCTCCCCGACACTATTCATTGAAAAAGGACCGAGAAAAGGGTATGCTGAAGGGTCTGATCATCAGTTTACGTTAAGTGAATTCTCAGATTCATGGCCCATTACCAGAGCCCTAAAACGGCGGAGACCGATGCGGAGATGACTGACCGACATATGAGGAGGAGAAAAACCTCCCTGGAAAAGTCGACCCATTATCAGATCGGTGAATTGGCTACCATGGTGGGACTCACCACCCGAACCATTCGGTATTACGAGGAAATCGGGCTTCTCAATTCGGTGAAACGTGTAGAGGGGGGAAAACGAATCTACACAGACAAAGACTGCCAGCGGCTGAGATTTGTCAAGCGTCTGAAACACCTGGGACTGACCCTGGCGGAGATGCAGGAGCTTGAGGACATCTATCAGATCCATCGAACCAACCGCAAGGTGCTCCCGAGACTGCTCGAACTCCTACAACATCATACGAATCGCATTGACGAGCGAATTCAGAATCTTAGCAAACTCAAAAACCAGATCATCGACTATCAAGAAAGAATCAAATCCAAGCTGAACGAGGGGGTGGAGTAGGGACATTTGACAGAGTTCTTTGACCAAGGAGAAGGAAGCGATGGATCAAGTTGTTATCACAAGTGCGGTCAGAACGCCCATAGGAAACTTCATGGGGGGGCTGAGTGGTTTCTCAGCAACAGACCTCGGGGCTTTGGTCATCACGGAGGCGATTCGACGATCGGGAATCGAAAAGGATGACGTCGACGAGGTCATCATGGGAAATGTTCTTCCCCATGGCCTTGGGCAGAATCCTGCACGTCAGGCCATGATCAAGGCCAAACTCCCTATGGAATCGTGCGCCACGACAATCAACAAGGTCTGCGGTTCTGGATTGAAGGCCGTGATGATGGGTGCCCATTCCATCATGGCGGGAGATGCTGAGGTTGTCGTCGCAGGAGGCATGGAATCCATGAGCCGGGCCCCCTACTATCTCGACAAGGCCAGGGATGGATACCGGCTTTGGGACGGAAAATTGATCGATGCGATGGTCCATGACGGTCTGTGGGATGTAGTAAGCGACTTCCACATGGGCTACACGGCGGAATTGGTCGCTCAGAAGTTTCAGGTCTCTCGCCAAGATCAGGATCGGTTTGCTTTCGAGTCAAATGAAAAAGCTCTTAATGCAACCGCTGAGGGCAAGTCCAGAGCAGAGATTCTCCCGGTTGAGATACCCCAGAAGAAGGGCAGCCCGATCATTCTTGACCGAGACGAGGGGCCACGGCAGCCTGATCTGGAGGCCATGGCCAGGCTAAAGCCTGTTTTCAAGGACGGAGGGGTCGTGACGGCGGGTAACGCTTCAAAAATCAGTGACGGTGCAAGTGCCCTGGTCCTGATGTCCATCAAAAAGGCAAAGGAGTTGGGTGTATCTCCCATGGCGACGGTGGGAGCCCAGGCCGCGGCAGGAGTTGAGTTGGAGGACGTCCTGGTCGCGCCCATCAAATCCATTCCCGAGGTGCTTCGGAAAGCTGGCCTCTCCATCGAGGAGATCGGCCTCTTTGAGATCAATGAGGCCTTTGCTGCATCCACGGTGGCAATAATCCGGGAGCTTGGCCTCGATACCCGAAAGGTCAATGTGAGGGGCGGGGCCGTTGCCCTCGGACATCCTATAGGGGCGAGCGGAGCGCGAGTTCTGACAACTCTTCTATACGCCATGAAGGATGAGGACGCGAAACTGGGCATGGCTACTCTCTGCCTGGGTGGAGGGGAGGCGGTGTCTCTCATTGTTGAGCGCTAAAGATATCAAGGGAATCTAGATGACCGTCCGCTCAGGAGGTGCATCAAAGGCAGGCAGATCGCGGAAAGAGTTCGCTTGAGGAGCGTCCCGCGGTGCGGGACTTAAGGTTGGAGGACCGAGGACTTTGTCCCCTCGAGCCACAACACATAAGATTAGCATTCAGAGAATGTTGCCTCAAGCCAAGCCCATGGGGCGGAGCGATCCTCGAGCGAAGCGCTCCTGAAGCGTAGCATAGCGCAGCGATCCTTAGACCGCTGCCCAGCAAGCTATGTCGCGAACTTAATTGATTGGAGCTCAAACAAAAAGGGGGGAGGTATGGAAATAAGAACTGTTGGCGTCATCGGGGCTGGACAGATGGGAAACGGCATTGCTCAGGTCGCGGCTGCCTCTGGCCTTAGCGTGGTCATGAGCGACATCACAGACGAACTCGTTCAGAAGGGATTGGCAACCATAGGCAAGAACCTCGACCGGTCTGTTCAGAAGGAAAAGATCACCTCACAGGACAAAGACCAAATCATCGCCAGAATCAGCGAAACGACCCGAATGGAAAATATGGGCCGTGCGGATTTGGTGGTTGAGGCAGCCACAGAGAACGAGTCTCTGAAACTTGAGATTTTCAAAAGCCTCGATGAAATCTGTCGGAAAGACGTCATTCTTGCCACCAATACGTCCTCCATCTCTATCACTAAGATCGCTTCTGCCACAGAAAGACAGGACCGTGTGATTGGGATGCACTTCATGAATCCCGTACCCGTGATGAAATTGGTGGAGATCATTCGGGGCTTGGCCACATCAGATAAGACCTTTGCGAAAGTCAAGAGCCTCAGCGAACACATGGGCAAGACGCCTCTGGAGGCCCAGGATTTTCCTGGATTCATCTCCAACAGGATTCTCATGCCCATGATCAATGAGGCGGTATATGCGCTATTTGAGGGAGTGGGAAGCCTCGAGGCTATAGACGGAGTGATGAAGCTGGGAATGAATCACCCCATGGGGCCACTGGCACTGGCAGACCTGATTGGTCTCGACACCTGCCTGGCCATCATGGAGGTTCTCTATCAGGGTTTTGCGGATTCCAAGTACCGTCCCTGCCCCCTCCTCAAAAGATATGTTGATGCTGGGTATCTGGGAAGAAAATCCGGAAGAGGGTTCTACACATACTAAATCAGATTATTATGAATTCGAAGCACGAAATCCGAAATTGGAATGCTGTTTAATGTCACCGCTGAGACGCAGAGGTCGCAGGAGCGGCCCTAGAGGCCTTGAGGATGGAGGCAGAAGATTTCAAGCCTCAAACCTCAAGCGAAGCGGCAGCCGAGTGATCCTCAAGCCTCCGCCTGCAAAGCACTTTATGTCTCTGCGGTGAGCAATACGGGTTAATCACTAGATCCATTCTTTTAATTGATGCGAGTCAAATGGATTTCACGTTAACATCTGAGCAGGAAATGATTCGGGACATGGTCAGGGATTTTGCAGAGAAGCACATCAGGCCCGTGGCTGCCCAACTGGACGAAAACAAGGAGTTTCCCCATGAGAATCTGAAGAAAATGGCTGACCTTGGACTGATGGGGATGAACGTCCCTGTAAAGTATGGAGGTTCGGAGGTTGGTGCGGTGGCTTATAGCCTGGCTGTCACCGAAATCGCGAAGGCCTGTGCCTCGCATGCCGTAACCACCGCTGTAACTAACATGGTCGCTGAGGTCATCTATGAATTTGCATCTGATGCCTTGAAGGAAAAGCACATTCCCAAACTCTGCAATGGTCATTATCCAGCCGGGGCCTTTGCGATCACAGAGCCCCACACCGGTTCCGATGCCGCAAACATCAGGGCCATGGCCGTAGTCGACGGAGACTCTTTTGTCTTAAATGGGAGGAAAAGCCTCATTACCAGTGGGGAGCAGGCCGGTGTCGTCGTGGTCTGGGCCGTCACGGACAGAACCGCTCGAAAAGGAAAGGGAATTAGTGCTTTTCTAGTTGAACAGGGAACCTCTGGCTTTGTCATTGGGAAAGCCGAAACCAAGATGGGCCACAGGGCCTCTTCCATGCATGAACTCGTCTTTGACAACTGTCGCATCCCCAGGGAATGCCTTCTGGGTCAGGAGGGTGATGGTTTCAAAATTGCCATGGTGGAGCTTGATGGGGGCCGAATCGGGATCGCCTCCCTGGCCATCGGTGTCGGATCGGCAGCCATCGAATATGCAACCCAGTACGTGAAAGAGAGGGAAGCTTTTGGCCAGAAGCTATCCAGGTTTCAGGCCATTCAGTGGATGATTGCCGACAGCTACACCGAGCTTGAGGCGGCCCAGCTACTCACCCTCAGAGCTGCTTCTCTCAAAGAAAGTGGCCAGGGATTTACCAAGGAGGCTTCCATGGCAAAACTCCTTGCCACAGAGACGGCAAAAGAGGTTGCCCTTCGATCGGTTCAGATGCTGGGTGGATATGGTTATACCACGGAATACCCGGTGGAGCGATATCTGAGGGATATTATTGGAACGACCCTTTACGAGGGAACCTCGGAAGTGCAACGGATCGTGATTTCTCGTGAAATCCTTGGCAGATAAGGTCCATATCGCGTGAATTCTTTCGACGAATTAATGTATATTCATTAGCAGCTGCAAATCAATGTGTTCTCCGATTGTATCAATGCCGAAGCCTCTGGGCCCCTCCTATCGCCCTGAATTCAGGATTCTTAGCAAAATCGAGGATGTCACGCATGCTAATGGTTGAAAACGATTCTTTCTATGAGAAATATGAGCTGTTCGGCTGTATCCAGTGCGGAAAGTGCACAGGCGGCTGCCCCGTGTCACTCAACTCTCCCCTGAACATCCGACGCCTCATGCAGGAGGCCCTGGTTCTGGACGATCTAGAGTCTATCTATCAAAGGGACGATCTCTGGGCGTGCACAGCCTGCAAAACATGCACTATCCGCTGCCCCCGAGAGTTACGACCTTCTGATCTGATCATTGGCATGCGCACGGCACTTATCGAGGAGGGCCATATTCCTAAGACTGTCATCGAAGCCCTTGAAAGCGCTTACAAGTATGGAAATCCCTGGGGAGCAGTGAAAAACAAGAGGAGCGAGTGGGCCCAGGGACTTGACCTGAAGGTTCTATCCGAGGAATGCCATGCGGAGCACCTGTATTTTGTGTGTTGTACCGCGGCCTATGACACCCGGGTGCAGAACGTGGCCCGATCCATGGTTACATGTTTTCGCCAGGTAGGCCTTGACTTTGCCATCCTCGGAAACGACGAGACCTGTTGTGGAAGTGAGATTCGGAGAATGGGCGAAGAGGGCCTCTTCGAAATGCTCATGGAGCAAAACGCAGAGAGTTTCAAGGCACTTAATGTTCGCTCCATCGTCACCACATCTCCCCACTGTTACAATGCCATGAAGAATGATTATGCCCAGGATGGACTGGTCGTTCGCCACTATACGCAGGTCATCGCCGAGGCTATTGAGAAGCATAATCCCTTCTCCAAGGAAATGAAGAGGGTGATTACCTATCATGATCCCTGCTTCCTGGGGAAGCAGAACGGCGTTTTTGATGAGCCACGAGAGATCCTGAAAAGCATTCCCGGGGTGACTTTCATCGATTTCGACCGATCGAGAGAGAAGAGCCTCTGCTGCGAGGGGGGCGGGGGGCGTATGTGGGTAGAAGCCTCTGATCAGGGCCCCCGTTCAGCAGAAATCCGGATTCGAGATGCAGTTGAGATGGGTGCAGAGATTCTGGCCACGGCCTGTCCCTTCTGTCTACTGACGCTCGAGGACGCCGTCAAGACGACCGGCAACGAGGAGAAGCTAAAGATCCTGGATATCGCCGAAATTCTGGTTGAAGCCCTGTGAACCACAGCACCACGAAGTGGGCTGCAGGTTGAGGTTTGAGGACCGCTCCTGCTTCGCTCGAGGTTTGAGGCCAGAGGTTTTCTGCCTCCAACCTCAAGTCCCGCTGCGTGGGACGCCCTTACAACCTGGCGCCGAGGGAGTTGATTCTTCTGTTTTTTTGACCGACAAAGTACAACGAAAGCTGCGGCGCGCAGGGCCTTCAAGAAAGGAGGATGTATGGACATCATTGTCTGTGTCAAACGGGTCCCGGAAACAGCCGAAGCCGACATTGTCATTGACAGTACGGGAAAAGGCATCGATAAGGCCGGACTCGTTTTTGACATCAATGAGTGGGATAACTACGCCGTGGAGGAGGCAGTCCTTCTGAAGGAAAAGTATGGCGGCTCTGTCACGGTCATCTCAATGGGACCAGAAGAGTCCAATGAGACGCTCAGGAGGGCTCTGGCCATGGGAGGCGACGAGGCAATTCGCTTGACAGACTCCGCATTTGCCGGATCCGACGGGCACGCGATTGCGACAGTATTGAGCCAGGCCATCAAACCGCTGCCCTACGACCTGATCCTGACCGGGGTTCAGGCGGAGGACGATGGCTACGGTCAGGTGGGACCTACCCTCGCAAAAATGCTCGGTATCAATCACGCGACTGTTGTCAACGGGATCGAAAGGATTGAGGGGAATACGGCCAGGGTCCATCGTGAACTCGAGGGAGGACTAGAGGAGATTCTCGATCTCGAACTTCCCGCTGTTCTCACCATTCAGTCTGGTATCAACGAGCCCAGGTATGTCTCCATCATGGGAATCCGAAAGGTGGCCAAGAAAGAGATCAAGGTTCTTGGCCTTACGGATCTGGGCATAAAACCTGATGAGGCGGGGGAGAATGGATCGAAAACCGTTATCGAGCGAGTCTTTCTCCCTCCTGTTGGAGAGGGTGCCGAAATGCTCGAGGGGACGGTGGAGAATATTGCCGAGAGGGTTGTCTCTATACTCAAGGAGAAGGGAGGGGTGGCCTAGATGGACGATATCTTTATACTCGCTGAACACCGGCAGGGTGAACTTCGAGACATTACTTTTGAAATGCTCACGAAGGGGAAGACGCTGTCCGAAGAGATGGGAAAGCCTCTCGTGGCTCTTCTCCTCGGGCACAACGCTGGTAAGATGGCCGATCAGCTCAAAGATCGGGCGAACAGGGTGATGCTCGTTGAAGATCCCAAACTGGAGAATTATAACTCCGAGGCCTATCACAAGGCCCTCGTGAATCTGATTGAACAGGAGAACCCCCTCGCCGTCCTCATAGGCCACACAGCCTTTGGAATGGATCTGGCGCCGAGCCTTGCTACCGCGATCAACGCACCTATCGCCACGGACTGTCTCGATGTCATGGTGGTGAACGCACGGTTCAAAGCCATCCGCCAAGTTTACGGAGGCAAGCTAAACGTTGAGGTTCATCTCAAGCCAGGTCAACCCCACCTGATCACCGTCCGGCCTGCATCCTTCTCCCCGGAGGATTACTCCCTGCCCGGCGAGATTGTCAACGTAGCCTCACCGCTTACAGAAGAAATCGCCTCCAAGAGGTTTCTCGAGTATGTGGAAGCTGCCGCGGGAGAGGTAGATATCACTCAGTCCCCCATCCTGGTTTCGGTTGGACGGGGCATCAAGGATCAGGAGAACATCACCATTGTGCAGGACCTGGCCGACTCCCTGGGGGCCGCACTTTCGTGCAGTCGTCCTGTGGTCGACAAAAAATGGCTTCCCAAAGAGCGCCAGGTCGGGACCTCTGGCAAGACCGTGAAACCTAAAGTTTACATTGCTGTCGGCATCAGTGGGGCCTTTCAGCATGTTGCCGGGATGAAGACGTCTGGGACGATCATTGCAATCAACAAAGATCCCAAGGCTCCGATCTTCAATGTTGCCGACTACGGAATCGTGGGAGATCTGTTCAAGATCGTTCCGAGCCTAAAGGAAAAGGTCAAGGAGGCGTTTGCTTGACTCAGGAGAAAGGGGCAAGGATAAAGGATCGAGGAAAAACAGGCTGGCCTTGAGATAGACAGAGCCCGAACTTCGTTCGCTTGAGGAGCGTCCCGCCGCGCGGGACTTGAGGACAGAGGATCGGGGACTTCGTCCCCTCGAGGCAGAAACCCTAGAATTTAAATCAAGGGATCCTGCCTTGAGCGAAGCCCATCGGGCCGAGCGATCCTTGAGCGAAGCGCTGCTCGACCGAGAACCGATCCTGGCTGGAATATCTTAACGCCGAGCCAGGTAAGAGTCAGGAGCTCTCTTCCACTACGAGGTCAAGATGGATTTTGAACTGAGCGATGAACAGAAGGATATTCAGCGTGCCGCCAGGGAGTTTGCGCAGGGAGAGTTTGACAAGGACCTGGCCATGGAGCTGGAAAGGGAGCACACCTTCCCAAAATCCATCTGGCAGAAGGCCTGCAAGCTGGGCTTCGTAGGGATCCATTTTCCTGAAGCATATGGAGGTCAGGGGCTCGGAATTCTGGAAAACGCCCTGCTGGTGGAGGAGTTCTGCCGTCAGGACTCTGGCATCGGGGTTGCCCTGACCTTGACCGATTTTAGCTCTGAGGTCATCCTCAGGTTCGGCACCGAAGAGCAAAAACAGAAGTATCTCCCACCGGTGACAATGGGAGAGGCGATTTCTGCCGGCGCCTATACTGAGCCGGATCATGGAAGCGACATCACCCGCCTATCGACGACAGCGATAAAGGACAGACAGGAATTCGTCATCAACGGCACCAAGACCTTCATCACCAATGGAACACTGGCCAACCACTTTGTGATCCTCTGTCAGACCGACCCAGAGGCTGATCCTCCTCACCGAGGGATGAGTACCATCGTGGTGGAACGGGGGACCCCAGGATTTGAAGCCACCGAGCTTGGCGACAAGATGGGCATTCGAATGACTTCAACGGCAGAGCTCTCTCTGTCCGAAGTCCACGTCCCCGTGGAAAATCTAATCGGTCAGGAAAACCGAGGTTTCTATCACGTTCTGGAGTTCTTTGACGAGAGCCGGATCGAGATAGCTGCCCAGGCCCTGGGAATCGCCCAGGGAGCCTTTGACAGGGCCCTTGCCTATGCAAAGGAGAGACGGCAATTCGGGCGAAGAATCGCGGACTTCCAAGCCACTCAGCACAAACTCGCTGACATGTATACCATGCTCGAGACGGCTCGCCTCTTGACGTACAAGGCTGCGTGGAATTATGACCAGGGCCGTATTGATCCTCAGTTGACCTCCATGGCAAAGCTGTACGCCGGAAGGGTCAGTGTAGAGGTCGCCGACGAGGCCATTCAGATACTTGGCGGCTACGGCTACATAACGGAGTACGAGGTGGAGCGGTTCTATCGGGATGCAAGGATCATGGAAATCTATGAGGGAACCCGAGAGATTCAAAAAAACACAATTGCGAGTACGCTTGTAGGAAAACCGAAATGATCGCGGACAGACCACAGGAAGGCAAAGCACTTAACAAGAAACAAGAATCATAATCACAAATGACATTGCGGCTGATGAGAATATGGAAATGCCAGCTCAGAAAATAGAGTCCCCAGTCGCCCTTGTGATTGGTGGCGGCATTGCCGGCATGCAAGCCTCCCTCGATATTGCGGACAAGGGGTTCAAGGTCGTCCTGGTGGAAAAGGAGCCAACCATTGGGGGACACATGGCCCAACTGGATAAGACCTTCCCCACACTTGACTGTTCTTCCTGCATCCTGACACCCAAAATGGTTGAAGTTGGCAGCCATCCGAACATCGAGGCGATGACTTACTCAGAGGTGATCGAGATCCAGGGGGAGATGGGTGATTTCCAAATCACCATCAGGAAGAAGCCTCGATATGTGGATTTGAAAAAATGTACCGGATGCGGTCTTTGTGCAGAGGCATGTGTCCAGCGGACGAGGATCGCCAACGAGTTTGATATGGGTATCGGCAAACGCGCTGCCATCTATATCCCCTTTCCTCAGGCTGTTCCTCAGAAGTACCTTATCGATCCAGACCATTGTCTGATGTTGACCAAAGGAAAATGTGGAAAAGAACCGAGATGCCAGAAGGCCTGCGGCACCCATGCGATCGACTTCAATCAGAAAGAGGAAAACGTCACCATTCAGGCCGGTGCGATAGTGGTGGCAACAGGTTACGATCAGTTTGATGCAAGACTAAAACCGGAATACGGGTATGGGCGCTATGAGAACGTCCTTTCTGGCATCGAGTTTGAGAGACTCTGTTCTGCGTCGGGCCCGACAAAGGGAAGTATCGAATACAATGGGGTAGAGCCGAAACGGGTTGTCTTTATTCAGTGCGTGGGATCCAGAGACAAGACCGTTGGAAACGAATACTGTTCACGGGTGTGCTGCATGTATACGGCCAAGCAGGCCCATCTCGTTCGAGAGCGGATTCCCGATGCCAAGATCACGATCTGCTACATGGACATCAGGGCCTTTGGAAAGGGATACGAGGAATTCTACGATCGAGTCCAGAAAGAAAAGATCATCTTCAGGCGTGGGAATCCATCCGAAATCTATAAACGGGGCGAGTCCCTCATGATTCGTGGAGAAGATACGCTTCTGGGAGAACCTTACGAGGAAGAAACGGACCTTGTGGTGCTGGCAACCGGTCTCGTTCCCAGACAGGATGCGGAACAACTCGGCAGAATGCTGGGGATTTCTCACACTCCGGAAGGCTTTTTCAAAGAGGCCGAAACAAAAGAAACCATCCCCACCTCGAAACCAGGGGTATTCCTGGCCGGTTGCTGCCAGAGCCCAAAAGACATCCCGGATGCGGTCGCCCAGGCGAGTGGCGCCGCTGCCATGGCCTGCATATGCCTGGCCGAAGGGCGAAGCTAGGACACTTCCTATGAAGATCGGTGTTTACATCTGCCACTGTGGGATCAATATAGCCGACCATGTCGATGTGGAGGCCGTCAGGGATTTCGCTAAGGATCATCCACAGGTTGTCATTGCGAGAGACTACACCTACATGTGCTCGGATCCGGGCCAAGACCTCATCATGAGGGATATAGAGATGGAACGACTGGACCGGATCGTCGTAGCCGCCTGTTCGCCAACCATGCATGAGCGGACTTTTCGGAATGTCATCTCCAAATCGGGTCTTAACCCCTACTTTCTGGAAATCGCCAACATTCGCGAACACTGTTCCTGGGTTCACCACGACCGAACTAGAGCAACGGAAAAGGCAAAAGATCTGGTGTCGGCGGCCATTGCCAAGGCGCAGCTTCTTGAACCTCTCCAGGCCCAGGAGAAGAGCGTCACTCCCAGCTCTCTGGTCATAGGGGGTGGTATTGCCGGCATGCAGGCAGCCTTCGATATTGCGGCCTCTGGCTTTCGGGTGGTACTCGTGGAAAAGACACCGGTGCTCGGAGGCCATGTGGCTCGCCTAAATCGGACTTTCCCTTATCTTGAAGAGGCAGAGCAACTGATCGGTCCAAGAATCGAGGCCGTTCTGAATCATGCCAGAATTGAGGTTATGCCCTTCTCTGAGGTCGAGAAAATCGACGGGTCAGTCGGAGAGTTCTCTGCCGAAATACGAAGGAGACCGCATTACGTCGACGGGGAGAAATGCGACAGATGTGGTGAATGTCTCAAATCCTGCCCAGTTGATGTGATCGATGATTCCAACTATCGCCGGAATGCGCGGAAGGCCGTTTATTTCCCATCCACCGACGGTCCAAACGAGATCCTTCTCATAGATACCGAGGCCTGTCTCCACTTCAAGGATCAATCGTGCGATCGGTGTCAACGGACCTGCCCTCAGGGGGCGATTGATTTCACTCAAGAGGGTCGACTCGAACAAGTCCAAGTCGGAACCATTATTGTGGCCACGGGCCACGACATTTTCGATGCAACAAAGAAGACCGAGCTCGGGTACGGGAAGTACCAGCAGGTGATCACGGCCGCGGAATTCGAGAGGCTGACCGCCTCTTGGGGGCGGACCAAGGAGACCCCAAGGATCGGCGATACGGTTCCAAAGGCCATCGCCTTTGTCCATTGTGTGGGTTCACGGGACAAGCAGGTGGGCAATGAATACTGCTCAAGGGTCTGCTGCACCTACACCGCAAAACAGGCGCTTTGGGTCCGGGAGAATATCCCTGATTCAGAGGTGATGGTCTTCTATATTGACGTGAGGACCTTCGGAAAGGGATACGAGGAACTCTACGAACGAGCACAAAAAAGGGGAGTGATCTATAAGAAGGGAGTCCCCTCGGAGATATTCAGGGGGGGGGATAAGGTGGTGCTGCGGGGTGAAGACGCCCTTCTTGGTCAGCCCTACGAGAAAGCGTTCGATCTAGTGGTCTTGGCAACGGGTCTTATTCCGTCCCAAGGCGCACAGAGTCTCAAGAATCTTATGAAACTATCCCTCAGCCCTGATGGCTTTTTCATGGAGGTCCACCCCAAACTCAGACCCCTCGACACGGCAGTCGATGGCATCTTCCTCGCGGGAACCTGTCAAGGTCCCAAGGACATTGCCGACACCTTGGCTCAGGCCCATGGAGCAGCTTCCAGAGCCACGACAACTCTTTTTCAGGGGAAGGTCGCAATCGACCCTGTCATCGCCGCTATCGACGAGGGGATCTGTTCCGGCTGTGGTATCTGCGAAGAGGTCTGTGAGTATGCTGCTCTGACGCTGGACCCTTACAGACGACTAATGACCATCAACACAGCTCTTTGCAAGGGTTGTGGCGCTTGCAATTCGGCATGTCCGGCCGGCGCCATCTCCTTGAAACACTTCAAACCAGAGCAAATTATTGCCCAGGTTTATGCCCTTTGTATGGGCGAGTGATCTGCCGGAAAAGCCTAATCCCTTTACGTCACGAAACCGGCATCACAGAACTTAAGGGAAGGAGGCACCGATGGTCAAAGAGGAAGAGTTCGCGGAACTGAGGCAGGGCAAAGGTCGGTGGAAAAAAGACCTGGACGAGGCTCGGTCGAAAGTTCCACTTCGACGCAATCGTTTTTCTACGGTTTCGGATCTCGAAATCGAAGGGCTCTACACTCCTGAGGACATCAAACACCTCGATTATTTTCAAAAAATCGGATTTCCTGGTCAGTACCCCTTCACTCGGGGCATCCAACCATCGATGTATTTAGGAAGACTTTGGACGATGCGGATGTTCTCGGGTCTCGGAGGGCCCGAGGAGACAAACCAACGCTTCAAATACCTACTCGAACACGGCGAGACCGGCCTAAGTGTGGCCTTCCACTTCCCTACCCTCATGGGCTACGACAGCGACTCCTCCATGGCAAAGGGGGAGGTCGGCAAGTGCGGTGTGGCAGTTGATACCCTCAAAGACATGGAGATTCTGTTTGATGGCATCCCCCTCGATAGGGTAACCACATCCATGACCATCAACCCCCCTGCATCGATTCTTCTGGCCATGTATATCGTGGCCGCAGAGAAGCAGGGCGTGAATCGAGAACAGATCAGCGGAACGATTCAGAATGACATGCTGAAAGAGTTCATCGCCCAGAAGACCCTCATGCTTCCCCCCAATCCCTCCATACGCCTCATCGTCGACACTGTTGAATTCTGCACCCTTGAGGTCCCTCGGTGGAATACCATCAGCATCAGCGGTTATCATATCCGGGAGGCAGGCGCCACTGCCGTTCAGGAATTGGCCTTTACTCTGGCCGACGGTATTGCCTACGTGGAGGCATGCATCGACCGTGCCCTCGATATTGACCGTTTTGCTCCCCGCCTCTCTTTCTTCTTCGACGCCCATATCGACTTCTTTGAGGAAATCGCAAAACTCAGGGCCGCCCGTCGGATGTGGGCGAGGATTATGAAGGAAAGATTTGGTTCGAAAAGCTCACGGTCCTGGATGCTAAGGTTCCATACGCAGACGGCCGGTGTCTCTCTTACCGCCCAGCAGCCATACAATAACGTGGTCAGAACGACCTGTGAGGCTCTGGCCGCCGTTCTGGGGGGAACCCAATCACTCCATACCAACTCCCTGGACGAAACCTATGCCATCCCCACGGAGGAAGCGGCCTTCATCGCCTTGAGAACCCAGCAGGTTCTGGCCGAAGAAACCGGAGTGGCCAACACCATTGATCCCCTGGCCGGATCTTATTTCGTCGAGGCCCTGACCAATCGAATAGAGGAGGACGCCTGGGAGTATATCCACAAGATCGATGAACTGGGGGGGATGGTAAAGGCGATCGACAGGGGGTACCCCCAAGCGGAGATTGCAGAATCAGCCTATATCTATCAACAGCAGATCGACAGTGGTGAAAAGACCCTGATTGGAGTCAACAAATACGTGACAGATCACCCACCCATCCCTATCTGGCGGATGGACCCGGCCATCGAGAAGAAACAGCTTGAGCGACTCAAAGCGGTTAAGACAACGAGAAACAATGATAGGGTGAGGACTCATCTGGAGCGAATCCGCAGAGGGGCCGAAGGTGATGAAAACCTCATGCCCTTGATCATCGATGCCGTGCGAGAGTATACCACCCTCCAGGAGATCTGTGACGTTTTCAGACAGGTTTTTGGGACCTACCAGGATCCAGGCATGTTTTGAAGATTCCCAGGGCGGGAATGTTGGAAGCGGCAGAATCTGCTAGGATCAGGGTTGTCAGTTTGCGTTAAGTGACAGAAACCACATGCTAAGCTGACCGAGCCAAAGGAGTAACCGTGAGCCCAAAACGAAAAATCCGGATTCTCATTGCTAAACCAGGCCTCGACGGACACGACAGAGGAGCACGAGTCATTGCCAGAGGCTTTCGAGATGCCGGTTTCGAGGTCATCTACACAGGCCTCCATCAGACGCCTGAACAGATCGTGGCGACAGCCATTCAGGAGGACGTGGACGTCATCGGGCTGAGTGCCCTTTCAGGTGCCCACGACTATCTCTTCCCTCGAATCACAGAGCTTCTCCGGGAAGAGGGAGCCGACGATATCACGGTGATTGGCGGTGGAATCATTCCGGAGGAGGACATTCCAGAGTTGAACAAGGCCGGAGTCAAGGCGATCTTCACCCCTGGAACCAGAATAGAAGAGGCTGTGGCGTGGGTTAAGGGACATGTGAAACTACGAGGTTGACGGCACCAATATTGCAATCTGTCTTCTCTGGTAGAAAGCTTTCTCACGTCTTTCCCGTTTTCGAAGGGGACAGTGACGCAGGGAGGAATTTCCATGATTGTTATGAAGGAAGGGAACAAACGAATCCCGAAGTGGGGCAGAAAAGTCTTCGCAGTAGCCGGGGGATTGACGGACTATAGGAAACGATTCCCGGAATATAAGCTGGAAGAGCTGGTCATGACCGCTTTCCGTCAGATGCTAGAAAAGAATGACCTCAAAATAGATCCTCTTGAGGTGAAGGGTCTCGTCAACTACGCCGTGTACGCTGAATTTGCAGACCATTTCCAGGACCAACTCCTCTGTGAGGCCAAGGTCCATGACTACCTCGGCCTCGACCCCCTTTACAACATCGGGGTGAAGACCGGTGGTGCCACAGGAGGAAGCGCCGTTCTCACAGGTGCCATGGCTGTGGCTAGCGGCTACGCCGATGTGGTCCTCGTTGCCGGTTGGGAACGAATGGATGAGGTGGATACCCGTACAGGCAACACGTATATTTCTTTCGCTGCTTGTAAGGACTACGAGACCCGTCTTGCACGCATGTATTCGGCCTACTACGCTCCTATGGCAAAGCGTTTCATGGAGACCTACAAGCTGTCGGAAGAAACCAGGGCTAAAGTGGCCGTCAAGAACCATCTCTATGCCTGCTCTTCCCCCTATTCCCAGCAACCTGGCAAGTACACCGTGGAGGACATTCTCAACAGCAGAATGTCTGCCTGGCCGCTTCGCTTTCTGGAGTGTTGCGCCATGAGTGTGGGGGCCGCTTGCATTCTCCTTTGTGATGAGAAGACTGCCTACAAACTCACAGACCGGCCCTGCGAGCTGTTCATTGCTGGAGGGAGTCATACCCTCCGGGTGGCGGATCGAAGGCACCAGGAGATTCCACTCCTTCCTCATGAGACGCCAGAGACGTACAAGGAACTCATAAAACCCGGATCACGATATCCTGGATTTGAGAGTTTTCTGGCCTCTCGGATGGCTGCCTGGTTCTGTTATCGTATGGCAGGCATCGAGAACCCACTAGAAGACTTGGACCTCGTCGAACTTCACGACGCCTTCACTATCAGCGACATCCAGACCTACGGCGATATTGGTCTCAGGCCTTATGGCCAGGAACCAGACTATATCGAATCTGGTGATGCCTATTACATCAATCCGAACACGGAAAAACCAGGGAAGTGCCCTTCCAACCTCTCAGGGGGCCTCATCGGCACCATGCACGCTGTGGGGGCAACGGGTATCTTCCAGGGGGTAGAGTGTCTCTGGCAGGTTCAGCAGAAATACGACAGATTCCATGGGGATCCCAAGATCTGGGAGTTCTGGGGCAAGAAAAAGCCCGAAGATTGGGAGAGTCTTCAGATTCCGGACCGCAACGGATGCCAGGCCGCTTGGGTTTCCCATGCCGGTGTTGGCTCCCACGTCACAATGGGAATCCTGCGAAAAGCATGGTAGAAGAGGAGAGTCTCATGGGGAATAGAAAAGATGAAGCCCAATTCATTGGTCAGCCAGCCAAGGTAATCCAGACGGAGCCAGCCATGGTCGTCGAGTGGCCAAGGACATTCTTGCATAGGCACACTTACGGGAAATTGACACCCTTTTTCAAGGGGCTCCAGGAAGGCAGGCTCCTTGCGACACGATGCACAAACTCCAAATGCTCAGAAAACCGTCTCTGGCTACCAGCGCGGGCCGATTGTCCGGACTGTCATCAACCGATGGACTGGGAAGAGATCTCTCATCCGGTCATTGGGACCATATACACATACACCAAGGTGGCCTACGGAGGAATGGGTCTTGAGATTTCCGAACCTTACTGGCAGATCGACGTCGAGCTTCCGGGTGTCTGTACCATCTTCAAGGGATGGCTCAGGTATGGAGAACCCAAAATCGGAATGAAGGTAAAGGCTGAATTTCAGAAGGTACCCACAAACACGATTCTGAACATCTATTGGGTTCCGTATGAGGAATAAAGTTTCTGCCGTGGTCCGTGCTTGTGATTCGTGTCCGTGGTCCGGTGTCCGTTGTTGCGATTGTAAGACGGTAGTGTTTCAAGAAACGTCGAGAGGAGTCGGACAGTATCCCATGGGTAATCCAAAGATCGAGATTAGCTCTGCAACTGACCACGGACAACGGACAACTGACGCGGTCCACGGACCCCAAAACGGAGAGGCTTGCCATTAGCGAGTTGCCAATTCGGAGGAGTGCCTATGGCGCTTAATTTTGACCTTGATGAGGAGCTGGAGAGCATCCGGAAAATGGTCAGGGCTTTTTCCGAAAAAGAGATCGCGCCGGTTGCCGAAGAGCTGGACGAGAAAGAGGAATTCTCCGTTCAACTCACACACCGAATGGGAGAGCTCGGCCTGTTGGGTCCCTTCGTCTCTGAACAGTACGGGGGGTCTGACATCGGCTATATGGGGTATATCATCGCCACAGAGGAGATTGCCAGGATCGATGGCTCCCAGGCTGCGACCCTTGCTGCCGGAAATTCCCTGGGGATTTATCCCATCTACACCTTTGGAAGCGAGGAGCAGAAGCGCCAGTGGCTTCCAGACCTCTGTGCCGGTCAAAAGCTCGCCTCTTTTGGCCTGACAGAGCCCGACGCTGGCTCAGATGCTGGAGATTCGAAAACCACGGCTCTCCTGGATGGGGACGAGTGGGTCATCAACGGAAGCAAGATCTTCATAACCAATTCTTCCTCTGATATCAGCGCGGTGTGCATTGTCCAGGCTGTAACGGGTAAAAGGCCTGACGGACGAAAAGAGCTGAGCTGCATTCTGGTGCCCAATGGAACTCCAGGCTTCAGTGCCAAGACGATGCATAAGAAGATGGTCTGGCGTGCCTCCAATACTGGGGAACTCTACTTTGCCGACTGCCGTGTTCCAAAAGAGAACCTCCTCGGCCGACAAGGTGAGGGGTTTCACCAGATGCTCCAGACACTGGACGGGGGAAGGCTCAGCATTGCCGCCATGGGTCTCGGAGGGGCCCAGGGGGCCTATGAACTAGCCATGAAATATGCTCATGAGCGGGAACAGTTCGGCCGTGCGATTGGCTCCTTCCAGGTCAACGCTTTCAAGTTGGCTGATATGTATACAGAGATAGAGATGGCCAGGCTTCTTCTTTACAAGGCCTGCTGGTTGGCCGATAATAAGAAACCCTATACCAAAGAATCCGCCATGGCGAAGCTGGTGTGCTCAGAAACCTACCATCGGGTCGTGAACCATGCGGTTCAACTCCACGGAGGCTATGGACTGATGAAAGAATATGCCGTGGAGAGACACTATCGGAATCAGAAACTCCTGGACATCGGCGAGGGCACCAGCGAAGTTCAGCGAATCGTCATCGCCCGTCACATTGGTGTTCCGGGCGATCCGAGAGGTTAGGCTCTTTCACGTTAGCTAATTCGTGCTGAGAAATGTCCTCGGAGCTAATATAACGAAATCTCTGGGGTACCCGTCTTGGTGAAGGGAATGTCCCCGAAGGGGCGAGATTCCGCTGTGTGAGGCCACAATGCCGAGTTCGGAAGGTCGAACGACCGAGCCTTAGAACGGGTCAGAGATCTCGTTCAGTGAGCGAACGGAGCATTTCTCAGTGGCGACCAGGTAGTTTTCAATGGGGCTTGCTGAAAGAATACTCAAAGGCGATGTGAGGGCGGCAGCCCGCCTCATGCGGGATATCGACGACGATCTCCCAGATGCCTGGCATGAGCTGAAAAAACTCTATCCCAAGACAGGTCGCGCGTATATCATAGGGGTAACAGGACTGCCGGGTTCTGGCAAAAGCACCCTGGTCGATAAGATCGTAGAGATATTTAGAAAAGAGGGAAAAACTATCGGAATCGTTGCG
Organism: candidate division Zixibacteria bacterium SM23_81; assembly: GCA_001304015.1. GTDB lineage: Bacteria > SM23-81 > SM23-81 > SM23-81 > SM23-81 > SM23-81. The sequence goes on along the minus strand of LJUY01000018.1, from coordinate 2,287 downwards.
GTTGATCCCACAAGCCCCTTTACAGGAGGCGCGATTCTCGGCGACAGAATCCGGATGCAGCGGCACAGTACAGATGACGGTGTCTTTATCAGAAGCCTCGCCACTCGCGGTTATCTGGGAGGAATCTCCAGGTCGACCCACGACATCATCAATGTCATGGATGCCATGGGCAAAGACATTATCATCGTCGAAACGGTAGGGGTCGGGCAAGACGAGGTCGAGATTGTCAACACGGCCCACACGTCCATCGTCGTAACAGTCCCCGGACTCGGAGACGAGGTCCAAATCATCAAGGCAGGACTCCTTGAGATCGCCGACATCTTTGTCATTAATAAGAGTGAACGGGAGGGGGCCGAGAAGCTGGAGCAAGAACTCCGAGTGATGATTGAGATGGCCCCCCCTCGACAGGACGGGTGGACCCCTCCCATATTCAAAACCGAAGCCGTCCTGGGAAAGGGCGTTTTTGAGCTGATCTATGGGGTATCCAGACACCGCAACTCTCTGATCGAATCGAAGAAACTCGATGGGAAAAACAAACTCCGGACCAAGAAACACTTCCTGAAACTGCTTCAGACCCGATTGCTGGAAAGCGTTCTGGGACGCATGGAGGAGGGCGAAACCCTCGACAAGATGCTTCAGCAGTTGGTGGACAGGAAGGGCAATCCCTATGGCTTGGTGGAAAAGATCATGAGAGAGCATTTGAAGAGCCATCTGAGGAGCGATCATGGAGGAAAGGGAAAAACTCATAGCTGAGACAAAAAGATGGGAGGAGACCACTTTCAGCAAATCTGTCAGCCGGTTTCCTGAGAGAAAAAAGAAGTTCGAATCTACTTCTCATATCGAATTCAAGCGGCTATATACATCGATCGACGAGCGCGAGGACGATTATATTGAGCGATTGGGATTTCCCGGTGAGTATCCTTTCACGCGTGGGGTTCAACCCACTATGTATCGCGGCCGATTCTGGACCATGCGACAATATTCCGGTTTTGCTACCGCCGAAGAGACCAACAAACGATATAAATACCTCCTGGAACAGGGACAGACCGGGTTGAGCGTGGCCTTTGACCTCCCCACTCAGATCGGATACGACTCAGATCACCCGATGTCTCTGGGTGAGGTGGGTAAGGTCGGTGTAGCCATCGATACCCTGTCAGATATGGAGACCCTTTTCGAAGGCATCCCCCTGGATAGGGTCAGTACCTCCATGACGATCAATGCCACAGCGGTCATTCTTCTCGCCATGTATCTCGCCGTTGCAGAGAAGCAGGGCGTAAAACCGGAGCAAGTCAGAGGAACCATTCAGAATGACATCCTCAAGGAGTACGTGGCTCGAGGAACCCACATCTTCCCCCCCCGTCCCTCCATGCGCATTATCACGGACATTTTTGCCTTCTGCAAAGACAACGTCCCTCAGTGGAACACGATCAGCATCAGCGGCTACCACATGAGGGAGGCAGGGTCCTCTGCAGTTCAAGAGGTCGCCTTCACCCTCGCCAACGCCATTGCCTATGTCCAGGCGGCCATCGACGTCGGGCTCGATGTGGACGATTTTGCGAAGCGGTTGTCATTCTTCTTTAATTGTCACAATAACTTACTGGAAGAGATCGCCAAATTTCGCGCTGCCAGGCGACTCTGGGCAAGAATAATGAAAGAGCGGTTCCATGCCCAGAAGCCTGCATCCTGTATGCTCCGATTCCATACCCAGACAGCAGGATCAACACTGACCCTCCAGCAGCCTGATAATAACGTGGTCCGTGTCGCATTTCAGGCCCTTGCCGCCGTTCTCGGTGGAACCCAATCGCTCCATACGAACTCTAGGGATGAAGCTCTCGCCCTTCCCTCGGAGGAGGCCGTCCGGATCGCCCTCAGAACCCAACAGATTATTGCCCATGAAAGGAGGCCCTGACCGACGAGATCGAGGCCGGAGCTGCGGCATACATCGAAAAAATCGATGCCGTAGGAGGGGCCGTGAAGGTCATTGAGTCCGGCTACATGCAGCGGGAGATTGCGGACAGCGCTTACCAGTATCAGAAAGGCATTGAGACGAAGGCTACAACCATTGTAGGTGTGAATGAGTTCACAATCACGGAGACACCTTCCGAGGAGATTCTCCGCATCAATCCAGAGGTTGAAAGAAGACAGAAGGAGAAACTGAACGAGGCCAAGAAGCGGAGAAACCAGGAGGAAGTTGCAGAGAGACTCGCAGCCATAAAGAAGGCAGCCAAGACCACTGAAAACCTCGTCCCCCCGATCATGGACGGTGTCAGATCCTATGCCACAGTCG
>LJUY01000099.1 GCA_001304015.1 candidate division Zixibacteria bacterium SM23_81 | reverse complement strand
CCCTGGGCTTGGTAAAGTCCCGCCAGGTTGTTCAGGGATGTCGCCACACGGTAATGATTCTTACCAAGGGCTTCCTCCTCTATTGCCAGTGCTCGCTTGTAAAGCGGCTCAGCCTCGCTATATTTACCCTGGGCTTGGTAAAGTCCCGCCAGATTGTTCAGGGAAGTGGCCACATAGGGATGGTTAGGACCAAATGTCTTTTCTGCAACTGTCAAGGCTTCTTCAGCCACCTTGGCCGCTTCTCCATACCGCCCTTGTTGATGAAGGGTAACAATCTTACTGTATAGCTCTTTCCACAATGCCTCCTGAGCAAAGGTGGAGGCAGTGCACGATAACAGCAGCATCCATACTAAGAGAATCTGTGTTGACGTTCTCATGATTCTAAGTCCCCCCTTTCCTTGCGGATGGCCCTTGGCTCATGTCATGTAAAAAGGCTTACTCTCCTCCGTGCGGAAGAAAGTAAGCCTTCAGATCAATATCAGGTTCAGCTTCCGCCTCGGCCTATTTGACCATCTCGTGAGCGGTCGCTTCCGGTATCTCCACCCTAGCACACTCGGAGATTTTGTCAAATGATCTTGTGTTGAATTCTTCTATGAGGTTTCTCTCACTATATTCTGCTCGCTTTTTGACCCTCTCAGCATTGAATATTTCAGACACCATTAAACAAAAAGGGGGCTGAAGTCAGACCTCGATATCATCCTGAAACCTTTAATAGTTTGAGCTCCTGCCCGGGAAGCTCATGGTACAATTCTTCGAACGGCAAGGAATTTGTGACAAACTGTTGGCTTATTCGTAGCGCAGCGCCTCGATGGGATCGAGACGTGCTGCCTTGCGTGCAGGGTAAAACCCGAAGAAAACGCCCACCGCAGCCGAGAAACCGAAGGCCAGGACCACTGACTTGATCTCGATAACCGTGGGCCATTCGCCGAGCGTGGCCATGGCTACAGAGCCACCTAGCCCTAAAACGACACCGATGAGGCCACCGATCAGTGAAAGCGTCACAGACTCTATGAGGAACTGCCCGAGGATGTCATGGCTCTGAGCGCCCACGGCCATACGGAGCCCAATCTCGCGGGTACGCTCCGTCACCGAGACCAGCATGATGTTCATGATGCCGATGCCTCCCACGAGTAGGGATACTGAGGCCACCGCTGCCAGCAGCAGGGACATGGCGCGAGAGGATTCGGCCCTGGCTTCGAGGATCTCGGAGAGGTTTCGAATGAAGAAGTCGTCATCCTGGCCTGACCTCAGCCGGTGCCGCTGGCGTAACAGCTTTTTTACTTGATCCACCGTCAGGGAGACCAGTCCTGGGTTCCATGCTTTCACGAAGATGGTGTCTACGGTGTTGCCGCCCAACTCACGGCCGCCGAGCACCCGTTTTCTGGCCGTGGAGAGGGGGATGAAGACTGTGTCGTCCTGATCGCGACCCATGAGCGTCTCCCCTTTGTCCCTGAGTACTCCAATGACCTTAAAGGGAACGCGGTTGATCCGCAGGATCCGTCCGAGCGGGTCTTGACCGGGAAATAGGTTGGCGAGCACCGTGTTGCCGAGAAGCGCCACCTTTGCCGCTCCTTTGACCTCCTCGGCTGTGAAAACACGGCCGCCTGCCATTTGCCAATCGCGCGCCTCAAGATACTCGGGCGTCACGCCGTAGATAACGGTTGACCAGTTGAGATTGCCAGATACGACCTGACCGCTGCCACGCATACCGGGTGCCGCAACCTGCACGCTGGGTATCTCTCGCTGGATGGCGGCTGCATCATCTTCCGTGATGCTCGGCTGCGTTCCCACGCCGAGGCGAACTCCTCCAGCCGTCCCTGACCCGGGGAGCACCATGATCAGGTTGGACCCCAGACTGCTTATGAGTTGGGCCATTCGTGCCTCAGCTCCGGCGCCGACGGCGATCATGATGATTACAGCAGCCACGCCAATGATGATTCCGAGGGTAGTAAGTACACTCCGCAGGACATTGGCTCGGAGCGCTCGGAGGGCGGCGAGGACCGAATCTGGATATCTCATGGGGATGGTGCCTCCGTGTCGCTCGATTTCTCAGCCTCCGCGGGATCTTTCATTATTTCGTCACCTATGAGCCGCCCATCGCGAAAAAGAAGGATACGCTGGGCGAAACGTGCGATCTCGCTCTCATGGGTTACGAGCACGATGGTGACGCCTTGCCGGTTGAACCGTTGCAACAGCGACATGATTTCAATGCCCGTCCTGGTATCCAGATTGCCGGTGGGCTCGTCCGCTAGTATAAGGGCTGGATTGTTCACGAGGGCCCTGGCAATGGCCACGCGCTGTTGCTCTCCACCTGAAAGCTGGGTGGGCAGATGGTGGGAACGGTCCGAGAGCCCAACGTCTTCAAGAACGGCTTCCGCCTTTTTCCGGCGCTCCCGACGAGGAATTTCTCCATACATGAGAGGTAAGGTCACATTCTCCAGGGCCGTGGTCCGAGGAAGAAGGTTAAATGTCTGGAAGATGAAACCGATCTTGCGGTTGCGGATATGGGCGAGCTGGCTACGACTGAGGGAGGAGACGTCATCCCCATCAAGGATATACCGACCCGCGGTAGGTTTATCGAGACAGCCGAGAAGGTTCATGTACGTGGACTTGCCCGAACCAGAAGGCCCCATGACCGCCACAAATTCTCCCCGTTCAACCTCAATGGACACACCGCCCAGGGCCCGGACCACTTGGGATCCGACATGGTAGTCCCTGACCAAACCCTCGGTTTTTAAAAGAGGGTCACCCACTTCACAAGCCTAGCCTTTTTCCACGGCTGGAAGAGCCTCGCGATAGGTATATGACCCCAACGATCACCTTCTGGCCGGGTTTGAGATCGCCCCGTACAATCTCGGTAAAACTGCCGTCGCTGATGCCGGCAATGATGTCCACCGGAGAAGGGTTCCCCTTCGGATCGAGCACCCAGACCCGTCCTCGCGTCACCGAATTAGACAGGCGGCTCATCCTGTCTGCCTCAACCTCGGCCCCAGAGCCAAAAACACCGCCTGTCGTTGAATCCCCCACAGCTGCTATTCCCTCCTTTTCCTTGTCATCCGCTCGAAAGCGGAGCGCTGCGTTGGGCACCTTGAGGGCCTCGGTCCGCTCGTCCACCACGATCTTCACGTTGGCAGTCATGCCTGGGAGCAGGCGCAGGTCGGGATTCTCAGTTGAAACGACCACCGTGTAGGTCACCACGTTCTGCAATGTGTGGGGCGCCTTGCGGATCTGTTCGACCCGACCGCTGAATTCTTTTCCCGGAAAGGCATCCACGCTAAAAGTCGCCCTCTGGCCGTCTAAAATAAGACCGATATCGGCCTCGTCTATATCTGTGTCTACCTGCATCTTCCGAAGATCCTGGGCGATGGTGAAAAGCGTAGGGGCCTGGAGACTTGCCGCCACCGTCTGGCCGATATCAACACTCCGCTCGATGACCACCCCGTCCACGGGGGAACGGATGATGGTATGCTCCAGATCGATCTTGCTCTGCTGGAGAAACGCCTCTCGGTGCTCCACCTGGGCAATTGCGTGGACCACCTGTTCCTCTGCCATCCTGAGCATGGCTTTTCGTGAGTTGACCAGGGAAGCCTGGGCTCGCTGCTCGGCCTGTGCGAGATTCAACTGGGCCATCTCCTGTTCATGGGCGACCATGGCCTTTTCCAGATCACTTTCCGAGATGACGGCACGTTTGTGAAGCGCCTGTTTACGATCTAGGTCCCGCTTGGCGTCAGTGACGGCCACGCTCGTTTTATCGGTCTGGGCCTTGGCAGCTGCCAGTGCCGCTTGCGCATTTCTCAGTTCAGCTCGTGCGCGCTCTACGGTAGCTCGCTGTATTGCCACGTTGGCACGGGCCACCTCAAGCTCAGCTTCGGCCTGCCGCACACGGGCTTCGAAATCCTGTGGGTCTATCCGCGCGATAACCTGGCCCGCACGAACCTCCGAATTGAAGTCAGCCAAAAGTTCCTTGATCTGCCCAGAGACCTGAGACCCCACCTGAACCGTAATAACGGCATTAAGCGTGCCTGAGGAGGATACTGCGCTTATGATAGGACCCCTTTCGACTTGGGCCAGCCGAAAGCGCGGCTGCTCGTCGGCCCTTCAAGTAGAAGTAAACCAATGCGGCTGCGACGATAAGAATCGTCAGTAAAAGAACAGTTAGCTTCCGCATGGTCTCAGCTCGCCTCCATCCGGTTACCCTCTGGAAGAATAGGTTGTTAAGGGCTATATCGTCTTTATCTCTCAGAATATACGTTTAACCAATCCAGTGTCAACTAAAGGAAGGGCAGTGTAAAGGTGGGGGGTGGGTATGGTCAAGTCAATCCACTTCCACCTCTCTTAGAAACGTTGTTGAAATCTTTACTCCTCACTGAATTACACAGATTCGCCAATCCTGGATACATAGTAGATTTCTTCCCCAAATCAAAAGAATTGGTGACTATACGCCATTGACATCTTCGTATAGCCTGCAAGCGTCTCAGATACGCAATGCGGGATGCTCTGATAATGAGAATCTCTAAAGGGATTCTATTTATATTCAAAAAAGAAAAGAGGTGTTTCAATACACCCCTTTTAATGGTCCTTTTGGGGGAATTTCTAAGCTAAAGTAGCTAGGCGTTTAATTCTCTTGAGCATATTGGGATGGGTGGCGAAAATCTCCATCATCTTTTCAGCCCTACCCAGTTTTACTTCTCCAGACCGCAAGGTGAGAAGCTCATTTTGATCTATTGTCCCTGAAAGGTCCTGATCTACCTCTCTTAGTTCTCTGACTTCATTCAAAGCTCGAGAGACATCATTCAAGAAGAAGGCCTTCACCCCCTCCACTCTTTTCAGCTCTTCCTGGGCTCTCGGATCTCTCTTCAGTTGAGCTGAGCTATAAACAAGTTTGTAAAGCGCTGAAGCTAAATGTTGCGGAGGATTTCCCAGCTTCACACTCCTCTCATCAGCGTAATACTCTCTGATCCTTGAACCATACATAACCAGGAGGTTGGTCAGGAAGTAAAGCAAAAAGGCTCCCATGCCAATGAGGGCAGCATACCCTCCCCCTTGCCTCCTTCCACCAGACATTCCTCCCCACATCAGTGAGAAGGCAATCCAATAGAG
>LJUY01000064.1 GCA_001304015.1 candidate division Zixibacteria bacterium SM23_81 | reverse complement strand
GCCGTCAACGTCGTCTTCCCATGATCCACATGACCTATGGTGCCCACATTCACATGCGGCTTGGTCCGCTCAAACTTCGCCTTGGACATCGCTCTCTTACCCCCTCGTTGAGAACTTTCAGGTAGCTTGACGTTTCTCTCCCTAATACCCTCGTATTTTCACAATGAGCTGCTTGGCAACATCCTCAGGGATGCGCTCATAACGGGCGAAGAGCATGGAGTGCACTGCTCTCCCTTGACTCACGGACCTTAAAGCCGTAGCGTATCCGAACATTTCGCTCAACGGCACGGTGGCTGCAACAACCCGAGCATCGGCCCTATGAGTGATGCCCTCAATTTTCCCTCGACGACCATTCAGGTCTGACAACACATCGCCCATATATTCTTCAGGGACCACGACCTCTACATTCATAATTGGCTCCAACAAAACGGGATTGGCCTTTCTGGCTCCATCCCGAAAAGCCATGGTCGCTGCAATCTTAAAGGACATCTCCGAGGAGTCCACATCATGATAGGAACCATCGAGCAAGGTAACCTTAACATTGTCCATGGGGTAGCCAGCAATCACTCCATTTTCCATCGATTCTCTGGCACCCTTTTCCACAGCGGGAATGTATTGCCTGGGTATAACCCCACCGACCAGGGCGCTCTCGAACTCGAATCCCTGACCTGGTTCCAACTTCAAAACGACATGGCCGAAGTGACCCTTGCCCCCCGTCTGTTTGATGAACTTACCTTCACTTTCCACCGTTTCAGTGATGGTCTCCTTGTAAGCTACCTGCGGCTTGCCCACCTTGGCCTCGACATGAAACTCTCGAAGCATCCGCTCCACCAGCACTTCCAAATGCAACTCACCCATGCCTGAAATAATGGTCTGCCCGGTATCCTCATCGGTACGAACTTGAAATGTGGGATCTTCGTTTGAGAGCTTATCCAACGCTTCGTGGAGACGCTCTTCGTCGGCCTTCGTCTTTGGCTCAATAGCCACTGAAATAACGGGTTTGGGGAATTCCATCTTCTCCAGAAGGATGGGATGTCGAGGCTCGCATAGTGTATCACCGGTGCTTGTCTTCCGGAGACCGACGGCCGCAGCGATATCACCGGCGTAAATCTCTTCACGATTCTCTCGTTTGTTCGCGTGCATCTGCAAAATTCTACTGACCCTCTCTTTGACCTTCTTGGTGACATTCATGACTTGTGATCCCGCTTTGAGGCTCCCAGAATATACCCTGAAGAAGGTGAGATTCCCCACATGCGGATCGGACATCACCTTAAAGGACAAAGCAGAAAATGGCGCCTGGTCATCGGCTATGCGTTCTTCCTGGCGATGGTTATAAGGATTCTCTCCCGTTACTGGTGGTCTGTCTGCAGGAGATGGCAAGTAGTCGACGATGCCATCTAGTAGCCGCTGAACGCCTTTATTTCGAAAAGCTGCCCCACAGAAAACAGGTACAACGGCGTTGTTGAGAGTGGCTTTTCGCAAAGCCACTTTTATTTCCTGGGGCTCGATATCTTTGTCCTCAAGAAACTTGACCATGAGATGATCATCATACTCAGAAATGGCCTCCAGGAGCTGCTCGCGACTGGCCTGAGTCTCTGATAGCCGGTCCCGGGGAATAGGCAGTTCATCGAAGGTGACGCCCAAGGTTTCCTCATGGTAGACGATGCTCGTCATGGTGACGACATCAATCAAGCCAGTAAACAACTCTCCTGACCCCAAAGGAATCTGAACGGGAAGGGCTTTCCCGCCCAGCTTGATTTTGATCATATCTACCGCCTGATCAAAATCGGCTCCCACTCGATCCATTTTATTGATAAAGGCCAGTCGGGGAACTCGATACCTGTCGGCCTGTCGCCAAACCGCCTCGGACTGTGGCTCCACACCGCCCACGGCGCAAAATATAGCCACCGCACCATCCAGGATACGTAATGACCGCTCCACTTCCACAGTGAAGTCCACATGTCCGGGAGTGTCTATGATGTTGATGCGATGATCCTGCCAGAAGATGCTAGTTGCCGCCGAAGTGATGGTGATGCCCCGCTCCTTCTCCTGATCCATCCAATCCATGGCGGCAGAACCTTCATGGACCTCTCCCATTCGGTGCACCTTACCGGTATAATAGAGCATTCGTTCCGTAGTGGTCGTTTTACCGGCATCGATGTGGGCCATGATGCCAATGTTTCTGGTTTTTTCTAACGGGTACCGCCTACCCATGAAAAACCTCCACCTTTCTACGAAGAAGGAAACGCATCCGAAAGAGAACAAACTCACCGCCATCCGGTGGAGGCTTGAGTTTCTGCCATGATGCGGGGACAAAACAGGAGAGACAAGAAATGTTCATTCCGCTCACGTTCGTCACCAGCGATAATGGGCAAAGGCTTTGTTGGCCTCTGCCATTTTGTGGGTATCCTCCCTCTTCTTTATGGAAGCTCCTTCGTTCTTGGAGGCAGCAATCAACTCAGCAGCAAGGCGTTCTGCCATGGTATGCTCTGGCCGTTGCTTGGCGTAAGAGATAATCCAACGGATGGCCAAAGCATTTCGTCGGTTAGCTCTTACCTCCATAGGCACTTGGTAAGTGGCACCGCCCACCCGTCGGGACTTTACCTCTAAGACTGGCTTGACGTTGTTCACCGCTTTTTGAAAGATGGGCAGGCCCGGCTGACCGATCTTCTGCTCGATGATTTCCAAGGCCTGGTACATAATCCTCTCGGCCAAACTCCGTTTGCCTTTCCTCATCAGGTCGCTGATGAATTGATTCACCAACGTGTTGTTGTATTTCGAATCTGGTAAAATTTCCCTGGCGCTCACTTTTTTCCGTCTAGGCATTTCTCACTCCCGCTGGTGTCATTCTCCGGCAGAACCAGCTCGTTTCTTAGGCTTTTTTGTGCCGTACTTGGAGCGGCTTTGAGTTCGACCTTGTACACCACTGGCATCCAAGGTGCCTCGAATGACATGATACCGAACCCCTGGCAAGTCTTTGACTCTCCCACCTCTTATGAGCACGATAGAATGCTCTTGCAAATTATGACCTTCTCCGGGAATGTAGGCCGTAACCTCCATGGAGTTCGTTAATCTTACCCGAGTGACCTTTCTCAAGGCTGAATTTGGCTTTTTGGGGGTTGAAGTGTATACCCTGGTACACACGCCTCTTTTCTGAGGACAACTTCTCAACGCCGGAGCGCTGGTTTTGGCCTTCAGGCTTTTCCTTCCGCGACGTATGAGCTGATTGATAGTCGGCAACATTTCCTCCGTGCGTTCTGTTAAGCTAATTTATAAAAATACTATAATCTTACAATATATCAAATCTTTCTCTAATGTCAAGAAAAAAACTTACTCTTCATCCGCTTCCGGATTAGATTTTTCAGCATCGACCAACTTTTCCTCCTTCACCTGTTTGCTGACCTCCTCAACAGCTTCCAATTCCTGATCGGCCTCGATGGAGATGTTTCGGTAATTCGCAAAACCCGTCCCGGCAGGAATAAGGTGGCCCATGATTACATTTTCCTTAAGGCCTAGCATGCTATCCTTGCGGCCATGAATGGCTGCCTCCGTGAGCACTCGAGTTGTCTCCTGGAAAGATGCTGCAGAGACGAAGCTCTCGGTGCTCAGCGCCGCTTTGGTGATCCCCAAGAGCAAGGTTTGAAAAGTGGCAGGTTCCCCACCGGTGGATATGATTTTCTCGTTCTCTTCCTGAAACCGTTTTTTATCAACTTGCTCCCCCTCCAGAAAGATCGTGTCGCCCGGGTCTTCCACTCGTCTTTTCTGGAGCATCTGGCGTACGATCACCTCGACATGTTTGTCGTTGATCTTCACCCCCTGGAGACGATATACCTCTTGAATCTCGTTGACCAGATACTCCTGAACAGCTCCAGGTCCCTTGATATTCAAGATATCGTGAGGGTTAATGGGGCCCTCACAGAGTCTTTCTCCTGAGCGAACCCGATCACGATCCCGGACTCTCAGGTGCTTGCCATGGGGAACGAAATACTCCCTTACCTCGTTCTCCCCACGGGCGATGAGCTTTTGAGATCCTCTGGTGATGCCAGCGAACTCCACCACACCGTCTATCTCACTAACCACTGCTGGATCACGCGGCTTTCTCGCTTCGAAAAGCTCAGCGACTCGGGGGAGTCCACCCGTAATATCTCTGGTTTTGCTTATTTCTCGTGGGATTTTAACCAGGAAATCGCCTGCGTTTACATTCTCCCCGTCGTGAACGAGAAGATGTGCCCCCGTGGGAATGGCGTAATCGACCAACTTCTTACCCTTTGGGTCCCAGATGGTCAAGGTAGGATGAAGCGCTTTTTCCCGATCTTCTACGATCACCCTCTGGCGAAGACCTGTGGTTTCGTCCAGCTCCTCCCGCAAGCTCACCTCCTCCACGATGTCATGATATTTCACCTTTCCGGAGCGTTCGGTGAGAATTGTATTAGTGTATGGGTCCCATTCGAAAATAGTCTGTCCTTCCTCTACTTTGACCTTTTCTTTCTCTGAAAGCTTCTCCGGAACTTTCAAAACTGCTCCATAAGGAACGGTATAACGGGCTCGAGTGTGCCCATCTTCGTCGAAAAGCTCTATCTGCCCATTGCGTCCCAAGACCACCCACTCACCAGTTTTCCTCTGAACCGTCTTCAGCTGATGAGAGCTAACAGTGCCGGAACTTTTGACAGTAACCTTGGATTGCGCCGCTATGCGCGCCGCCGTGCCGCCGATATGAAAGGTCCTCAAGGTCAGCTGGGTCCCGGGTTCGCCGATGCTTTGGGCAGCCATAACGCCCACCGCTTCGCCTAACTCCACCATCTCGCCGGTAGCCAAATTTCGGCCATAGCATTTGGCGCATACCCCTCTGCGAGACTCACAGGTGAGAACGGAACGAATACGCACTTTCTCGATTCCGCTCTCATCAATTCGCGTTGAGGCCTCCTCGACGATTTCCTCTCCCGCCTTGGCTATTACCTCACCACTAATGGGATCGATCACGTCATCCAAAGCCACTCGTCCCAAAATGCGGTCGGACAAAGGTTCGATGACTTCCTCTCCCTCTTTCAAAGCACCGATATCCAATCCCAGGATCGTCCCGCAATCTCTTTCAGTGATGATGACATCTTGAGAGACATCCACCAATCGCCGAGTGAGATAGCCAGCATCTGCTGTCTTTAATGCTGTGTCCGCCAGCCCTTTGCGCGCACCATGAGTGGAGATAAAGTACTCCAGAACAGACAATCCCTCCCGGAAGTTAGAGGTGATTGGAGACTCGATGATCTCGCCAACTTGGCCGGTTATCCGTTTCTGAGGCTTGGCCATGAGTCCCCTCATGCCAGCTAGCTGGCGAATCTGCTCCTTGCTGCCTCTGGCACCGGAGTCCGCCATCATGAAGACCGGATTGAATCCTTTTTGAGATTTACTTAGTTGCTCAAACATCACCTCGGCAACATCGCTGGTCGTGTGAGTCCAAGTGTCTATAACCTTGTTGTAACGTTCACCATCGGTGATGAGACCCCGTTCGTATTGCTCCAGAATCTTTGCTACTGTTTTCTGGGCTTTGTCCAGGAGGGCCTTTTTCTCCTTGGGAATGATCATGTCGTCGATGCCCACCGTGATACCACCTACGGTGGCGTAGGTGAAGCCCACGTTTTTAAGCTCGTCCAAGAAAAGGGCCGTTGCGCGCATCCCCAGGGCACGGTAGGCCCGAGAGACCAGCTCCTCCAGCTTCTTTTTATCCATAAGCTCGTTGACAAAACCAAGTTCCTGAGGAACGATCTGGTTGAAAAGCACTCTGCCCGTGGTCGTTTCCTCCAGATTTCCATTGATGCGAACCTTTATCAGGGCCTGGAGGCCAACTTCTCCGGCATCATAAGCAATGTTGACCTCATCTTGATTAGAGAACACTCTGCCCTCACCCTGCTGTCCTGGGCAAGCCTTTGTGAGGAAATAGCATCCCAATACCATGTCTTGTGTTGGTATTGCCAGAGGACGTCCATGAGCAGGAGAGAGTATGTTGTTGGCAGAAAGCATCAGGATAGAGGCCTCCAGCTGGGCCTCATACGACAGGGGCACGTGAACTGCCATCTGATCGCCATCGAAATCTGCATTGAAGGCGGCACAGACTAAAGGGTGAATCCGAATGGCTTTTCCCTCTACTAAAACAGGTTGGAAAGCCTGAATTCCCAGTCTATGCAAGGTGGGGGCTCTATTGAGAAGAACTGGGTGGTTCTGGATAATCTCCTCGAGGATGTCCCAGACTTCGGGACGTTCCCTCTCCACCAACCTCTTGGCGCTCTTGACCGTTTGTACATACCCCTTCTCTTCCAATTTTCTGATGATAAAAGGCTTAAAAAGCTCCAAAGCCATGCTCTTGGGCAGACCACACTGATGGAGCTTGAGCTCCGGGCCAACCACGATCACAGATCGCCCAGAATAATCCACCCTTTTGCCTAACAGATTTTGTCGAAAGCGCCCTTGCTTGCCCCGAAGTAGATCGCTAAGGGATTTTAAAGGTCTCTTACCCTCTCCTCGGACCGAGTAAGATCGACGGCCATTGTCTAGAAGGGCATCTACCGCCTCCTGGAGCATTCTCTTCTCATTGCGTAAAATCACCTCTGGCGCCTTAATCTCGATAAGTCTCTTCAGCCGGTTGTTTCGATTGATAACCCGTCGATACAGATCGTTGAGATCAGATGTGGCAAAGCGCCCGCCCTCCAAGGGAACCAGTGGACGAAGATCAGGTGGAATAACAGGGATAACGCTAAGGACCATCCATTCAGGTTGATTCTCCGATTGACGAAAAGCCTCCACGACACGCAGCCTCTTCAGGGCTTCCTTCTTTCGCTGAACAGAGGTCTCCATTTTGACCTGAGTCCGGAGCTCAGCGGAGAGTTCCTCAACATTCACCTCTCTCAGCAACTCGCGAATGGCCTCTGCTCCCATGCCTGCCTGAAATTCCTTACCCCCCTCCTCCAACTTGAGGTGATCTTCCTCGGTGATAAGATCCCTCTTGCGCAAGCCGGTATCTCCGGGATCGATGATCACATAAGATTCATAGTACAAAACTCGCTCTAGATCCCGGATAGACATGTCCATAAGGTGTCCAAGGCGAGAGGGCAAAGACTTCAGAAACCAAATGTGGGACACAGGGACCGCCAACTCAATATGGCCCATGCGCTCTCGCCGCACCTTCGATTGGGTCACCTCCACACCACATCGATCACAGATTACTCCCCGATACCGAATACGCCTGTATTTGCCACAGCTACACTCCCAATCTTTAACCGGCCCGAAGATGCGCTCGCAAAACAGGCCGTCCTTCTCCGGCTTAAAAGTTCGGTAATTGATGGTCTCGGGTTTGGTCACCTCGCCGTAAGACCAGCTTCTGATGGTCTCTGGCGAGGCTAATTTCACCTGGATGGACTCGAAAGCGACGACTTTCTTTCTGTCCTGCCATGTGGACGTTGGCACAGAACACGCCCCCTTAAATCGTTTTTATCGAAAAAGACTTATTCAGTAGGCCGTTCCTCAAGATGCACATCAAGACACAAGCTTTGCAGCTCTTTAACTAAAACGTTAAAGGACTCGGGTATCCCCGGTTCAGGTGGATTTTCCCCCTTGACAATAGCCTCGTACATTCGAGACCGACCGGTCACATCATCGGATTTAACGGTGAGCATCTCCTGAAGAGCATATGCCGCTCCGTAGGCCTCCAAAGCCCATACCTCCATCTCTCCAAAACGCTGACCGCCAAATTGGGCCTTGCCACCAAGAGGTTGCTGAGTCACCAGCGAATAGGGACCAATGGATCGGGCATGGATTTTATCGTCTACCAGATGAGAAAGCTTCATCATATAGATGTACCCGACGGTGATCTTCTGGCTAAAGGGCAGGCCGGTTCGACCATCGTAAAGGGTAGTTTGGCCAGATCCGGGAAGCCCAGCCTCTTCTAGAGTCTCTTTGATCTCGCCCAGAGAGGCACCATCGAAGACGGGAGTCTGGAACCGCACGCCCAGCTCATGCGCGGCCCAGCCCAGATGTGTTTCCAAAATTTGTCCCACGTTCATCCTTGATGGAACGCCCAGCGGATTAAGAAGTATCTCCACTGGTGTGCCATCTGGGAGATAGGGCATATCCTCTTCCGGCACAATCTTAGCGACGACACCTTTGTTACCATGTCTTCCAGCCATCTTGTCGCCCACGGAGAGCTTTCTTTTCATAGACACGTATACCTTAACTAGCTGGAGCACTCCGGGGGGGAGCATATCACCGCGAATGATCTTTTCTTTCTCGTTCTCCAACTCTGTCTGAAGGGCATGAACAGCTCGAGCAGATATCTCCAGCACTTTGAGAATTTTTTGGTTGATGGTCTCCTTCTTGGCCCAGCCATCTCCCCAGGTGAATGTGCTGAAATCGATCTCCTCGAGCAATTTGCCAGTGAACTTTCGCCCCGCGCGAATAACCACAGAACCATCCCTCTCGCTGCGGATGGTCTTGGCCAGCTGATTCTTGAGAAGCTCCTGGAGCTTAGCATCTCTGATGTTCCTCACCCGGTCAACGCGCTTTTGTGCTTCCTTCTCCAAGTTTTTGATTTCCCGTTTCTCGATCTTTCTGCTCTCGGGGCTCCGCTCTTTCCGAGAAAAAACCTTAGTGTCTATGACGATGCCCTTCATTCCCGGAGGCGCCTTCAAAGAGGCATCTCGAACATCTCCGGCTTTCTCTCCGAATATGGCCCTTAATAATCTTTCCTCGGGAGAAAGCTCCGTCTCCCCCTTGGGCGTCACCTTCCCCACCAAGATATCACCGGCCTCAACCTCAGCTCCAATGCGAATGATGCCCCTTTCATCGAGATTTCTGAGGGCATCCTCGCTGACGTTAGGGATCTCTCGGGTGATCTCTTCCTCACCTCTCTTGGTCTCTCTCACTTGAAGCTCAAACTCTTGAATGTGAACTGAAGTGTAGCAATCCTTTCGAACTAACCGCTCGCTGACGATGATGGCATCCTCGAAGTTATAACCGTGCCACGGCATAAAAGCCACCAAGACATTAGCCCCTAAAGAAAGCTCGCCGTGATCTGTAGACGGCCCATCCGCGATCACCTGCCCTGCTTTAACATAGTCACCTACGCGTACCAACGGACGTTGATTTAGACAGGTATCCTGGTTGGATCGTTTGAACTTGGTGAGGTAATATTCGTCAAGACCGAATAACTCCAGGGAGATGTCGCCCTTGCCCCTCATCTGGTCGGGGCAAATGGAAATTTTCTCTGCCGTCACACCTTCTACGACACCACCGCGTTGCGCTATCAGCACGGCCCCCGAGTCTCTTGCCGCTCGAGTTTCCATGCCGGTTCCGACTAAGGGCGCTTCGGTGTTCAACAAAGGCACGGCCTGCCTCTGCATATTAGAGCCCATCAACGCACGGTTCGCGTCATCGTGCTCCAAAAAAGGTATCAGTGAGGCGGCTACGCTAACCAGCTGTTTCGGCGAGACGTCCATATAGTCCACCTCTCTTGGGGGCACCAAGGGAAAATCGCCGCGGCGTCGAGACATCACCAATTTCTTCTGAAACCTTCCGGCGTCATCGAGGGGCGCGTTGGCCTGGGCGATGGTGTACTGATCCTCTTGGTCGGCGGGAAGATATTCGATCTCTTTGCCGACTGTTCCCTTGACCGCCTTTCGGTATGGAGTCTCGATGAAGCCCAATTTGTTTACCCGGGCATAGGTGGACAATGAGGCTATGAGACCGATGTTGGGGCCCTCAGGGGTCTCTATGGGGCAGATACGGCCATAATGTGTATGGTGTACATCCCGGACTTCAAATCCCGCTCGCTCCCGAGTGAGGCCGCCGGGGCCGAGAGCACTTAACCTCCTCTTATGTGTCAACGCCGCCAGAGGATTGGTCTGATCCATAAATTGGGATAGCTGACTGCTGCCAAAAAAGGCTCCAATAACAGCGGAGACAGTTCGGGCATTGACCAGCTCGAGAGGACGTATGGAATCCACATCCCAAAGGCTCATCCTTTCACGAATGGTGCGAGCCATCCGAGTAAGACCTATGCGAAACTGATCCGCAAGAAGCTCTCCCACTGAGCGTACTCTTCGGTTTCCCAGATGATCGATGTCATCCACAAAGCCTTCCCCATTGCGCAAGGAAAGCAGATAAGAGACGATTTTAATGAAGTCATCTTTAGTCAGAATGGTGGTCTCAAGGGGGATATCCAGGTTCAGCCTCTTGTTCAGGCGATACCTCCCCACCTTTCCCAAATTGTACCTTCTGGAGTTAAAAAACAACCTTTCTAAAAGAGCCCTGGCTGAGTTCAGATTGGGAGGATCACCAGGGCGCAGTAGATTATATATCTTATAAAGAGCCTCCTGTTCGGAGCTGGTCTTATCCTTTTTCATGGTATTTATCAAAACCCCGGAATCTCGAGACAGATCCTCGGCGACGACTTTTATCTCAAAAACCTTGAGTTTCCGTAAGTGCTGCAGGTGGTCTGCGGTAATCTCCTCGTTGCTATCGATGACCACCTCCCCGGTTTTCGTATCCACGACAGATGCCGCGCAAATCTGACCCAAAAGACTCTTGCCAATTTTAGCCCTCTTAACCTGATAGAAGAGACTCAAGAGCTCATGATCGGTGGGATAGCCCAAAGCTCTCAGCAGAATGGTTACCGGAATTTTTCGGCGCCGATCAATGTGGACAAACATCAGGTCGTTGACATCGAGGGTGAACTCGACCCAAGAGCCACGGTAGGGAATGATGCGGGCAGAGTACAGATGCTTGCCGTTAGGATGTATCTCCTCAGCGAAGAAAATGCCTGGAGATCTGTGCAGCTGACTTACAATAACCCGTTCCGCTCCATTGATCACGAAGGTACCCGCCTCAGTCATCAAAGGAAGGTCGCCCAGGTAGACTTCCCTATTCTCCATGATATCCTTTATTTTCTTCTCGCCTTTATCTCCTTTTTCAAATATGATAAGCCTCAAGGTGGTTTTCAGGGGACCGGCGTAAGTCATATCTCTCTCTTGACATTCACGAACCGTGTATTTCGGCTCCCCCACATCATATTTGATAAATTCCAGTCGGTAGTTGCCGTGGACATCCTCTATGGGAAAGATGTCCCTAAAGACCCCCTCGAGTCCTTCTCCTTTCCTCTGTTCTGGCTCCGCAGCCTTCTGCAGAAAATCATTAAAAGATTTCAGCTGCACATCTAAAAGATTCGGGATGGCAATAATTGGAGGGATTTTGGAAAAATCCCTCTTCTTCATTTTGGTGATTTCGCTTCGCACAGGACAACACGCTCCTTTGGGCTATTTAATTTCCACTGTAGCCCCAACCTCTTCCAACTTGGCTTTTGACTCCTCAGCCTCTTCTTTTGACACACCCTCCTTGACTGGCTTAGGTGCTGTATCCACTACCTCTTTGGCCTCTTTAAGCCCCAAACCGGTAAGAGCCCTCACCACCTTGATAACCTGGATCTTTTTGTCTCCTACACCTGAGAGAATTACGTCAAATTCCGTTTTCTCCTCCGCAGCTTGAGCGGGAACCCCACCAGCCTCAGCAGCAGTTGGCGCAGCAGCTGGGGCCATAACAGGAGCCGCTGCGGTCACTCCAAATTTCTCCTCCAGATGCTTCACCAAATCCGCCAGCTCGAGGACCGACATTTTTTCGATGACCTCAATGACCTTGTCGACGTTGCTCTTTTTTGCGGTGGTCATGTGATTTTCACCTCCATCAATGGTTCCTACTTCTCTTTGCTTTGCTTATTCTCTGGTTTTCTCTCATCTGTTTGATCCGCTGTCGGCTTCTGGGAATCGGCCCCTTTTGACTCTTGACCTTCGGATTTTTCAACCGAAGACTCGCCCTCTTTCAACTCAAGCCCGGTTTTTTCAGCGGATCCCTGGTCTTCCTTCTGTTCCTCCCCACCCTTCGCTTCAGTCTTACTTTCGGGTTTCTCTTGAGACTTGTCCTCCACCTTCCCCTCGGCTTTCATCCCAACCTTCGCCGCGGCCTTTTCCTCTCCCCCATCTTTTTTCTCAGCCCTTTCTTCAACCTTCTTTTTAGTTTCCTCTCTCACAGCCCCCTCCGCCCCTTCCTTAACGCCTTCCTCCTGAGCCCTTTTTCGAGAGATGGCATCGAGTAAACTCACCAGGTTTCTCAACAGACCACTTAATGTCATCACAACATGCATCATGGGTGCCTTTAAACCACCTAAAATTTGGGCCATCAACTCCTCATGGCTGGGGAGAACTTTTAGCCGATCCATGGTTTCTTTGCCTAAAAGCTGACCCTCAAACAGGATGGCTTTTACAGAGGGTTTTCCGGTTCTCTGTGCAAACCGGCTGAGCAACTTGGCGGGCAAGACAGGATCCTCGAATCCGAAGGCCATGGCTGTGGGACCAACGAGAAACGGTTTTAAATCTTCACGTCCAGCCTGATCAGCTGCCAGGCGAGCCAAAGTGTTTTTAACTACCCGGTATTCAACCGAATTTTCCCGCAGCAGACGTCTCAGTTGGTTGATAGCCTCCACATCAAGCCCCGTGAAATCCGTGAGAAAGAGGCTCTGGGTGCGTTGGATCTTCTCGGCAATTTCATCAACGACGGCAACTTTTTCTGGGCGAGCCATATAATCAACTCCCAGCATAGTCTTATTTTGCTAACTTCAAGATTTCATTGACGTCCAGCTTAACACCAGGTCCCATGGTGGAGGAGAGAACGGCGGTGCGCAGGTATTGGCCCTTTGCCGCAGGAGGTTTTGCTTTGATGATAGCTTGAAAGAAAACGACGGCGTTTTCTACAAGCTCTTCAACCTGGAAAGATTTCTTACCGATGGGTACGTGGAGAATCCCGGTTTTATCGACGCGATATTCGATCTTTCCAGCTTTAACGTCTTTGACCGCCTTCTCCACCTCAAAGGTTACGGTACCACTTTTAGGATTGGGCATCAGTCCTCTGGGTCCCAGGATGCGACCTAATTTGCCAACCATTCCCATCATATCTGGGGTGGCGATAATCACGTCTACGTCTGTCCATCCTTTGGTGATTTTTTCCACATAAACCTCAGAACCATAATAGTCGGCTCCAGCGAGTTCCGCTTCCTTTTCCTTCTCCCCCTTGGCAAAAACAAGAACCTTAACCGCCTTGCCAGTCCCATGAGGCAAAACCACGGTTCCCCGCACCACCTGATCAGCTCGTTTAGGATCTACTCCAAGACGGACAGCCAGCTCTACCGTCTCGTCAAACTTCGCGGTAGCGCTTTCTTTGACCAGACTCAAAGCCTCTTGGAGTAGATATCTCTTCTCCCGGTCAATCTTCGTAAACGACTCTGCGTATCTTTTTCCTCGTTTCATAAATCATTCCACCGTGTGGTTATTCTTCGACCTCAATACCCATGCTGCGAGCTGTGCCAGCTATCATCCGCATGGCGGCCTCCATATCGGCGGCATTGAGATCCGGTTTTTTCAGCTCAACTATTTCGCGTATCTGCTCACGACTTACCTTACCCACCTTCTGCCTGTTTGGCTCTCCCGAGGCTTTCTCCAGGCCAGCAGCCTTTTTCAACAAGACGGCAGCAGGTGGTGTTTTAGTGATAAACGAAAAGGTCCTATCAGCAAAAACGCTCAGCACGACAGGGATAACTAAACCGCCCTGCTTCTGGGTTTTCGCATTGAAGGCTTTGCAGAATTCCATGATGTTCACCCCGTATTGTCCCAAGGCGGGACCCACAGGAGGAGCTGGGCTCGCTTTGCCAGCAGGAATCTGTAATTTGATAGTTCCGATTATCTTCTTGGCCATCTGTCAACCTACTTTTGGAAGGAGAATTGTTCTTTAAAGACTTTTCACCTGTAAAAAATCCAGTTCGACCGGAGTGGATCGACCAAAAATGCTCACCATAACCTTCAACTTGCCCCGTTCAACGTTGACCTCATCGACCACCCCCGAGAAATCGCTGAAAGGCCCGTCAATAACCTTTACCGCATCGCCGGTGTGGAAGGGAACCTCGGTGGGCTTCTCGGCCTTAGCACGATCCATTTGGCCAAGGATTTGCTGAACTTCTGAATCTTTTAGCGGTTGAGGAGTCGCTCCAGAACTCACAAAACTGGTCACTCCGGGAGTGGATGTCACTAGAAGCATGGTCTCTCGTGTCAGCTCCATCTGGATGAGGATATAGCTGGGCAGAAACTTCCGGTCCGAAACCATCCGTTTCCCCCCTCTCATCTCAACCACTTCCTCTATCGGGACCAGCACCTGACTTATCTTATCCTCAAGTCCCTCATTTGCTATAGCATTCTCTAGGTAGCGCTTGACCTTTTTCTCGTGTCCTGAGTAGGTATGAATCACATACCATTTATGTTCCACCTTTAGTCACCTCAAGTAGATGCCGTCCTTCGGGCGTTTTTCCTTGAGAACTTCTCTTACTTGATAATTCGCCCGAAAAGACTGGAGAGAATAAAGTCAAGTATCCCGATATACACAGCCATAACTAAGGAAAGCACGACGACGATGATGGTTGAACCAATTAACTCCTGGCGGTTCGGCCATGTCACCTTGCCTAACTCAACCTTTACCTCTTTAAAAAACTTAACAATCCTATCCAAGCTCATGGAAGCACCCCGTCTTTGGGGAGGTCTCACGGCAAAAAAATAATACCGTATCCTTGTTCCTCAGGGGGTGAGATGGCCAAGTGCAATATGGCAGGCCTGGAGGGATTCGAACCCCCAACACCCGGATTTGGAGTCCGGTGCTCTAGCCATTAGAGCTACAGGCCTGTCATATCATTGATGTGGGGGAAAGTCTTGAGAGCAGGAGCAACTACCTGGTCTCCCGATGAGGCGTATGCTTTTTGCAGAATCGGCAATACTTGGTGTACTCCACTCGATCTGGGTGTTTTCTCTTATTCTTCGTCATCGTATAATTTCGCCGTTTGCATTGAGTACATGCCAAAATGACCAGCTCTCGCATCGACAGTTCCTCAAGTTACATATCCGCAGTGCTGATTTACTCTATGACTTCGGAAACGACACCGGCACCTACGGTGCGACCACCCTCCCGAATGGCAAACCGCAGCTCCTTCTCCATGGCAATAGGCGTGATCAACTCCACCTCCAAACGCGTATTATCTCCGGGCATCACCATCTCCACCCCCTCAGGCAACTTCACCGTCCCGGTCACATCCGTGGTCCGAAAATAAAACTGCGGCCGATACCCATTGAAAAACGGCGTGTGCCGACCCCCCTCCTCCTTGGT
>LJUY01000063.1 GCA_001304015.1 candidate division Zixibacteria bacterium SM23_81 | reverse complement strand
CTTTGGGCTGCAGGATGAATATCTGGGTTTGAAGATCTCTTTGCATCTGGACCAACCCGCCATCCTGTGGCGGTTTCCCATCGAGACCGTCTCTCAATCGGAGGCGGGTTTCGAGCGGGTCTATCAGAGTTCTGTGGTTTTTCCCAACTGGAAGCTGAGCATGAAGCCTGAAGAGACCTGGGGGGTCAAGATCCAGCAGGATATTGTTAAGTTGTGATTGTGAAAAAAGGGAGTCTTAGAGGGTCGCTGCTGTCTGTGCGGTGGCTCTTTTTTATGGGAGGAAAGGATTGAGGGATGAGGATAGAGGGATGAGAATTGACCAACCTTGCGAAGGTTTTAACCCTTCGCAAGGTTTAAAACAAGGAAAGCTTATCAAAAGTTCCAAGCCTTCTCAAAGTCTCATACGGTCATAAAGTTGTAGGGGCGGTTCGCGAACCGCCCCTTTTCCGTTCATGGGCTGTCGTTCGGCGGTTTCGAGGCTCGTAACGGCAATCGTTGCGCGTTAATCGTCTGTCGTTCTTAACGAAAATCTTCATAAATAAACAGTTATTAGTAATCACAAACGCAACTTAGCATTTCCAAACGGACGGGCACGGCATGCCGTGCCCGTGCAATGAAACGTGCACGTATGGACCGTAACTCTGTGGTGATTCCAGATTCGACCAGATTTTCCCTTGACAACTTTGTAAATGCATGCTAAAATGAAGGTGAAAAAAGAAAGCTAAATCTTTTTTAGTTTTCTTGACCACAAAGGTGGGTCAAGATGAAGACTGAGTTTTATATCGGATTTGTCATATTTGCTCTTCTGCTCTTCTTGCCTTTGACTGTTATTGCCAGTGGGAAGTTGGCTAGGGGCGTAGTGCCCGGAGAACTATATGTCTATGGTGTAGGTGGTACCTACCCAGCGGCCCCAAGATGGCTCTATCGCAGCACAGACTATGGTCAGACCGTTTACTTTCAGAACGAAACAGGGGTGGGGTTGTTCGGTGAAGGTGTAGTCGAAGGTGAGGTGTATAAATATGCTGGAGGTGAAATATATTATAGTAATGATTATGGGATTAACTTTGCATTGAAAAGCATTGTAGGCACCGATTTAGATGCGATAGCTAGTGGATATGCACCGGGTGAAGTGTATACAAGCATATACGATATTACGAAATACAGCACTGATTATGGTGAAACTTTTATTGATAAAGGTACTTGTCCAGGATGGGTTGCCAGCATGAGTGTAGGGCACAGCGCTGGTGAAATCTACTGCGGCTGCCATAGTGGAGACATCTATCACAGCACTGATTACGGAGAGACCTATGAACTTATTATCGATATGAGCGGCGGATATACGATATATAATCTCACAAAAGGAAATGAGCCTGGCGAGCTTTACATTTTAGCAAATTACATGACACTCTTTTATAGTCAAAACTATGGTGATACTCTCTGCCAACAATACTCTTTTGATGATGATTTCCAAACTGGCTTGGCTGGGGGGTTCATTTCAGGAGAAGTCTATGTCCTCGAAGATTGTTACGATATGTTTGGCAAAGAAGATTTATACATTCATCGAAGTCTCGATTACGGACAGACTTTCACCGCATCTCATGTTTATTCAAATCACATGGATGTTTTGCTCCCGGAAGCCATTGATAATTTGACCTGTGCGCCTTCAGACAGCTCTATTTTGCTGGACTGGTGGCCGGTTAACCAGGACATATGGGGACAACCAGAAACGATTAGCCACTATGTTGTTTACCGAAGCACAGAACCCTATTTTGTCCCCACATCAGGAGATTCCATCGGTTTCTGCACAGACTCTTCCTACTCTGACATCAACAGTCGGTGGGCCACACCTGCTTATTATTACGTAGTGAAGGCCGTCGATGACTCTGGCAACAAATCCAAAGCCTCCAACCGGACAGGTAGGTTCAATCGCGAGTTGACAAACTGTGATTAACATACAGTTTGATCTGTGCTGAGAGGCTTAATCCGTGAGGATTAGGTTTTTTTGTAGGAGGGGTCTCCCGACCTCGATTTCCCGCAGAGGCTCCTGCTTCTGCGGAACGGTTTGTGTCGTCATGTAGGGGCTCAATATATTGAGCCCCTACTGTATTGACCGTATGAAGCTGTGCATTGGTTTTTAGCATATTCAATACATTCCTTTGTTTAAACCTTCCGAAGGTTCGGAACCTTCGGAAGGGAACCTGGTCTCGAGGATTGAGAGACTTCTTAACCCTCAACCCTCAATCCCCAAATCCTCTATCCTCAATCCAGTGGTCAGTAGTAACAAAAAAGGGGGCTCGTTTCCGAACCCCCTCTTTTTTATCTTTGTTTACCTCTGACTTTTCCTGATTACTCCAAATATGGTTCCAGAAGACGCTTTCGGCAGGCATGCCGCAGTTTCTCCAGCGCTTGTTTTTTGATCTGTCGCACCCTCTCCCTGGAGAGCCCAAAATGCTTACCGATCTGCTTCAAGGTCTGCGGCTTCTTCCCGGCGAGGCCATAGTACATGCGGATGACCTCCGCTTGACGGGTCGATAGGGTGGAGATGGCCCTCTCCATCTGACGGGAAAGGTCGCCGACCAGAACGTTTTCGTCTGGCGGGGGATCTTTCTCGTTGGGCAGAGTATTCAGCAGGGTGAGGGCGTTCCCGTCGTTGGTGGGTGATCCGTTCAAGGATAGATGTCGCCCAAATGCGCTGAAAAGCTCTGAAGCCTCCGTCTCTCCCATCTTCAACTGCTCTGCAATCTCAGAGGTCTGGGGCGAACGATGATGATCGCGGACGTAATGCTCAATAGCCTGGCTCATCTTCTGCAGCTCAGCGATCTTATTCAAGGGGAGCCGAACGATACGCGACTGTTTGGCCAGCGCAGCCAGTATGGATTGTCGAATCCACCACACAGCATAGGAGATGAATCGAAACCCTTTGGTCTGATCGAACCGCTTGGCTGCCTCGATGAGTCCAATGTTTCCCTCTGAGATCAGGTCGGAAAGAGGAACCCCTTGGTTCTGATAATGTCTGGCCACACTGATGACGAAACGCAGGTTGGCACAGACCAGCTTATTCAAAGCCTCCCGGTCGCCCTTTTTGATGCGCCGGGCCAGCTCTGCCTCTTCGCTGTTGGTCAGCAGATCCGGCTTTCCAACTTCCTGCAAATATCTTTGTAAGCTTCGGTTTCCACCTTGAAGCGGTATCTTGGATGATAAGATCATGTGGTGCCCTCCGAGAGTGTGTCTGGATAGTCCTTATTATTTAGACGCTCTAGTGGAGTCAAAAGTGTAGCGAAAATTGAGCAGGATCATCTTCCCTTTCCAGGACCCCAAATGTCCGTTTTTCCATTCTCAACGAGCCGCCATAGGACTATCGTCAAAAAAACCGAGCCCGCGAAACGCCTCCCCGGACTCGGCTAGTCTTCCTAGATACGGTCCAAAAACATGCTAAAGGGACGCTTCGTCGCCCATGCTCTCGCATCATGATGTTGGAAACGAAACCCTTAGCAGTTTAGTATAAGCCACACCCTTTCGTTAGTGCCTTAAATCTTCTCCTTATAAGTCAACTATAACATATTTCGTGATTTTTGTCAACACATTTTTTCAAAAATTTCAAAAAGACGCTGAGTCAACTGTGATATCAACAAAATGAGCAGTAAGCCTTCTCGTAATCTCAAGCCGTGCGGAAAGACCCATTCCTCACCACAGATTTGATGCCTCGCTCGGCGGCGCTTGTGGCGGCATTCACCGTTGCCAGATGGATGCTGTAACCAGGACTTTCAAGGTCCCCTCCCGGTTTATTCTGAGCTGGCCATCTTAGCCGCCCGCAAGCCGGCGCCTTCAGAGAACTCATGCCCCAGGGCCAGCAGACTTTTTTCCAGGGCAGTGATGGCGGCGATCACGTCACGCTCATTCGTATCGCCCAGGTGCGCCAGGCGGAAGATTTTGCCTTTTAGATGAAACTGGCCATCGGCCACCACCATGCCGTGCTCATGGTAAAGGAGGCGGAGCAGTTCTGCGCCGTCTATTCCATCAGGCACCTGAACCGCGGTGAGAGCGTTGGATGGTCTCTGTGAGAACAATTGCAGGTTCAGGGCGGTGAGCGCTGCCCGGGTGATCCTGGCCAGCCGAGCGTGCCGCTCGATGACTTTCTCCAATCCCTCCCTTTGGATTATGTCCAGAGCGGCATTGAGCCCATATAAGGTGGTGATGGCCGGTGTGTAAGGAGTCATGTTTTTCTCCAAGAAGCGCCGCATTTCCCTAAAATCCCAATAGAATCTTGGTAAGGTGGCCGATTTGACCCTATCCCATGACGGCTCGTTCAGGCTGACGAAAGAGATGCCCGGAGGGCACATTAGTCCTTTCTGGGATGAGGATATAACCACGTCCAGGCCCCAGGCGTCGGTGAGAAGCTCATCGGCGCACAGAGCGCTGATGGCGTCCACGACCAGAAGAGCGGAATGAGGTTCTACCATTCGCGCAAGAGTGGGAAGATCGTGCACCACGCCGGTGGAGGTTTCGCAGAGGGTGGCATAGACGGCCTTGATGTTTGGCTCTTCCTCCAGACTTTGAGCCACCCGCTGTGGGTCCACCGCCTCTCCCCAGGGAATATCGATGGGCTTCACCTGTAAGCCATATGCTTGACAGATTTTGTCCCAGCGTTCGGCGAACTTGCCGCCTCGGAGCGCCAGGACCTTATCGCCAGGGCAGTGAAGGTTGGCCACGCAGGCTTCCATGGCCCCCGTTCCGGAGCAGGTCAGGATGAGGACCTCGTTTTTCGTTTGGAAGACATACTGAAGCCCTTGTTGCACATGCCGGAAGAGATCGGTAAACTCCTGCCCTCGATGATGAACCATGGGCTCTGTCATAGCCCGGATGACTTCTTGGGGGAGGCTCGTGGGACCCGGTGTGAAGAGTCTCTTCTTCAAAATCATCTCCTGCATAAAATGGGTGAATTCAAGACTCCAGGAAAAGTCGTGGCACAGGAGCCCTCTGTAACCTCTTGTCTGTTCCAGGATGACGCATAGTTTATGCCCGTTCTTTATAAAAAGGGCGAAGCTTTCCCACTATCCACTTCCAAATCTCGGCTTTGCCTTCACCGGTTTTGGCTGAAAACAGCACGCATTGATCCTCTTCTCGATGAAGAGTTTGTGCGGCCACATTCAATGCCAGCATGGCCTTGGGCCGGGAGAGTTTGTCCGCCTTTGTGACGGCCACCAATGAAGGGATCTGGTAAAAATCCAACCATTGGCTCAACTGAGAGTCATTCTGGGTGGGCTCATGCCGACAGTCTATGAGATGGATGACACCCGTGAGAGTCTCGCGGTCGCGAATATAGGGTTCCACCAAATTGCTCCAACGGTTTCGGAGCTGCTTGGCTACTTTGGCATATCCATAGCCCGGCAAATCCACGAAGAAGATATTTTCGTTCACCAAGAAGAAGTTGAGCATACGAGTCTTCCCCGGTGTTGAGCTGGTTTGGGCCAGTCGCTGGCGTCCCAGGAGAGTGTTGATTAAAGAGGATTTGCCCACGTTAGACCGTCCCGCAAAGGCGATTTCAGGAAATCTGGCCTTTGGGATAAGGTCCAGTGAGACGACGCTGGTGATGTATTGAGACGAGGTGACCTTGAACATGGTTTCCCGCAGAATTCTCCCGATGGCACGTTTGTGAAAGGATCGCGGACGATAGGGAGTGGAGACTGGAGGGACGAAGAGCAAAGATCACTTGGAAGGAGCGGGCGTCAGAGCAGACTCCAGGACCTGGTCCATATTCTCCACCAATTGGATGTTCAGCCCCCGTTTGACCTCGGCAGGCAACTCTTTGACGTCCTTGTCGTTTTTTCGAGGAAGGAGCACGGTTCTGATGCCGGCGCGCTGGGCGGCGATGACCTTTTCGCTGAGCCCTCCCACTGGCAAAATCCGTCCCCGAAGAGTGAGTTCGCCCGTCATGGCTACATCGTGACGCACAGGCCTGCCAGTTAAGGATGAGACCAGGGCTGTAGCAATGGTGATGCCCGCCGAGGGGCCATCTTTAGGTATTGCCCCTTCAGGCAAGTGGATGTGAACATCGAACTTATGATAGAAATCTGGCTGCAAACCCAAGATCTTGGCCCGAGAACGCGCATAGCTAAGGGCGGCCTCCCCCGATTCCTTCATCACCTCGCCCAGCTTTCCGGTGAGGATAAGGTTGCCTTTTCCTCGGAGCAAGATGACCTCTACGGTGAGAATTTGGCCTCCCACCTCCGTCCAAGCCAGGCCTGTGGCCGAACCCACGGCATCTTGGGATTCCAGCTCCCATTCCAAATACCGGGGGGCCCCCAGGTAGGCGGCCAGATTGTTCTTGGTGATCTTCACGGGTTTCTTGATCTTCTTGCTCACTACCTCTTTCGCCACCTTACGGCAGATGGTGGCGATCTCTCGCTCTAAATTTCTGACACCCGCCTCGCGGGTATATTGGCCGACGATGGCGGACAACGCCCCATCGCTGAAACTGAGGGTCTTAGAATCTAGACCATTTTGTTTCAGCTGTTTGGGGATGAGAAATCCCTTGGCGATATTAAGTTTCTCGAACTCCAGGTATCCCGGAAGCCGGATGATTTCCATCCGGTCCTGGAGGGGCAGGGGTATGGACGGCAGTGTATTCGCTGTGGTGATGAAGAAGACCTCCGAGAGGTCGAAGTCCACCTCGAGGTAATGGTCGTTAAAAGTGTTGTTTTGATCCGGGTCCAACACCTCTAAAAGAGCCGCTGATGGGTCGCCGCGAAAGTCCACGCTCATCTTGTCCACCTCATCGAGGAGGAAAACGGGGTTCTTCGTCTTAGCCTTCTTAATGCACTGAATGATCTTGCCCGGCATCGATCCGATGTAGGTTCGACGATGCCCCCGGATCTCAGCTTCGTCCCGAACCCCCCCCAGTGAAATCCGCACGAAATTTCTGCCCAGCGCCCTGGCCACAGATTTTCCCAATGAGGTTTTGCCCACTCCAGGAGGGCCTACGAAGCAAAGGATGGGGCCGCGTACCTGATTGGAAAGCTTCATCACCGCCAAATGCTCAACGATCCTTTCCTTGGGTTTTTTCAGACCATAATGATCCTCTTCCAGAATGGATTCCGCCTCAGGGATATTCAATTTATCCTGTGTCCTTTTCTGCCAGGGAAGGGAAATCAGCCAGTCGAGGTAATTGCGCACCACCGTCGATTCCGGAGAGGTAGGGTGCATCTTCTTCAATTTTTTCAACTCAGCAAGAGCTTTCTCCTCAGATTCCGGGGACATCTTGGCTTCTCGGATCTTGCGAGCATATTCAGCACTCTCCGCTGTCTCCTCCTCCTCACCCAGCTCAGCCTTGATGGCCTTCATCTGCTGCTGTAGATAATATTCTCGCTGGCCTTTTTCCAGCTGGCTTCGAACCTGTCCATCGATCTTCTCCTCGATCTCCAAGATCTGTTTTTCGGCCGCCAGGATTTTGGTGATCTCGATGAAGCGCTCTGGGAGGTTTTCCGCCTGCAATATTTTTTGTTTCATCTCGGGGCTCTGGATAATATGAGCGGAGAGGGTGTCGGCCAGACGGAAGGGATTTTGAATATTCCCGATAGAGAGAAGAACCTCATCGGGAATCCTGTGGTTCAACTTGACGTAATCGGTGAATTGAGTGAGAGCGCTTCTAATCAGAGCTTGAGTCTCTACATCGTTTTCCATCTGTTTCTCACTCATGGGGACGATTCTGGCCTGAAGATATCCCTTGCTGGAAAAAAACCTTCTGATCTTGGCTCTCACCAGACCCTCTATGAGGATTTTTATGGTCTCATTGGGCAGGCGGAGTATCTGGAGAACCCGGGCTACAATGCCGACTCGATACAGGTCTTGCTTGCCGGGGATCTCCACAGTTGGGTTCTTTTGGGTACACAAAAGGATTTGTCGGTCGAGCATCATCGCCTCTTGCAACGCGGTGATGGAAATCTGGCGCCCCACCAATAAAGGAAAGATCATGTAGGGAAAGATGACCACATCCCGCAGGGGCAGGATGGGGAGCTTTTCATGGAGCTCTATGATTTCTTCTTCTCTTTGGATTGTAATCATGTCAGATTCGCCCAGGTTTTATGGGTGTCAGCGGGCCTGCCGTCGTCTGGCGGAGGCCTTGACGAACACAGGCTGAGCCCCTTCGGTGATAACTTCTGGAGAGATGAAACATTCCTTAATGTTGGACTTGGATGGCAAATGGTACATGACATCCAGCATGGCCTCCTCCATCGCGGAACGGAGGCCTCTGGCCCCGGTTCCTCGTTTGAGAGCAATTTTAACCACAGCCTTCAGAGCCTCGGGGGCGAAGTTCAACTGGACTCCTTCCATCTCGAAGTACTTCTGATATTGTTTGGTGATGGCATTTTTTGGTTGAACGAGAATATCCAACAAAGCCCCTTCGTCCAGCTCATCCAGGGTAGCCACAACAGGCAGGCGGCCAATGAGCTCCGGAATGAAGCCGTATTTGAGAAGATCATCGGTCTGAACCTGGCAGAACACCTCACCAATTCCCTTCTTTTCCCGCTTACTCCTGATGGGAGCGCCGAAGCCCATGGTTTTTCTATCGAGACGATGTTCGATGATTTTCTCCAGACCATCAAAGGTTCCACCACAGATGAAGAGGATTTTCTTGGTGTTGATCTGAATCAAGAATTGCTCTGGATGTTTTCGACCTCCTTTAGGAGGAACGTGGGCCAGAGTGCCTTCCAGGATTTTGAGAAGGGCTTGCTGGACACCCTCTCCAGAGACGTCGCGAGTGATGGACGGATTGGCGTCGCGCCGGGAGATCTTGTCTATTTCGTCGATGTAGATAATTCCTCGCTCAGCCCTGGCGATATCATAGTCGGCAGCCTGTATCAGTCGGACCAAGATATTCTCCACATCCTCTCCAACGTATCCCGCCTCGGTGAGAACCGTGGCATCGGAGATGGAGAAAGGGACGTGCAGCGATTTGGCCAGGGTCTGGGCCAGCAGTGTTTTTCCCGTTCCCGTTGGGCCGATAAGCAAGATGTTACTTTTCTCCAACTCCACGGAGTCGGCTTCGGGCTGGTAGTTTATGCGTTTGTAGTGATTGTAGACGGCTACTGCCAAAGTCTTTTTGGCCCGTTCTTGGTCGATGACATAATCGTCCAGGGCTGCGTGGATCTCGCGAGGGGTGGGCAGAGGCCTCTCGGGTATCGCAGCTTTTGCCTCAGCTTGGAGAAGCTGGCCACAAATACGCACACAATGAGCGCAGATGTGGACGGAGTGGCTGGAGATCAACCGCTCCACCTCGCTCTGGAGTTTGCCGCAGAAGGAGCATTTCGGCTCTTCTTTATGTGATGTCATGGTGACCTCACCAGATGCAAGAATGAGAAAGGGGCCGTCGCGTCAGCGGACAACGCAAGCCCCTGGTAACCGACGATGCTATATTGTCTCACTGTTTCTTCTCGATGACCTCGTCGATGATGCCGTATTGTTGAGCTTCCTCGGGGGACATAAAGAAGTTACGGTCCGTATCCTGTTGGATCTTCTTCAAAGGCTGCCCGGTGTGTTTGGCCAGGATCTCGTTCATCCGCTTCCTGAGCACAATCAGTTCTTTGGCATGAATCTCGATGTCGGCCACCTGCCCCTGTACGCCTCCCCAGGGCTGATGGATCATGATGCGCGAGTGTGGCAGAGCCGAACGCTTGCCTTTCGCACCCGCGCCCAGAAGCAAAGCTCCCATGCTGGCCGCTTGACCCATGCAGATGGTCGCCACGTCTGGTCTGATGTACTGAATGGTGTCGTAGATGGCCAGCCCTGAGGAAACGTTTCCGCCCGGAGTGTTGATGTAGAGGAATATGTCTTTGTCAGGATCCTCCGCCTCTAAAAAGAGCATCTGGGCGATGACCAAGTTGGCAACGACGTCGTTGATGATGTTGCCGATAAAGATGATGCGATCCTTTAAGAGCCGTGAAAAGATATCGTAGGCGCGTTCTCCCCGTGCGCTCTGTTCTACCACGATGGGAATTAAGCTCATTTGAGAACCCCCGATTATCTTCCAGTGATAATAGTTTTTCCGGCAGGGCCGGGATTAGGATCAGTCCCTGAATTTGGCGGGACGGTCTCAATCTTGGCCTTGCTGACGATGAAACTCAGGGTTTTTTCCTCTTCCAAGTTGCGGCGCATGTTCTGGAGTTGACCAGAATCCGTCAGGTTTTGAAGCAGTTTTTCCTCATCGGCGCCCCGAGCTTTGGCCAGTGCCAGCACCTTGGCCCTCAATTCGTTTTCGGTGACCTTGATGCCCTCCTTTTTTCGAATCTCCTCCAGGATGAACCACCGTCTTACGTAACGAATAGCCAGGGGGCGATAGGATTTTCTCAGCTGATCGAGATGCTCTTCTTTTTTCTGATCGGGATGAAGATCAGAGATCAGCGTCTCGATATAACCAGCCACAAGGGACTCCGGCACATCGAAGGGATTTTTCTCGATGATTTGATCGATAATCTGCTCCTCCACTTCCCTCCTGGCCCTTTGCTTCTCTTGCTGCTCCAAGTTCTTGCGAATTGCCTCCTGAAGGGTCTTCAAGGTGGCAAAGTCGCCGGCGGCCCTGGCGAACTCGTCGTCCAGAGGTGGAAGAGTTTTCTTCTTAATCTCGTTCACTTTCAACAAGAAGGAAACCTCTTGTCCGGCCAAATCCTTTTGAGGATGGTCGGCAGGGTAAGCCACACTGACACGCTTTTGGTCACCGACGGAGGCACCTACCAGGGCCTGTTTGTACTCCTGGAAGACGTTGGGGGAGCTCAGATCGATGGGGTAATTAGTGCTCTTCTGGCCAACGATGGGGATGCCACTTCGATCGACTCTCCAGAAGTCGACGATAACGATATCCGTCTCCCTGGCCTCACTATCGGATGGGGCGATTGTGGCGTGACGATCCTGCAGAGCCTCCAGGCTCTGCTGCACATCCTCTTCGCTGATGCGGATTTCCCTTTCCGTCGCCCTGAGATCAGTATACTCGGTTAGGTTGATTTCCGGCCGGACCTCAACAGAGGCTTTGAACTTCAGTGGCTGGCCCGGCTTGAACTCCAACTCGCTGACCACCGGCTGGGAGATGGGATCGATCTGTTGCTGTTGCCGAGCCTCCTCCCAGACCCTGGGGATGAGCTCCTGGAGGGCCGTTTGCTCGATGGTATCAGAAAACCTCGCCTTGAGAAGGGAAAGGGGTACTTTTCCCTTGCGAAATCCAGGGAGAACGGTCTTCTGTTGATACTCTTTATAGGCAGAATCGATGTGATCGTTCAATGTATCTACTGGCACCTCTATTTCTAGAACTCTTTGCCAGGATTTTGGTTCCGTGACCTTGACTTTCAAGTTTACCCTCACAGTTTGGCCCAATTTGGTGCGAGAGGGGGGACTCGAACCCCCATAGGTCGCCCTACTGGATCCTAAATCCAGCGCGTCTGCCAGTTCCGCCACTCTCGCGGTATTCCTTTTTCCAATGACTTATGGCAATACGCCCAACTAGGAATCCTGCCTTTTTTGTTTGCCCACTCCCCCAATGTCTGAGGCGATCTTCTTTCCATGGGCGGGATGCGCTGAGTCTCGAATAACCCACGCCGGAGGGGCAAACAGGTGGACTATCACTTAATTTAACTGCCATTTGGGTTGAAGTCAAGAGGTTATTCTTGGGGATTTGCCGGTGTGGGGTGGTGTGCGACTTGAAAGTCTCTTTTGGCGGGTTTTTCGTGACCGCTTATCCGAGAAAAATCAGCAACGCTCCGCATACGGCAAGAAGAATTGCCGTGGTGCGCCGCAGGGTGATGGGCTCGTGCAGGAAGACGGCCGCGAAAACGAAGATGAAGATGGTGCTGGTCTGGTTCAGTGCCGAGGCCAATGATACTTGGGTGAATTTCATGCCTCCCAGCCAGGCGAGCATTGCCAGATATGCACCCATGAAGGATCCAGTGACCGTGTAGGTCCAGCTGCGTATCGAGAAGAGCGTGGTAATGGCTCTCCGACCCGAGGGAAACAATAGGGTAATGAGAGCGAGGCTCACAAAGCCGCCCACAAGACGCACCTCAACTGCCCATAGCAAAGGAGCTTCTTCGAGTAATGGCTTAATCATCACGACACCGATGGCCATGACCGCCGTGGCTATCACTCCCCAAAAGATTCCCCACAAAAGGTCGTTCCGTTTTATGCGTTCACTCCCTTTTAAGTGGATGGTTAATAATACGGAGGAGAGGATCAGAAGCACGCCGGCCACTTGCACAGGAGTGAGCTTCTCTCCCAGGCAAATGAAAGACATGCCAATCATAAAAGGGCTATACATGCAGGCGACAATGGCGGACCAACCCGCCCCCAGCCGGTTTAGGCTTTTGAAAAAACATGTATCGCCGATTGCTATGCCGAGGATGCCACTGAATATAAAGAGCAGATACTCACTACCAGGGATCTGACGGACCAGCGGTTCACCAGCCATCCAAAGTGTGGGCAGGAAGAGGACTATAGCCAGTAGGTTCTTAAACAGATTCAAGGCGATGGGATGGACCGTTTCGCCGCTCTTCTTGAACAGGATGACCGCAAATGCCCAGATCACAGCGGTTAGAAGAGATAGGGTTTGTCCAAGATATGGGACAGTTTCATTCATAGGCAGTAATTTCGATTGTGATGTTGATTTTCGACAGAAAGGAAATCAAGTCTTCACTTTCCTCCGATCTACGGCGCTGTTTCACATCAATCATTCAGAAGCTGCCAGAAATCAACGCGAACCGAGCTGCTTTTCCTTCCTGGCGATGACCATCATCTCGATTTCGTCCAGGTCCAGCGGCCGCCGCCCCCAGTTGCCAGCGGTTCCCCCTCCGATATGTTCCACAGAGAATCCCGCCTGGCGGAGAAGAAACACCAGCTCGGAGGGCACATGCCCGCCTTCTCTAACCGTCACGGTCTGTTTGCCCTCAGCGGCATCGTATTCCATGGTAGAAACCTCTATCATGGTCAGCGGATCGAATCGACCCTGCTTTATGTCCTCTGGGTTGAACTTGCGAATCAGTCGACATCCGTTGAGTGCGGTTAAAATGAATCTGGTTCCCGGCTTGAGGGCCTTGTAGATGTTACGGAGGATGGCCAGATCGTGGTCGCAGGGATTCTCTTTGGGTCCTATGAGACCAAATGCCCCTTCGCACAGACAGATGGCAGCATCGAAATGTTTGGCGGAGCGGAACGTAGTCGCATCGGCGTGTGTCCATTCGACCTCAACACCGGCTTTCCTGGCTGCCTTCTCGGCCTTGGCCAACATCCCGGAGGAGATGTCCACGCCGGTTACCCGATATCCCCGCCTGGCCAGCTCCACGGCGTGGCGGCCGGTGCCACAGCCCATATCCAGGATACGGCTATTCTTAGGAAGCTTAAGCTCTTCCAGAATGAAATCGACCTCCCCCAAGGTGTTTTGTGTAAAGGGATTCTGCATATACACCGGAGCGTGTCCGTCGAAGAACTCCTCCCATTCGTTTTTTGGAACCATGTTGCTCTATCCTCCTTTGACGCTCCATCAGGCAAGTTTCACAGAGACTTAGCATAAACAATGTAGTCCCTCATGGCCGGGAAATCAAGGGATTTCTGGATGCCTCCTGGCCTTGTCTCTTCCAGCCCGAAT
This sequence comes from candidate division Zixibacteria bacterium SM23_81, assembly GCA_001304015.1. Classification (GTDB taxonomy): domain Bacteria; phylum SM23-81; class SM23-81; order SM23-81; family SM23-81; genus SM23-81. The sequence continues at coordinate 2,019 of LJUY01000063.1, read as the reverse complement.
TATTCAAGAAGTTGATTGATCCTTGAAAATTCGAGACTCGAGAGTCGTGAAACGGGAGACCGATCCTGGATAAAGGCTATAGGAAAAGACGGTATTGTCCAGTTTCCAGTATCCAGCCTCTAGCTTCCATACTAGCTTCCAAAACATAAACCAGCTTCCAGCTGCCGCCTAATGCCTCCTGTTCACTATCTCCGGCCCTGTTCGCAAAGGCAATAGTCTCTGCGGGCCACAAAGTGAATGTATGAAAAAGCCCTCCTAACAACGGAAGGGCTTATCTTTTTCCTGTCTCCTTCAGGCATACCGTAACATATCGGTGGGACAATCTTAGCCTAGTCTTCGACCTTTAAGAGATACAGGTGCAGCAAAGTGTTTTCTGGCGGGCTTTTTTGGAACCAATAGCCTGAGATTCTTCGGCCACAGGATGACCTCGATCCTTCGCCGGGCGTATATCTTCAGCGAGGTAAAGTACGCAGCACAAGCCCCGTGAAACGCGGCCTCAGAATGACAGGATTATATGGCTTGTCAGGAGTCTCCAGTCTCTAATCTCTATCCACATAGTAGGCAGTAAGCAGTGGCAATGGCAATCCCGTCCCCCAGCCACTCCAGTAGGCAGTATGCAGTGAAAGACGAGTAGCAGTTGGCAGGTCATCCACGAGTCGCGAATCTCGAGTCTAGGATTTTCACGATTCACGATGCCCGATCCCCGATTATTTTCCGTGCTCTCGGGTGGCCTCACCAGACGGGGAATTTGCACTATCCTCGCAGGGCGTCGGGTGCGGTGACCCGACGCCACCTACGGAGGAGTGTGGATATTTGGTTTTTCACGAGTCTCCAGTCTTGGGTCTCTAGTCTCGAACTTTCCAAACTCTCTCAACTCTCTGAACTCTCTGAAGTCACAAAACTCGCTCAACTATTTATTTCAGGAACACCATCCTCCTTGTCTCCTGAAAATCTCCGACCTTTAACCTGTACAGGTAAATACCACTGGCCAGCTCACCGGCATCAAATTGCACGGCGTGCTGTCCGGGGGGCATCTCTTTGTTCAAAAGGGTTGTGACGCGTTGTCCCAGTATATTGTACACTTCTAGGTTGACGTGCTCTCGTTGAGGCAACACGAAGGATATTTGGGTCGTTGGATTAAAAGGGTTGGGATAATTTTGCTCCAATCTGAAGTGATCTGGTATGGGATTTTTTTCGTTCTGGTCGACATCTGTGATGATGAAGCTGGCGGTGAAATCGTCCAAAAATACCGTGCCAGAGTCCTTCTGAGCCTCGTCCGTTTCAGCCAAATAGATCCTCTTCCACGTAATGGGGAAAGTGAGAACGGCCGAGGGATTTCCCCAATGCGGGATGGCTTCATCCAGGGGAACCTCGAGGTATCTCCACGTATTGGTCCAATCTATCCCGGGAGTTGCTGTCGTGAAGTCCAATAAGAATTTTTCTGCATCAACATCCTCAAATTCCCCCCTTAGCCAGTGTCCCTTGCCATCACCATAGACGTGAAGTCCAATGGTACTTGGGGTTCCAGAAATGGGAACAGAACCCTCGAGGTACAGAGCACTGGTTCCCCCCGTGGTGAGGCTGTAATGAAGCCTGCCTGAAGTCGGGGGTGAGATGGCCACCGAGCTATCGACGGTGAGGCTACACTCCGATAAATTCACTCGAACGACAATGACATCCGTTGGGATGCCCACCGAGACGGCTGTGCTGCCCGATACGGAATTGTATGCTGCGATGATGAATCCCTCTCCCGACTGTGTGGCAGTGAAGATACCTGCCGTGGTAATTTCTCCCACTCCGCCAGTGACAGACCACTGATAATCGGTGGCAGACAGGGATATCAGGTTGCCATATGAATCCCTGGCCTCTGGAAAGATGGTTTGTTGTTGTCCCACCTCCAGGATGACGGGATTTGGAAATAGAGCAATGGTGGTGACATCGGTGATGTGCACCAGCGCTGAGTCACGAATATCGCCATGTTGTGCATAGAGATGGCCAGAGTCCTCATCGCTGCCCGCG
>LJUY01000062.1 GCA_001304015.1 candidate division Zixibacteria bacterium SM23_81 | reverse complement strand
CGTAGGGGTGCCGGCTTAAGTTCCTGATATTGATGATGTGTTCCACTACATGAGGATAAAGATCTGTATTCCCAAGACTGGTCATATGGTCTTCGTCATCGGTGCCCAAATAGATGGTAATGCCGCCCTGCTTCCTGACTTGTACTTCAAGATCTGCAACAAGGGCGCGTCCGATACCTTTTCCTCTATGCTCCAACTTCACAACCATGGGGTGCAATTCCCAAGAGTTTCCATGGTATTGTCTAGTCGCACCAACCCACCCCAAGACGGCACCGTTATCATCAATGGCGATGCGATTAATCCTACCCGCCCCAAATGATTTTTGCACTTCGTCCAGGGCGGCATCCAGATCGGGCCATGCATCGGGCCAATGATCTTTGAATCCTTTCACCAGCATGGCTGCCGTATGGTGAATTACCTTTGTGTCGTCAGCGGGGAAATCAATGATTTGCACAAGTCTCTCCCGGAGTCACTCAAGCAAAGCTTCGGTTGCGGCTAACTCACTTTATACATCATCAGGCACGTCGACCTGACACCACCAACAAAAGTCTCTGGATTCCCGCCCCCGCTCCCCGCTTTCGCGAGGACAAGCTTCACGGGGACAAGCTCCGCGGGAATGACAGTCTTTAGTTGTCACGCTTGATTATTTTCTAGGAACCAACTCGCTGAATCTGGGGGTGGAGTGAGGTCCCTTGAAACCTATGCTTTCACGATTCCCGATCCCCGGCAATCTTTAATCGATAAAATCAAACGATTGAGTTTTTGTGCCTTAGGTTTTCACGATCAACGATTACCGATTACCGATCACCGGCTTTCAATACCCCACGAAGTCCACAGGTGGTCCTTCATATGGCTTATGAATGGTGGTACGCAGGGTTTTTCCCTCATTCTTGCGCACTTCGCCCACGATCCTGGCCCTGTTTTCGCCTCTCTGGCGAAGGATTTCCACAACGCCCTCGGCCATTTCCAGGGAGGGGACCAGGTAGGCGAAGCCCATGCCCATGTTCTGCTTCCCATACGCCTCCTGGGGGCTCCATCCCGATTCCTGGATGAGCAGCTTGTGTATAGGCAGGGGCTCCAAAGGCTCGGTGATCTCAAAGGAAACTCCCTGGCCGGCGCGATTGAAATTGGCCAATCCGTTGCCCGTGATGTTGACACCATAGAGGTCTCGGTCGTCGAATGCCTCTCCGATGGCGGCCGCGTCGGCCAGATAAATGGCCGTGGGCACTTGGAGGGCCTCCATCACGGTGAGACCCTCTAACACGGCGGGCCGGTCATCAAATTGGAACCTGCCCCGATATTGGCTTTTCCATTCCTCCCGATATTCCACATCTGGCCCAAAGAGAACATGCCTGGCACTGGTATACCCATTGCTGTGCGCCCCGCTTGACGCCACACCAACGATGAAATGGCCCGGTTGGGGATCCAGTTTGGGAACCTTCTCTTTGGGGATATAACCGGTGACCACGACGCCCACATCCCAGCCTTTGCCGGGCACGCCCAGGGAGACCATCTCGTCGTGAGAGGCGGTTTCTATTTTTCCCATATTGGGACCGAAGGGAGCGCCTGGAATGCGAATCTTCTCCAGCGCATCGACGAACCCTCCCATGATCTCTTCCATATGATGCTCTTCAACGCCATGTTGAACGGCGAAGTACAGATCCACGGTGTCCGGCAGGGCGTGAATCGCCGTGGCCAGATCGTTGGCGCTCATGGCGATGGCGTCGATGGGCTGCAGGGAATAGTTGCTGGACCAGGCGCTGAGGAACAATTTCGTTCCCACACCATCCACACAATGCACGGCGTAATAGCCCGGATGAACGGCGTCGTTTTCTTTGAGCTGGAAGAAAAAGTTCTTTGAACGGGCTGGGGTTCTGTTAAACAGCCATGGCGCCTTGGAGAGAGCCCGCTTCCCGTTGTGGATGGCCTTCTGTTCTCTTTTTTCGTAATCCCCTGAGTTGTGCCTTCTAGTTGGACTGCTCATGTTTCCTCTCTTAGCCTAATCGATTCATAAAGTTGCTTTGTGCCCATCAGGGATAAATGACTCGTCAATCGTTTGGCGGTTTCGAAGCTCGTTACGTCCGTCGTTTATCGCATAGCGAATGTCGTAGTCGCCTTGTTCATGATTATTTTCATTCGATTGACGATAGACGACACACGAATGCCGTTACGAGCCTCGATACCGTTAACCGACTTCCGTAGAGGATATATTGTGGACGACATCAGCTTCTGCTAAAGGCTCGGGCGCCTTCCACAAACAATTCGGGTCAGAGAATGCCTTGCGGCTCATATTTTGACTGAGCTTCGTACTTCCCGATCAACTCGCGACCCTTTTTGACGACGGCTGCAATTTGCCGCTGCGCATTGCCCACGAAATGCTTTTTGTCCTGGAGCAGGGATTCTATTTTCTCCTCGGTGATGCCCGCCTTTTTAAAAACTGGGGCTTGGGCAAGTTTCTCTGCCAGACGGGGCGGTTTCCCCTCTCGTCTCATTCGCAGAGCCTCCGAAATCGCGTGCTGCCTGATGATCTCGTGGGCCGCCTCCCGACCCATTCCCGCTACTACCGCAGCGTTGAGGATCTCTGTTGTGGCCAGAAAGGGCAGATATCTGTCCACCTCTGCCTCCAGCATAACTGGATAAGGACCCATCTCGTTCAGGACGGTCAAGGTCGTCTCGCACAATCCATCCGATACGTAAAAGGCATCGGGAATGATGGCCCTTCTGACCACGGAACAGGACACATCCCCTTCCTCCCATTGGTCGCCAGCCAGCCGTGATGCGCCATCGGCGTACATCTTCAGCAGCTCGGCGAATCCACAGATTCTCTCGCAATTCCTGGTGTTCATCTTGTGGGGCATGGCACTGGAGCCCACCTGCCCTTCCCCAAAACCCTCCGTCACCAACTCGAATCCCGACATCAACCGCATGCCCTTGGCGAAATTCTCACATGCCGAGCCCAAAGCGGCCAGGCTGACCAGGAGAGCATAATCCATGGATCTGGGGTATACCTGGCCGGGCGCTTCGAGAACACGCCCAAAGCCGAGCTGCTTGGCCACCATATCCTCTAACCTGATGACTTTGTCTCCACTTCCCAAAAGGGCCAACATATCCAGCTGGGTTCCCACCGGGCCTTTCACACCCCGCAGGGGATAGCTCTCTATGAAGGCTTCGTAGGTTTCCAGATGGTGATACAGCTCTTCCGCCCACATGGCTATCCTTCTGCCCAAAAGAGTGGGTTGGGCCGGCTGATGATGTGTTCTCCCAGCCAGAATGATGTCCCGATACTGGTGGGCTTTGTCCAGAAAATGCCTCAAGACCGAAACATACTTTCCAAAGACGATCTTCGATGCCCGAAGAATCTGCATCTGCTCCACATTGTCTGTCAGATCTCTGCTGGTCATGCCCTTGTGAATGTGCTCTCCCGTGTCTGCGGCCTGTATAAAAGCCTCAATCCTGGCCTTGATATCGTGTTTCGTTTTTCTCTCGATGGAGGCGATCAGCCCCATATTCACGTTTAATCTGGCGGCCTCATATTTCTCGATAACCTCTGCCGGAATATCGACGCCCAGCTCCCGTTGCGCCTTCATCACCGCGATCCAGAGATCTCTTTCTGCCACTATCTTGCCCTGAGGCGAGAAGATCTCGTTAATCTCCGGGGTGGCGTATCTTGCCGACAGGATATTCGGATTGGCCATGTCATTCCCATTCGATGGTGCTGGGCGGCTTTTGGCTGACATCGTAAACGACCCGATTGACACCGTTGACCTCATTGATCATTCGATTGGCGATGTGGGTCATCTGTTCTTTTGGAAAGTCATACCAATCAGAGGTCATGAAGTCGCTGGTGGTCACCGCACGCAGCGCAATGACGCCCTGATAGGTCTGTTCATCCCCCATAACCCCCACGGAGCTGACATTGGTCAGTACGGCAAACGCCTGACTTAATTTATAATAGATGCCCATTTTCTTTAGCTCTTCGATAAATATGGCATCGGCCTTTCTGAGAATAGACAATTTCTGCTCCGTGACTTCTCCAACGATCCGCACGGCCAGCCCCGGGCCCGGAAATGGATGCCGCCAGACGATTTCCTTTGGCAAACCCAACTTGCTTTCCGCTATGGCCCTGACCTCGTCCTTAAACAGGCGCCGAAAGGGTTCCACGACCTCCAGTTTCATGTCCTCTGGGAGACCGCCCACATTGTGGTGTCTTTTGATTTTGGACGAAGCTCCATACACGGGAACGCTTTCGATGACGTCCGGGTAAAGGGTTCCTTGGGCCAGGTATTTCGTCTGAGGAATATCTCGGGCCTGTTCCTCAAAAACACGGATGAACTCGTGGCCGATGATCTTTCTCTTTTCATCGGGATCGGCGACACCCCTTAATTTTGAAAGAAACCTCGCCTGAGCATCGATATATGTGACGCCCAAATCAAAGGGTTCCAGGCTGGCCTTGACCTGTTCAACCTCGTTGAGCCTCAGCAGGCCATTATCGACGAATATGGGATGATACCGCCTTCCCGCGATCTTTCGCAACAGAACCGAGAGGGTTGATGAATCTACCCCGCCGCTTATACCACCAACTCCTGCCTTTGCGCCTATCTTTTCTGTCGTCTCAGACACGATGCGGTCATATTCTCTCTCCGGCTCCCAATCCCTACGGGCATTACAAACTTTCAGAAAATTGTCTAACATGCTCCTTCCGTACTCGGTATGATCAACCTCTGGATGAAATTGTACCGCGTAGATATGGTCTTTCTGGATGGCAGCGATATGGTTGTTTTTCGATTTTGCGATGACCCGAAAACCCTCGGGGACTCCCTGGACCACATCTCCGTGACTCATCCAAACTCGAAACTCCGCCCGGGGTATTCCCTCAAAAAGTCGACTCTCCTTGTGAATGTGAATCTGAGTCTCCCCGTACTCCCGATTTTCCGCGGACACCACTTTCCCGTCCAAAAGATGGGCCAGCGATTGTTGTCCGTAGCAGATGCCCAGGACGGGAAGCCCGGCGGTCAAGATCTGTCTCTCATACATGGGAGCGCCTTCGTCATGGACACTGAAGGGTCCGCCGGAGATGATGACCCCCTCCAAGCCATCCTTCAAGATCTCTCTTGTGCTGGTATGAAAGGGCACGATCTCCGCAAAAACTCCCAGCTCACGAACTCTTCTGGCGATGTTCTGGGTCAATTGGCTGCCACAATCGACAATTTTGATCATGTGTTCTGTCCTTATGGACGGGAGGCGTCCGTTGCGGTGATGCCGTTGCCATCAGGAACATCGACCTTAAAGTCAAACTCATGCCTGGTCAGCCGTTCGTACAGCTCGATGTATCTGGCGGAGGTCTCAACGACATCTTCATCGCGCAGGGTAACGCTGCCTCCTGAATTCGGGTCATAGCCACGCTCGATGAGCAGGTCTCTGACCAGCTGTTTCGATAACTCCTGGACCTTGAACTCTGGGTGATCCTGCAGCAATTGGGTCACATTGGGCCACTTTCCGCTTTCCATAGTTGTCTGGATGCCAGACCACTTTTGTTTCCACTCAGAAAAGACCACGTATCGTGAGGAATCCGGCGTATGAATTTCGTCGATCAAATACAGGTTTCCCGAGCTGTCTAGGCCGAACTCGTATTTCGTATCCACCAGGGTCAATCCCACCTTGCGAGCCAGCTGTTCTCCTCGTCGATAGAGCAGATGGGAGATCTCCCTTACCTTTCGGGCCAGGATCCAACCATTCACAGCGGATCCCTGGGGGTTGAGAGTTTGCTGGAGGGAAACCGCCATTTCCTCAAAAGTCACATCGCGATCATGTCCCCTCCGGGCTTTCGTGGTCGGCGTGAACAGGGGCGGTGCCAGTTTTTGATATCTTAACAGCCCTTCCATCAAAGGGAGGCCGCACTTTTCTCTCATTCCCTTTTCATAATCTGTGGCCAAGCTGCCCCACATGTATCCGCGCATCACGCACTCAAATCCTATGTTCACCAGCTCCTTTTGTATCATGATGTGCGAACAGGGCATTCGGAGCAAAGCGTTGGGGATGATGTCTTGTGTCTGATCGAATGACCATTTGGCAATGGCATTGAGAATAGCCCCTTTGTAGGGGATGGCTCGATCTAGAACAACGTCAAAGGCGGAGACCCGATCAGATGTCGAGATGATCAATATGTCCTCGCCATGAGCATCTGCAGCGCTGTAGACATGCCGCACCTTCCCTCTCTTTCCACCACCCAATTCAGGGATTTCGGCATCCTTCATCGCGTGCTGTAAATTCTCCGAAACCTTTTTTCGGATGAACTCGCCTCTGGTCATCTTCCCGCCTCACCTGTCACAATGGTTTGATCGGGCTGGGGGCCCACCGAGACAATAGCGACCGAAGATCCTGTGAATTTCTCGAAATCCCCGATAGCACCTCGCAGGCTCTGGGGCAGGTTGGCCTCGTCCCTGAGGGAATTGATGTCTCCATATCCCTCATACTGGGAATAAGATGGGCGCACACTTCTCAAGAACTGTGGGGCTCTGCGAAAGGTGGTTAATGTAGATGGACCCTGCTTATACCCGTAACAGACACGAAAATGCTCGGCACCCGCGACAGCATCCGTTTTGGTCAAGATTATATTAAAGGTGGCATTCGCCTCGATGGCATACCTGGCGGCCACGGCGTCCGTCCAACCGATTCTTCGCGGTCTGCCAGTCACGGCGCCGTATTCAGAGGCCGCAAGTCTGATCCCAACGCCCTGTTCGAAGGGATCTTTTGAATTCATCAAATTTAGAATTGTCCGATGATGGCAATCGTAGTGAATCCCTCCATCCCTCTTCACATAAGGTATTCGATATTTCTTGAGCTCAAATAGCTTGGTGATCCCCTCCCCTCCGCAGTACTCTTCTGCCGTGGTCGAACCCAGTTCCGTGGGGAAGGGGCCACCACCGACCCGGGTCATGAAAGGGAATTTGATGGTGCCCAGAGGTAGATCGACGACCTTGGCCGAAAGGCCCACTCCTGCGGCTGTGCCGTTAAGCGAAGAGTCAGATGAGGTCACATACGGATACGTTCCGTGTTCTATGCTGAGCAACAAGCCTTGGGCACCTTCCAGAAGGATCTTTTTCCCCCGTTTCAGAAAGCCTTGCATGTGAACAACCGTATCCTTCACCAGAGGTCTTATTTTCTCCGCCAGAGGTAAGATACGACTCAAGACCTCCTCAAGGTCCAATTTGTGTTCTGGGTAAAAAGCCGATGCCCTTTTTATCTTATTTGCCAGGAGATCTTTGTCAAATAAGTCGCCTATCCTCACTCCGCGCCGGGCGATTTTGTCGGCATAACAAGGGCCGATTCCATTTCCCGTTGAACCGATGCCTCCGTCCTTCTGCGTCTGGTTCCAGGCCTTATCTCTGGAGATGTGATAGGGCATAACGACGTGCGCATCCTCGCTGATGAGAAGGTTGTTGTAGCTCATGCCCTCTTTTTGGAGCTCATCGAGTTCCTCAGATAACACCTGAAGGTCGAGAACCATGCCGTTTCCCAGAACATTTATTTTCCCCAGATGGTCATAAGCGATCCCAGCTGGCAGTGATCGAAAGACTTTTTCTTTTCCATCGTTCACAACGGTGTGACCAGCATTGTTTCCTCCAGTTCCTCGAGCGATGACATCCGCCCATTGGGATGCGAAGTAATCTGAGAACTTACCCTTCCCGGTATCTCCCCATTGATTGCAGAGAATGGCTATTGTCTGGACCCCGTCGAGAAGTCGACCCAAGGACACGCCAAACCTACCTTGTTTTGTAAAATGGGAAAAGGAATAAGCTGGTTGGCTCAAAAAGGGAAGAAATTCATCAGGAACTTTTTCTAAACCGAGCCTTGAAGAAGCTCCTTGGGCATTTGGGTTCTGGTGGGCACAATAACTTACATTACAACGAATTAAAGGACTTTCTGGTTTGAGATACGCCAAATGCCTTCGGTTATATTATAAGATGCTTTCACAAGAATCAACAGCTTTTTTTCGAGAGCAAAAAATTTTTTTCTTTTCGGGGAAAGCTCAACCTCGTATTCGCAAAAACGCCTTTGACTTCTGCAAATCCACCATTGTCGGCTCAACGGTCTTCTGCTCCTTGGCCCATAAAAAGTCTCCCAAACGAGCTTAAAAACACCACCAAAATTGAATTGGACTTGATTTCTGGTCACAAAATCACATATTTGTATATGTGAAGATGAAAGCGTCTGCAGAGATCAAAGGGCTGGGGAAGATGATCGAAGAAAAACAGTTGGATATCATACCCACTTCCCGCGTAGCCAGACAGTTTGCGCGCAGGCTCTTGGACTGGTATAAAGAACATGGACGAGATCTGCCCTGGCGACATACCCAGGATCCCTATCATATTTTGGTCTCAGAGATCATGCTGCAACAGACCCAGGTGGAGCGAGTCCTGCGTTATTATCCGTGCTTTCTGGAGACCTTTCCAGAGCTCAAGGTTCTGGCGGAGGCTCCCCTGGATCGAGTTCTTAAGTTATGGGAAGGTATGGGGTATTACGCTCGAGCTCGAAATCTTCACCGGGCCGCTCAGATCATTCTCACAGAACACGGGGGCCGGGTCCCGTCCGAGCTGTCAACCCTGCAAGCTCTGCCAGGCGTGGGCTACAACACAGCAGCTTCCGTAGCAAGCTTTGCCTACCAAGGGGCTTGGCCCGTCCTAGATGGCAACGCCATTCGGATTTTGTGTCGCGCCTTTCTGCTGCAGGGTGATCCACGAATCCGCGCTCAACACAAGCGCCTTCTAGACTTGGCGAAAACCTTGCAGCCAGCGAAATGGGCCGGCCCCTTCAATCAGGCCCTGATGGATCTCGGCGCCCTGATCTGTCGTTCCACAAATCCACAATGTGCCCGCTGTCCCCTCTCCGCTCTCTGTGCGGGGTATGCGTCTGGGGATCCTGAAAGCCTGCCACGCCTCACCCCCCGCCCACCCAGACCTCACTTTGATATCACCGCTGGGATCATCTGGAGGGGGAAGCACTTCCTCATCGCTCAGCGCCAACACGATAAACTGCTGGGTGGGCTGTGGGAATTCCCCGGCGGCAAGCAGGAAAAGGAAGAGACCCTAGAGCAATGTCTGCGTCGAGAGATCCGGGAGGAGCTGGGCATCCACATTCGGGTGGAGGAACCCTTCATGAGCTTAAAGCATGGCTATTCACATTTTCGGTTCACCCTGCATGCCTTTCACTGCACCTATCTGAAAGGGAGACCTCGGCCCCTGGGCTGTGCTGCCTTTAAGTGGATTCAGATCCCCGAGCTCCAACGTTATGCCCTCCCTCGGGCTGATCAGAAGTTGGCCGCGGCCTTGAGAGCTCAAGTTGGCTGCTAAGGATCTCTTCATCACAGAAGGAGGTGGTTCACCATGAGAGAGAAGAGAAACTGGGATGTCTTTCTCTCCGTTCTGTCCTTGTTGATCTTCGCTGCCCTATCCTGTTCACCGAAGCCTGCCAGCATCGTCAAATCTTACCAGGAGGCTTACAATAATCACGATCTGGATGGAGTGCTGGCCTTGTACGCAGAAGATGCAAGCTTTGAGATAATTGGACAAGTTTCGCTTCAGGGCAAAAAGCAAGTCCGAGAGTTGACAGAATATGATTTTGTCCTGAACATCCATATGTCTTGTGACCAATTCAGAACCAGGGGCGATTCGGTGATGTGTCAGTTGGAGGAGACAAACGATTGGCTCAAGGCTTCCGGCATTCAGAGAGCTCGCTACATGGCAACTTTTATGGTCCGAAACGGTCTGATACAGTCTGTGAGAGCAGAGCTGGCTCCCGAGACGGAGCAAGCCATTGGGAAAATACTCGACCCTCTTATTGAATGGGCCTCGCAGCATAGGCCGGAGCTGTTGGCGGAGATGATGCCAGAAAAAGCATTTATTTACAACGCGGACAATGCCAAAAAGTCCCTTTCTCTTTTACATGAGTGGAAAGAGATGGTCCGGAGAAAAGCACCAGCATTGCACTGGCAAAAGTTATCCAGGTGACCTGTTCTAGGTGCTTGGGCACATCAGCCACCTTTTGCCTTCAGAAGATGGTCACTGTCACCACGCGCTGCGAATGCGTTGGAGATGAAGTACCTACAGAAGGAACTCGGTGTGGAAATACGAAAAATACGGCGCGCAGAACTGAGCCGTTTCCGCGAGATTATCACCCAAGCCTTCGTGCTTGCTCCCAACCAAGTGAAGCATTATCTCGGAGATGACCTGGACCTGTCTGCCACCAGGGCTTTGTTCCGCGATGGTAAGATGAAGTCGGGCTTGCAGCTCCTTCCCGGGAAGGTTTGGTTCAACCAAAAAGCCATCCCCATGGGTAGGATCGCCTGGGTGGCCACCCCTCCGGAGGAACGACGTCGCGGGTATGTGCGTCATCTCATGGAACACTGTATCGAGGAGATGCGCCAGAGAGAATTTCCCATCTCCATTCTCTTCCCCTTCTCTTTCGAGTACTACCGCAGGTTTGGGTACGAACATGCTGGAGATTGGAAGATCTATACCCTTGACCTATCAGCCCTCTCCGGAATCCCGACGCCTCCGGGAGAAATGGTGCCCGCAGGCCCCGAAAAGATCGCCATCATCAATGAAATATACGAGACCTTTTCTAAAGGGCGAACCTGCTCCTTGGTCCGGGATGAGCAATACTGGCGGAAATGGGTAATGATGGGGGCTGAGCGGAAAAGGCACTCCTACCTGTGGCAATCCAGGGGGAACATCCGAGGATACATCATCTACGAAATCGTCGATCACGGGGAGTTCAAACGGACCGTCCAGGTGAGAGAACTGATTGCATTGGACCATGAGGCGCGTTGCGGGCTTCTCAACTTTCTTTTCAATCACCGCTCTCAAGCCCAGAAGGTTATTTTGACCGTCCCGATTGACGATCTGACCATCTGCTATCTGAACAATCCCCGCATGGAGGTCAGGATCAAGCCCTCCTTCATGGCTCGCATCGTGGACCTCAAATCGGCCTGGGAGAGTAAGGACTACTGGCCAGAGGCCCGGGGAGAGATGGTCTTCCAGCTCGAGGACTCTCTGGCGTCCTGGAACAAAGGGACTTTTCGCCTCAGCGTGTCCAATGGCCAAGGCAAGTTGGAAGAAACTCAGGATCCTGTTGACCTGTCCTGTGACATCCTTACCCTTACCCAGATTTACTGCGGCTATTTAAATTTCGAAGAGGCGGTGGCCATTGGCCGGGTGCAGATTCACGATTCACGAGCTCTGGAGCTGGCCCATGAGATCTTCCGCGAATCCCGACCCTACATGAACGACATCTTCTGAGAAGGGAGAGTCGATGAACGCCAATTGGATCGACTGCCAGTGCGCCCCTCCGATATCGTCCCCAGGCAAGTGAATTTCTGTGAAACAAGAGAGTCCAAGTCTATTCGTTCGGTGAGGAGTCCCCTGTGGGAAAATTAATCATCAGAGAGGCCCGGCCCTCAGACCGAAAAGCCGTCGTCTCCTTCAGCGCCAAGATCTGGGAGGGTCACGACTATCTCCCCCGAGTCTGGGATCAGTGGCTGGAAGAGCCTTTCGGGGCTCTCTTGGTGGCCGAGTTAGATGGCCGAACTGTGGGAACGAATAAGGTCACGGTGCTGGCGCCCGGAGAGGTGTGGCTGGAGGGGTTGCGAGTCGACCCCCTCCAGCAGTCCAAGGGGATCGCCTGGGCTCTGAACCAGAGGGCTATGGAGATAGTGAAAAAACTGAAACCAACCACCGTTCGGTTCTCCACCGTATTCGACAATCAAGCCAGCAGGCATATGGGAGAACAGGGCGGCTTTCGGTTTCTCTTTCCGTGCCGGCGGTTATTGGCCCAGTCCAAGAAGGGTGACCTCCCCCGCGAGGCTCAGGGTGGGATGGAAGACGTGGATAAAATCCTGGCTCTTCTCGAAAAATCATCAAATTTCCGGCAGATGAAGGGGCTTTTCGCCTGGGGCTGGATCTTCAAGGCTCTAGACCGCCCGTTTGTGGAGCGGGTTGTGGCTGAAGGAGGGGCTTTGGTGGCCCGCAGCCTGGGAAAGATCAGCGGGCTGGCCCTTTTCCTGAAGCAGCGCCATGGGCCCAAGGCCGCTCTGGGCGTTATAGACGGAGATGATCGGACTATAACGGCTTTGGCCGGACAGTTCAGAATCGCCGCCGAGCGTCTGGGATTCAGGGAACTCATCTCCATGGTGCCGGAGAGCTCGGCACCGCTCCTGCTGGCAGCGGGATTTCGGTTAGAGGAGCCGACCCGGGTGGTGGTCTATGAGCTCAGCGGCGAGACGTTGGAGAGGGCTGTTCGGGTGGGAGGGGATATAACCATTCCGGGATCTTGGGAATGAAAGAATCGGCACCTCGGATTCCCCCATATTTTGCTGTTGGGCTGGGTATCGCCGCCGTCTCCTTCGCGGCCATCTTCATCCGGCTGTGTCAAGCCCCTCCGCTGGCGGTGGCCTTTTACCGGATGGCCCTGGCCTCCCTGGTGCTTGTGCCCTTGATAGCATGGCGCGGATGGACCCAGTTGACCGGCTTGAGCAAGGCTCTTCTGATGCGAGCCGTGCTGGCCGGTCTTTTTCTCGGCATTCACATGGGCACCTGGGTGGCGTCCCTGTCCTACACCTCCGTGGCTAGCTCCATGATCCTGGTGTCCACTCAGTCGATCTTCGCCGTCCTGCTGTCCCACTTCGGCATCAAAGAGAGGGTCTCCAGGGTCGTTCTGCTTGCCGTGGTCATCGCTCTGCTGGGCAGCCTCATCATCGGTGGAGGCGACCTGCGGGTGGGGCGCGAGACCCTGACCGGCAACGGACTTGCCCTGGCCGGGGGGCTGCTGGCCGCCCTGTACATGGTCACCGGTCGCAAGGTGCGCCAGGAGCTGCCTTTATTGCCCTACATCTTCCTGGCCTACAGCACCGCGGCTGTTCTGCTGGGAGTCTGCTGTCTGGCTTTTCGAGTCAAGATGGCGGGATATCCCGGACAGACTTACCTGTGGCTAATCCTCCTGGCCCTGGTCCCCACTCACTTGGGACACACCATGTTCAACTGGGCCTTGAAATATTTACGGGCCTATATCATCAGCGTGAGCCTGCTGGGCGAGCCCATCGGGGCCTCGGTGCTGGCTTATTTCGTTTTTAGTGAAGTGCCGCCTGAGCTGACGCTGGTCGGCGGGGTCATGGTTCTGGGGGGCATCTACCTAGCGGTCAGGAGGGAGGAAGGGGTTTTGAAGGTGGCGAGGTAGGCCGGTGGAGAGAGGTAAATAACCACCGGTGAATGCTCTCTGGGGAGGAGAGAATCCTAGTTGACACTTAGTAGGATGAATTGCTCGACCAAGCTCGGACTTTCATCTAGAAACTTCCCTTGGGCAAAGCGAGTAAAATAAAGAACTTAGCCGGAGCTACATTTTCTTAAAGCCATAGAACTTAAGGCATCGGTTATTCAAAAAATGCTGAAACACCGAGGAATATATTATGGTAAGTAAAATCCCAGTCACCAGAGAATTGCTGAAACCGATATTCAAAACGGAGAGCAGCCTGTTTTGCCATGAAGAATTTGAAACCCCCTCCCAAATTCACTACAGTCCAGGTCTCATCTTCTGAGCCAGGCCAGGCGAAATTAGGCAAATATATGATGGTATTGGAAAATCCGAAACCACCAAGGAAAAATGGCATTGTCTTAGACTCTGGATCTGAAAGAGTAATATTGTAAGCTAGATTCCCGGAGAGAACATAGCCGGCATCTTCTTCCTCATATTTCGTCAATAGTATTTCTGGCTCTACCTCCACATTTTCGGTTACAAAAAATCCTAAACGAACCGGAATATTAAATGCGGTCCAGGCTTCACTTTCACCCTCTTCTTTCCGTGACATGAATGAAGCTGCAATTGATAACTCTTTATCTCCTTTTTCAGTCTGAGCAAAAACGGTTTCAACCGCCATAAGAACGGTTAAAAGTCCTATGAGTACTCTCAAAAAGCTTTTCATGACCCGTCCCTCCTTTTTACGAAACCAAATAGGCGACGGCTTCAGCACTTTCGAAGCCGCAGAAATATTGTCCTATGGGCGGTGCGAACTTGTTTGCTTCTGGTCTTGGTACTTCTCATTTCCTCGCGATAGGTGAATATGTACTTTGAAACCGTTTATGGTTTTCAAAGGTCCTTGAATAGTATCCTAAAGATTTTTTAGTAAGTAAAAAAATCCTTGGGCATTATAGTTATTTTAATCGCGTTTGTCAACAGAAATTTCTTTATTAGCTCCGAAATATCCGCTAAGCCTGATTTCGAATTCACTCTCTCTGCGCAGAATGGATATTCAATGCAAAACCCCCTTCTATTTATCCCCCCATAAGGGGCTTTTCTCCAGAACTGAATGCATCAGAGCTCTCTGCAGATCAATGGTGCTGCGCATCCAGATATAAAAAAAGCGACCAAATGAGAGGTCGCCTGAAGGTGGTACTGTCTTGCGTTGGATTTCGCCCTGACGTTCCCCTGCGTGAACGAGATGCCGACGGCAGGCTCAGTTTAGGGAGAAGAGATTAAAGATCCAGGGTTGCCGAGCCCTTGGGAATCGGCAACCCCGGATTTGAGCGAGCGCAACATCATGATTAGAAGGTATATCCAACCATGAATGAAATCACTCCGTTCTTTATGTCCTCTTCTTCCTCTCCTTCTTCGGCCTCATGAGTTGTTGCCAGTCCCAAAACATACCGGCCGTCAACCGTGATTGCCGAGTGAGGCATTCCGATATCGACACCGGCGCCGAAAACTAACCCGAAGTCAGTGCTCTTTGTCCAGTCTTTTACATCTAACTCCACCCCAGCTTCATAACCCCCTATATCCACATCCGCCTTCGCTTTAGCACTCAAATTAATAGCAAGCGCAGGACCGATAAACAAGTTGGGCGCAATATTACCCTCGGTTGGTATTGTGACCTTGGCCAAGACTGGTATTTCCAAGTAATCATATTTGAAGGTGACGTCTCCATCTTCCGCCTCGTATTTCGCTCCTTTCATCGTATAAAAAACTTCGGGCTGTAGAGCGAACATCTCGCTGATACTGTATGTGACAAAACCGCCAGCAGAAAAGCCAAGTCTCATTTTTTTATCAGCACCTTCAATGTCAACATCATCACCGCTGAAGTTAGCCATGTTCACCCCAGCCTTCAGGCCGTATCCTGTGAGCCCTGGCTCAAAGGCGAAAGAAGACATGGCGAACATGAGCACAAAGGCCACTGTGAGTATGATAAGCCGTTTCATTGTCATCCTCCCTTTTGTTAAATCGGGTAACCTCTTTTAGTACAACAAAAAAGTGGTTAGTTACTGCATACCAGCATAACAACCACCCCCTTTTCTTACCTCTGTGGCAATTTTTTATGACAGTTGCTGATCAACGATGTTGACGAACCAGGCACGTGGGTCCACAAATGCGGGATAAAAACGAAATGGTTCGCGCGGTTGCGACATAAAATTTATACGAGTACAGCGTCCGTATGTTTCCTCCCATATGGGTATATGGAGGAAATCTTCACCCAGCAGGAAAGCTTCTCAGCACCTATTCCCAAAATTGAAAAGCCATTATATATAATAAAATATGCGTTGTCAATAGAAAACTGACCAACAGCCTCACGAGGAACTCTTATCCTCCGGGCTAA
>LJUY01000017.1 GCA_001304015.1 candidate division Zixibacteria bacterium SM23_81 | reverse complement strand
AAAATATGCGCACAGGCTATAAACTCACCACAATCCCAAAAAGACACCGACGCCGCCATGGTCCGCACATACACCACCAACACCACCACAAACACAAACAGGGCCAAAACCCTATTGACGATCCGTCCTCTATCGTCATTCATCTTCACTGCTTACTCCTTTGCTCTGTTACCAGAAGGGTTCTTGCCCTCCAGGTCAGGCGAAGCCGACATATCAGATGTGCCGAACATCTTGTTGGGGTTCAATATCCCCTTAGGGTCAAAGGTCGCTTTAATCTTCCGGTGAGCGGCCATGGTCTCTTGAGAGAACTCCCAGGAAAGGTATCGCGCCTTGGTAAGGCCAACACCGTGTTCGCCCGAGATGGTTCCGCCCAAGGCCAACACGGTGCGGAACAGATCTCCAACGGCGAGTTCCGTTTGTCTCATCAGCTCCCGGCTCCCATCGCTCATAAGATTCACGTGCAGGTTGCCATCCCCCAAATGCCCAAAGGTGATGACCAAAAGCTGATACTTCTGGCCGATCTGGTCGATCTCCCTCAACAGAGGGAGCAGAACTTTTGGGGGAACACAGACATCCTGGCTGACTTTTTGGGCAGCGGCGTGAGCCATAGAGGGAGAAAGCGCCCGTCGCACGGACCAGATCTTCTTCCGATCTGACGCCGTTATGGCTCGCCGAGCCACCAGAGCCCCCCCCTCTCTCCCCAGACGCTCCACCTGTTCAATCCCTGAGAGCACCTCTTGACGCCGGCCAGAAAGCTCCACCAAAAGAATGTGGCCGTCCACCTGGGGAAGGGTCGCCTGACCCTGAAGCCGCACACACTCCACCGCCCTTTGGTCTATGAACTCCATAACCGTCGGCACCAAACCAGCTCCCAGGATAGAGCGGGCTGTCTGGATGATTTGGCCCACCCGGGGGAAAACGAAAAGCTGGGCGGAGAAGCTCTCTGGCCTTTGCACCAACCTCAGGGCCATCTTTGTGATGATGGCCAAGGTGCCTTCAGAGCCCACCAGTAAACCCGTCAGATCGCTGGACTGGCCGGGAGAGAACAAACCCGTCCGAACCAGCTGACCATTTGCCACAACCGCCTCTAAACCCACGACGTAGTCTTTGGTTGTACCATATTTCCGTCCCCGCAATCCACCGGCTCCATGAGCCACATTCCCTCCCAGGGTGGAAATCTCTGCGCTCGATGGATCCGGTGGATAGAACAATCCACAACGCTCCGCCTCTCGCTGAAAGCGGGCCGTGACCACCCCCGGTTCGACCTGGCCTAGCATTAGCTCGCGATTCAGAGAGAGAATGCGGTTCATGCGCTCGAAGCTCGCCAAAATCCCTCCCCGTGCTGAGACCCCACCCCCGCTGCAACCCGAGCCCGCCCCCCGAGGTATCACGGGAATTCCCCGACGATGAGCATAGCGCATGAGACGAATCACATGAGCTTGGTTTTCCGGAAAGACGACCAGATCAGGCAAGTAGCCCTGAGTCACGGCATCATAGGAATAACAGGTGCGGTCCTCAAGGGCCGAGCTCACCGCCTGCTCGCCCAGAAAACCCTTCAGATCTCTGGTCACTGCGGTGGACAGCACAAAGCACCTCTTCCTTGGCCTGGGCGATAAGAAATTCTTCAAACGAGGTCACGGAGGAAAATATTCGCTGGGAGAAAAACCTGATGACCCAGTTTTCCCTCATGGGCGAGATGGTCCAGATAGGAATGCCTGCCCGGTAGCACTCCCACATCTCAATTGCCGTTCCCAGGCTGGCTTCGGGTAAATATGCGATGAGCACATCGCACTCTATAGCCCGAGCCACCATCTCCATGAAGGTGGCCTTTGCCTTTTCCAGACTGTAATCGATTCCGTTGGGGTGAAGATCAAAGGGGCTGATCACCAAGGCGCCTGGAAAGACTTGCTTCAGAAGCTGGGTCAGGCGCTTCCTGTATCTTTGGTCGTATAATCCTCTGTCTTGAGAGGAACCCTGTATAACGCCCGCGATGAAAAAAGAAGGCGGCCTCGACATTCTTTTCCTCACTGATTGGTCTCCGAGGCCATCAGACCCTTTCGTCTCAGACTCACGAAACTTTCTCCTCCGATAATCACGTGATCCAGCACCTCGATGTCCATCAATCTGCCCACATCCACAAGCTGCCGGGTCACCTTCAAGTCCTCAGCACTGGGCGTGGGATCTCCTGATGGGTGGTTGTGGACGAGAATCACACTGGCGGCAGAATGCTCGATGGCTGGCCGAAACACCTCTCTGGGGTGAACCAGATTCATGGTCAACGTCCCCAGAGAGACGACCTCCTCGTGGACAAGGCATCCCTTCACATCAAGGTATAGACCCCAAAAGGCCTCTTTGTTGAGATCGCTCAGGTGTCGCAAATGCTGGTATACGGCCTCTGGGGTGCGCAGACGTATCTGGTTGCCCTTTTGAAAAAACCGCCTTCCCAGCTCAAAACAGGCCAGGATCTGGCAAGCATGAACCTCCCCCACGTCACACAACTGACGCAGGCGATCCACATCATCCACACCCAGCAGTGCCCTGGGACCACAGCTCTGCAAGGCTTTTTGGGCGATGTGAAGAAGGCCCACCCTCTTGGTGCCCCTGGCCAAAATCACAGCCAACAGCTCGTAATCGGACAGGGCCCCTGCTCCGAGCCTTCTCAGCTTCTCCCGAGGCCTCTGGTCCTCGGGCAAATCCGTCAAACGGTGTTGTTGATAGGCCATAACCTTCAGCGAGCAGTCTTTCTAAGCTGTGACCATGGTGATGGCCGTCACGTCGATGATATCCTGGACGCTACAACCTCTGGAGAGGTCGTTGGCCGGCTTGGCCAGCCCCTGAAGCACAGGGCCGATAGCCTGAGCCTTGGCCATCCTCTGCACCAGTTTGTAGGCAATATTTCCGGCATTCAGGTCCGGGAAGATGAGCACATTGGCTTTCCCGGCGTAAGGGCTATGGGGAACTTTCCGCTTGCCGATCTCCGGCACCACCGCTGCATCCACCTGCAGCTCGCCTTCGATCTTGAGATCAGGCGCCATCCCTTTGGCCATTTCCATGGCGGCCAATATTTTATTTATAGAAGGGTGCCTGGCGCTGCCCTTGGTGGAGAAGGACAGCATAGCCACGATGGGTTCCTCACCGACCACCCTCTCCATCGTTTTCGCCGAGGAGATCACCACGCTGGCCAACTGCCTTTCGTTGGGAGCTGGCAAAACCGCGGAGTCCGCGAAGACGAAAGTCTTCTCGTGCCCAGTATCCAGAAAATCTGGTACGATCATGATGAAACACCCCGAAAGTGTGGTGATGCCAGAGGCCAATCCAATAACTTGGATGGCCGCTCTGACCACATTCCCTGTGGTGTTTTGAGCTCCAGCAACGCTTCCGTCGGCCTGCCCGTTGCGGACCATCATGGCTCCGAAATAGAGGGGATTGGAGATGGTCTGTCGGGCTTCATTAACGCTGATGCCCTTTTTCCGGCGCAGTTCATAGAACTCGTTGACATATTCATCGAAATGAGGTGACTTCTGGGGATCAACACACTCCACGTTTCTCAAAGGAACGCCTATTTTTTCAGCTATATGGCCTATCTGGGTTTCGGTTCCCACCAAGATGGGACGAGCAATCCCCTGCTGAGCAACCTGTGAAGCGGCCTGAATGGTCCGCTCCTCGGTCCCCTCGGGAAACACCACCAATCGATGCAGGCTTTTGGCCCTCTGACGAGTCCGTTCTAAGAAACTCACTCCGCTCTCTCTGAGATAGGTCATTAAGTCGAGTTTTTGAGTTTGCTCCTCAAACGCTCCTCCACGACAGGAGGCACAAACTGGCTGACGTCACCTCCCAGACGGGCCACCTCTTTCACCACAGTGGAGTTAAGATAGGTGAAATCCTCGCTGGGCATTAAAAAAAGAGTTTCCACCTGAGGTACGAGGCTCCTATTCATGAAAGCCATTCGAAATTCGTGCTCCAGATCACTAACCGCCCGCAGTCCCCTGACGATGACAGCCACACCTTTCTCCTGAACATAGTGTGCTAGAAGCCCTTTAAAGGAGTCCACCGTCACTCCTTCCATGTCACGAGTGGCCAGGCGTACCATCTGCAGTCGCTCATCCTTGGAGAACAGTGTCTGTTTCTCCAAATTATCCGCCACGGCTATAATAACGTGATCGAAGAGGTTCAGTGCGCGGCAGATGATGTCCAGATGTCCTTTGGTGATAGGATCGAAAGTTCCGGAATAGACGGCCACCCTCTTGGCCAGAGGACCTTGAGGGTATAATCGCTTCTTGCTCATGGCTCAGCCTTCTGTCTATAAAAGGTCACCGCGGTTTCACCGAAGAAGCGCTCACCCAGCATGAGGAGGGTTTCCACTCTTTGGGGAAGCTTATCTTTCCGATGATGTTCCACGGCTACCAAGCCATTGTTCTCGACCAAATGCCCAAGGACTAAAAAACGCAATGATCTTTCGACGAACTGATGACCATACGGAGGATCACAGAATACCAGATCAAATCGACGGCCCATTCGTCCTAAACGAGAGAGGGCTGAAAAAGCGTCCTCCTGCCATACTTCACAACGATCGCCATACTTCACCAGGTCCACATTCGCCCGGATGATAGTCACAGCCTTCTTGGCTACATCCACGAAGAGGGCTCTCCGAGCACCCCGGCTAAGAGCCTCGATGCCCAGATTTCCCGTTCCGGCAAACAGGTCCAACACTCGGGCACCATGAACTTCTCCACCGATGATGTCAAACAATGCTTCCTTTGTCTTATCAGCCGTTGGGCGGATACGATTGTCAGCTGGCGCTTTCAGCCGGCGGCCTTTCGCCTCGCCGGAGATCACGCGCACGAAAAACCCCCTGGTCTAGACAAAAACCAATCCTCTCTGGCTGCAAACGGTTGTAAAACCGACAATCTCAATTCCCCTGGGAAGGCCTGGCCCTGCCTCTGTGACCATCGTACCATATATCTCAGGCTTTTCTCAAAGCCAGACCCGTGGCCAACATAAATTCCAAGGCCCGACATGATCGATCCAGCTTCTCCCTCAATGTGGGCAAAATGCTCAGCTCCCTGAAGGGATCGGCCAACTCAACCTCCATGTGGCCCTTGGAAGACAGAGCATTGACCACTTCTTGCACATGGGGTCCACCCCCGCTGAGAAGAACTTTGACAAACCGCTCCCCTTGCACCTGACCCGGAGCCACATGCTGTAAAATGTTATCCAGGCACGTATGGATTCTCTGGCAAAGCTTTTCGCTCTCCGCAGGTGTCTTCACGGTGGACACATCCTGCAGTCCCCCCCCCTTGATGGCTAAAACTGTGGTCACATCCCTTTCCAGATTCACGAGGGCTACTAAAGAGTCTGCGTGACTTGGATAGTTAACCTCAAAGGCGTTGTGAAGCGCTAGGGCATCTGCGTCCATGATAGCCGGTTTCAGGTTGACCTTTTTGAAGAGACGGGCTCTCTCTCGAACAGCCCCGCGGCGAGCCGTAACCACTAATACTTCCCAGAGGCCCGATTCCTCATGAGATCTCAGCTTCTGAAAATCGATGAAATACTCCTCCAGCGGAGCGGCTAAATATTGCTGGGCTTCCCACATCACCCAATCGCGGAGATTACTCATCTCGGAGGCCTCCACCTTTACTATCCTGACCAAGGCCACCGATCCAGGCACGTTGACCACCAGACGGCCGGTCTTCCGGCCTAGCTTAACCACTTGCCAAACGGGGCCTTCCGTAGAAAAGGCACCTGTTGAACTGGCGACATATTGCTGAGTCTCTAGCGCCAACAGACGGGGTCGACCCTGCCGATGTTGAATCTGGACCGCGCGAAGCACGTGGCTGCCCATCTCCAGACCAACGGAGATGTTCCTCCCGAATAGAGACATAGTCTCACTTCTCTTCCCAACTTATTCTTCCGGTGCGTATCAGCCCGTGTCCATCGGGGCTTTGGATAATGTAACTGATTGAATCGACGGCACTAACCTGGAACGGCGCACCGCTTGTTGGAGAGACAAAGTCCTCTCCCTGGGGCAAAAAAGCCCTGAGGCTGTCGAGATCGCTGGCATACACGCCCTTGGCCTTCAGGTGAGCCTCTTGCGCCTCAGCCAGAAGTGACATTCGCATCCGGCTCAAGGCCAACTCCTCCTTCTCCCTCTTCTCTTTAAATTGAGGAATGAGCACCGATAAAACTACAGCCACGGACAAAATCACAATCAGAATCCGCAAAAAGACTGAACCACGCTCACTCTCCCTCATCGGCTTTTACCTCCTTTGCCTGTGAAGAGATAAGAAAGTGCTTTATCATACCAATAATAGACTTTGAAGTCAACAAAAAAGTCCCCTACACGGGGCTTTGGTCATTTTTTTTTATCCTGGATGATCTCATCTACTGTGATCAAGCCCGTTATTCGTTGGAGAGTTTTCTCTCCAATGCCTCTTACTTGTGTGATTTGGCTCGGTGAGGAAAACAGCCCGTGGGTTTGACGATGGGCAACGATCCTGCGGGCCAACTGTGGGCCGATCCCCGGAAGCAACTGCAGCTCCTGGCTGGTTGCGGTGTTGATATTCAACTTCTTATCAAGCAATCCCGCGTCTTTCTCAACTTCAGATGAATCAGAAGCTCGAGGCCCAGGAATCACCTCCAAAGAATTCACCGAGAGTTCGCAAGCAACGTGTAATCGGTGGTGCCGGTAAAGGGAAATAGCGCTGCCCAACAGCAGAGTGGCCACTAAAAACAGGAGAATCCGGCTTTCCTGCGGCGTGAAGTTCATCATGGGTGCCTCCCGTTGGATGTCCAGCTTCGCGCCAGGTAAACTCAGTATGACCTCAAAATCTCAGTTCGGTATAAAATCCCAGTTCTCGCACTCTCCTTTTCTGGTTGGTTTTCTTGTCATCGCTGTTCATCCAAAGGGCGTTAAGGCCGCCGGTGACGTTTTTGCTGAAGCTGTAGCTAGCCGTCGGTTGAATCCGAAGTTCCTTGGTGTCAGAATTCGTATTAAAGCCCCTGCCTTCCAGGGCGGTGCGCTCCAGAGTCTGTCTTGTAGAGATGTCTAGAGAGAGGTTCAAATTGCTGGTGAATTTGATCCTCTTACCCAGAATAGGAAGGCGGATGCCCTTAGGGGAGCTGAAGGAATAGCTGATATTAAAGGAATTCGTTTGCTCTTCCCGTTTGGTGGTGGTGGCCGATCCGCGGTAGGTCTTCGTCTCGCTGCTAGACCTGGAGTTCTTTAGGTTCGTGCTTAAATTCTTCTTCCATCGGGCTGTCCAGGAGAACAATGGGGAAAATTGCTTGCTGATCCCTTTAGAGGTGAGGTTCTTCAGGTCCTCGTCACCCCTCTCGTCTACCTTTCGGGAGTACCCGAAATCCAAGCTGGATGACTCTAATATCGATTTCAGGGGACCCAGTTTACCCACGTTTCCCCAACGAATGCTGATATCGGGAAAGCTCACCGAACGGGTTTCGTCGACCTTATCAGGGGTCCTGTTGACCCTATCCCTGAATTGATAGCTCGTCCCCATATCGATTCCAGGCAGCAATTCCACCCCGCTCTTGAGACTCCAGGTGGAGCTGATCCCCTCTCTGTTATTCTGAAAAACCTGGGGATTCTGCGGTACGTCGGCTTGTCTGGAGAGCCCCAGTTGAAACTTCCAGGACGGTCGCGCCTTAAGCCCCGGAAGACTGAAGGTCTTCTCGTTCTGATAGTTGGCCCTGACGGGCTTGATTCGTCCCAAAAGGCTCCTGAACTGAAAGACGATCCACCCTGGAAACCCAGGTTCTAATCCTTCCTTGGGTTTGCTGACCGAGCCGAAGATCTTCTTCCAGTTCATGCTCATCTCAACAGACTGGCTGGTGTTCACACCCACAGACCTTCCGCCGCTGGCACCGCTATTGGGATCGTTGTTCTCCTGATAGTCAGCCCGATAATTGTAACTGTTTGTCAACCAATTGAAAATAGACGGATTGTAACTCAAGCTGGCCGTCTGTTTCCGGCTAATTTCAGTGCCAAACCGGAGCTTAGCCAGATCAATCTTCTTGTCGTCGCGTAGATCCATAATGTTGGACAGGGTGTAGTCCACCTTCAAGCTCTTCAGGGGGGTTAAGCCCAGCTCGCCCCTATTAGACAGGTCACGGGAGAATCGACCAGTTTTGTTGTTGGAGCGATCCACATGATAGCTTTGAGTACGAGATATGCTTGAGCTGAAGTTAAGCTTGCTGGGCAGATAAGCCAACGTGGTACCCGAGATCATTTTCGGCAGAAACGATTTAGCCCAGCCTAAGGGGGCCAGCGAGCCTTGCTTTGGCGGCGTCAGATCATAGTTCAGTGAGGCATCGTAGCTGGAGCTATTGTTTACTGGATAGGTGGAAGTACGGCTGTTCGCGCTGCTCAAAGCCAGATTAAGCCTCAACCTCTCAAGGGTCCAGCCCACAATCCAGTTACCGGAAGTCTTCCTTTTGTTAAAGGAGATGTTGGCCGATCGGTTAACGGACTCAGATCGATCCTGCTGCCTTTGAGCTTTAGGCAGCACGATGTCTGAGCCCGGCTTTAACCTGGGCAGCTGGAGATCTTTAGACCATGACCCCCTTATTGGCAAAGAGATCCCCCAACTGGCAGGCAGAAACTTGTCCAGATTGAGGTTAGCTCTGACGCTTTGGGTGGTGGCGTTCCTCCCAGTGCCCGTCTTCTCTCGCAGCCCATGGAACTCGCTATCTCTTTTTAGAAAGGAATAAGAGACGCCGGCGAAATCTGCAAAGGTGGCGTCCACCGAGACGCGCCCCGCCCAGCCAGGAGTTCGCCGAACATTGGTGACTCGCATCTCATTCAGCCAGATCTCGCCAGAGACCACATCCAGGGAGCGGTTGATCACCCCCACCTCAAACCATCTGATGGCCGAAAGGGAGGGTCTCCCATGAATTCGATAGTGGCCCAGGGAAGTGTCGGGAACCACTCCCTGCATCCCCTCGATGCGCCTCAACAGGGCATCTTTAAGGCCGGTGAGTTCCTCGAAGTTGATCACCACCTCATTGCGGGAGTC
The DNA here is from genome assembly GCA_001304015.1 of candidate division Zixibacteria bacterium SM23_81. Taxonomy (GTDB): domain Bacteria; phylum SM23-81; class SM23-81; order SM23-81; family SM23-81; genus SM23-81. The sequence continues at coordinate 53,311 of LJUY01000017.1, read as the reverse complement.
CCACAGGCTTGATGAATAGTAAACGGGAGTGTGGTACTCGTAGAAATCGTTGGAACTATCGCCCAGGCGGAGGTAAAACTCGACCCGACTGGAGTCCCCCGGAGAGACCTCCTCGCTGCCGTGAACGAACATGCGCAGCTCCCCGTAGCCGGTATAGTCCTCTCGGCTATATAGTATGCGTTGCGCCGCTCCGTAATGATCGGGTTTGAGATTCGAGAATTTCAGGACCAGAGATTGTTCCCGTTTGGGGATATTTGTGGCCCGATCCTTCTCTGGAGTGACCCCTGGAGGCGAGCGGTAGTCCTCATTCTCGTGGGTGTTCTTCACTGCCAGATCGAAGGTCTCATCTAAGCCCACCTGACTCAACGTATCCAGGCTGGCTAACCCCAGCTCCTCCCACTTGTTGCCCACGATCTCCAGAGAGGCGATCTGCACCCAAGTCGGATCCGTGACGCTGGTTATCCAAATACGAGCATACTTGATGAACCGCCAATCCACTTCACTGTCCCCCTGTTTCCGATACCAGGGGGCATTGGTGGTATCCTGTAGCGGAATCCGATACAGCCGCCAGCCATTGCTCTCTGTGTCTGGGACCTCATTCTCGTCGGAGGAGAGGTCAACGGTGAATTGAAAATACCCGTTATCCGTCTCCAGATAACCGGATTTGTCCAGATCTTCAGTATCAGGGCGGCGGCCAGCATCGGGATCGTCGGCGTTGCCCTCGGTGCCATTAATCCGGCTGTAATCATACTTATTCTTGGAATCATAGCGCCAGTCGTCGTCCCCAGCGTCGCCAGCAATATTAGAGCCATCCCTGCCGGAGACCCCATCCAGTCCGGTATCCTCATCCTCGTCCAGGACGCCGTCTCGCAGACCATTTCGAAGTTTATCCTCGGTGTCCAGGTTCCCGTCGCCGTCGATGTCCTCGCTCATGATGCCCAAATCGATTTTCAAGATGGCTGGTGTTGTCGTATCGTTCTTGACCCACACCTCCAGGTACTTACTCCTCCGCTGGTCCCAGTATCCCTGGGAGAAGTACCGCATCACACCACCCCACTGCTCTTGGGGAGGGGTGCTCAGGGTGGCGTCTGGAGTAAAAACCAGGTTCAGGGTGTGAATACGACTATCCTCGCTGAGAGTTTTCTTGTTGGGCCAAATATCATTGACGGCAACGCGATCCCAGGGGTTGTACCAGATGAGACGGCCCCGAGCACTGCTGTCGGGAAGAGAATTCCCTGCATCATCATGGGGAGCGCTGGATTTGGTCCAGGCCGTTCGCATCACCGACAGGTTTAGGGCCTCCTTGCTACCCTCAAAATCATCGATATACGCCTGGCCCAGCGTGTTGGGATTGGGAAGGCTTTGAGCCACCTCCGCAGAGATGTTCAGGGCGGAGGCCTGATCTGTTTCCACCAGTGGAATGGCTTCGACCATGGCCGACATGATGGAGGGCTGAAACCGGAGGGCCAGGTCAGCGTCCCATACGAATGTCCTGGTAGGCTCCTGACCTACCCTGGGTCTCTGCTCCAGGGTCTTCTCCCGCCGAAATAACGCAGTAGACCCAAACCTGGCGTTCTCGCCCAGATCGTACTCGCCCCGTATTCCCAGGAGAGTCTTTTGGGCAGGCATGAAGAAGGGGGCGTAGTCGAAATCCACGGCGACGTCGGCGTTGGGATTCGTGGCTCTGTCCGAGAGCAAGGAAATCTGGCCGATTTCGTAGATCACGCTGTAGTCCACGCCCTCTTGGAGCCTTTCCCCATTGGCTGTGACCACCACGCTGCCTTCGATGATATTCATGTGCCCTAAAGAATAGGTGGTCTTCTTGTTGACGAAATCCACCACGATGTAGTAGCGGCTGGAGTCTATCTTGGCTCTATCGTAGTCGGAATCGTAGATGACGGGAATCTTGCCTATGAGCTCCTTGCCCTCGACGATGGGCTGCTCCGGGGCGAAGGGGCGATGGTCGGGGAAGACGAGCTCCCCCCTGTTGAGATCCACCAGATAGCGATCCAGATCCACTTCGTCGTCTGGACCTGGGCTGCCGCCCAGATCGTGAACGTCAAGGCCGAAGATGTGCAGTAGCTGACTGCCATCCTCGGGCTGGATGGTCTGGGAGGGCTGGCTGGGGATTTCCTTATAGATCTTGATGTGAAACTCCCTGGGATTCTGGATGTTACGCGTTCTCAGGTCATAGAGGTTCTTCCACTCCAAATCCCAGGTGGGGTCTTCGGGGGTGGGATTGTTGGGCTTCAGCAACTTCAGATTTAAACTATCATCGGGGGCGATCCTGTCCCAGTCAGTCTGACCACTTTTGGTGTTATACCAGACGGCCAGCACGTGCTCTGGCTGGAGGGGGGTTCTCATGGCGATGTATCCGGTTCGCCGATCAACGGTGTAATCGACCTCTTCCTCCAGCTCATTGAAATCCCCTCGATAGACCACCTCGTTCCCGGGCAGGTGGGGAGAAATATAAGCCCTCGCCGGCACGGCGCCTCCCTCCACATCGGCATTATTATAGGCATTTCGATCATCCACATAGATGATCACAGAGATGATGGAATCAGCCGGATCATAGCTATGAACACCAGTTATTAAATCATACCATGAGGGTACCGATTGGGTATCCCAATAACGATCACGATATGTGAGATCCAGAAAGTACCGGCTGCGCGCTTTATACTCATAATCGCGGATGACTGAGGAATCCTGCTGAGCCCCAGCCTTGAAGGTACCGCTGGCCCCGCTGCCTTTCTCCTGGCTGGCAATTGTGCTCAGGTTCAGGTTTCCCACCTGAGCGTTAGCTTTGATTCCAAAGAGTCCCTTCACGCTTTGAGAGTAGCCAACGAATTGGGTATTGGGCAGGGCCAGGGTTGTATTTCCAGCCTGAATCTCCTGGATGATTTCATCTTCATCGCCAGTGTAGCGGATCTGAATATTGTTCTCCAGCTCGTTGTCCCGCTCGCTGTCCTGATCGACGGAGACGTTGATCTTGCTCCCCACCGTCCCCTCGATGGTGAACCTGGACCTCTGCTCCATGTTCAAGGAGGGAAACTTGGAGGGCTTGGACGTGGCTGTCTGTTGCAAACCCTCGGTCCACTCGCTGCGGCCAGCGAAGCTTATTCTCCTCATGCCAGTGACCTTCAGGCCCGGTCCACCCTCCCCGACTATGCTCCTGATAGCCTTGGGAAACTTTACTGGAATGTCGATTTCAAACAGGGACCCTGACCCTACCTCCTGTGCCTGTTTCAACTGGGTCCGGTTGAAGGTCCGCCAGTTCGTCCGAAGATTCCGGTGGTAGCGCAGACGTAAGTATTCATCCAGATTCATGACCAAAGGAAATCCCAGATCCTCTCCAGCAACGCTCTCGTAGAGCAGCACTTGGTCGCTTTCCAGATCGATGGATACAGATTGCTTAACGCCCAGGGCTTTATCGGACAGCAGACACAAGGTCGTATCACCAGCGACCAAGAAGCCCCCCTGGGTAAAGCCCAACGAGGGCACCGCTCCATTCGAGTCCTCTAGATAATCGATGCCAGTGCTCAGGACCGAAGAGGGAGCCAACAAAGGAAAAACCGCCATAAAGACTAGAAACGAGAATGAAATGGCGGCTCTGTTGCTAAAATTCATCATACGGATCGCTACCAAGAACGCAGTATTTTTTCCCTTTCCTCCCACAACCAAGATGGGTAGGCCACAAGAAACTCAGGAGCAAACTCCAGCCATACCCCCAGGAATTTTTAGCTGTTACCCATACTACCTCCTGTACTCGTATGTTTTGAACTAAAAATAGCAAAAAGCACCAGAGATGACAAGCAAAAATTTGGCCAAGGGACAAAAAATCTTGTTCTCCCAGACAACTTGCACTATATTCTCTGTGCCTCACAAGAACAGGCTCCCAGCCCTTGAAGAGCAAGATTTTCATTAGAAAAAGGACCAGAAGACCAAAACATGCGTATATTGAACGCCTATATCCTCAGAGAGCACATCGGCCCCTTCCTGTTCGGTTTCTCCGTGGTCACTTTCATCCTGATTATGGATTTCGTCATCGACATCATGGACTTGATTATCGGAAAAGGCCTTGGGGCCTGGACGATCTTGGAGATCTTCGGCCTCAACCTGGCCTGGATGCTGGCCCTCTCGGTTCCCATGGCCGTGCTGGTAGCCTCCCTGATGGCTTTCGGCCGCCTCTCTGCAGACAATGAAATCACGGCAATTAAGTCCAGCGGCACAAGCCTGTATGTCATCCTGGCCCCCACATTGTTGGCGGCGGCGGTTTTAGCCCTTGGGCTGCTGTTGTTCAACAATCACGTTTTGCCAGAGTTCAACCATCGGGCTCGCACCTTGATGTCCGATGTAAGCAAGAAAAGGCCAACTTTAACGTTTAAAGCCGGCATCTTCCTGGACGAATTCCCCGGATACAACATCCTCATCAAAAAAGTGGACGAGAGGCGATCGGAGTTGGAGGGCATCACCATCTACGATCAGCGAGGTGGTGAGCCACCAACCACCATTCTGGCGAAGAAAGGCACCCTTCAGTTTTCTCCCGATGGAAACACTCTGAGGCTGGACTTGCACGACGGTGAGATCCACGAGGTGGACGTGGCGGATCCTCGAAAATATCGCCGGGTGGTCTTCAAAAAACATACCTTGTACATGCACGATGTGGGCACCAAGCTGGTCCGCACAACCTCCGAGTACCGCGGCGACCGGGAGATGAGCTCTAAGATGATGCGGGAGAAAATCGCCGAGTTCAGGCCAGAAATCGAGGGACATCGTCAACAAATGAACCAGTTGGCCCGGGGAAACATCCGTCGGCTGATCTCGGCGAATACGCCTCTTCAGGGCCCTGGGTGGCTGAAGAACAACCAGACCACTCTCAGTCAGCTACGAACCGAACTGAGAGCCATCGAGCACTTGGAAAGGCAGATCAATAGCTATCTGGTGGAGATCCATAAAAAGTTCTCCATCCCAGCGGCTTGTATTATCTTCGTGCTCATCGGAGCCCCCCTGGGCATCATGATGAAAAGAGGTGGTATCGCCATCAGCATGGGCATAAGCTTGGGATTCTTCGTTCTCTACTGGGCTTTCCTGATCGGGGGTGAGGAGTTGGCCGATCGCCGGATCATCACGCCCTTCTGGGCTATGTGGAGTCCCAATATCCTCATCGGCGGAGCCGGGATCCTCCTGGTTCGACATATGGTTAAAGAAACCACCTTTATCTCCTGGAACTGGACACATCGTCTGATCCCCAGAAAGTTCAGGAAAACTGTGGCTTCTCAATAGGTCTGCCATGAAAATCTTAGAGAACTACGTCAGCCGACAATTTCTCGCCGCCATGGGCTTCAGTCTGCTTGCTTTCCTGGTTATCTTTGTGGTGGTGGATCTCGTCGAGCACATAGACACTTTCATCGACAAAGAGGTTTCGGTTCTATTAGTGGCCGAATATTACCTTTTTTTCACACCCTACATCATCCTGCTCACTCTGCCTGTGGCCATGCTTCTGGCCAGCCTCTTCTCTATTAGCTCCCTATCCCGCCACAACGAGCTCACGGCCATGAAAGGGGCGGGAATAAGCCTGTACCGGATTTTACTGCCCCTGTTTCGCCTGGCCTTGATGGTGAGCCTGTTTAGCCTTCTCATGGGCGAATTTGTGGTTCCTTACACCAACCAGAAAAAAGCCCACATATACAGAAGGGACATCAAACAGCAAGGACAGCCGGCCAAGCTTGTCAGGCGGAACCTTTACCTGCAGGGGACCCAAGGCCGCATCTATTACATCAAAGAATACGACGGCCAGAAACAGGTAGGCCGTGGATTGGTGATTCAGAGGTATCAGGGGGGACGGTTGTCGACTCGCATCGACGCTCAAGAGATGATCTGGGAAAAGGGAGCATGGACCCTAAAGGAGGGTCTGGTTCGAGAATTTGTGGGTCAGGAAGAAAAAGCCATCCCCTTTGAGCGGTTGCGCCGTCCCGATCTGGAGGAAACGCCCCAAGATCTGGTGAGAAGACAGAAAGACCCAGAGGAGATGGACTACTTCGAACTACGAGCCTACATCCAGCGGATTCAACGAAGCGGTGGAGAGGTGCATCGGGAGCAGGTGGACCTCTCTCTGAAGATCGCTTTCCCCTTCGCCAATCTCATCATCGTCCTTTTCGGAGCTCCTCTGGCCTCAAATCCCCGACGTAGCGGGGCCGCTGTCAGTTTCGCCATCAGCTTGTTGATCTGCTTCGTCTACTTCAGCTTCCTTCGGATGGGCCAGGCTTTAGGCTATCGGGGTTCTTTGCCCCCCATGCTGGCCGCCTGGATGGGCAATATCTTCTTCGGCCTGGCGGGCGTGATGGTGTTGATAAAGTCCAAGAAGTGAGACCGTGATTCGTGGATCGGGATACGGACTTCCATGCGCCTCCCAGAGGCTTGTGCCTTTGTCGGAATCCAAGGTAAGAGATTCCTTCTATAATCGAAAATCACTCATCGACTTCCATATTCGTTGCCAAATTCGCCCGTCGTCAATCCAGTATCGTTTCCAGTATCGTTTGAAAAACATGCTGTCCAGTTGGCACCATCTGAAAATTTGAGCCCCGACCCACGATAGACGACCAACGTAACGCACTTCGAGACCTACCAACGAGATCAGACGAAGAAAAAAGGCAGCGCCTCAGGGACGCTGCCTTTTCCTCATCTTGATTCCTTAACTCGCTACTTGAGCAACACCATTTTACGCACGCTGACGAAGTCGCCCGCCTTGATCTGATAGAAATAGAGACCTGCGCTCACTTCCCTGCCTTGGCTATCCGTCCCAAACCAGCGAATGGTGTATTTCCCGGCGGCACGCTGGTCGTCGACCAGCGTGTAAATTGCCTGGCCCAGCACGTTGTAAATGCTTAGCTCAACGTGGACGGCTTCCGGAATCTGGTATTGAATGTCCGTCACAGGATTAAACGGGTTGGGATAGTTCTGGGACAAGGCGTATTGAGTAGGCAGTGAAGTCGTCGGGTTGGACCACTCGACAGATGTGTAGCAGGGGTTGGGAATAATGGCATCATTGGTGGCATCGGGAAAGCTAAAGAACTGCTCATCCTGGACATAGGCCACTTCATGAAGCGCGCTCTCACCATAGTGGGTGGCATCGGTGTAAAGGGAGCCGTTGAAGAGGCGCAAGTAGAGATAATCTCCCTGGGCCGGAAAACCGCCCTTATGGGCGGAAAATGTCTGAAATTCCCCCTTGAATAGGCCTGTCGAGGCGTCGAATCCCGTGCCGACACCCCAGGTGGCCAGCAGACTATCATCTCCCGTGGGCATGCAATCCGTGACGCTTATGGGGTCGATGACCTCGTCAGGACCAGCCCAGATCATCTGAACCAGATCCCCATCATCCAGCATGGCCCCAGAGCTATCCGTCAGCGGAAACTGGTTCATAGACGCGTCCAACCCACCGTAAATGGTCAGGCTCCTATACCAGGGCGTACGCGTAGTGTCATCGAAGGCGCTGTCCGGAAAGCTGTAGAACATCTCGCCGAACTCCCACTGCACCTGGTAGATGGGCGTCTCGCCGTACCATGTTGATCCTGTACCTTCACCCAAACTGCTGCCATCGAAAGACCGCAGATAGATGTGATCTCCCTGGGCGGGATAGCCTTTGGCGTGGCTCTCATAGGTGAATAGTTCATATTTGAAACGACCTGTTCCAGGGCCCAAGCCCTGGCCGATGCCCCAGGAAGCCAGAAGACTGTCGTCTCCGGTGGGTTCGCCGGTGACATCGTCCAGAGGATCGATGAGGCCGTCAGAGCCCGCCCAGATGAGCTGAACCAGATCCCCGTCCTCAAGCTCATTCCCGTCACCATCAATCAGGGGCCAGTAGCTGACATCGGTGGTATCCAATCCGCCGATAATGGTGAGATCTCTTTCCTCTGAGATTTCGACGGGCATAGAACAATCTACCTCATCGTCGAAGAACACACTCAGAGACTCACCGATGACGTAATTCACCGTATAGGTCTGACTGTCGCCATAATGCGTGGCCTCCAGGAGATTGCTGGCGTTAAACAGCCGTATGTAAATCACATCACCTTGAGCTGGACGACCATGGCTGGGGTCATCAAATGAACCCGTAAACCTTCTAAAGGTGCCGGTGTCGGTTTGGGGCAAAAATCCCTCACCTACCCGCCAGGTCTGGATGCGAACGTCGTCTCCGCCGGGCATCCGGGTGGTGTCGGGGAGGTTTGGCGGGGTCAATCCCGCCGATGATCTTGAAGAACCGCCCGAAGTTCTGGGTGTCGGTAGTGGGCCCGTTAGGGTCGTTGGGCAGCTGGAAAAACATCACCTCGCCCATCCCCCCAGCCACCACCTTTAGGTTACTATCTCCGTAATAGGTGGCATTGGTCACCTGCCCGTCGTTGAAAACCCGGGTATAGATCTTCTCCCCCGCTACCGGGTGTCTCTGATTCCCCAAAGAGTCGGTGTCACCCGGGTTCCAACTGGGGATGGTAAAAAAGAAAAACCCCATATTATTGATAAACGCACTATTGGCCGGGATGATGATATCATCCCCTGTGACCTGTCCATTGTACGGGCTCCCCGCCGCCTGGACCGGCAGATCGATGATCTCGTCTGGGCCCGCATAGATGGCCATCACGACGTCGCCTACCTCCAAGCTATCCATATTCTCATCGGTTAGGTGCCACAAGCTAGCTCCGTCAAAACCGCCATACAAGTCAATAAAACCCGGTTGCATACCCGGCTCGCCCAGAGTCGCCTGGACTCCCAGCAGGATGAGGGATAACACGACCGCCACGCCAAATGCCTTCCTTGTCATCTTGACACTCCTTTTTTGAGGCCCCTTCCTCTCGGTTTGTCCTTCTCTATGAATATTACCCACTCAATTCTCTGCCCAATTTGCAGATGAAACTTTTCCTGAAGTCCTCACCTCCTCCTCAGTCCTCAGATTTTGATAAGTGTTTATAAGAATTCTAATAATAATACTTGCTCTTGCTTTTGTCAAGCCTTTTTTCGACCCAGGAAGGCAAAAATATGGCATCTTCCAACAGCGCGACATTCTGGGCTAAGCGCAATTAAAAATACACCTTACTTCGTCTTTTCCAACAGTTTCACGGCCTGGAAATTATCAACACTGATCCACTGTCTCCGGCCCATAGCTGCTCCAACCCAACCTGCCAATCTTGGAGCGTTGCCCGACTTCTGATATGGGGATGAAAATCTCCCCCCATGGCAGCTTATTTTCGAAACCACGACTCCCTTTGAGGCCAAGAAGCCCTGATCACTGATGGCCGCGGAGCCGAGCTGTACGGCCGTGAGTGCAAAAGTGCAACTTGGCCACAAAGGCGTCTTCGGCACCGCTGTATGAGGTATCGAAAGCCCCCGGTGTGGTGGGAAAATCACCTGACTCGGTCCACCCGGTCAGGTAGGCGTTGCCCGAGTCATCTACGGCCAGGCCACGGGCCACATCATTGGAGTCTCCTCCCAGGAATGTAGCGTAGGCAAGGGCGTTTTCCGCTGGCTTGAGCCTCGTCACAAAAACATCGGATTGGCCGTTGTGGTCACCATCGAAAGCCCCAACTGAGATGGGGAATTCGACGGATCTGGTATATCCGACCAGATACAGGCTGCCGGCGCCGTCTACGGCGATATCAATGCCTCGCTCCTCGTCGCTTCCTCCCAGAAAAGTGGAATAGACTAGTGCGTTTCCTGAGGGATTGATTTGAGACACAAAGACGTCGGTGAACCCGTTGTAGACGGTATCGATAGCCCCGGCGGTGATGGGAAAGTCATGGGAATAGGTGGTCCCGGTCAGATAGACGTTGCCGGCGCCGTCTACGGCAATACCATGGCTCCAGTCTTGATTGCTACCTCCCAAGAAAGTGCCGTAGACAAGATCGCTTCCCGCCAGGTTGAGCTTGGCCACAAAAGCGTCCCGGGCGCCGTTGTATGAGGTGTCGAGAGCCTTCGGTGTGGTGGGAAAATCGACCGAATAGGTCAATCCGCCCACGTAGGCGTTGCCAGCGCCATTCACGGCGATATCAAGACCCCAGTCTTCAGCGCTTCCTCCCAAGAAGGTGCCGAAGACCAGATCAGCTCCCTCCGGATTGAGCTTGACCACAAAGGCATCCTCCTCCCCGGGGCTGCAATGGCTGATTCTGAAGGCCCCCTCTGTTGTGGGAAAGTCAATTGACCTGGTCAACCCAGCCACGTAGGCGCTGCCCAAGCCGTCCAGGGCGATGCTCTCAGTATGTTCGTCATCGCTTCCCCCCAGATAGGTGGCATAAGTGAGATCGTTTCCCGATGGGTTGAGCTTGACCATAAAGATGTCGTGGTCTCCGTTGTGTGTGGTATCAAAAGCCCCAGATGTGGTGGGAAAATCGACTGACCTGGTCCTGCCCGTCACGTAGGCACCACCTAAGCCGTCCACGGCGATGCCATAGCCCCTGTCCTCACCCTCACCCCCTAGGAAGGTGGCATAGACAAGGGCGTCTCCAGTCGGATTGAGCTTGGCCACATAAGCGTCCAGAGGGCCACCATTATAGGTGTTGTCAAAAGCCCCGGGTGTGGTGGGAAAGTCGACTGAACCGACGAATCCCGTCACGTAAACGTTGCCGGAGCCATCCACGGCGATGCCAAAGCCCTCGTCGGTGGCGCTTTCTCCCAGAAAGGTACTCCAGACGAGGTCGATCTCAGCGACCTTGGGCTGCGCGCAGAAGAACAGCAAAAGGTGCAAGACGATGAGTGCAACAATTTTCTTCTTCTGATTCATGGTAGACCTCCCCCTCGGTTTCCCTCGCGGTTGCTCAAGACTCAGCCAGGATTGGGCACATCACTTCCCTTATCTAATCCATGGCGGGCCTTTTGTCAAGAGGTTTTTTCTCTGCTATGCCCTCATTATTGGCAGCGGGATTTTGACCCATCCAATCTGTTCCCCTATCGCGCCGGGAAAAACTTCATGAATGGCCTCAGCTCCATCAGGAAGCTCCCTTAATTCAGGATGTGTTCTGGTCAAAGACTTTTCTTTTAGCAGAAAATAACAATCTATGCTCTTGCAACTTGCTCCACCCTGGCACGGGAACATCTGAGCACATGTCCCGTTCGCTCCATGGGAACAAGGGTGCCGGAGGGCAGTGAGAAGGTTCCAAGAGAATGCCGATCCAGTGACCTCACGGAGCACAATGTTCATCTGCTCGATTACTGAGAAAGGTAATCGTTGAAACAGCCTGTTTAACGAAGCTGGGGGCTTTGATAACCCTCCACGCCTATTGCCCTATGATCCCACACTCATGCGAAGATAATCCCTGACAGCTTGACGCCAAAAACTACCAAGATCTGCTTCTTAACCATCCCCATGGCCGAAACCTGGGCAGCCCAATACACCAAGGCCACTGCCCTGCGGAATTCACAACAGTCGGTCTCGCTGGCCACCATCACCACAAGGAAGGCAGGTCTTCGCGAAAATCACCAATCCCTGGGGCTCTCTGAAATAACAGACTGTTTTCTCGGTGACATCAATCAATAATTTCTCTTTGAATTACCCAATGAGATATGCTCGGGGGACAAAAAAACAGCGCCTTCCACAAGGGGAAGGCGCTGCTTTCATGTGAGCTCGCGATGTCGTACTACTTCATCAGAACCATCTTCCTCACGGCCTTGTTATCACCGGCAGTGATGGTGCAGAAATACACACCACTAGCCAGATTCTCGGCATCCCAACGCACTGTGTAGAAGTTGGCCTGCTGTTTGGTATTCACCAATGTGGCCACCTCAGCACCAAGAATGTTGTATACCTTCAAGGTGACATGCACGTCCTCGGGGAGGTCGTACTTGATGTCGGTATACGGGTTGAACGGGTTGGGATAGTTCTGATGAAGAGCGAACACGGTGGGCACATGGGCCATCGGAGTGGCCGCCATGGGCTCCGTGTTGGCCTTCATCGTCACGCCATCCAGATCCTGGGTGAACAGATCGTAGTAGTAGGTGACCCCGTTGGTCAGGCCTCTGTCCGCGTAGGTGTAAGTGTTCTCGGTGGTAGCATGGCCGGCAGCCGGAATGAGCTCCTGGTTGATCCGCTCTCCATCCCTTTCGATGTAGAACCCGAGAGCGTTGGTCTCACTGGCCGTCTTCCACTCTAACAGAACCTCGCCGTCCCGGGCGATGGCGTCGAAGGACATCAGCTCAACGGGCAGCGGGGTATCGGTGTAACCACCACCGGGATCGCCGGGAAATTTGGCGAAGAAGGTCTCACCCGATTGATTCAGCACGTGATACTGATCGGAATAAGCAAAGTAGTTGCTGGGATCCAGGTCGGCGCAAGGATCGTCGAAGATACAAACGTAGATCTCCTCACAGGCCGCGGGATGGCCTCCACCCGATTGAAAAGTGCCCAGGCCCAGCTTGAAGAACGCAGGCCCAGTCGCGCCATCGTTGGGGCCTATCCCAATGCATTCCAGCAGCACATCATCGTCCGCTGGCTCGGGCGCATTGACGAAATCGAGCCCATCGCGCACACCATTCGGGCCCTTCCAGTAAATACAGACGCAGTCGCCCACGTTCAGAGGAGTTACACCATCAGGTCCACGCAGAGTCCAGATGCCAACACCGGGATCGAAGCCACCATAGATATCCATAGGCGAGGGAGTGGCGTAGACCTGGGTGGCCACAAAAGCACCCAGTACCATGATCAATAGAAAAAGCTTTCTCATCTTTTCTTTCCCTCCTTCCGGGGAAATAGTTCACCTCATCTTACGAAAAACCTCTGGTTGTTTCAACAACAACAACCACCTTCAAGAATGGCCCTGCTCTCACCCCCTTCCAAACTTCGCAATAGAAAGCCGGTAAAAATCAGAAAGCCGGTAATCTGAAAGCCTCAGGGACGCAAGGCTTACCTGGTCTTCTTGGCCTCCACCTGTTTCTCCGGTTTCAAGCTCGTGTTGGTGCTGCCTCCCAGGGTCCGGATCACACGTACAGGCAACTCTCTCTCCACGGAAGCCCTGCCCCTCGTCTGGCGGCTCGCCACGGTTTTGGCGCCCTTGGCGTAGCTTGGAGGAACCGGATAGACCCACTCATCGTTGGTGAAACCGTGCCCGGCCAGTATCTCCAGCCAGTAACCATCACCCGGGTCGAGGGTATAGAGGTCGCCTTGCCAAGCACTCAGTGTCGTGCTATACCAGGCCGTAAACCAAGTAGCACCGTCCCAGTGACGCACCTTGTCCGAATAAAACGACATAAACGACCCGGTGAAACCGCTGGCCACCATACCGCAATCTTTAAGAGAACAGGGAACGGCAAAAGCAGTGCCCACTAAATTAAAAGTAGTCAGAGTTGCCGAGTCGTAGACGGGCACGATACGGTTAGTGTCACAGACGCCCCCGGTCATGGTCAAGGTCACCGCGGGATTACCACCCCGAATCTGGATCCAGTACCCCTTGTCAGGTTCGATGGTGGTCAGATCCCCCTGCCAGGCACTCAGCGTAGTGCTATACCAGCCTGTATACCAGGTGCTCGTGGAGGCATCATAATACCTAACCAAATCAGCGTAAAACGACATGAAGCTACCCGTTAATTGACAGCCTGTGCCCATGGAGTCGGCCATAGCGGCTTGAATGCTGGTGTTATGGGGTAAAAGCGGCCAGCTCACCATATTGAAGCCGTCTCCAAAAGCCCAGGTGGCCGCAACCAAGGTCGCGAACACAACCACGAGAGAGATTTTCACCTTCATTTATCTCCTCCTCCTATAAAGAAACGATTCGTGTTAAGCGGGTGGAAGCAAAGCTTCCCAACATGCCGGTACAACCGCCTCTTTGGAAACCGACCTCACCTCCTTCTAAGGATGAAAATGATTTTCACCTCTGGAACCTTTTCCTTCGAACCTCTTCACCCTGGAGAGGCTTCCTAGAGCCTCTCCAGGGCTCTAAGGTCATTATATCAAAGATGGGCAATTTTGTCAAGCAAAAAGTTGGGCAAATGAAACTTTTTTTCTAACCCATCTTTGTGATGTACTCAACCTACTTCGCCTTGATCACGGACCTGTCGAATTCGCCCACCCGCTTACTGGCCTTACCATAGATGGAGCTATCCTGGTGAACGGGAAGGATCTGGTAATAGTAGTGCGTGTTGACGTCGCCCACCACACCAGAATTATCCGTGTAGTTGGAGGCGGCAGCAGAATCAAACAGAGCCGCCGACCCGTAAGCATCTGTTCCGCGATAGATGCGGTAGTGATAAGTCTGGCTGACGTCATTCCAATCAAGATAGAGGTTGCCCGAGGAGTTCTTGGGCGGTCCGCTCTGGGACGGCGTGACCGCTATTGGATCGACGACGCTCCGGAACCTGATCATGCCTTCGAAATACCAGTCATTGCTGTGTTGCTCCCAAGCACCTTCGGTGTACAGGTAGCTATGGTTCCACTGCACGGTGCTGAGAGTGGGATCATCGCCGCCTTCATACGCCATGCATCGATCCACCGTATCGGCCCATTCCACACCCATCCAGAAATCGGTGCTCAGGTGCTGCAGGTTGGCCACCAGATCCAGGTTGATAGGGTATGGTGTGATCAAGGAATCCACGGTCGTGGTGAATGTGCTATCGAACCATAGGGTCCCGGGGTGATCGTCGTCGACGCCGGGTCCCCACACTTTCAAGGTGACATTACTGCCATCCGAATTAAAATGTGGAATGGCGAGGCCCAAATCGAAGGGATAGAACCTTTCCTCTGGAGTGAAATGGACTGCGGCTATCTCACCAGGAAGCATCTCCCTCACATTGAAGTAGGGATACATGTAGAGGCCCTGATCGTGATATCTGAGCTCGGCAAGGCCGGCCGGATAGTTATAAGTATCGGGATAGTGGAGGGCCTTGCTGGGCGGCGTGTACTCGGTGGCCAGGGTGTCGTTAGAGCCATCGTCGTCGGTCACGGCGGTCCACTCGCTCCAGATGTAGAAGGTATAGGGACCCTCCTGCGTCAGAGTGAAGTTGGCCACAGAGGTATCCAGTGCCACCTTTCTTGTTTGCAGAGGCGGAATATCAGGGGGTGGTGGGGGGCCAGGATGCGCAATTTGCGTCGCTGGGCCGAAGACCACATTGTTGGCGCCGTCAACGATGGTCATCTTGATGAAGTAGTTGCCGCCACCGGCCGTGTTGAAACCGTAGTTCTCGACGGCAACGGTATCCATATAGAGCCTCACATCGTTGGAGTTAGGCATGGGGATCTTCGCAGCGGTCACGCCCAGATCGTTGGGATACCCAATTCGACCAAATAGAGTGATGTCGTCCACCTTGAGCCCTAAACCGCCAACTGGGGGAGTAGCCTCCCGGCTGAAGAAGCCAACGGCAACCTGCAGGCTATCCCAGTGGATGCTGGTATCGGTTATCAGGGGCGACATGTCGTGCATAAAATCGCTCCACTGATAGACGGTCCACCACTCCGAGTTTGTGACGCCGCCTAGGCCATAATAGTACGATCCGACTCCGTGCAATGTGCTGATATAGCTCCAGTCGCCGTCGTCGAGCTTAAACTCGTTATAAGCACCGGTGTTGGCAGCATCAACTTGGCATTTCAGCCACCAATCCAGCCACATATCGGCCATGTTGGTGTCCAGGTTAGCCCGATAAATCTTTGGCGAGACCAGGGCATTTTCCAAATTTGAGACATAATTCCCGGTTCCCGGCAATGAGCACCAGGCTTTGTAGATACCCGTGTGTGCGTCTGGGGTGGACAGCCACCAGTAATTCCCGGTGGGGTCAGCGAACCAAGTTGCCGGCGTCATCTTATGAGGCATCTGCGCAGCCTCGCAGGTCTCATTGAGCAGAACAGTATCTTTGGTACCAAAAGCTGTCACCTTGATGTCGTCCACTATGAGGCCAATTAGGTCCTCATCATCCTCTGTGTTGTAAGCTCCGTCGCTGGAAAAGACGATTTGGAACTTGACGCTATCCCCGGCAAAGTCAGAGAAATCGAATATCCTGGGGTAAAGGACGGTGGAGCTATCTACGGATATGCCGCCATGACCCTTAGGATCCCTGTTATAGTCCCAGCACCACAGGCTGTCATATTCGCCAAAATGGTTTCTAAGACTGGGGGGGAACTGTATCGGAGGTTTGTAGTACGAGCTGTCATCCTCGGGATGATAGGGCTTAATCTCAAAGAAGTTGTCGGTGGCAAAGTCACTGGTGTCAATCCGCACGTTATATCCGTCCCAGCTGAACACAGAGACGTAAGTGTTGATCTCACATCTCAATAATTGGTCAAATTCCAGGACAATCGAATCGCTACCAGCGGGCAGGTGAAGGACCGGAGATATGAGGGTCTGATACCAATCGTCGCCGTATCCGCCATAAGGACCTATGCTGGGATCTCCACACCACCAGGCGCTATCACCGTTGACCACCTCAACCGTGTCCACATGCCAGTACAAAACCCAGTCCTCCGGAGGTGGGGGTATGGTATTATCCACCGTATCCCACTCAGCGGGTGCCATCTTCCGGTCTTGCCAGGTAGGACTCCCGCCACTCTCGCCGGTGAAATGCGCTATGGTGTCGATCACGGCTTTGGACCCCTTGGAGCTGCGAGCGGCCCAGGGTGTTCTCTCGGCCCTGTGAACCTGGTCGTCCTTAATGTCGACAAAGTAAAACTCGTCCGCCATCTTTACCTTGTCGACGGCCTTAGGAGTATCCGCTTTGATGGATTCATCTTCATCGACAGCAGCAAATGCCCAACCGCTGGTGAGGATGACGCCCACAAGAAGCGTAAAAATTACCTTTCTCATCATTATTGAGCCTCCTTATAGAGGATTGTTCCAACGCAAACACACCTCTGCGAGAAAATTCTCCAGACCCTTCCACCTCCTTTCAGACTTCTAAATTAGATAGATAACAACAGTTTAGGTAAATTGGAACTAGCTTATCTATACAGTTATCCGCCCCTTTTTATGCTCTATCCTTAGGTAAGTAGCATAAAATATTTCTTAAAAAACGTCAATAGATTGAATTACGTATTTTAGCTAGGAAAAATATCTATTTCTGTAATGAAATAAATTAACTTTCGCTTCTTTGCGGTTTTATAACACTCTTGCACTTTATAGAACCATTTTATCACATACTGGAGAATTTGTCAAGGTTTTTTTTGGGCTCAGAGAACTTTTTTTTCTCCCTGGAAAGCTGGGTGACCTGGCTTAATTTCAGCAAGGACCATGCCAACAGACTAGGCTCTACCATGAAGTCAGGTTATTCATTCACCCACATGGGATTATAGAAAAACCTCAGATCCCAAAATGGAAAGACACCGTTCTGCCTGAAGGGACGTATCTGGTAACAGGGAATTTTCAAATTCATCAGCACCCACCGACCGGGGCGTTTTGCAAAGAGAAAAGATGAGCTCGGTCCCGCCAACCATCGGAATTTCACTCCGCGTACGTGAAATCTACGACGATGGTCACGCTATCAGGAATCTCAAGAGTGAAAGGCACTTCTTTCGCAATCCAGTACAGACAAGCCTCGCCCTCCAACAGAAACTCTTTCAGTACCTCCGGCTCTTGGAGATACATGTGACTGTTCTGGGGCGTGATGTATATGGAATCGTTGCCCGGAACGGATATCCCATCCAGGATGAGGTCGGTCAGGGCCTTCACCGAATCCGCATCTTCGATGTCGCAGCGCTTGGAGATGTAAATCTGCGCGGCGGCGGTGCTGTCGCTGTGGTTGATCACCCAGGAGGAGAAGAGGATTCTTTGAATGCCCGTGATCTCATCGCGGTGTTCCTGCCAGTCTTCGTCCTCCGTGAGGTCTACCTTGACCATCCCCACATCGTCCTCGACAGAAAAGATATCGGCTTCTACAGAATATGTGACCTGGAGGGTGGCGGAGAGCAACCAGGAGGTACACTGCCATACGAAGGCCATCAGGGCTATCAGCAGGATCCCCATGGCCGTCTTTGACAACTTGGATTTCATCTTCTCAGACTCCTTCTCGATGACCTCAGTGGCCCACGTAATACATCAACCCGCCGGTCAGTCCCAGGTTCTTACGGGCTCCACCGCCTTCCAGGCTGATCATGTGCAGTCGGGTCTCAACATTCAGGGCCAGCTGTGTGCCCAACTTCGCCTCTAAGCCCGGCCCTATGCTCACGGCAAGCCGGCTCTCATCCTCCGTTCCCTCCTGTTTCATGGCGTGGCTGGCAATGCCGATGACGTTATAAAACCTCAGGCCGACCGGCGTGCCCACCGATCCCATGATCACGTTGACCCCCAGAGCCGTTGACTTGCCTCCGTCCAATTCATATTCCTCCCCTCTCACCTCAGTGGTGGCATCACCCTGATTGAAAAAGGTCAAGGTGGGCTCCACGGCGAGAAAGGGAATCACGGCCAGCCTCACCCTGGCTCCATACAGAGAGCCCGTGCCGGCATCATCCTGAACGATAGGCATGTTTAGCCCCGCAAATGCCCCTATGCCAACGGGAAGCGCCACAGCTGGGGAACATAGCCCTCCCATCACAAAGACGAACACGGACCAGAAAAAGCACTTTTTCATATCACATCTCCTCGATCAGGTGCCCAACTCCCATGAAGCCAGATAACTTTTCTGCTCGGCCGTCAAGATGTCGATGTCCACATCCATGGCCTTGAGCTTCAGCTCGGCGATGTGTCGATCGATCTTTTCGGGAACGCCGTAGACTCTCCTCTCCAATTTTTTTCCCTCCACAACCAGATACTCCGCCGCCAGAGCCTGATTGGCGAAGCTCATGTCCATGACGCAGGCCGGATGCCCCTCGGCGGCGGCCAAATTGATCAGTCGCCCCTCGCCCAGCAGGTAAATGCGCTTGCCATCGGCCAGGGTGAATTCCTGCACATACTCTCGCACATTTCTTCGACGCTCAGCCATTTTACCCAGGGCATCCAGGTCCAGCTCAACGTTGAAATGGCCAGAATTGGCCACGATGGCTCCGTCCTTCATCAATTGGAAATGTTCCGCCCGGACCACCTTCAGATTGCCGGTCACGGTTACAAAAAGATCCCCCTCCGGGGCAGCCTGAGCCAAGGGCATCACCCGGTAGCCGTCCATGACCGCCTCCAGGGCCTTCAGGGCATCCACCTCCGTCACGATGACCCGGGCGCCCATGCCCTTGGCCCTCATGGCTAAACCACGTCCGCACCAGCCGTATCCGCACACCACAATCGTGGCGCCGGCCAAAAGAATGTTAGTGGCTCGCAGAATCCCGTCGATGGTGCTCTGGCCTGTTCCATAGCGGTTGTCGAACAGGTGTTTGGTGTCGGAGTCGTTCACGGCGATGATGGGGTAGGCCAGAACCCCCTTCTGCTCCATGCTGCGCAAGCGAACGACGCCGGTGGTCGTCTCCTCGGAGCCACCTAGAATTTCAGGAATAAGCTCTTTTCGCTCCGTATGGATGGTGGAAACCAGGTCGGCGCCGTCGTCCATGGTGATGTTCGGCTCGGCGGCGAGCACGCTGCGGATATGATCGTAATAACGGTCGTTATCCTCTCCCTTGACGGCAAACACAGGGATGCCTTCATGCTCAACCAGAGATGCGGCCACATCGTCCTGGGTAGACAGGGGATTGGAGGCACACAGGGCCACCTGGGCTCCCCCCGCCTTCAGGGCGATCATCAGGTTGGCCGTCTCCGTGGTCACATGGAGACAACAGCCGATTTTCACATCACTCAGGGGCTTTTCCTTCTCGAACCGAGCCCGAATCTGCTTCAACACTGGCATATCCCGGGCGGCCCACTCGATGCGCAGCTTGCCCTGCTCTGCCAATTGGGGATCTCGAATGTCGTGTTTCATAAATGCTCCTTTGCTCAAATAGTACCGGCCGCCAAAGCCCACCGACTATAAAATTCCACCACGGGGCCTCAGCCCCTCTTGAGATCATCTGCCCTGTCTGTCCTCTCCCAGGTAAAATCGGGATGTTCTCGCCCGAAATGGCCATAGGCGGCCGTCTGACGGTAGATGGGGCGGAGGAGATTCAAACTCTCGATAATTGCTTTGGGAGATAGGTCGAAGTGCTTTCTGACCAACTCCTCCAAGCGATGATCGGGCACAACGCCCGTTCCATCGGTGGAGATCATCACGGAGACCGGCTGCGGCTCGCCGATGACGTAGGCCAGTTGCACAGTGCATTTGTCCGCCAGTTTGGCGGCGATGATGTTTTTGGCAATATACCGGGCCATGTATGTGGCCGAGCGATCGACCTTGGTGGGATCTTTGCCGGAAAAGGCGCCTCCGCCGTGGGGAACGGCTCCCCCATAGGTGTCCACTATGATCTTGCGTCCCGTCATTCCCGTGTCTGATTGGGGCCCCCCGATGACGAATTTCCCCGTACGGTTGATGAGAATCCGGACATCGTCGTCCAACAGATCGGGCTTGATAACGGCGCGAACCACCTTCTCCTCGATCTGCTGGATGGCTTCCTGAGACATATTCGCTCCGCTTTTGTCCAGCACCTCCTCGGTGTGTTGGCAGGCCAGGATCACCGTGGTCACGCGGCGCGGTATGCCGTCTTGGTACTCGACTGTGACCTGGGATTTGCCATCTGGTCCCAGGAAATCCAAGATCTTCTCCTTCCTCACCTGAGCTAATCTCTGGGTCAATCGATGGGCCAGCATGATGGGCAGAGGCATCAGCTCCGGAGTTTCCCGGCAGGCATACCCCACCATAAGACCCTGATCGCCCGCGCCCCCAGGATCCACCCCCTGAGCGATGTCCGGCGACTGCTTGCCAATGGCATTGAGGATGGCACATGAGGCCGCATCGAAGCCGTAACGGGAATGGCTGTAGCCAATTGTACCGACCACCTGCCTCACCAGCTGGGGCACATCAACCCAGCATGTGGTGGTGATCTCGCCGCCAACTATTACCAGGCCAACGGTGATAAAGGTCTCACAGGCCACCCGCCCCTTTTGGTCCTCTTTAAGAACCTCATCCAGGACGGCATCGGAAATCTGATCGCAGACCTTGTCCGGGTGACCTTCGGTCACCGACTCAGAGGTCATTAAAAACTTACCCATCATGTATCCCCCTTGTGAATAAGATTAAACCAGCGAAAATTTGATCTCTGAGGAATCGCCCACGTTTAACTGAGTAAATTTCCCCTGGACCACCGCGCTATCTCCCACCAGGGAACCTTTGAGGAGACAATCGGTCACCTCGGCTCGCTGTCCGATGATGGAGTCCTCGACGATGGAGTTCCTGATGACAGCCCCATCCGCCACAGAGACATGAGGTCCCACTATGGAGTTGTGCACCTGTGCGCTGGGAGAGATGAAAGTGGGAGCTATGACAACCGAACCTTTAATCTGACTCTTATATTGGAACTTGCTCAGCAGATGTCTATTGGTGGCAAGTATGGTCTCTGGCTTCCCGCAGTCAAACCAGTCCTCCATGGAAAAAGCGGTTAAGCGAGCGCCTTCATCGATCATGAGCTGGAAGGCGTCGGTAAGCTGATACTCGCCGCGAGTTTTGATATCCTCCTCGACAATTTTCGTTAAGCAGGACAGAAGCAGCTGGAAGTTGTTGATGAAATTCACCCCCACGATGACCAAGTTCGACCGGGGCTTCTCCGGCTTCTCCACCAACCTGACGATTCGGTCGCCCTCTATCTCCACCGTCCCAAAGCGCCGAGGATCGTCAACCTCCTTCACTCCCAAAGAACCATCCACGGAAAAATCGATACCCCCCGCGATGTCACCCTCAAAGATGGTATCCCCGTAAACGATGAGCACCGGTTCCGGCTCTGTGGCCTGCATGGCCAGATAGAGGGAGTGCCCCAATCCTTGGCGCTTCTTCTGCTCCACGAAGGCGGCTTTCAACTGATAGTTTTTTTTCACATACTCCTTGGTTTTTTCACCAAAAGCCCCGATGACGATGACAGCTTCCCCAACGCCTAGCTCCACCAAATGGTCCAAAATGTGCCCGATGATGGGCTTTCCAGCCACGTGGAGTAAAGCTTTGGGCAGAGTATGCGTATGAGGACGAAGTCGAGAACCGATGCCCGCAGCCGGTATAATTGCCTTCACTTGGATTCCTCCTGCTCAGGGGGGACGCGGTTGCCCTCTGAGCCGCCGGCCAACCTCCTCTTCAGCATATCGATCCTCTGTACTGGAGTCGGGTCGACTCCGTTGAGCACCGCTAAGTAAAAACTGACCCAATCTCCCAGGTGCAGAAGGGAAAACAAACGGGCCAGAAGGGAGGTGCCGGTAGCCCAAGCTTCCACTATTTCACCAGCAAAGGGAGCGATGAGCTCCTTGGTGATCTCCATTCTTTTGACGATGGGCTTTGGTTCCCCCCGATCTCTCAGCAGGATCACCGCGGTCTTCTTCATCATAGCTTCGGGCATGCCCCAGCCGACGATCTCGTTGTGATCCATCTCGGGAAAAAGATGATGGCTGGACAGCTGTTTGCTATTCTCGGCCAACTGTCCCCGCCAGCGGATGGCCACAGCCTCGAAATGATGACCCCACGCGTATATTACGGGGAACTTACCTCGTAGCTTGAGAGCACATTGCTTGGCCTCGTTTTTCCCCAAGGGAACAGAAGGATGATATTCGACTCCCTTTTGGCGGACCAGCTCCTGGGCTTCACGAAGACTCACCCCTTGTTCGCTGACCAATCCCAGCTTGGCCATGCTCAGAAGCAGAGCAACAAATGAATATCCCAAGGCCGCTCGAGGCGGATAACCTGCTGGAATCCTGATCATGGAAAAATTCGCTTCAGCGGCCAGCTGTACAAGTTGCCCTCCGCTTGCAATGCCGATGATTTGAGATCTTCGCTGGATGGCTTGCCGGCACGCGGCAAGAGTTTCCTCGGTATCACCGGAATAGCTGGAGGCGAAAACCAGAGTGTCAGGGCCTACGAAACCCGGCAGGGTATATCCTCTATTGACCAAGATGGGCAGCTCTACCTGGTCGACCAAATATGTTCTCAGGAGATCCCCCCCGATGGCCGAACCTCCTAAGCCGGCCACGACCACGTTACGGATCGCCCTTTTCTGCACCGAAAGGCACACCTGGTGTGTGATCTTCATGGCCTCGCCAAGCTGATCGGGAAACGAGGTCAGCAGGGTCAACATATGAGATGGATCCAGATGACTTATTTGTTCAGGGCTCAAGGGGAATTTCATACTACATACTCCGAAAGGGTCGAAAAAAAATTAAACCACATCCACAGGGAGAAAATCGGGATACAAGCGGCGGGATTGCTCCATCAGATAGGTTTTAATTTGCTGACTGGTCTCCATTTCCAGCACATGGGCAGCGACAGCTCGAGCCTCGTCCATGGTCACCGACCGGATGACCTTCTTAATCTGGGGTATAGAGATGGAGCTCATGCTGAACTCATCGAGCCCTAGGCCAAGCAACAACATAGCGGCCAGTGGCTCTGCGCACAGTTCTCCGCATATAGCCACCGGAATAGAGGCTCGATGGCCCGCCTGCACCACCTGTTGAATAAGCTTGAGAACACCGGGGTGAAAGGGATCGAAGAGCTCTGCCACCTGTTCGTTGCCTCGATCCACGGCCAGGGTATATTGAATCAAGTCGTTTGTCCCAATGCTGAAGAAATCGGCCTCCCGGGCTAGAGAGTCGGCCACCATGACGGCGGACGGAACCTCGATCATGACCCCCACGGGAATCTTGGCATCATAGGAAAACCCTCTGGCTTTAAGCTCCTCTTGCACCTGGCTAACGATCTCCTTAGCCTGTCTGAGCTGTTCCACGCCTGAGATCATGGGAAACAAGATTTTCAGGTTACCGTTGGCGCTGGCCCTGAGAATAGCCGCCAGCTGAACCTTGAAGATGTCAGGGCAATCGAGACAGACGCGAATGGCCCTCCGCCCCAAGAAGGGATTCGCCTCGGGCTGACCTTTAAGATACATGGAGAATTTATCACCACCCAAATCGAAGGTGCGGATGGTGACCGCATCAGGAAGCATCCTCTCGGCGATAGCACTGTAAGCTTCGTATTGTTCCTCCTCGGTGGGCAGATCTGCGCGGCTCAAATAGAGAAACTCCGTGCGATACAGGCCAATCCCCGTAGCCCCATGGTCCAGTGCGGAGTCCGCCTCGTCGGGGAACTCGATATTGGCGGCAAGCTGGATGGAGTAACCGTCCAGGGTCTTAGCGGGAAGATCCTTGAGAGCAGCCATGCTGGAGGACCACTGAAGGTATTTCTGTTGCTCCCCACGGTAGTGCTCTAAGACTCGTTTGTCGGGCGCCACCACCATCGTGCCTTTGGTGCCGTCCAGAATAATCGTCTCCCCGTGTTTCACCTGAAGGGTGGCATCCTTAAGACCGACCACACCGGGGATCTCCAGAGAGCGAGCCATGATGGCCGCATGGGAGGTCCGCGCGCCCATATCCGTGGCAAAACCAAGGATGTTCCTCCGATGCATCTGAGCCGTGTCGGTGGGGCTCAGGTCCTGGCTTACCACCACCACCTCCGACTGGATCCCGGCCACGGTCAGCTGTTTGATACCCAGAAGATTGTGCAGCACACGGCGGCCTAAGTCCCTGATATCTGACGCCCTCTCGCGAAAAAAGACCTGATCCGACGACTCGATGGTGGAAATGGCTTTTTGGAGGTTCTCCCAGAAGATAAATTCCGCGTTCCGCCTGCGCTCCTGTATGGCCGTGATGGTCTGGTCAATGGTCATCACGTCGTCCAGCATCAACAGTTGCACGTCGAATATGCGCCCCTGTTCCTCTCCCAGATTCCGGGCCACCCGGCGACGAATACCGAAAAGTTCCTCTTTAGTCTGCTGAATGGCCCTTTTGAATTTCTCCACCTCAGAGGCTACCTGCTCGCCGGCAATCTCTTCTTCTTCCACCTGTAGTTCGTCTCGATGGAGCAAAAAGGCAGACCCGATGGCGATGCCGGGGGAGACGGGTACTCCCTTTAAAACCAGGTTTTTCTCGGCCAATCTCTCCTCCGTACTTCTGGAAATCTTCTGCCCATTTGGGGGATCGTATTATTCCTCATCGAATTTGGAGGCAAAGAGGATCTCTAAAGCCTGGATGGCCAGCTTCTCATCCTCCCCATTGGCGGTGATGATAATCTGACTGCCCATCTCCGCCGCCAACATCATCACACCCATGATGCTCTTGGCGTTCACTTCCAACCCATCTTTATTGAGATGAATTTCCGAGCCAAAGCGACTGGCCTCGCCGACCACCATCGCGGCCGGGCGCGCATGTAAGCCCAACTTATTTTGAACGATGATGGTCTTTTTAATCATCCAGGCTATCTCGTGAAAAGAGCATGAGCTTACCTGACCCGAGTGGGGGACTACCTCCTAACAAACCTCTTGCCAGAAAGTTGCTGGACCAGACCTTTCATCTCCAGAGAAAGCAACAAAGACAGAGTCTCCGAGGCCTGGTAACCTGATTGAGCAATGAGATTGTCCACCGGGACCGGCTGATCCGTCACCAATGCCAGGAGCTTTCCCTCTTCAGCGGAGAGATCGGTCATCGACTGGGCAGGTGACTTCACATCCACAACCTTCCCAGATACGGGAAGCTCCTCTAAGATGTCCTCTACCTTCTGAACGAGCTTAGCACCTTCCTGGATGAGACAGTGCGTACCTTGGCTTCCAGGTGCGTCGATACTTCCAGGAACAGCGAACACTTCTCGGCCCTGATCCAGAGCAAAGCGGGCAGTGAGAAGAGCCCCGCTCCGGAGCCCGGCTTCCACTACTACGACACCCAAACTTAACCCACTGATGATACGATTCCTTCTGGGGAAATGACCAGCATCCGGCTCAGACCCCAGGGGAAACTCAGAAATGAGCGCCCCACAACGGGCAATTTGCTCCCCAAGAACACGATGTTCCGGCGGATAAATAATGTCGATGCCTGACCCCAAAACGGCCAAGGTGCGCCCCCCAGCTGCCAGGGCACCTTTATGGGCCATGGAATCGATGCCTCGTGCCAAGCCACTTACCACGGTAATCCCATGGTAAGCAAGATCGGCAGCGAGTTTCTCGGCGACGCGTTGGCCGTAAGAACTGGCGCGTCGGCTACCCACCACTGCAACTGCCAGCTCATCGGCCGCCGTCAGCTGACCCTTGACATAAAGCAGAGGGGGGTAATCGTACGTAGTGAGCAACTTCTCGGGATAATTTGAGTCCCGATAAGTCAGGATGGTCACCCCCAGCTGCTGCAGCAGGGTTGACCATCCCTCCTTCAGGGGCAGGCCAGCCGCCTCTAATATGGCCTGTGCCCTCTTCTCATCGATGTTTGGCAGAGAACAGAGCTCTACCCTCGAAGCCCCCAGCACCTTCGCTGGAGATCCGAAACGTTTGACCAGCTGCCTAAAGAGAACCGGACCGATTCCGGGCACTGCGCTAAGGCGCTGCCACGATTCCAGATCAAGCTGCATTTGCTCGGTCAGCTCCCGGTCTCCAGAAACCTGCTCAGCCTTCTCCATAGCGACCAGATACCGCCGTCCCTCTCCGGAGGTGGGCTTGAGCTGCCGGAGGAGGCTGACTCATCGAAACCTTCTTTTTCTGCTTTCCTGTCGGACTCCCGCCCTTTGCCCAGGCCTTCCTTCAACTTCCGTCCGGCCAAAGGGCTTACTTTTCGAATGATCTCTAAAGCGGCCTTTTGAGCACCTACATCGAGTTGGGATAGGGCTTTAGCCACAGCCTCGAGTTCATCCTTTTCGATCAAATTGGATAAAGCATGGGCCGCTGATCGTCGCACGCCGATGTTTTCGTCTCCCAGGGCAGTCATGAGCGGCTCGATGGCCCTGGGATCGCCGATATTGCCTAAGGCCTGGATGGCACACTCCCGCGTGTACCACAGTCCTTCGTGGAGCGCCTCCAAAAGGGCGGGAACGGCCTTCATGCCCAGCTGCGAGAGTTTTTTTGCGGCCGCCATGCGGATAGAAAATTGCTCGTTGGCTATGAGGCCAATGAGCCTCTCAATTTTTCCATCAGAAGCATCTCCCT
Source organism: candidate division Zixibacteria bacterium SM23_81 (assembly GCA_001304015.1). Taxonomy (GTDB): domain Bacteria; phylum SM23-81; class SM23-81; order SM23-81; family SM23-81; genus SM23-81. Next base: position 26,355 of record LJUY01000017.1, on the reverse strand, counting down.
CTTGTGGGGATGCATGCTGCCCATGTGCACCAAGGGTCAGCCTAAGCGTTTCTTTGGACTTTTTCTCAATCGAGTCTCGATTTTCTGCCGTCAACTTTTTTTCTCCGTTTTGGCCACATCCAGCTGGTGAGCGATGAGATGCCTCAGCTCTTTCGTGCCCGCACCGTTTACGGCCGATATGGCGTGGTGGAGAGCATTTGCTCTGGCCTGTATTCGGGGATATCTTCGGCCCGCTGGCCAGAGATCGACTTTGTTGAGTACCACAAGAGAGGGCCTCTCCAGCAAGTCGGCCTTGAAACGGGCCAGCTCATCGCAGAGGATCTCATAATCTCTCTGCAGCTCTGCTCTGGTGATGTCCAGGAGGAAAAGCAGAACCCTGGTTCTCTCGATGTGCTGCAGAAATTGAATGCCCAGACCTTTACCCTGATGAGCTCCCAAGATGAGTCCGGGAATGTCAGCTAACACACACTGCCGAAATTCGCCCAGGCGAACAACCCCCAGCTCCGGCTGAAGGGTAGTAAAAGGATAATCGGCAATTTTGGGCTTGGCCGACGAAAGACATGCTAAAAGGGTCGATTTTCCGCTATTTGGCAAACCCACCAAGCCCACATCGGCCAAAATCTTAAGTTCAAGGCTGAGCCTAAGTTCCTGTCCCTCTCCACCCTTCTCAGCCTTTCTTGGAGCCTGATGGGTGGCAGTGGCAAACCGTGCGTTACCACGCCCCCCTTCACCACCCCGGGCCACCACAACTTGTTGTCCATGAGCAACCAGATCGGTCACGACCCGATCCGAGGCTATGTCCTTCACCACGGTCCCCAACGGGACGAGAATGCGAACGTCTTGTCCCCTTTTGCCGTGCTTATTAGCGCCCTGACCATGGGCACCTCTTTCGGCCCGAAACTGTTTCCTATGACGAAATCCCAACAGAGTGTTGATATTTTCATCGGCCACCAGGACGACATCTCCACCGTTACCACCATCCCCCCCATCCGGTCCACCTTTGGGCACATATTTCTCATGCCGAAAACTGATGCAACCGTTTCCCCCCCTGCCACCCCACACCGTAATCTCAACATGATCGATGAACATCAAGCGGCCTTCTGTTCCTTCTCCTCCTGGAGAAGGCCCACCAAAGTGCTGCGCAGGGCCTTCTCATTTAGTTTCCGCTGCAACCTGCCCTGGTGGGCCACCGAGATAAGGCCCGTCTCCTCGGAGACCACCACCACCACCGCATCCGACTCCTCGCTGATGCCCACAGCAGCTTGGTGACGCATGCCCAGCACCCTGCGATAACGAGGATTCTGGGTTAGAGGCAGGGTACATCGTGCTGCCACGATGGTGGACCCCCGAATGATGATGGCGCCGTCATGGAGGGGAGACGGGGGAGTAAAGATGGTGCTGATGAGATCAGCAGAGACGGCGGCATTGATGATCTTCCCCGTCTCCACATAACCCTTGAGTCCCACCACCCGTTCCAGCACGATCAGACCGCCCAACTTCCTCTGGGACAACTTCAGAGACCCCTGGACCAATTCGTCGAGAGTACCGCTCTCCATCCCCCTCAAGAAACCCCGTATTAAAGGACTTTGTCCCAGTTTCGCCAGAGCTCTCCTCAACTCTGGCTGAAAGACCACCACGATGGCGATGACCCCCACCGGCGCCACATTGGAGATGAGCCAACGGAGGGCATCAAGTTGAAGCCAGTAGGCGGCGAAGGAGGCCAAAAACAGGAGAAAGAGGCCTGTGAGCATCTGTACGGCTCTTGTGCCCCTCATCAGCATCAGAAGCTTATAAAAGATGAAGGCCACCGCCGCAATGTCCACCAAGTCAGAGAGACCTACCCTCACGAAAGCGATCCTAAACAAGTCCATATGGTCACCCTCATCCCATGGCTACGGATATCGCGTGGGCCATTTGAACAACGCGGTTCATCTCCTTCACATCGTGCACTCGAAGCATATGGGCACCTCTGGTCACGGCAAGAGCTGTTGCAGCTGCAGAGCCCTCCAGGCGATCCTCGACCGGCAGATCGAGGACCTTTCCGATGAAGGACTTCCGCGAGACGCCCACCAAGACCGGCACACCCAGAGTGTGAAGCTCGCCAAGACGATTAAGGATGGTCAGGTTGTCCTGCACTCGCTTTCCGAAGCCGATCCCAGGGTCCACTATCAATCGGCTGCGGGAAATCCCGGCCTCCTCGGCCTTCTGCAGTTGCTGTGCCAAGAATTGGATAATCTCTTGCATAACATCGTCATAACGAGGATTGCGCTGCATATTGCGAGGGGTTCCTTTCATGTGCATCAAAACCAGCGCTGCCTTGTTTTCGGCCACCACCTGGGACATCCGCTGGTCGAATCGCAGTGCGCTGATATCATTCACAATATGAACCCCTGCCTTCAGAGCACGATCGGCTACCTCAGCTTTGTAAGTGTCGACGGATATAGGTACTTTCAACTCGGCACTCAATCGCTCCACGACGGGAATAACCCTTCGTAGTTCTTCATCCAGAGGAATGGGTTGAGCTCCGGGCCGGGTGGATTCGCCACCCACATCGATGATGTCAGCCCCCTGAGCCACCATCTCATGAGCACGAGGGATAGCTCGCTCCAGCGCGTTGAACTGCCCGCCGTCGGAAAAAGAATCGGGCGTGAGATTGAGCACACCCATGATAAGGGGCCGCTGGCCGATGGAAAGAACTTTTCCACGACAATGGAGCTGACGCTGGTGAGGACTCCTTAGATCGGCAATGACCCGCTGGATCTCCGTAGAGAGCCGATCCAGGCCGAAGGGTTGGGCCGCTATCTTGTGCGCTAACCTCTCCAGCTGGCCAACTGTGCCCATGATTAAGACGTCGGAGCGTTTGACCCGGGCCGTGATCACTCCTCGAGCCACCGCCGCATCCGCTCCCAGAGCGAGCATCTCCTGTTTGATCACAGTGGCCGCCGGAAAGGGTAGATCCGAGACCTTGAGCACTTTAAAAATGGCCTTGGGGGCCATAATCTCCCACGAGCGGCCATTGGCACCCACGCGCTTCAGCTCCTTGGCGGCTTGGGACAGCTCCCGGATGTCCACTAGCCTGACGTGTGGGCGCGCCATGATCCTCCCGTGGCGGTATGCAGGCCTTTACTTGTGCCCCTTGATCAGGAAAAAAGCCTCGGCTCGAGTGGCTTCATTTCTCATGACGCCACGCATGGCCGAGGTGGTGGTCACAGAGCCAGGTTTTTTCACACCCCTCATGGTCATGCACAGGTGTTCCGCCTCGACGACCACCAACACGCCTTTAGGCTGCAGAACCTCCATGATAGTATCGGCCACCTCCGTGGTCAAACGTTCCTGCAACTGGGGACGCTTTGCCATGGCCTCCAACACTTTTACAAGACTGCTGAAACCAGTGATGCGATTGTTGTCTGGAATATAGGCCACATGTGCCACCCCGAAGAAGGGCATGAGGTGATGTTCGCAGATGGAATAGAAGGGAACATCGCGAACCAGAATCATCTCGTCTTGATTCTTGGTTGAGAACACCTGCAGCTGCTTTCGAGGATCCGCACAAATCCCCCCGAAGATCTCCTGGTACATTTCGGCCACCCTCCGGGGGGTATTCCGCAAGCCTTCCCTCTGGGGATTTTCCCCTATGGCCTTTAAGAGTCTTTTGACTGCAGCCTCGATTTCGGCTTTGTCCATGCCCGTTGTTTCCGTTCCGTTTCCGATGAGCTGGAGGGAACCTTACGACCAGCGGTCGTCTTCCTTGTGGGGGTGGCGTTCTCTTTCCGGCGTGGCCTTCTCCGGGAGTGTCTCGAACGTGGTTTCTTTGACCGCAGGATCTTGTCGATCTCAGAACCATCGAGGATTTCCCTTTCCAGCAGAGCCTTGGCCAACCTATGCAAGTTATTCAGGTTGGCTCTAAGGATGGCTTCCGCTCGATGCTGCTGAGCTTCCACGATGCGCTTGACCTCCTCGTCGATGAGAATAGCCGTCTCTTCGCTGTAGTCCCGATGTTTGGCGATCTCCCGCCCCAGAAAGATCTCCTCCTCTTTCTTCCCAAAGGTCACTGGTCCCAACCTCTCACTCATGCCCCATTCGCACACCATGCTCCTGGCCCAGCGGGTGGCATCCTCGATGTCCCCACCCGCACCTGTGGTCATCTGGTCGAACACGATTTTCTCGGCTGCCCTTCCACCAAGCTTAACTGCAATGAGGTTTTCCAGATACTCCTTTGACCAGCTGTGTTTCTCATCCTTGGGCAACAGATGAGTGACGCCCAAGCTGCGGCCCCGCGGTATGATGGTGACCTTGTGGACCGGCTCGGCTCCAGGGATGAGTTTGGCCACCAGGGCATGCCCGGCCTCATGATAGGCGGTGCTTTTTTTCTCATCTTCGCTGAGGATGAGGCTTCTACGCTCCACTCCCATCATGACCCTGTCTTTGGCCTCCTCGAAATCGTTCATCGTGACCTTGCTGCGGTCTTTTCGAGCCGCCAACAGAGCAGCCTCATTGACTAAGTTGGCCAGGTCGGCCCCAGACAGGCCAGGACTCCCACGAGCCAAAAGGGAGAGATCCACATCCCTGGCCAAGGGGATACGACGTGTGTGAACTCTTAAAATTCCCTCCCGGCCCTTGACGTCCGGAATGTCCACGATGATCTGCCGATCGAATCGGCCGGGCCGCAAAAGCGCTGGGTCCAGAACATCAGGCCGGTTGGTGGCCGCCAAGAGGATGACCCCCTCATTGGACTCGAATCCGTCCATCTCCACAAGAAGCTGATTGAGCGTCTGCTCCCGCTCGTCGTGACCACCGCCTAAACCTGCGCCTCGGTGACGGCCCACGGCGTCAATCTCGTCGATGAAGATGATGCACGGGGCACTCCTTTTGCCCTGCTCGAAAAGGTCACGAACCCGGGAGGCTCCCACGCCCACGAACATCTCCACGAAATCTGAGCCGCTCATGCTGAAGAAGGGAACCCCCGCCTCCCCGGCCACGGCCCGAGCCAACAGGGTCTTGCCAGTCCCCGGCGCCCCCAGAAGGAGGGCACCCTTTGGGATCCTGCCTCCCAGTTTCTGAAACCGTCCCGGATCTCTGAGGAACTCAATGACCTCTTGAAGCTCCTGTTTGGCCTCGTCGGCTCCGGCCACATCGGCGAAGGTGACCTTCGGCCTATCCTGGGTCAATAGCTTGGCCTTGCTCTTTCCAAAGGAGAAGATTCCTTTTGGTCCTCCGCGCATCTGACGAAAGATGATCAGCCAGATGCCCACCAGCAGTATCCAAGGCAGCCCAGAGAGCAGAATGCTAAACCAGTTCAATGTCCTCGGTTCGGCAATGATGGTCACCTCCTGGGCCTCCAACTCGTTCACGAGCTCTGGCATCTCAAAGGGAATGTGCACGTAGAACTTGTCAAATTCGGTAACCTTTCCATTATCCAGTTTTGTGGCCACACCCTTGAGTTCGCCGCGAATATCCTTGTCCACGATGGTCACCTGGCTCACATTGCCCTGGTTCAGCTGCTGGCGGAACTCAGTATATGTAATGGTCACCTCTTGTCGACGAGATCGGTTGAAAAACTGAAAGATGGATATGGAGAGGAGAAGTAGAAGAATCCAAAACAGCAGAGTTCGAGAAGTCCTTCGCCAACCGGGTCCCTGTGAGTCTCCCTGCGGTGGTCCCTGGTCTCGACCACCTGTAGGTGGACGTCCCCTGTCAAACCGCCCCTGATCTCGGTTACTCGCGTTCATCACACCTCAACCTTTCCGAAAAGGAGACTCACTCCTCCAGCACCCCGATGTAAGGCAAATTTCTCATTCTCCCTTCATAATCCAGGCCGTAACCGACAACGAACTGGTTCGGAATAACGAATCCCACGTAATCCAGAGGCACATCCACCAGACGACGCTCCTTTTTATCCAACAGCGTCAAGATCTTTAAGGAGGCCGGGTGTCGAGTTAACAGGTTGGCCCGAATGTACTGCCAGGTGAGACCGGTGTCAACGATATCCTCAACAACCAGCACATGGCGCCCGTGGATGTTGGTGCTGAGGTCCTGAAGTAAACGGACGACACCTGTGGAGTCCTGAGAATTGCTATAACTGGACACGGCCATGAAGTCCACTTCATGAGGAATATCTATGCCACGAATGAGATCGGACAAAAGGAGGAAACTCCCCTTCAGGATGCTGACCAAAATAGGGTCCATCCCCCGATAATCTTTAGAAATCTGTGCCCCCAACTTCTTGATCCTATTTTGAATCTGCTCCTCGGCGATCAGCACCTTCAACTTGGATATCATGGGTTGCGCTCCAAAAAGCACCGAGCCCATAGGACTGATTTTGTTTTCTCGGTCACCCTGAAGGGGTTGGCGATGCCATGTCCGATGACCCATATGATTCCGTCTCTGCCCACTAATAGGGGAATTTCATCCCGCTGAATACGGGGAACCTTTCGATCGATGAGGTAATCGGAAAGTTTACGGGTGCCGCTCATACCAAGCGGATGAAATCGATCTCCCCGTTGGCGGCTTCGCAATAGGAAGGGACCGCGTAGCCGTGCCCAATCCACGAAGGCCTCGAACTGATCCCGCACTCGAGGCGGCCAAGGAATTCGCCCTTTGACCACTAATTCCGTCCTTAAGGCCAGCCCCAAAGCGGAAAACTCGATTTTTCCGGGGAGCTCTACGGACTTACAGAAAGGTTGGGGCAAACCCTTCCGGAAGACAAGAGCCTTGGCGGCACGTTCTACCACTATCTCATCAGGAAGGTGAATCCGAGACCCGACGTGTCCGTTACAAGCCAGGTTAAAAACCTGTTCCACATGCTTAAAGCTGATACGCCGGAGATCTCCCTTTATCCTTCTGATAAGCTCTCTAATCAGAAATTTTCCTTGAATGTTAAAATAATCCGCAAAAAGGGCTAAATCAAGAACAATTTTCCCATTGGAATCCTTTTTGCTCGGGCTTTCCAGTAGATCCTGGGACAATTTCTGGAAATAGATGTTCTCCTCGCTTTCCAGCTGGCCAATTCTATTGAGAATTTCCACTATCTTAGGATTGTATCTTCGCTCCAGCAGAGGAATCAACTCATTCCTTACCCGATTTCGCAGGTATCGGAGCTGCTGGTTGGTGTGATCTCGGCGCGGATGGAAACGACGCCTGTGGAGATATTCCTCGATTTGGCAACGTCTCACTTGGATCAGAGGTCGCACGATCCGGCCCCTGACGGGGGGAATCCCGCTCAAACCTGTGGATCCGGCACCACGAAGGATGCGCATCAACACCGTCTCTGCCTGATCGTCGGCATTGTGCCCAGTGGCAATGCGTCGGGCCTTCACCATGGAGGCCACCCGCTCGAAGAAGGCGTAACGAGCCAGTCGGGCCTCCTCCTCCAGGCTACCCCGAGACTCTGTCAGAAATTGGATCCCCTGCACGGTAGAGGATAAACCCAGCCGTCGAGCCAGTCGCCTGGTGTATTGGGCGTCCTGTCGAGAGCTATGACCGCGAAGCCCATGATCCAGATGGACCACGTGTAGGTCGATGCCCAGTGTATCACGCAGACGCCACAGGAGGTGGAGCAAGGCCACAGAGTCTGGACCGCCTGAGACGGCCACTAACACTCGATCCCCTTTCTCAATCATCTGATACGTCGCAATAGTCTCTCGTACTTGCTGGATGATGTCCATATCAACGCTCGCTGCTCAGATCTGGAATCTCACGGTTTGTTCTGGGTTACTGGCTCGTGCGATGATCTCTCGCTCTCCCCTTGCATCTCTGGCGATGACCACAGCGGTCTGATCCCCCGGAGCATCGCTATACCGGAGCAGGATTGCTACTGCCAATGGGACCAAGGTTTCCGGTGCTCCACCGGGGATGAGGGCCAGCGGGCTGGGATACCCCTTCACGTCCAAGATCATATCGTTCGGGACTCGAAGCTCGCTTAGTTTCTTGTTTTCTCCTTGGTTGCGCCCCACCACTATCTTACAACGATCGTCCAGGCGCAGGTGGCGGCCCACCTTGAGCAGCTCTACCTCTCGCGGAGTCACGGAATCACTATGTTGAAATAGATCTCTCAAGCGCCGGGAGAAGATCGCATCGGTGAGGAGACAGCCACCGGCCGGGTTCGGATAGTTAGGGATGCCGTAGTGGGCCGCCAGTTCCATCTGCCTTTTGCGTCCCCGTCCCCGCAAGTCCAGAAGGCACTGGCGATCCACTTTACCCTCCCGTTCCGGTTGGGTCTCAGGCAACAGCTTGGCCGAAAGAGGGCGGAGAATGACCGGCTCGTAGCCAGATTCTCGGGCCACCCTTACCAGTGAACCTCTGTTCTGGGACATGGGACGTTCCCCCAAGACCTCTCCGGAAAAGAGGAAGTCGGCTCCCTCCCGTTCCATGAGCTCTCCAGCCTTTCGGAACATCATGGCGTGGCAGTCGATACAGGGATTCATATTGCGGCCATAACCGTGTTTGGGATGGCGAACCATCTCCAGGTGCTCCCCGGTAATGTCCACGATCCTGTGATCCATCTTCATACGCTGAGCAGCCTCTTTGGCTCCCTTGGCCCCGAAAAAGGGACTACAGAAGGTCACGCCGATGACCTCAATTGCCTGGTCCTGCAATACCTTGACGGCCAGAATACTATCCAGCCCACCGGAGAACAACCCCACACCTTTGGCCATAACACGTTCTCTCCAAAAAACATAACGTGGGAAGGTCGAAATAATTTCCTACTAACAATGTAGGCTTGTCCAGGAATGAAGTCAAGTGGTATTTGGGGATTTGAGGAAGCAGATTGAGCTGTGCAAAACCGCATCTTCGGTGCTTAAGAAAAAAGCCCGAGATCCAGGGAGAATCTCGGGCCTCCAGCGTCGATTCATCATACAATTTAGAAGGAGAATAGCACTCCGGCATGGAGGGTAATATCGTTGGAGTCGGTCGTCTCTTTCTGACCATCGATTTCTGTCTCGACGGCGTCTTTGATGGTGTGGTACTTGGCCATCAAATCGACGTCCAAATCGAACTTCCCCAGGGGACTGCTATAGACCTTCACCAGCATTCCACCGGTGAAGTTCCAGCCGAACTTGGTGGTGCTGAAGTCGGTTTTGCCGATGTCGGTACCCTCAATCTCCACCTCGGTGCTGTAATTGTAGACGCCGGCCATGGGGGCTGCGTAAAATCGCGCCGGGCCCATGGGCGTTTGAAATTGGGGTCCCACGGTAAATTGAACGGACTGGTTGCGGGTCTCAACGTCTACCGGAATGCCAGCCACTTCACCCTTACGGGTCTCGGAACCATAGACCACAAAGGCCAAATCAGCCCGCGCGCCGATGCCCACCATCACAGGGGGCGAGAAAAGGAACTTTATCCCGACTCCGCCCCCATTTCCCGAGACGTTGGCAAAATCCTCTTGGGGCATCGAGAGAAACAGGTTCGGGCCCACGGCAAATCCGGCCGTGGCGGTGGAACAATAGGCCAAAAATAAAAACGTCAAGAGAGTGACCACTACTCGTTGGGACATTCCTTTTCCTCCTTTCAGAAAAACCCGCGCCTGAGCCAGGTCTAATCAGGGCCGAACATTCACTTCGAGGCCGGATAAAACTTCAGGCCGTATATCTCTTGTCCATTGATTTCCCGGACCTTCTCCCAGCGGTGACGCATCTTCATGCCCATCTCCACCTTATCGGTGGACAGCTGGCCCAGAGCTCGGACGCCGCGGGGGTACTCGACGATGCCCAGCATCAACGTTCGCGTCGTGAAATCCATGGTGAGAGCGTGAAGTTTCGTAAAGGTGAGCAGGGTGCCCTCTTTCTCCAAGGCCAGCTCTTTAAATTGGTCCCCGCCACAGCCCAGACAGAACCTGCGTTTCGGGTGGAAAACACGCCCACATGCTTTGCACTGATAACCCTTCGGGACCTCCATTGCTCACTCCCGGCTTAGGACAAAAGCCAATACGTTGTTGCCGAATCCCCCGAAATTACAACAAAAACCGTTGACCGCCTGGGAAACCTGCCTTTCACCAGCCTGGCCCCGCAATTGCCAGACCAGCTCCGTCACCTGAGCCACCCCCGTGGCGCCCACGGGATGGCCCCGAGCTTTCAACCCTCCAGAAGGATTGATGGGTAGCTTGCCGTCCAACCGGGTAGCTCCTTCCTCCAGGGCTCGATGCCCTTGGCCCACGGGAAAGAAACCGGCCTGCTCGCTCTCGACGATCTCCAGGATGGTGAAGGCATCGTGCAGTTCGGCCACCTGGATGTCCTGTGGGCACAGCCTGGCCATCTCAAAGGCAGCCTTGGCCGCACCTCGAACCGCCTTCAGATCCAGGGGATCATCTCTTTGGTATACGGCGTGGATATCGGTCGCTTGACCGAAGCCAGCGATGTGCACTGCGGGATGAGGGGCATCCTTGGCCTTTTCGGCGGCACAAAGCACAACGGCAGCGGCTCCGTCACTCACCGGACAGCAATCGTACATCCTCAGAGGCTCTGCGATGGGCGGGTTATTGACTACCGCCTCGGGCCGGAGCAGGATGCCCTCCATGGTCACTGCCTGCTGGATGTGGGCATAGGGATTCTTGGCGCCATTCTCGTGATTCTTCACAGCCACCATGGCCAGATGTTCTTGTTTTACGCCATATTTGGCCATGTGCAGCCGGGCGAACATACCTGCCAGGGAAGGCAGGGTGACGCCGTAAATGTACTCGCCCTGGCGGTGAGTCATGCTGGCCACAAAATCGGTTGCTTCCCAACCGGTTACGGCCCGCATCTTCTCGCCGCCGACCACAAGAACTGAATCATAAAGGCCGGAGGCGATGGCCAGAAAGGCGTTCTTGATGGCTGAAGCTCCTGAGGCCGGGCCGTTTTCCACGGTGTCGGCAGGAGCCGGCAGCAAGTTCAGGCGGTCTACCAATGCGCTGGCCACACCCGTCTGGTAGTTGAGGATGCCGGCGCCCATGTTGGCCACGTAGACTGCGTCAACGGATCTGTGGTCGAGTCCCGCGTCCTTCATGGCCGCCAAAGAGGCCTCCATAAGCAGCTCCAAAAGGTCCTCTTCACGGCGGCCGAACTTGGTCATCCCACAGCCGATTATAGCCACATCTCTCATGAAAAAACCTCTCCGGTCTCGTTGAGATCGGTGATCGTTAATCGTGAATCGTTAATCGTGAAAACCATAATTGCAATTGGCAATGGCAGTAGCAATAAAAGAGTGTAAGCTACTGCTGCCGACTATTTTCTTATTGCCATTGTTATTGCCATTGCTATTACAATTCGTCTTTCACTGCATACTGCTTACTACCTACTGGGATGGCCAGGGGAGGAAATTGCCACTGAGATTTTCACTAATCTCGACTCTCCTACGAGCTGCGCTTTTTCGCTCTCCCCGTCACCTGTTGGACCAGCTGAGCCTCCTCGGGGATCGTGATGGTCTCTGCCGTCTTCAGCAAAGGCGCCGGCACCGGCCGCTCTCCCACCACCAGTCGATCCTTGGCGGCGTGATACAGCTCCGGCGTCAAGGTCCAGACGTCCACACCGCCCAGCTCATGAGGTATGTCGGGCCGTTGGATGAGATCGTACTCCAGCATCCACCGGCGAAAGCCGATGGGGCTCTCGGCGGTGATGTAGACGTATTTCTGCTTCAGGATCTCTATGTGATACTCCATCTTGGAGGCGAACAGGTGGGCCCCAACCCTCAGCCCGCGTCTCAAAGCTAGGGTATGGTAGCTGATACCCACCTTGGAGCTCAGGGTTCGCCCGTTGACCAGACCCACCAGCTGTCCGTCGATGAGGCCCACGAGACAGTATTCATCCTTCACCCTGTACCGCTTCCAGCCCAACAGCTCGGCGAAGGTCCGGGCAGCGACGATGTCGTAGAAATCCCGCTCCACGTAAAGCAAGGGAGCGATGGCTTCTAGGAGCATGGAAGTCTCCTCTCGAACTGCAGGACGGACGACCATTTGCTCGCCCGTGGCCAGATAGATGGACTTGGGCGGATAAGGGGGAAGCTGACGCTCCGGTGGCCTGAGTATGCCTTCCAGATCAGCCATGGTGGGCTACTCCTGGTTTATAGGAAGAAACTGAAGAATCGAGGCAAAAAAAATCCCTGTCAAGCCCTTGGGCAAACAAGGCACATGCATATGAAAAATGGTAGCGGTGCAGGGATTCGAACCCCGGACACGCGGATTATGATTCCGCTGCTCTAACCAACTGAGCTACACCGCCACCGGATTGTTAATTTAACGCCTTCTGCTAGATTTGTCAAGGGAATATTTTGTTGGTGTTTGGTGCTTATGGATCAAAGGGATTCGGGAATCGTGATTCGGGAAAAACGATGGACATCAATTCGGAGGGGCACGGCGCGCCGCTGCGCAAAATGAAACGTTCAGCGACACTACCATGATGATGCCATCTCCAAATATTCCCATACACATTGGGGCGGTTCGCGAACCGCCCCTACGAGCCTTGCTGATTACGCAACTCGCATCACGTAACACGAGCCACGTATCACGCCATCATTCCTCCGGATACATATCCGGTGGGATGATCGGCAAGGGCCTGCCCGGATGTTCGGAGATCAACTTCAGATAGAGCCATTCGCGATCCTCTTGCATGCTGAAACCAGGCATCTGTGGCTTGAACATGTCGAGCTTAAACAGTCCCTTGCGAGGCAGTTCCACGATCTCGACCTCCCTCCCCGGGGGGATGCCCGCTGCTTCTTTGGCCAACAGGAGAGATGTCTCCAACCCCCCGATGAGGTCCACCAATCCCTTTTGGTGACCATCGATGCCACTCCAGGCTCTCCCCTGGGCGACGGAATCAACTTGGGCTTCGGTCAACTTCCGTCCCTGAGCCACTTGGGCCACAAAGGTTTTATAGGAGGCTCGGATGTGATCTTCTATAATGCCGCGCTCCTCGACCGTCAAATTGCGGTCGGGCAGCGGTATTCCCAAAAACGGAATTCGGATTCCAAAGCCAACGTCGGCGTGATCGCCCACCTTGACATGATCCGACGTGAGCCCCAGCTTCGAGCCGAACCCCTTATTCCAAACCCACCCACCGGCCACGCCGATTGAGCCCGTCACCGTATTGGGAGCAGCCACGATGGTATCTGCGTACATAGAGATCTGATACCCGGCGGAAGCAGCTACATTTCCCTGACTGACGACGACCGGCTTTGCCTGGGCGCATTTCCGGAGAGCCTCAGCGACGATATCGGCCGGCAGGCCAAGCCCTCCGGGAGAGTCCACCCGGAAGACCACGCCCTTGACCTGCCTGTCTTTCTTCAATTGCTTAAATATCTTCTCCAACTGGCGAGCCTTGATGCCCTCATCCATGGCGCAGAAACCCACAGCATACACGACGGCGATCTGGGGTTTGTCTCCCCAGATCTGGGAGGGAAATTCCCGGGCAGCCAGCTTTTTAGGGCCCACCATTAGCTTGCTTTTGCCCTCCCAAGACTTGATGATCTCCTTGGCATCCACCCAACGCCCCAGGGTATCCACGAGACCCTCAGCGAGAGCAATATCAGCCGAGAATAAAGATTTCTCGTTAATCCAGGAATCAAATTTTTGTTTGGAGATATTCCTCGAGACTCTGATGTCTTCTCGAACCACTGCATAGAGATCATCAAGCAACGCCTGGCGCTGCTCCCGGTCTGCCTCGGACATGCCCTCCCTGGATAGGATCTCACCAGCGGACTTGTACTTGAAAAGACGCCATTCGTCAAAACCCAGGCCCAGCTTTTCCAGCATGCCTCGAAAGTAGGTGTGACCAGCTACGTATCCAGGAAGAATGAGAACTCCCTCGGGATTCATGATGATTCTGTCAGCCACGCTGGCCAGGTGATATTCGGTCATCCCGCCGTCATCCATGAAGACCACAACCTTCTTGCCAGTCTTCCTGACCTCCTTGAGCTTTTCGCGAATCTCCCAAGCCAAAACTCGAGAAATGCGAATCCCAGATAGGTTTATGACCACACCGGCGATGCGCGGGTCCTCGATGGCAGCATCCAGGGAGCTGAGGAGGTCGTAGAGGGTATGGGTCTGCTCGTCGAAGTAACGGTATTTGCGGTAGGAAACCCTGCCCTTCAACTCCAGAGAAAGATAGCGTTTGTCCTTTCTCAGGTAGCGGTCGAAGAGGCTGAGTTTTGGGTAGCCACCCCGAATTCCGTAAGTGGTGTAACTCAGCTCTTGCTGGTCGTCGTAATGGGGGGCCGCCGACACGGCCGACCGCCCGAAGCTGAAGTTCAATCCCAGAGTGAAAGCCTCGGTATCCAGATATTTGCCCACCAGCTCAATTCCAGGTAAAAACTCCACAGCGCCACCAAGACCCCATCGAGCCTCCTCAAACCGGTCCTTCTTTGCCAGCTCAGCGTCCGCAAACAAGGTCACAGTGGGATTGCCCAGGGGGCGAACCGCCAGGTCGAAGATCCCCGAGCGGTTCGAGCTGCCAGTGGCGAAGTTACCCGCCACGCCGAGAGATACATATGGAAAAGGGCGTCCCATCAAACCAAGCTGGAAAATATTCTCCCTCGGATAGCCCTGTGAGTCTCCTCCCGACCAGCCGTAGCCCAGCCCAATAGCCCAACTTCCTTCTCCCTCAGCTATGGCCATACGGTAATCTGTGATGCTGACCTTTCGCGTTTGGCCACCTACTGTTGGCAGAGTCTGTCTGTGATGGATGCAGCCAAAGCCCAGATGAGGAACCCCCAGAAACAAACCCCACCTTCTAAGAGAGCCGAGCTTCGCCCCTTGATCAGACCAGAAAAACTGGTGCTCAAAGCCGGGCAGTAGGCCATAGGCGGCGGGGTTCACATATCCCCCCAGGGCGGAACCAGCGGCCCCGGGAGTGGTCAGGAGAAAATCCGTTTGGGAGTAGTACGAGGGAATGGGAGCAATCTGGTGGGCGCAGGAGGCATTGATTCCGAGAACGGACAGGGTCATCAAGAACACACAGACAACGGCAATTCTCCTCATTGGGACCTCCTTATGTAAATGGTAGAAAGAAAGGGCAGCGTTAAAATCTGTGCTCTTGAAGACAGCACCTTGTCTGGTATAAGAATCTGGAAGGACAAATCAACAAACCATTCCCACGAAAAAGCTATAGGGGCGAGATCACCTCGCCCCTATCGAATCCCAGGACCTTTCTTCCAATTTCATCAGGGTCTTCAATCCGAAATTCCTCACATGGACCCTATAAACTCCTTCCAGGGAGTAGCCAGCATGGTCTCTGTGCTGGAATGTCCAAAGGCTCGGATGATGGTCGCAGCCTTGGTGACATCTTTGGGGTCGTCGGCCTCGACGATATCCAGGATGTCGAAACGACCGAAGAGGCCATAACTGTCCTTCCAGACAACCCCCGGGCACTCGCTGCGAATCCTATCGCCAACCTCCTTTGCCAACTTACGGAAATCCTCCGGCTTACGAAAGGCCTCAGGAGAAATACGGCTCAAAATGACGTAGGTCGCCATGGTACACCTCCCTTCTTGGCCGTGGCTATAAAAGTTCCTCTTTGGAGACAATCCGAGGTGGTCTCCTCGCGCTTTAAGTATGGTAGTACAGAACAGAGCGATTGTCAAGAGGTTTTCGCCCTGTGGTAGAGGTCTTTGTCTTCTCGTCTGCGGCACTCAGGCCAGAGCCGGCTGATGCCGGCGAAAAAGCCCAGATGGATCTGAAGAAAGCCGATAGACTCTATGCCTCCCACCAATAGCTCCACGAAGGAGATCAAAACCGTGACCCCCGCCGAAAAACCCAAGGTCACGCTCAGCAGTCGCGGCCGCGGCTTGCGGACCACCAGTCCCAGTAGGCTGCCCAGAGCAGATGAGTCGCTGAGCGTTTTAACGACTATCCCTTTTGGACCTTAATTCCTAAGACATCAAAAATGAAGGCATATCCAAACGCCACATCCCTTAAATAATCGTACCTGCCAGTCTGACCAAAATGGCCTGCGCCCATATTTGTCTTGAGCAGCAAGATATTGTCGTCGGTTTTGAGGGCCCTCAGCTTGGCCGTCCATTTGGCCGGTTCCCAATACTGCACTCGAGGATCATTCAGGCCAGCCGTGATCAGCATGTTGGGATAGTCCTTAGCCTCGACATTGTCATACGGAGAATAGGATTTCATGTAATGATAGTATTCCCTTTCGTTAGGATTACCCCATTCTTCGTACTCCGTGACTGTCAATGGTATGTTGGGATCCAGCATTGTGTTGATGACGTCCACAAAGGGTACCTCGGCGATGACGATCTTGAACAAGTTGGACCGCATGTTGGCCACCGCTCCCATAAGCAAGCCGCCGGCGCTTTCACCATTCACAACGAGCCTCTCTGCGGAGGTATAATTCTCGGCGATCAGGTGTTCAGCACAGGCGATGAAGTCCGTGAAGGTGTTCATTTTGTTAAGCAGCTTTCCGTCCTCATACCAGTGTCTGCCCATCTCTCCTCCCCCCCGGATGTGGGCGATGGCATAGGTGAAACCCCGATTTATGAGACTCAATCTATTGGCGGAAAACTTGGGTTCGCTGGATAAACCATACGATCCGTAGCCATCAAGATAAAGAGGACTGGTACCATCTTTCACCATCCCCTTTTTGTAAACCAATGAGATGGGCACCATGGTGCCGTCGGGGGCCTGAGCCAACATTCTCTCGGATCGATACAGAGATGGGTCATAACCACCCAGGACCTCATACTGTTTTTTCAACTCCCGAGTTTTGGCATTCATGTCATAATCGAAAACGGACCTGGGCGTCACCAACGAGCTGTAATTGAAGCGAAGGACATGGGTGTAAAACTCCGGGTTGCGTTCCGGCCAACAGGTATAAACGGGCTCGGGCAATTCCACCTCATGAATTTGTCTGCTTCTCAGATTCATGACCCGGATTTTTTTCAGTCCCCCCTCCCGTTCGTAGAGCACCAAGTGGTTTTCAAAGAGATCGATTCTGTCGATTTTTACATGTTCACGGTGGGGAATAACCTCCTGCCAATTGTCTTTTGAGGGTTGGCTGACATGGGTTTCCATGACCTTGAAATTCTGGGCTCGATCATTTGTGAGAATGTAGAATTTCTCGCCTCCGTGGCCGACATCATATTCCATTCCCTGCTGACGAGAATGAATCACCTGCAACCCTTCACCGGGACGATCCGCGCTTAAATGGCGAATCTCAGAGGTGGTCTTGCTTTCCAAGTCAATGAAAATGTACGCCTTGCTCCTTGTTTTGGAAAGCTCCAGATAAAACATCTCGTCTCTTTCGTGGTACAGGAGCACATCTTCGCTTTGGTCGGTGCCCAATGTATGCCTGTAGAGCTTATAGGGACGTAAAGCCTCATCCAAGGTGCTGTAAAAAATCGTCTCGTTGTCGTTGGCCCACTCCAGGTCATCATAGGCACGCTCGATTTTATCCTCCAGGAGTTCACCTGTCTGCAGATCCTTGACGGAGACGGTGTATATTTCCGCGCCGGTTGTGTCCACTGAATAAGCCAACAGCCGATGATCTGGGCTCACCTTGAAGGCTCCGATCTCGTAATAATCATGGCCACGGGCCAGCAGATTCTGGTCCAACAGCACCTCCTCCTCCGCCCCCAGATTTCCCCTTTTTCTACAGTAAACCGGGTAGTCCTTTTCCACCTCCATGCGAGTGTAATAATAAAACTGGCCAATTTTCTCAGGAACAGACATATCTGTTTCTTTGATTCTCCCTTTCAGC
Organism: candidate division Zixibacteria bacterium SM23_81; assembly: GCA_001304015.1. GTDB lineage: Bacteria > SM23-81 > SM23-81 > SM23-81 > SM23-81 > SM23-81. The sequence continues at coordinate 8,683 of LJUY01000017.1, read as the reverse complement.
TCTTTAAACAAGTATTCCTGCATCTTCCTCGTGTGTTTGGTCATTGCCTGGGTATATTCATTTTCAGCCTCAAGATACTCGATGACTTCTGGATTTGTTCTTTCCCGCAACCAGTGATAATTGTCGATGCGAACATCTCCGTGGAGGGTGTCCGCCTTGGGAATAACTCGAGCCATTGGAGGAGCAATATCCTTTTGTTGCTCACATCCGAAAACCAGCAAAACGACAAGGGCAAAACAGAGCGTCAAGCAGAAGAAAAGTTCCTGTTTTTCATACTGCCACATTGGAGAACCTCCGTGAAAACCGTGAAAAGCCGTGATTCGTGAATCGTGATTCGTGGAAAGTCGAGACTAGAGACTGGAGACTCGTAAAAAAGCAGATCCTAGATCCTGGATGCTTGATCCCGGTTGAAAAATGCAGGTTCTTAATGCTAACAATGGAATGAAAATAGACCTTATAAAGTCTCTGGATTCCCGCCCCCGTTTTCACGGGGACAAGCTTCCGCGGGAATGACAGATAGGAGAGATCTCATCGAGCATTCTAGTTCTCTAAACTCTCCAAACTCTCTTAACTCTCTAAACGCTCTAAACTCTTATCCTGCCCCTGCTCCCTGTCTCCTGCCCCCGGGGTGGTTACGGGAGGAGGCACTGCTTACTGCTCACTGCCTACTGCGGTGGAGGGGAGAGGGGATTGCCATTGCCATTGTCCCTGCCTCCTGCCTACTGCCTACTGCTTACTGTTCTTACCCTCCAGCGCTCGGCGAAAGGCATCCCAAAATGGATCCACCCGGGGGTGGACTAGAGGCCTTTGGCGCCCTCGCTCAACGAGCTGGATACCCCTTTTGGGGGAGATCACGGAGCCGATGACAGCACAGTTGATGTTCTTTTGCTGGAGAGCCTGAAGGACCTCCGGCGTCCGGTGGGGTCGACAGGTGATGATCAGGCTTCCCTCGCTAATGGCGGAGTAAGGGTCCATGCCGAAATGGGAGCAAATCTCATCTACCTCCTCCAGAATGGGTATCCGTTCCTTGTCCACCACCATCCCTACTGCGCTGGCCTGTGCCACCTCGTAAAGGCCTCCCCACACGCCGCATTCGGTGGCATCATGCATGGCCGTGACTCCGTTCTCGTGCACGCCTACAGAGACGGCCGTCAAGGCATCCTCGACAACCGACATCTGCCAGAAGATCTCCTGAGCTCTTAGGGCAAAGGACTCACCATAACGCTCGGCGATCTGGCGACTGAAGGTTACCGCGAAAATGCCCGTTGCCTCGATGGCTGCCCCCTTGGTGAGAATGATGTGATCGCCCTGCCGGGCCATCTGGGGCGTCAGATACTGCGATTTTGGTCCCACGCAGATCATGGTGGCTCCACCCACCATGGGATAGTCGCAGCCATCATACCGGGCGGTATGCCCGCTAACGATGGTAATGCCTAACTTCTGGCACTCCCTGTGAATAGCGGTCCACAGAAATTCCAGCTCCGGCTTCTGGATAGCCCTGGGCAGATTCAGATCTATCGACAGGTAGGTGGGCCTCAAACCGCAGGTGGCAGCGTCGGAGGCTAAAATGTGTACCGCAAACCAGGCTGCCCTCTCCCAGCCGTATTGCGGAACGACAAAAACTGGATCGGTGGTCAGGGCCATGACGAGGCCGTGACCGAGATCCACTACCCCTACATCTACCCCGTGTTGTGGGCCTACCAAAATGGACGTGTTCGAAGCCCCTAGATTGGGAAAGATCAATTGCTCGAAGATCTCCGGGGAAATCTTGCCCACTGCCGGAAGTTCGCTTCGCATCTCATCGCATCCTGACATTCTTGCCGGGAGGTTGGGTCTATGCAAAAAGGCATTGAAGATTGAAAATTTTGATAAAACAAAGGATTCAAGGATCCGAGGATCCGAATAATCTAGGATTTAAGGATTCAAGTGATCCAGGATTCAAGTGCCCCGCCACCCCATTTTTGTATGGATTTCGATTCCCGGTTTTTTCCCTTGAATCCTCGAATCCTGGGGCGGTGGAGGAGAGAATAAGGGAAATCCGTGAATCCTTGATCGGTAATTGGTGATCGTTAAAAGCTGTCTGACATCCCCCGCATCCTGTCTACTGCCGACTGCTAGCTGGGGAGGAGAAGAGAAGAGGGTAATTCCCGATTCCCGATCCCCGAATCCCGACTCCCGGTTTTCAGGCAAACAAAAAGCAAACCCCGATCAGGTTCGCTCTCGCCACCAACCGTTTCCCTCCGCTGGCATCACCCAGATCAGGTTCCAGGGGTATCATCTCAGGCCTTGCGGCCACCCCCAACGGACTTCATTGAAAGCTTTCCAAAGAGCTACCAGGGACTCTATGGCTGAGCACCTCCTACACTGGGTGAGTCCCCTTTGTGTGAATCGAAACTGGTAAATCGTTTATCGGTGTCGATGCTCGTAACGATGCTCGAAGCTCGTTTTTCGATGCTCGATGGTTGAAACAAGAACTCTCAATTTAGCGTACCGACAATTAGTTTGCTCACCAGCTCCAGGATCAAGAATTCAGGATCTGTCTTTTTTTTCACGATTAACGATTATCGATCAACGATTCACGTTACGGATATCAACGCCGACAAACTTGACCCAACCAACGAGCTTCTCCATCAACACCTGGTATAGCCACAGTGCCTGCAGACGACACACCCGCCGGTATGTTCCAGAGTCTCCCCGCAGTCGGGGCAGGTGCCGGCGGCTCCCTGCGGCTGATAATTCAAGCCTTCCTCGAGACTGTGGGTAGTCTTGAGGTACTTCTCGATAGCCCGGCTGATGGCATCGGGACACGAGAGAATAATCCCGCCATCCTGCCAGGAAGGGGAGGGACACCGGATGCCTCTCAGCTGCTTCAGAACGGCCTCAATCTCGATGCCACCCCGTAGGGCTAGGGATACCAATCGGCTGATGGCCTCCGTCTGGGAGGCGGCACACCCACCCGCTTTACCCAACTGGGCGAAGACCTCGAATAGCCCAACCTCGTCCTCATTGATAGTCACATAGAGACTTCCGCACCCCGTCCCCATCTTCTCGGTTATGCCGCGGAGGACCACCGGTCTGGCCCGGGGAGAACGAGACCTGGGTGAGACGGCTCGTTGCATCGCGCCCAGATTCAAAACCTGTTTTTCCCGGCTCCTATCTCGATAGATAGTCACTCCCTTGCAGCCGGTCTCATAAGCCAGATTATAGACCTGAGCCACATCCTCACGGGTGGCATCGACGGGGAAATTGACCGTCTTAGAAACGGCATTGTCCGTGTGTTTCTGAAAGGCGGCCTGCATTCGTATGTGCCACTCTGGGGGAAGATCGTGAGCCACCACAAACAGCCGTCTCACGTCCTCCGGCACCGCCTCCATCCCCTTCACCGATCCTTTGATGGCGATTTCCCTGAGGAGCGCCTCATCATAGAAGTCCCGTTCGCGGGCTATCTGCTCGAAAAGGGGATTTGTTTCCACCAGCTTATCATCGTCCATGACGTGGCGGAAAAAACAGAGGCCGAACAGAGGCTCCACTCCAGAGGAACACCCCGCAATGATGCTGATGGTGCCAGTGGGGGCAATTGTGGTGGTGGAGGCATTGCGCAGCCTTGCGCCTTTCGGTCTTTCGTAAATGCTTCCCTTGAAATTGGGAAAAACACCTCTCTCCTCAGCCAACTGGGCCGACATCTCCTTGGATGAGCTAGAGACGAACTCCATGACCTGCTTAGCACAATGGATGGCCTCCTCTGAATCATAGGGAATGCCTAACTTGATCAGCATGTCGGCGAAACCCATCACGCCCAGACCGATCTTGCGGTTGGCCTTGGTCAGGTTCTCAATATGACTCAGGGGTTGCCGGCTGACGTCAATGACGTTGTCGAGAAAGTGAACGGCCACCCCAACCAAAGTCTTTAACTTCTCATAGTCGACGGCTTTTTGGGAGACCACCCGGGACAGATTTATGGAGCCGAGATTACACGATTCATATGGTAATAAAGGCTGTTCCCCGCACGGATTGGTGCTCTCGATCTCCCCTAGCTGTGGAGTGGGATTGTCCTCATTGATGCGATCCAAGAAGACGATCCCCGGCTCCCCGTTGCTCCAGGCCAAATCCACTATGGTGTCAAAGACCAATTTTGCCTCTAGCTTTTTCACTACCTGCCGCGTGTGGGGATTGGTGAGTTCGTACTCTTCCCCATTTGCGAGAGCTTTCATGAACTTCTCGGTCAAGCCGACGGAGATGTTGAAATTGGAGAGAACACCCTCTTCTTTCTTACATTGGATGAAATCCAAGATGTCCGGATGATCCACCCGCAGCACGGCCATATTCGCCCCTCGTCTTGTGCCCCCCTGCTTGACGGCCTCTGTGGCAGCGTCAAAGACTTTCATGAAGGACAGTGGGCCGCTGGAAACCCCCTTGGTGGACTGAACCACATCGTTCTTTGGGCGGATGCGGGAGAAGGAGAAGCCCGTACCCCCGCCGCTTTGATGGATCAGAGCCGTGCTCTTGATGGCTTCAAAGATGCTCTCCATGGAATCATCGATGGGTAGGACGAAGCAAGCGGAGAGCTGCTGAAGTTTGGTACCGGCGTTCATGAGAGTGGGGGAGTTGGGAAGAAACTCCAAGCGGGACAAGATACCGTAAAACTCCTCCTCGGTTTTCTTGACCTCTTCCCGGCTGCGGTATTCGGCGTCCACCGAAGCCACATTCTCAGCCACACGGCGGAACATCTCCTCTGGGGTCTCGATGACCCTGCCGCTGCGGTCCTTGCGCAGATACCTTCTCTCCAGAACAGTAAGGGCATTGGGCGTTAGGTCTAACTCAGTCTGGAAAGCCATGCTTGCGGCGTTCTTTTGTTTGGGGGCGGAGGGGGGCATGGGAGTCTCTCCTGCGACTTTCTGAGGGTTAATCTTAGTTAAAGGTTAGTAAAGAAAACATTTTTTGCAAGATGAAGTTACTGTACGTTCACCTTTGTTTTGTCTTTTCCTTTAACTTCGGACATGATGACACAGCTCATACAATAGTGTCTATCCTCTTCACTCACTCTCTCGGGATTTGGCATAATCTCTGCGCAGCTTCCTGGCCACACGATCTGCGGTGTCATCGGCCAGAAACTGAAATCCCTCCACCATCTCCCCCACGCTAAGCTGGGACAGGCCTATGGCAGTGATGACGTTATCCGCGGCCACGCTGCTGGTGCCAAAAGCCAATCCCGACACGGATTGTTTTTCCTTCACGCGAGTTTTCCATATTTCCAGGCCGGTATTGTTATCTAAGAGATAGACTTCGAGGTCCATTTTAAAGTAGACCCTGGAATCCCAGGATTCGGCGTCGATGCCATAGCTATTGATGACCATGTCGAACAGAAAATCAGAACGATTGGGATCATAGATGGGCAACAGATGGAGATACTGTGAACAGCGCTGCAGGGTTCCGTCCAGTATTTGTTCGGGAAGATCCACCTGTGCCATGGCGCTATCCAGGCGGGCCCGCGTTTGATCTGCGGTGATCTCCTTGGCCAAGGTGGTGCCCGCTCGCAGGGCCGATGCCAGTAGATCTTCCGGATCTATCTCGAGGAACGAATCGGTAAACACCTCTGGCTCTGACGGCACGGCGATCATCGCCGCCGCGGTCATATCTCGGAATGTGTAATCCTTCAGCCGGTTGGATGAGCCGCAGCCCATCAGCGCCAGGCCCAAACTAAAGGCCATGACCCACAGCATCAACTTCACGAGACAATTTCTCATGATTCCTCCTACTGTAGCGGCCCCTTCAACAGCCGGATATCGTCGATCCACACCGTCCCCGTGCCGTCGATGACCAGGTTGAGCTTCACGTTGTCGGGGTTCTGTCCTTTTTTCAAGAAGAAGGGCGTCTCCTGTGTGGTCCAGTCCACGGTGCCCATGAGAGGAGTTTGCAGACCTCGGGAGAAGAAATCCCCTTTCTCGAGGAAATGACACCACATCTCCAGATAGACCTGACCCTCTACGCCTTGGGTGCGAACCTTGGCCTGATAAATCAAGCGGGCATTTTCTATGTCCAGATCACCAGTCTCATACAACCGCACCGTAGTGGAATCCGCGGCCGTGATTTTAAGAGAACCGTTGCCGTCGGCGGTCACGTTAGGATCGATCTTCAGGGTCACTTGATCGTCCGATTGAGTGATGATCCCTTCCGGTATGTCCAGAGGATATCCTTTCAGCAGCACTTCCTGGGATTGCTTGGAGCAAGCAAAAGCGTCCAGGAGCACCATAATAAATATGGTTAAAACCAGACATTTATTCAACACGGTCAACCACCTCTTTCCTGGTGCGTCGGGTACGGCGACCCGACGCCACCGATAAAGTGCCACATGCCGGCCGATGTGCTCACGGCATCGTCGCGTACTCGGTGATGCCGTCGGGCTGGGACAGATCGACACCACTGGTCTGAAGAGCCTTGAGCGCCGTCCCTTCGATGACCACATATTTGAATTCGTAGGTGGGGATCACCACTGCCGCCAGGTCCGGGAGGGTGGCACCTTGGTAGGCCCGCATGAGGAAGTAGTGCAGCCGGATCATGCCCTCTTGCACCTCATAGACGATGTTGATAAAGTAAACGCCGGTGTAATGAAGAAACTCGAACGGCAACGTCGTCCACTGATCCGTACCTGCTTCCGCCTCGAAGTACATCAAAACGGCACCGTTTTCGATGATGTCCGCCGTGATCGCGGCGACGGGGATCTCCACATAGCGCGTTGACTTGGCGGTGATCGTTCCCACATCGGTGGTCATCGTCCAGGAGGAGTAGGCCAGCCACTCGGCATTGGATATCGAGATCGTGCCCGCCATGACGTTGGCGTTCCCGGCTGGACCGGCTGGACCCATATCCCCTTCACAACCGGCGAGGAAAAGAGCGACCACGAATAATACCAGCAGCTCGCGCATGGGTAACCTCCTGTTTGGGGACGATCATCAGAAATTTTATTTTAGCAAAATCATTTTTTTAGTGGCACTGTAACTACCGGCACTAACCCGACAGTAGTATATTCCGCTGCCAACTTTCCGTCCTGCATCATCGGTCCCATCCCAAACTACGGTATGATATCCCGGATTCTGGTTTTTGGATGGAAATGTTTTAATTTTTTGTCCCATCACATTGTAAATAGAAATGCTCACTTTATAGGAGCAGGATAATTCATAGCGTATGTATGTTACAGGATTGAATGGATTGGGATAATTTTGGTACAGTTTAACCTTGGTTGGTAATTTCTCTATTGAACGATGGGATATAGAAGTTGGGACATCATATAAATTACCGTCAAGATCAACCCCCTGCATATAGATATCTCTCCCACCGGTATCCAAATTACGGCTATCACTCCAGACAATAATAGCGCCTAAGGAATCGCAGCCTGCTATCTCCGGATTTCCCTGATAGTGCTGCTCGTTAGAAATACATATACCCTGATCGGTCCAGATTTTCCCACCGGATGAATTAATACGTTGGGCATAAATATCCCAACCGGTGCTGTCGTTATCACGGTTATCATTCCAAATTACAATTATGCCGTCTAAACCATCGTGGACAGCCCTGGGAGAGATTTGGTATCCCTGATGATCGCATACCGGAGCACCATACAGACCCCACAAGTGGGAATCGGATGCGCCCATTCGCTGTCCGTATATGTCAGAAGTTTGGTCCGAAGAGAAAGAACGATCCGTCCAAATATAATAAGCTCCGCCAGCATTATCACTTGTAACCTTAATCTCTACATCATGATAAGTTGTAGAATCGAAGGCAACGCCGTAGGTTACCCATACCATGTTTCCACTATTATCAACACGTTGGGTATACAAGCCGTCATCTCCGCGCCAATCGTACCAGGCAATAATAGCACCTCCGGCCTTATCACTTGCAATTCCGCGTACACGCTGTCCATAATCAGCCTGTGTGACCGCTGCGTCATCTTGAGTCCATTGCGATATTCCCGCCCCGTTAAGATGTTGCGCATAAATGTCAAAATTCGATTGGCTGGAATTGCGGTTGTCTGTCCAGGCAATGATTGCGCCGTCCGAGCCATCGGTGGTAAGTTTTGCATCCATATTCGAGGAAATGCCACCAATGTGGACTCCATCCTCTGTCCATACCCGCTGGCCACTTGAATCTATACGTTGGGCAAAAAATGTAGGACGGTAATCAAGCATATCTGCCCAGATTAAAAGAGCTCCGCCTTGTCCATCACTAATTATATCGATATCTCCCCCCGACGCTCCTGTGGCAGTAAAAACCGCTATGCCGTTATCTGGCCAGAGCATTGTGCCGCTGGAATCGACCCGCTGAGCATAGATATCCGAGGCAGTGTCTCTTCGTGCATCTACCCAGGCAATAATGACGCCACCCTGCCCGTCTTGTACAACCCTGGGATTATATTGGTTTTCAGGTGCATCACAGACCACAATACCGTCCTTGGTCCAAAACACCTCGCCATGAATGTTTACCCGCTGGGCATAGATATCACTGCCGTTGCTCTCATTACGATTATCTCTCCATGCAATAATGGCTTTTTCATCTCCCGCATACACGATGCCCTTATAATTTGCATCCTGATCGCCTGGAGCGGTACACACAGGGGCGTTTTGAGCAGAACCCCCATCCCAGGAAGCTGCCAATAAAACCGGGATGATAAAGATGATTCGTTTTAAAT
>LJUY01000061.1 GCA_001304015.1 candidate division Zixibacteria bacterium SM23_81 | reverse complement strand
ACAATGACATCCGTTGGGATGCCCACCGAGACGGCTGTGCTGCCCGATACGGAATTGTATGCTGCGATGATGAATCCCTCTCCCGACTGTGTGGCAGTGAAGATGCCTGCCGTGGTAATTTCTCCCACCGCGCCCGTGACAGACCACTGGTAATCGGTGGCAGAGAGGGATATCAGGTTTCCATATGAATCCCTGGCCTCTGGAAAAATGGCTTGTTGTTGTCCCACCTCCAGAATGACGGGATTTGGAAACAGGGCAATGGTGGTGACATCGGTGATATGCACCAGCGCTGAGTCTCTAATATCTTCATAATGTACATAGAGATAGCCAGAGATCTCATCGCTGCCCGCGGTGAACAAGCCGCTGTCATCAATGGTACCGATAGCGGAATCACAGCTCCACACCAAGGAGTCCTGATGAAGGGTGACGGGATTATAGTACTGGTCAAATCCAGCGACGGAAAACTGCACCTGGGTTTCTGCAAGTGCGAACACTTCTTTGGGATCAATTCTCAGCACGGCGAGAGGACCTGTGGGTGCTGTGCTTATGGCCATCAGGGCATTGGCCACCGATCGCTCACCGCCAGTGTCCGATGGGCTGTTAACCACCTGCCCTCTTACCACCATGGTGGTCGAGCCGCCGCCGTCCAGATTCATCCCTTGATACACATCCCATTCCAGCATGTAGTCAGCCAGCTCATAAAGTGACATGCCCACGCTATATCCCGCTTGTCTGCCATCTACGGTAAAAAAGTACAGCTTGTTGGAGTCCTCTGAAAAACCCACCGCCGTGCGTGGATGGCGATCTGAGGCAAAGCTTTGGCCAAATCCCTCGCTCACCGATTCTACGGTGGCCGTTCCGTCGCGAATCAGACGCGGTCCGCCTCCCACCAGTTCGAGGATGGATTGGCTCACCGGTGGAAGCTCAAGGATCACAGACAGCGTGTCACCGACAAAGACGTGTTCGTTCAAGAAATCTCGACAGGTGCCGTGTCCCGAGATGACCATTCCGTCGGAAGGTATGGCATTGTTCCCGTGCCCTGTGGCCTGAACGCTGTCCTTGGTCAGGGCCAGAACCGCGAGGGTGTCGTTTACCGCGAGTTGTCCTGTAAGATACTGCGCGGTGATCTCCGTCCCCCAATAATTGGTCTGCGTTGTGAGACCAAAATATTTGTTGTATAGAACAAGCTTATCCGTGTCCCGTGCCTCGTTGACGCCATCTATTTCGAGAGTCGAACTATCCCCTGCTCCTATCTGTCCTGTGAAGGAAACGACCTCAATGAATGGCTGTTTCTCAGAGGTGGACCCAAAAACGGAACGTCCCGCATAGGGACGTTTTAACAATATTCCATCCAAAACCTGGGTGCCGGTGGGAATGCCCCCAGAGGCGTAGAAATCTCCGTTGATCGCTCCCACCACTCTGTGCATTTCGTAATTATTCCGGCCTGCCATGGATGAGGTTCTTTCATAGCCGGAAAGCCGGTCATTGGCTTTCACCGTCTCAAGCTGGATCCAATTTTCTGAAAGGTCAATTTCCAGAACGTGAAAATGCCAGGGTCCCCCCTCTCTGAATTCATGGTGGTGTACTATTCCAGGCCCGACTGGGGTGCTTTCGATGAAGTCAGCCGAAGCCGTCTGGGCCAGAATAGAAACGAAGACGAGCAAAAAGAGTATTCTCTTCATCGAGTTCCTCCTTTCTTATTTGATCTTTTTGAGTCCCTTGTGTCTTTGTAACAGGTCCTGTGTAAGCTGTAAATATTCTGATCGAAGACTGATGTCAACGAGATTGATAGCCCCCCAAAGATATTTTTGAGCCCAAATAAGGGCGACCTCTCCGTGATAAGGATCCCTCAGAATATAGTGACCTTCTTTGGCCTCCTTTTGGGAATATCCGGTGAGTTGGAAATACTCCTGGAGCATCTCACCGCAATTTTCGGGATCGGTCCCTTCGATGATAAAAAGCGTAAAGGTCATATTGGAATCGCCATAATCGGCAGTGAAGCCGTGATGGAGAAATCTGTGGCCCAGGAAATCTCTGGCCACAAATCTTTCAGAGTTTGGAAATTTTCGCTGCTCTGGGAAACAGGATAATATTTCTGGCAACCATGCTCTTCCGCCGAGTTGTTCAGCAACCCTTTTTCCGAAGTGCTGCAGAACTTCCTGAGTTTTCGACGCACCCAGATAGGTGTTTATCTTCACTTAATGGGGCCCGATCACAAAATTCAGCATCGTTTCCTCAACATAGCCCTGGGCGCCGATATCCAGGAAGTTTGCCTCTCTTGGCCGTTCTTGGCTGTAAATTCCAAACGCGTGAAGGGGTGTTTTGTGACCATAGACTTCAACGGTAATTATGGTTTCCTCCTGGTCATGATATTCGGCCACCTGCAGTTGGTGAAAATCGTAGCTCAGATAGAGTTCAGCGGCACCGTCGATGTAGTCAAAGAGGCTCTCTGAGGTGAAGACCTGAATGTTTCCAGACCTTTTCCATCCCTCTATTTCTGGAAAGAGCGTATTTGTTTCCCCGGCCGGAGCCATCCAGAAGACAGGTCCCAATTTTATGGTGATACCGACGGTAAAAAGAGATGCCATCAGGGGGCAAAAGATTCTTTTGAAGCCCCGAAATCGCATCAGGGCCACTCCTTAAAAAGGTTACACCAAAAAGTTTGCTGGAACTTCTTGGAGGCAAATGACATCTCGAATCCTCCTGGAGACGTCGAATCCCCGAACGCAGGTCACAGCGCATCGTTCGCAATGCTTACAAATATCGGAGGACAGATTCAAGGAGAGCAAAAGATTCTGGGCTTCGCAGAGGTTTCGATAGCCTTGAGCATACATATAGGCTCGCATGATATCGGGTATCGGGAGGCGTTCCTGGCATTGGTTCATGCACTTCTCGCAGGCTTGACAGTAGATACCTCCTCTTGAAGATTCCTCTATGGAAGACTCCAACTGCAAATCCCGTTTTTCAGAATCCTCCAGGGTGAGATCCTCCATGACCGAAAGATCTAGCTCCATCTGGTCAAAAGCGGTGCAACCGGCGATGACGGTGTGGACATTTTCGTCCTGGAGAACCCATTTCAGGGCCGCCTTTGCGTTGACGGGTTTTGTCCTTTCTTCGTCAAGGTACCCCCCCGGCCAGAGTCTTCATCGCAATGACCCCTAGGCCAGCTTGGGCGGCTTTCGCAATGGCCGATTGTACGTCAAGACGATGATCTTGTTTGAAATTGTAGGCCGTGAGGACCACCTCATAGAGTTTACTATCAATGGCGGCCTCTATAACCGCGGGTTCGTTGCGGTGAGTGGAAATACCCAAGAACTTGGCTTTTCCCTCTTTCTTCAACTTTGCAAGGGCTTCCATCAAAGACTCAAACAGGACGGCTTCGCGTGTCCAGACATTATGCAGGTAGAGGATGTCTACATATTCCAGCCGTAACCGTTTGAGACTGGTGTCTACTCTTTTCAGAAAGGAGTCCACTAGTGTTGCTCTGCTGACCTCGTCGTCAGGAAAGACGCCCCTAGCATAGGGCAAGGGGACACTTCCGGGGACTTTGGTTGCGATAACGTAAGAATCCCGGGGGCGATCCTTAACGATATCCCCAATCATCTCCTCGTTTCTGCCGCTTTGGTACCACCATGCCGTGTCTAAATGCATAATTCCAGCATCCAAGGCCGCACGGACGAGATTTGGATTATCCGAGTTCATCACGCCCATGCTAATAACGGGCAATGTGATTCCAGTTTTCCCGAGAGTTCGGTAGATGAGCTTTCTGGAGGCTGGTTTTAGATGGGCCGGTAGTTCGGTTTGTTCTGCACCGACAGAGGGGGCTAAGCAGATCCCGGCCATTCCTGTAGCTGCCATTTTCATGAAATTTCTTCGATCGACAAGTCCTTTTTGGGACATGCTGGTATCCTCGGCTTTTGCTCGAGCTCTGAATAGAATTTCAGCTTCTGCGGCAAATCCTCACAATTCTGAAAACGGATAAAGGGCCAGGTTCATCTTGAAAAGCTCGTAGGCCTCAGCGATGCCGCCATCGCCCAGCGCTTCCGGATCCCATGCTGAGAGAGACGGGTTTGCAGCAATCTGCCTACCCTATGATATCAACTCAACCTTTTGGTGTCAATAAGAAAATATCAAGTGATCTCTGGTAGGCCCGCAGATCACTTCGCCGACGTTCGTCGTGTATGATTGGAGTTCGGCAGCTCAATAGAAGAGCACAATTGTCAGTGGCTTCACACAAGTCCCCTGGGCTGGTAGAGATTAAAAGGGCGTGATATGCCAGAAATTGGTTGTTTTTGCGCGCTGTTTTACGTAAATTATATTAAGATGAGTGCCCTTCTTTCATTCTGCCATTATTCCCAGAGAAAACCGATGAAAGCTCGTTATTTTGTGGGGACTTTAAGAAATAGTTTCTTCTTGTTCGCCTTGCTGGGTCCTCTTCTGGTCTCAGGCTGTGGAGAGCACAGAGTGACTGGCATTGAGCCAGTGCCGCCTAGCATCGTCCAGCCGCAGGGTGAGGCGAACAGATTTGAGCTGGCCACCTGGAACATCGAGAACTTTCCTCAGGAGAGTTCAACCGTGGAGCTGGTCGGCAAGATCATCGCGGCCCTGGACATCGATCTCTATGCCATTCAGGAGATCAGTGACACCAGTGCCTTTCGAGATCTCTTGGATCTTCTGCCCGACTACGATGGCTTTTTCTCCGGGGACTCCTATTCCTGGGGATATCAAAAGACAGGGGTTATCTACAAACGATCCATTGTGTCCGTGAGCCAGATGAGACAGCTGTTTGAGGACGACTGGTACGCCTTTACACGCCCTCCCTTGGAAGCACATATGGTGGCCGAGAAGGATGGACGTCGCTTCGACTTCGTGCTCATCGTCATGCACCTCAAGGCCGGTAGCGAAGAGGATGACCTGAATCGGAGACGACAAGCTGCGCAACGACTCAAGAATTACCTTGACGCACAGGTGGCTGCCAATGCGGAGAAGGATTATCTCATCGCTGGCGATTGGAACGACGAGATCGATGATCCATCATATACCAACGCTTTTACCGTCTTGATTGAGGATACGTTGAACTACCGTTTTCTGACCGCGCCTCTGGCCGGCCAATCCGTGGCCGCCTCCTTTCCACGATATGGCAGCCTCATCGATCACATCCTGGTCTCACAGGATGTCTTTGCCGAATATCAGGGGGGCTTGACCAAAACCCTGCGACTGGACGACGAGCTGGCCAATTATCTAAGCGAGGTCTCCGATCATCGCCCCGTGATGGCCACTTTCCCGGTATTCGAATAGCGCCAAATTGGCTGTGGGCTCGTTTTGATGAAAAAAGAGGAGCGAACTCCAACTTCGCCCCTCTTTTTGCTTTGGGACAGAAGTACCTTGCTTCGCCCAGCGCCGCTCAGCGATGAGGCCTTCCTCTGAGCATCATGAATCACACAATAGGCATACTATCTTTCAGTCTACTTTTTGCTGACGTTCATCAAGATCGTGACGGTTTTGCTCTTCACGCTGGTTATCACCAGATCGTTGAGCTCGCCACCGTTGAAGTCGGTAGCATTGACACAGCTGGACATCTTCCCGGTTCAAGGATCATGTATATGTTCATCAGTGACTACATGATGTGATCCAGGATGAACACATAGCTGCGAGTATATTGCTCCACAATCTGGCTTGTGGTCCCAGCTCCGTGGCCGGTTTCCACCTCCTCGTAATACATCACATCCTTACCGAGCTTTTTCAGTAGGTAACCGTATCGTCTCGGCCCCCCGGCGAAGACTCGTGGATCGTAGAAACCTGCCGTGATGAAGATGGGCCTCTTGATCATCTCGGACATGAAGATTGGCGAAAGCTGATGGGTCAGCTCGCTTCCCACCGGGCCGTACTCTTTCTCCCAACCTGCCTTGAAGGTGATGTCTCCGTGAGTGAGCTCGTAGTCGACATCGGCCACGCCCACCTCTGAGACGGCACAGGCGAACTTCTCCGGCCACCTGGCTGCCAGGTAGTTAACCGTGTATCCGCCGTACGAGGCCCCCCAAATGGCGATCTTGTCTGGATTTGACCAGCCCTCATTAACCAGATAGTCGACGGCGGCGATGTCATCCTCCAAAGCCCTGAAACGCCTGTCCAGGTTGTCGGCAGCTTCCCAGGCTGGTCCATAGCCCGTGGAGCCGCGAACGTTAGGGAACATCATCACCAATCCCCGGCTCAGGGCGAAGGCGATGTTTCTCTGGAAGTATGGACGGCTCTGGGCAGGAGGGCCACCGTGATAGACGACCACGGCCGGGTTCTGGCCATTTTTCTTCGTCGCTCCGGGCACATAGAGAAAGGCCGGTATCATGGTCCCGTCTTTAGACGGGTAATGCACTAGTTGGACCTTGATGTTGGAGAAATCGAAACCGAAGGTGGAGGCGGAAGCCCAGTTTTTGAGCCTCTCGGTGCCCAGGCGGAAGGAGTACGCACTAGGGGAGGTGTTGGGAGAGGAGAAGCCGTAGGAGATATCGCCGGCATCATTTGCGAAATAACCGATGCTCGCCGGGGTGGCTCCGATGATGACGCCGATCTCCTGCCGGGGTGTTTTAATTTGCTTTCCCTCAAGATCGAAGGCTAACAGCTGGGAATAACCATCTTTGTTCAATAGAGCGACTACCGCATCGGCCTTCCGCACCGCCAGGAATCCCTCATCCGTGTCCATCTTGGGATCGTAGAGAAGCTTTAGTTTCTTTGGTTTTTGGGGATCTATCAGGGCGAATTTGAGGAACTCCTCGGCATCTGACAGAGAGGAGGTCTGGGTGACCACCCGTCCGTCCCCAGTGAAGAACCCGCCGTAGTAAAGGCCCTTCTTTGTAAGATCTTTTGCTTTGCCGGTGCTGGCATCCACAATGAAGAGCTGGCTTTCGGAGAAGCTCAGCCAACGGGTGCACAGGACCTTTCCGTCAAAGTAGTCTCCAGGTCCGAACCATCCAGGCTCTGTGTAGATTGTATCCACCCGACCCGTGGAGAGGGTATACTTAACGAGGGTCTGGGTGGTGCGGTCGTTGGAGATGAGGAAAAACTCGTCTTCGTTTTTGAAAACTGGCTGGCGGAACTGGATATTACTTTCCACCAAAAGCGGTTTGAATGAGCCGTCGCGGTTGAACTTGTAGATATCGTAGTTCTCGTTTCCATGGAGATGAGTGGCCACCAGCACGTAATTTCCGGAGGGATGTACCACATAATAACCGATGTGAAGCCCAGCGTCGTCCCAATTGTTGGGAGTGAGCTGATGGGGGAAACCCATGGGCTCATCGCTGTAAAACAGGGCCATGGTCTGGCCAGTGATGCGCATCAGATAGTACATCCGACCGGTGTTGTCCATCTGCGGGTCACCCACGAAATCGATGCTCATGAGGAAGCTCAGATCGTCATAGGTTGACTCCCAGTGGGGCGATGCCTTCAGCATTTTCAGCGCTTCAGCATTACAGTCATCGATGAAGCTAAAAATCTGCGTGGTGTCGGAGATGATCCAGGTATCGGCCTCGGCCAGGATTTCCTCGACCCTATCCTGAGCTGAGATTGGGGAGTATGTCAAACCTGCTACCAGCAAAAGGGTGAGAGTCATGGTCAGGAGTCGCTCGCCTCGCATAACAGAAGCTCTCCTTTCTGTGAAATCTATGATCTCATGGGTTTCAGCCACCCTCTGCTTGTCTTTGAGCCGCTGCTTTCAGCTCTTCGTTGGCCCAGATGGCCACTTCAACACGGCGGTTAGCCTGCCGCCCCTCTGGGGTGTCGTTTGTATCGACGGGTTGCATCTCACCATAGCCCACCGTGGTCAGGCGAATTTTCTGAACCCCCCGGCCGATCAGATAATTGTTGACGGAATTGGCCCGGCGCTCTGAGAGCGTCTGGTTATATTCCTCGGGCCCTGTGGAGTCCGTGTGGCCTTCGATAAGGATCTCCGTATCTTCGTATTTCTGCAAGATGCTGGCCAGATTTTTCAGGTTGTCCTGGGCTGCTGGTCGGAGGGCTGCCGAGTCCACATCGAACAGGATTCCAGACTCGAAAGTGACCTTGATGCCCTCACCAACCCGCTCAATTTTGGCGCCCTCTATGTCTCTCTCCATCTCGGCGGCCTGATTGTCCATATAGTCGCCGATGATACCTCCTGCGATTCCCCCAACGACTGCTCCCAGGATGGCTCCTTCAGCAGTGTTGTCCGATTGTTTGCCGATGATTCCCCCTACCACAGCTCCTGCGGTGCCGCCGATGACGGCGCCTTTCTGAGACTTGGTCATCGATGCGCAGCCCACAAGGCTCATCGTCAGAAAGCCTATGAGAATGAAGGTCACTGCCCGTTTCATAATGCCTCCTTTGTGAAAAATTCTCCGACCCATTTAGTTGAAACGTTTTTTCTCCCCGTTTCCCCTCCTTTCTTGAGCGCCATTTGTATGAATTTCGATCACCAATTTTATCTCACGGTGGTGATGTGAATTCTGCATCGGTCCTACTGGGTTGACTTATTTGCTGTAAGCAATGAAGTTGAAAGTAATCCTAATATTAAAATTGTGGTTTGTCAATGTTTTTTTCATCAAAACGAGGTCCTCTGGGGAAAAAAAGAACCCCCGAAATACGGGGGCTCTTAAGATAATCATCTATTCTCCGCTGAACTATCAACTTTCGGCGGGCTTCTCCTGCTCAGGAGTCTCCTTGGCCGGCTCCGGCTTGGGCTCGGGTTTCGGCGGTGGTGGCGGTGGTGCGGGTGCGGGCGCATGTTTTTGGGATAGGCCGGCGATAATCTGGATCAATCCCACAGCGGTCAGGATGATAGCAGCCCAGGTCGCAGATTTTCCAGCCCATGCGAAAATGATGAGCAAAACGCCGAAGATCACGTAAAGGTAACGCACGGTCTTCACCCCCCTTTGTTTGAGGTTCGTGACGATGAAAACTTACAATACCTCGTGCTGCAAAAGTTTAATACCGAACTCGCCTTTTGTCAACACTTTTTTGTACAAAAGTGAAAAAAAGAGGGGTGCTCAAGCAGTTTGGTTCTTTTGGGAAGAGGCAAATCAGGCGAGCTTGTAACCTATCATGAGGATTCATTCCAAATGGGGATGAATGGCTTATCTATATTCACATGATGTTCACAACAAGATATGGCGGGGCTGCTCTTCACTCTCTCACAGCGCCTCTTCAACGCCCTTGTACTCTGTCTCGGTCCGCTCGTGTTACACCTCACGCCGATGCGGATGATCTAATCCTGCTCTAAATGGGTACCTTTGTCTTCCTATTTTCCTTTAACTTTCGGTCCTTTTTGTCAGTCCTGAGATCCTTTTTCTCGACGGCGCGCTTGCTGCCTTTCTTCTCTTCATACATCCGTCCGTCGGCTTTGGCTAGGACTTCCTCTAGGGATTCGGAACCGCGGGGACTCCAATAAGAACCGCCGATGGACAGCGTAACCGGAAAATCAAATATCTCATTGGCCTCATTCCAGCGTGCCACCGCCTTCTTAATCCGTTGCTTCACCACTGCGATTTCCCTGCCCCTCTCCGGCATGACAATGAGAAACTCATCCCCACCGTAGCGCACCACCATCTCCACCGCTCGCACTTGGCTTTGCAAGAATTCTGCCACTTCTTGAAGAACCCGATCACCCGTCTGATGCCCATTTGTGTCATTGATCTGCTTGAACCCGTCGATGTCGATCATTAAGAATCCTATGGGATGTCTATACCGCTTAGAGCGCGCTCTCTCGCGCTCGATCATCTCCCTGAAGTGGCGGCGGTTGTATGCCCCAGTCAGTGGGTCACGGGTGGCCTGTTCGCGAAGCTCGTTCCGCAAACGAATCCTTCGCACGGCTTCTGCAGTATGACCAAGCAGGAGCTCGAGCAGCTCTTTGTCCTCGTTGGAAAAAGCATTCGGATCAGTGGAGACCACCTGAAACACGCCGATATCACCTATCGGTGCGCTAATCCCGGATTTGAAGTCCTCTCCTGTCGGCTTCGCCCCTGGAACTTCATCCAAGTCGCCAAAGATAAAGGTTTCGCCAGTGCGATAGGTCATCCCGGCCAGGCCTGCCTCATCAAGGTCTCTTTCTACACTTGTTTCAGGTGGCAGCCCAGACGACAACGCCTTCACCACCAGCCTGTTTCCCTCCACAATATCCAGGGTGCACAGAGAAAAGGTGAGGATCTGCTCCGCCGCCTTGGCGGTGATTTGGTAGACCTCATCCTCACTCTGGCAAGCTTCTAAACTGCAAGTCGTGTCATGGAGACCCTCTATTTTTCTTCTCGATTCACGCAGCGCCAGCTCAGCTCTCTTGCGTTCCTCCACCTCATGCTGGAGATCGTGGTGCGTCTGGGCGTTTTTCAGGGCAGTGGCCGCGTATGTGGCGAAGGTCTCAGCCAGAGCCAGGTCCTCTTCGGAAAAGAGCGTCCCCATACGGTTAAGGCACATCGCTCCGAGAACTTTATCGTCGGCGACAAAGGGCGCGACGATGATGCGCTCGTTCTTCTCTACGGGCGTTCCCGGAATCTGTTGTCCCAGGGAATGAGCGGTGGGATCGTTAAAGATCAAACCTCGCCGGGTTTTTATCGCCTGGCCGGTAAAGCTGGACTCGACGTTGAGGGGAGTCGATAGGATCTCCTCCTCATAGGTAGGATCGATAGCCACGACAGGCGCCAATGTTTTTCCGTCCGTTTCCAGGAGGTAAATCACGCAACCGTGGGCTTTAAGAATCTTCTTGGCCCGAATGCCGATCTGTCTTAAGACCTTTGTGACATCAAGGCATGCGGTCAGGTGGCGGGCGGTCTGAAGGAGCTGTTCCTGCTGGTCGGTTTTCCTTTGCAGCGTTTTCTCGGCCTGCTTGTGCTCGGTGATGTCTGCGAAGGTGCCGACGATACCCTCAAGCTTGCCCGCTTTGTCTATGAGCGGGACAGCACTGGCGTTGACCCAGGAGATAGAGCCATCTGGGCGCTCGATGCCCATCACGATATTCTCCACGCGGCGCCTTTTTTTCATCGCACGGTGACCAGGCGTCTCCTCGGGCGGCATCGGCGTTCCATCGGGGCGGAGGATTTTCCAATCTAAGGCAATCAATTTGCGATCTTCTATCTTAGAAAGCTTGAGCCCCAATATCCGCTCTGCCGCATGATTGGCCTGGACGATCTGACCATCGGGGGCAATCATGACCACGCCTTCAGTCATCATTTCGAAGAGACTTCGAAGGCGCTTCTCGCTCTCCCACATCACCCGCTTGATCCGCTGGCTAGGGCTTGCAGATGTTTCTAACTCTGCAGTGCGTTGGCGCAGTTCGGCCAGTTCCGCCATGAGTTGATTTTTTGTCTTGTTTTTGTCTTTCATCATGTATCCCGCATAGAATGAGCAGCGATTCTGCACAACGTTTTCGGACTTGGCAAAATGCGAGGGATGTGAGCGAATGAAGAGTGTATCTGAAGCCCAGGTCGGCGATTTTGGTGTTAATATTCTGGTGTTTTGAGACGACGCAAGGGCCGGTTGTCTTATCATTCAGCATCTGTTTGCTCGGTCAATTTAGCAGAAAAATAAATGAGCAAAAATTAGGCCGAAAACAAATGTTAAGTATGCAGGTGATCTATAGTTCACGTTAGTGAATCGCTGTCTGTGAACGGGGTTCGTTGATCGCAATTCCTGAAGCGACAGCTGTGAAGTTTTCTTTTCACGACCGCTGAACCATGATTTAATCGTCAGGGCATTGCTTAAAAAAGCCCTCCCGAAAAGTTCGGAAGGGCTTCTTCCTCTCGGTGTACTGCTCTGTCAGTTCGTGCTCATTTGTTCCCAGAGGTTACCCCTCGGTCGAACTCCCCGACTCTGTTGGATTCTGCGGACTTGGTGCCGTAGCAGTCCATCGCTTTGACCACATAAAAATACTGCATAAGGGTGTCTCCTGCTGCACCTTGATCTAAGTAAAAGGTCTCAGTGGTATTTCCCAGGGAGTCTGGGTCTCCGATGCTGGCATAGGGATAGGTGGTTCGGTATATGATATAGTATTCTGTCTGCTTGGGATAGCCCGCCGTATCCAGGCCTACTGGCGACCAGTTCAGGTGGAGGTTGTTCATATCCAAGGAGATCTCCAGATCGTCGACTATCATGGGGGGCAGGATAGAGCGTGGAAAACCCTGAACCTCGTTGGAATAGTCGGTTTCCTCTTGATGGTAGGTGGCGCTGACCACATACCAGTACTGCTCGCCGCCGATCACGGAGTCATCTTGGTATGTGGTCTGCTCTTTGGATACGAATTCCAAGAAGTCATAAGGACCACCGCTCGTCTCGCCGCGATAGATGTTATACCCCAGGAAGGCCTTGCTGTCTTCTTCGGCCCCACCTGCTTCGAACTGGGTAAGACCCGGTTCCCGTTCGCCGCTCAAAAGCTTGCTGGCCCCATCCTGGTAAGTGACCACGGCCGTGATGCTGGGATTTGAGACGTTGAAAGGCCAGCCGAAGTCGCTGAGAAGTTCCCAGGGGCCATTCACACTTTGTCCCCACCAGCCACGATCGTGGAAGGGTGCGGTTCGGTCGCAGCTCACGCCGGTGTCGATGCTGTCCCGATAGACCACACCCACATAGACATCTCTACTGTCCACGGTCACCTGGTCGTCCCAGATGTCGGTGAACACCCAACCATCGCCATGTCCTTGAGTGATGACTTCATGGGGACCGGAGATGGGTGGGCCGGGTGTAGATGTAGTGTCGGATGAGGTGTCGGCGAACACATACATGTCTACCGCCGTCATGGGTTTAATGTTCCAGACGTGAAACATCAGCGTTCGCAGGATGCAGGGATACGACTCTGGTGTCAACCGCACGGCCAGGACGTTACCTGGACTAGGTGCCCGAACGCGGCCCTCCATGGATCCATCGTGAATCTGAAGAGTGTCCACCATAGAGCCTGGGGGCGACCAGGTCAGGGGGACATAGCTGGGACACTGATCGCCGGCCATGAGGGCCTCAGGCGGAAGCAGGCCAGTCATCAGCCAGGACATCACCTGTCCCATAACAGTATCTTGGTTGTCGGGATCAGGGAGATCGCTGATGGCCTCAAAGGGGAAGCTGAGAAAAACTAACCGGTAACCGCTCTTAGTAGTGGCGATGGGATAGCGGAGGCCACCGAAATTCAGCTGTTTCCCTGACTTGAAATAATCGTTGTGAAATATACCCACGGCGTCGTTTCCAGGGATCATGTCATCGGTTCCCACACATAGGGGCCAATCCAGCTCTAGGTTCAGGCCATCGGCGATGATGTCTCCCGGCTCGCCCCGCTCCCTCTCGATGCCGGTGACATCGTTGATCCACATGTCAATGTGGAGATAGTTGGCTGTGAAGTAGTTGGCCACCAGGATTTCAGTCAGATAGCCTTTGCTGGAGAGGAAAAGACTGCCGCCATTGTTCAGATATGCCATCAGATTGTCTTCGTCCTCTGCTGTAAGGGTGTTCGTCGCGTCCTCCCCCGTCTCCCAGACCACCGCCTGGTATTTGTTGAGGACACTGGTCGGCGGCGAGCCTTGGGTGGAAACCTCCCACGTGTTATAGCCGATCCCATTGTTTGTCAGGGCATCCTGGTAAGGAATTTCCCAGTGTCCCAAATCATCGTCGATGACCAGAACAGGTGTGATTACGAAACCCACTTGCAGATGGCCGGCCTGATCCGTGGTGTAGCCATTTCCGCCATCCCCTCCCTGGTTGTTGGCATCCAGATCTGCGTATACCCAGGTGGTCCCGCTGTCTTTGGAGAATCGCAAGGCAAAGTCATATGTCCCGGTCCGCGAAACCGTTAGGTTGCCCCCATACTCGTCGTTGCTGCCCACATCCCTCACGTAGGAGGCCGTTGACC
This sequence comes from candidate division Zixibacteria bacterium SM23_81, assembly GCA_001304015.1. Lineage (GTDB taxonomy): Bacteria > SM23-81 > SM23-81 > SM23-81 > SM23-81 > SM23-81. The sequence continues at coordinate 2,201 of LJUY01000061.1, read as the reverse complement.
AACTCCAGCCAGCCCCGGATGGTTCCGTGTTGTTCGAGCCATAGCCCACTTGGGCTGTAATGCCAGCACCCTGACCACCGCCGGGTGTTATGCCAGGCTCATAAACCTGTCCCAGGATGGTCCCGGTGGTATCGCCCACGTCCATGTTGATGCTGTCCGGGGAGACAAGCTGGCACCAGTTGACCACGTCGGTGCCGGTGGGGAATGTCAGGAACGGCTGGAAGTCCACATTCTTGCTTACGGCATCGCCGAAGCCAGTGCCCTGCCCGGAGGGTCCGCTGGCCGCGCCCCACCAGTTGTTCTCAGCGGTGATCTGCCAGGAGGTTGTATCGTTCTCGACGCCGTAGACAGAGTTATTGTAGATATCGTTGCGGGCAAACTGGACCGGGAACGCCCAGGTCTGGAACTCGGCCCCGGTACCGTTGTCATGGATCAGGTTGCTTTTGATGGTGGGGCGGGCGCTATTGCCGAAATGCATGCCGGCAAAGGTGTTGTCGCGCACCTCATTGTCCTTTACCAGGATGCCCCAGCCAGTTGGTCCCTCCCCGTCCTCCCAGATGCCATAGGCGTTGTGGTGGATGCCGCCGGTGGCGGCATCATTATTCTGGATGATGGCCTCGGACCAGAAGCAGTTGATGCCTGCGAATGAGCAGTGGGAGATCTCGTTGCCGTCGATCAGGGGCGATGACCAGTTGCAGTCGATGCCGTTGACGGCATGGCGAATGGTGCAGCTATCAATCTGGCAGCCCACAGTGGTGGTGGTGTCGTAATCCATGCTAGAGTCGGCGAAAACGACGCCTCTCCAGTCCCCAGCGCTGCTGGCAGAAAATGTGCTTTTGTGGGCCACCAAGCGGCCATAGACCATCAGGGCATGGTGGCCGTCACTGTCGCCGGCGGTGAGATTTTCGTAGGAGATGATCATGAAATCACTGTAGGTGATCACCACCGAGCCGTCCAGCTGGAAGTTGGGGCTGGAGCCGGTGACCACGCCGTTGGAGCTGGACACCACGCTGGAGAGGTTGAAGTCAGCGGAGGTGAAATAGACACCTTCGCCGTGGGTCCCCTTGTTCTTCTGATAGGTAACCTCGTTGGGCTGGTCGGCAGAGTCCCTGGCCTTCAGGCCGAAGTAATGAGGACCAGGGCTGAGGGAGTCGACCATCAGGAAATTGGAGCTGCCGGAGTAGATGGGGGTGTCATAGTCGATGTTATCATTGGAGGTGCCGTAGAAGACCTGGAAGAACTCCGGCGGGCTCAAAGTGTCGACCACATCCTCCCAGGTGAGGTGTGCGGTGCCCAGACCGTTGATCGGATCCCATTCGGCATCCAGGTACAGGTATGAGGGCATGGGGGGTGGGGTGTTGTCCACAGTGAAGCTGGAGTTGGACAGATCCCCGTCGGAGAGCCCATCCGGGTCGGTGACCACTACTTTGACATAGCAGGTGCCCCAGTCGGAGTAACCGCCGGTGTTCCAGGAGTAGCTGGTATCCGATGAGGTACTGTCCAATACGGTCCAGATCGTGTCGGAGGCGGTGGTGGTGCCCACGAATAGATCGAAAGTCAGGCCTTCTAACGAATCAGGATCGCTAGCCGTCCACACGATGGAGTGAGTTCCGCTCCAGTGTTCACCTCCGTTAGGGCTTAATACTGTCACCGTAGGGGGATCGGGGTTGTTGATCTCAAAGACAGCATCGGAAGTGTCCATGCCCGATAGATTCGAGGTATCGGATACAGTAAGGCGAACAAGATAGTCGATTCCATCATCCAGCTGTGAGACGTTCCAGCCGTGCGTTCCATCGTTCGCTTGATTGGAATCGAGCTCGCCACCGTTGGGATAGGTGACGATCACCTGGGGAGGATCTGGATTATAGATGGTGAAGACGGCATCGGAGATGTCCCAGCTGGTATAGGTCCCATCGTCAGCCTGTAGTTTAATAAGATATTGGGTGCCATCGCTCAAGGAATTCGTGTCCCACTCATAGGTGCTGTCGTTGGGCTCATCCGCGGCCTCCGTCGTCCATGAGGAACCTCCATTGGATGAGTACAGGATGTCCAATGTCACCGGGTCATCCTCCACATCCGGTGCTACCCAGGTGATGATGGACGTGTCGGCAAAGACCTCACCGCCGTTGGGGGAAACCACCTCTACCCAGGGAGCATGGAACGTGTTGGTCAGAAACGGCAGGTAATCAATCGGCCCGGCA
>LJUY01000060.1 GCA_001304015.1 candidate division Zixibacteria bacterium SM23_81 | reverse complement strand
GCCGTCAGGCTGAAGGCGCCGTAGCTGTCCTCCACCCTCCCCGTCACCAGATACGGTCCATAGCCCAGGCTCAGGGGGGCATATTGGCGATAGACGCTGGGGAAGAGGGTCACCTCAAAGGTCCCGCTGAGATCCTCCATGGACATGAACTTCATGGGCTGACCGCTTTTCCTGCTGGTGATTCTCTTGGCTGAGATGAGCCACCCGATCATCCTGACTTCATGGCCGACGTGTTCCCCCATCTGGGCCGCGGTGATCACCCCCTCCGGGTCGGGCTGGGACACCAGCAGCTGGAGGGGGTGCCGGGTGGCCATGAAGCCGAAGGTCTCCAGCTCGATGAGACATCTCTGGTGGAGCGAGTATTCCGGGATGCGGGGCACGATGTGGGTCAGATCTCGGCGGACCTCATGAGAGTTCTTCGCCTTTCGAGATGTTCCCGGACCTTTGCCCAGGACCTCCAGTCGCCAGAGGAGCTCCGGTCTGCTGAGTTCGAAGCAGTCCAGCGCTCCACATCGAATCAGGGTGTGCAGCTCCTTGAGACCCACCTGGGTTCGCCCCCTCAGGTCCGAGAGCGAGGTGAAATAGCCCTCCTCACGAGCCTTGAGGATGGACTCCACAGAGGCCAGGGAGAGACCTTTGACCTGCATGAGTCCGATGCGAACGGCTCCATCGGAGCCGGTGTATTCATAGGCGCTTTTGTTGATGTCGGGCAATAGGATTTTGAGCCCCAGACGTCGCGCCTCCTGGATGTAAGCCCCGGCTCCGTAAAATCCACCTCCGTTGGACAACACGGCGGCCATGAACTCGGCTGGGTAGTGAGCCTTCAGGTAGGCCACCTGAAAAGAGAGAATGGCGTAGGAGGCGCTGTGAGCTTTGCAGAAGGCGTAGCCGGCGAAACTCTTGATCTGTCGCCAGACCTCTTGGGCCACCTCTTTCCGCACCCCCTGACGTCGGCAGGCAACCACGAAGCTATCCCGGAGCCGGGTCATGGCCTCCTCCGATCTGAGCTTGCCGCTCATGGCTCGGCGCAACAGATCGGCCTCTCCCAGGCTCATTCCGGCCAAGTGATGGGCCACCTTGATGACGTCCTCCTGGTAAACCATGACCCCATATGTTTCTCCCAGCAGCTCCCTCAGCTTGGGATGGAGATAGTGGGCTTTGGTGGGGTCGTGGTGTCGCTGGATGTACTGATCCATCATGCCGCTCTCGGCCACCCCCGGGCGGATCACGGAGCTGGCGGCGGTGAGCCCCTCAAAGGTATCCGTGCCCAGCTTCTTCAACAGAGCCCTCATGGCTGGCGACTCGATGTAGAAACAGCCCATGGTCTGGCCTTCTCGAATGAGCCGCCGGGTGGATTCGTCTCTGAAGATCATGGGCAGGCTCTCCACTTCCGGCCCACGGCGCTGGTGTCTCTCCACGGCCTCCACTGTATCCTGAAGCACCCCTAGGGAGCGCTGCCCCAGCAGGTCGATCTTCACCAGACCAAGGTCCTCCACGGCGAACATGTCGTACTGGGTGATGACCAGACCCTTGGGGGCCATCTCCAGGGGGAGGTCGTCGGTGAGGGGCACCGGGGAGATCACCATGCCCCCGGGATGGACCGAGAGGTGGCGGGGGAAACCCATGATCTTCTGGGCGACGGCCACCACCGTGCGGTAGGGCTCCCGATCCAGGGGCAGATTTCGGCACTCGGGGAATTCATCCCGGACGGTTCGCAGATCGTGCACGCCCCAGTGGGGTATCCGAGAGGTGATTCTCCGGATCTCCTCGGCCTCCAGCCCCAGAACCTTGGCCACCTCTCGCATGGCGGCTCGGGCCTTCAGGGTGACGGTGGTGGAGATCATGGCTACGTGATCTTCGCCGTAGGCCTTGTAGACATACTGGAGGATCTGGTCTCTGCGTTTCCAGCAGAAGTCCAGATCGATGTCTGGAGGGGATCGCCTCTGAGGGTTGAGGAAGCGCTCGAAATACAGGTTGTGGGCCAAGGGATCCACGTGGGTGATCTCCAGGCAGTAGGAGACGATGGAGTTGGCTGCCGAACCTCGTCCAATGGTCGGGATTCGCAGCGCCTTGGCCCGCTGCGCGATGTCCCAGACCACCAGGAAGTAGGTGCTGAATCCCAAGTTTTCGATGATCTCCAACTCGTATTTCAACCGTTCGATGGCCCTCTCGGTCAGGGGCTGATAGCGTCTCTTCAGTCCCTCGAAGGAGACCTTCCAGAGGTAGGAGAAGGGGGTTTCGCCCGGAGGCAGAGGGAAGTTCGGGAACCTGTAAGTGCCCAGCTTCAGGTCCAGGTGGCAGCGTTCCCTGATGGCCTCTGTGTTTTCGATGGCCTCTGGGATCTCCGCCCAAGCGCGGCTCATCTGGGCAAAAGAGGCCAGGTAGCTCTGGGGAGAAGCCTGGTCCTCCCCGTTGAGGGAGAACAGGGTCCCGTTGGCGTCGATGGCCCGCAGGAGGCGGTGTCGGAGGTGATCGGCAGGAAGGAGAAAGTGCACGTCGTTGGTGGCCACCAGGGGGATGCCCCTCCTTTTGGCCAGGCCGATGACCTGGCTGGCTCGTTTGCGACTCTTTTTGTCCACGGCGGGGATCAACTCACCGTACAGGACACCGGGTTTGAAAGTGGAGGAGAGTCGCGCCAACAGGGCTGGGTTGGCAGTGAGGACGATCACGCCCTGAGAAGCCTCCTCTAATGCCTCCATGAGATGAAATTCCTGCTGGAGCTTCCTCCGGGTGATCAGGCGACAGATGTGGGAGAGCCCCTCTCGACTTTCGGCCAGCAGCACGGCCCGCATCTCCGAGTCCTGCGGGTCGTTCAGCTCGGTCCCCAGTATGGGCTGTATACCCAGTTCTTTAGCCGCCTTGTAGAAAGGGATGGCTCCGTACAGGCCGTTTCTGTCCGTCAGGGCCAGAGCCTTCATGCCCAGTTCTTGGGCGCGTTGCAACAGATCTTCGATGGTGTTTGCCCCGGACAGAAAGGTGAAATTGCTGTGGACGTGGAGATGGGTGAACATGTTGGAATTTGGCTGAAGTTGGAAATGAATAGGGTACCCTGCCCCGCCCGACTGCTCCCCGGGTGTAGGGTGTAAGAGTGCCACAATGAGAGAATCAAGAATCCGAAAAAGCAAGGATTCAAGGATCCAAGGATTCTAGGATTCAAGTGCCACCCCGCCCCCTATGGCACAAGAGGTTTGATTTTCGGTTCTCCCCTTGAACCCTGGAATCCTGGGGTAGTAAGGATGGGGGGAAGGGGAATCCTTGAATCCTGTCTTTAACAAATCCTCGAATCCTATTCTTTTCTACCCTAATGCCCTCCCCAGATGAAGGGCTTCCATCCCGAATCTCTCTCGAATGCTGTCCGTGCTTTGGTGGAGTTGCTCCTTTTTGATTTCCTCCGGGGGAACGAAAAGGGCGCCCTGGGGATTCTTGGCAAGCAAGTTGGATAACTTGACGCCCAGAAGACGGATGCGCACTCGCCGGGAAAAGGCCTTTTTGAACAGGGCCTGGGCCGTCTGGAAGATCTCCACGTCGTCATCAGTGGGAGGGACGCTTTGGGAACGGGAGATGGTCTGAAAGTCGGAGTAGCGCAGTTTGATGGTCACTGTGCCAGCCGCCATCCCCAGCCGTCGTATCCCATACCCCACCCCCTCGGCCAGACGGCAGAGAACCATCTCCAGGGTCCTCGGATCGATGGTGTCCGTGTTGAAGGTCACCTCCCGGCTCAGGCTTTTCGGCTCTCTGTGTTCTGTGACCGGGCGAGAGCAGAGGCCGCGAGCCCGGTTGTTCATCTGTTGGCCGTGTTTGCCGAAGGCGGTCAGCAAAAGAGGTTGGGGAAACTGGGCCAGTTCTCCGATGGTGCGGATGCCCAGCTCTTGGAGTCTGCTCTGGGTATGAAGGCCGATGCCCGGAAGATAGGCCACGGGGAGGGGTGCTAGGATGGAGGCCTCTTCGCCGGGGAAGACCCATAGGAGGCCCTCGGGCTTGCTCAGGGCGGCAGCGATCTTGGCGATGAGCTTGTTGGAACCCAGGCCAATGGATGCCGGCAAACCCAGCTTTTTCCTGAGGTCTGCTTTGATCTGGGTGGCCACGGCGAAGATGCTGCCGTACAGGTGATCACATCCGGTCATATCCAGGTAGAACTCGTCCACCGAGGCCGCCTCGACCACGGGGGCATATCTCCTGAGCATGTTCAGGACTTTCTCGGAGAATTCCTGGTAGCGGGCATGGCGAGCGATAATAAAGACGGCGTGGGAACAGAGTTTCTTGGCCTGGGCCAGGGGCATGGCCGAGCGGATCCCATATGTTCTGGCCTCGTAGGAGGCGGAGGCCACCACACCACGCCCCCGGGGATCGCCTCCCACAATAACCGGCTTGCCGCGCAGCTGTGGGTTGAAGACCCGTTCTACAGAGACGAAGAAGGCGTCGAGGTCTAAGTGGAGGATATGGCGATTCATTATTGTTTCTCGAGAGTCTAAAGGGTTCAGGGATTCGAGGATTCAATAAGTAAGAGGATTCAAGGATTCAAGGATTCTAGGATTCAAGTGCCACCCCGCCCCCTATGGCATAAGAGGTTTGATTTTCGATTCTCCCCTTGAACCCTGGAATCCTGGGGTAGTAGAGATGGGGGGAAGGGGAATCCTTGGATCCTCTTTCCAACGAACACGGCAGGTCACATCTTCCTCACCACACCAATCACCTTCCCTCCAACCCGGAGTCGGTCGTCATCCCGGGCGATGACCACGGGACTCATGGCGTCGTTTTCGGGCTGCAGAAGGAGTTGATCCCCCTCCACGAAAATTTTCTTCACCGTGGCCTCGTCCTCGATGTAGACCACGCCGATCTCTCCATGGGCAATCTCTGGCTGGTGTTTGACGATGACGAAATCGCCATGGAAGATGCCCGCCTGGATCATGCTGTCTCCCTCCACGCGCAGGGCGAAGATGGCGGCATCGCGTCCGAAGAGGGTGTTGAGGTTGAGAAGTCCCTGGAAATTCTCCTCCGCCAAGATGGGCTTGCCGGCGGCGATATTGCCCAGAATGGGCTTTCCCTGATCTCTCCTGAGATCCTCCGCCACCTCCAGGGAGCGGGATTTCTCGGGGATTCTCTTCAGGTACTCCTTTCGCTGCAGGGCGACCAGGTGATCTCGGACCCCGTTGGGAGAGGAGATGCCAAATTGTGCTCCGATCTCCCGCATGGTTGGGGGGAACCCCCGGGAGTCGATCTGTTCTAAGATGAAATCGAGAATCTGCCTCTGTCTGGCGGTCAGTCTCGGTCTCATGGTGTGCCCTCCTTTTCACCGCTTCCGGCTGTCGTTGGTCGGTTGTCGGCGTCGAGGTGCGTTACGTCAGTGGATATTCGAAGCTCGTTGGTCGACGCGCTGTTTACATCCTTTCACGAAAAATCGAGACTAGAGACTCGAGACTGGAGACTCGATATTCGTGAAAATCAGAAACTCGAGACTCGAGACTCGTAAAGAACCTGTTTGCTACTTCATGGCTGCAGCCTGGTGCCTACTGCCTACTGCCTACTGCTTACTTCTATTGCCATTGCTACTGCCATTGACACTATGTTTTTCACGAATCTCGAGTCTCGAATCTCGATTAACGATCAACGATCCACGATACGAGCTTCGACACCGACAACCGAGCTTCGACAATAGAGAGAAGTTGTCTTATCTTTATTATACTGTAATTCTGTTCAGTAGTCAAGGGTTTTTTTGCCCGAGCGGTCAAAAATCGAGGAAGATGGTCTGAAAGAGCCCCAGAAAAGATTTGCGACTTATGTTGGGGAAAAAAAAGATGTAATACCACGCAAGAAAGGAGAGGGTGGAGGGCTTATCTGGTAATCGCGCGGGAAAACGTGAGCAGGATGGGAGAAGTTCGGGGGATTAGATAAGCAGACCGACGGATCGAATCACTACGACCGAGTAAATTAATACTATAAAGGAAGTTAAGAGAGCGAAATAACGGACCTTTTTGGCCATGAGAATTGATCCCAGAACGAACTGGAAACAGAGGCCTGTTTTGACCAGCACGAAAAAGGACATTCCCTGGTTCAGGCACCAGCGCATAAGGGGATTGACCTCCACGAAGATGCCTGTTCTCACGCCCCAAAGGGTGAAGACCATGTCGCCGATGTTCAGCAGGATCAAGGCCAGAAGCAATTTTTTAAGAAGAGGCTCATTGTTTGAGATTGGCAGGGGCCATCGCAGGATAGACACGGTTTCAAGCCTCCCAGAAAGTGAATAAGGCCCTGTTTTCTAATAAGATAGAATATGCCCAATATCCCCATTTTATTTAGGGCAAGAACCATACCAAGGGCAGGACCAGGGATGGCATCATCATAACATTTTTTTACACAAGTTGTTAGAGAAGTTTTCTCCTGACCGCAAACAGCTGCTCAAAGACCGAAAGTGTCTGGTCTCTCGACACATCTTGGCCTTCAGGCTGAAATCGCCTATATCTGAGCGGCTTATGAGTGTCAAGAACTCCGACGCCTTTTTGGGTATATAGACAAACGCGCATTTGGTAGTAGAATCGGACATTTTTGTTCAGGAAAAAAGAAACCGCCCAAAGGCAGGATGCCGAGGGAGAACGAGCAAATGTAACGGCGAAAAGAGAGAAACCGATGCTTGTCAGGCCTCTGCCTGTGGAGCGAGCCGATACGATTTGATTGCCCTGTTCCCTTTCACCAAAAGGTCAGCTCGCCTTTATCCACCGAACGATTTCCGGAAGGGTGGCTCTTTTCCCGTATATCAGCAAGCCCACCCGAAAAATCTTGGCTACCAACCAGATCATCAGGAAGATACTCAGCGACAATAAGAATATGGATGCCAGAATCTGGCCCAGAGGAGGCGTGACCAGATTCATGCGCAGAAACATCAGCATAGGAGAGAAAAAGGGAATCAGGGAGAGAACTATGGCCAAACCACTGTCCGGATTTTTGATGATTGGGGCCGAAAGCATGAGGGGCAACATGAGTAGGAAAATGATGGGAAACTGGACCTGTTGGGCATCCTGCTCTGTGGAACAGATGGCCCCCACTCCGGCATACAATGTAGCATAAAGGAAATATCCCAGGAGATAGAAAAGAAGGAAGTAGAAAAAAGTACTTGGAGAAATGGCTCTTATGATCTGTCCCAGGCCAAGATAAGCGGCTCCAAAGGTGGATAGGCCAAGACCGAAAGCGATCCAGATCAAATACTGAGTCACACCGACGCCTCCTAGGCCCAGGATTTTCCCGGCCATGAGCTGAGTGGAGCGCATAGAGGAGAGAAGCACCTCCACTACTCTGGTGGACTTGTCCTCGATGACCCCTCTCATCACCGCCACGCCATACAGAAGGATGGTCATATACAAGATCATCACAAACACCATGGTTTCCAGATAAACCTGGCCAAAGCCACTCTCTCGCTCGCCCCTTTTGCCAACCTTCATGGTCCTCAGGCGAACACCCTGGGTAAGTTTTTTGATACGCTCAGGATCCAGCCCCTCTTGGTTCAGCCGATTCTCCACCACGATTTGAGTTAGGGCGCTTTCAATTCGATCGATGGCGGTGAAATCGCCCACGTTTTTGGCGTAGAAATCCGCCTCTCCTGTGCTTAAAGCCCCAGGACCAACGATCAAATAAGCCGAGATTCGGTCCCTGGCTACTTGTTGGCTGAGGGCTCGACGCGTGGCATCCATCTGTCCAGCGGTGATGGCGACCACCTCCAACACGTATCTGGGCTGACCATCTTTAAGGGTGTCGCTGAGGGCCGTTTGTAGCTGGGGATAGATCTGTCCAGTCTGGTCCACCACTGATATTCGCCATTGCTTCCCTGTGGAAACGGTCACCAGAAGCCCAGGCACGATAATCAGCCCAGCCATCAGGAGGGGGCCCAGGAGCGTGCCGAGGAGAAAACTCTTCTTCTTAAGACGCTCCAGATACTCTCTTTTGATCACCGTGGTCGTTTTGCTCATGACCTGACCTAACTTGTTACAATCAAAATTCACCCTTCATGAAAAAGCACACCTGGGTTCAGTCTGCCATCGGGATCGAATACCTGTTTGATCTTTCTCATCTGCTCCACTGCTTCATGGGGGTACTGTATGAAGAGAAAATCGCGTTTTGTTTTTCCTATTCCGTGCTCAGCGGAGATACTTCCCCCGATACGAACAGCTTCATGAGCAAAACCCTGGTAGAGTTTTTTCGCCTCGGAAAACTCCTGTGTGTCCCTTGGCAGCACATTGACATGTAAATGGCCGTTACCGATATGGCCGTGGATCACGTATTCCAAACCCCGAGCATCGAGATGGCGGCGGTAGATGGTCACCATCTCCTTAAGGCGCTCCAGAGGCACGGCGATGTCCGTGCCGAATTTGTGAATCTCCGGCGCGCGTGTTTTGCGCTGCGCGATGATGTCGTTGATGGTCTCCGGAAGCGCATGCCGGATCTCCCTCATCCTCTCCACTTCCTTCACCGTACACCCCGCCCAGCTTTCCTCAGGTCGCGCACCTATCCGGGAGAGAACTCTTTCTAGGCTGTCGACAATTTTCTCGATCTCCGTTTCCTCCTTCATAGCCCACTCTACGCTGACCAGCGCCTGTATTCTTTCGGGCAGCTCGGGCACACAACTGGAGTTTCCATCTGCGGCCCTCTTCTGCCGAAGGAGGTTAATGGCATGAGGATCGAAGTATTCCATGGCCATGGGTGAGGGGTCCTTGCTGGCGCTCAGGGCCAGCACGAAGTCGATGGCACGGTTTTCTGAGTCAAAATGCTGGCATACGATCAGGGTTGACGGTCGCTCGATGAGCCGCAGTTCCAGTTCGGTGATGATGCCCAGGGTTCCCTCCGAGCCCACGAATAGATCGACCGCGTCCATATCAGGAGAGGAAAAGTATCCCACCGTGGCCTTTGTCCGAGGCATGGTGATGTCCGGCAACTTAAGAGGGCGGAGCTCTCCCATCTCGTCGTCGAAGAGAAATTCAAATCCCAGGGCCCGAACTTGCCCCCGCCGCAGTTCGAGGACACGCCCGTCGGCCAGGACGACCCGCAACCACTCCACCCAATCTCTGGTAGAGCCGTAGAAGAGGGTTCTAGCTCCGGAGGCATTGGTGGCCACATTGCCTCCAATTAGGGCCGTCTTTTCGGTGGGATCTACAGGATAAAAAAGTGTTTTTTCTGGGCCTTCGCCGGCGTGTTCAAAGTTTCCCTCCTCCAGAGCCGTGCCCAGATCTGCCAACGTGATTCCTGCCGCCATCTTTGCGTGCCAGTTACCGTCCTGTTCATAGAATCGCAGAGATAGTTTCGTCCGGAGTTTCTCCAGGCATACGAGATTGTGAGGCTCGGTCATCGCGGCTCCCCCCACGATACCCGTGCGAGCCCCGGAGACGACCAGTTTTTCTCCTCTGGCGGCGACATCCTTCACGGCAGCCACCACCTCCTCGGTTGAGGTGGGAAAATAAAGGGCGGTGGCGTAGGAGTGCTCCAGCCGGCTTTCGTCAGACATGTATTCCGCATAGCTCTCCTGGATCACTTTGGAGTCATCGATTCGGGGACAGATGGCGTCCGTCTCGATACGAATGGGGCGAATGACGTTCAACTTCTCCACCATCTTGTGAGTTTATATATTGCTTCTTGGGCGATGGTGACAGAGGATATGGGATGGAGAGATCTGACGATTACTCCGGTCGTTCGTCTCCATCCGCCAGTGACACCTTTTCGATAAATATGTCGTTGAGGCTGGGTTCGACGATCTCGAACTTTCGAACAAAAGTCCTTTGGACGGCTGTCCTGAGCAGCTCCTGAGGATCGGCGGCCGGCTTCAGTCGCAGCTCCACGTATTGGCCATAGAGGTCCATCTTCTCGATGAGAGGGCTTGTATTCAGGAAGGTTTTGGGACCGTCAAACTCCAGCCGGACGGTGTTCTGACCGTATTCATTTTTAATCTCGCTAAGGCGGCCGTCCAGGACTTTTTGCCCCCGATTAATGAGGCAGATGTGGCTGCACAGTCTCTCCACCTGCTCCATCTGGTGGGTGGATAAGATGACCGTGGTACCCTGGGCGTTGAGCTCCAGGACGACGTCCTTGAGTCGGCTTGTGTTGACAGGATCAAGGCCTGTGAAGGGCTCGTCAAGGATAACCAAGTCCGGGTGATGGAGCACACAGGCTATGAATTGGACCTGCTGCTGCATGCCTTTGGACAGCTCCTCTACCTTCCTCTGACACCATGCGTCCAACTCAAATTTCGCCAACCAGCGAAGGGCTTCCGCCCGAGTTTGGCTGGCCCTCATTCCCTTTATGGAGGCCAAAAAGACCAGCAGGTCCAAAACCTTCATCTTACGGTACAAGCCCCGTTCCTCTGGCAAGTATCCCACCCGGTCCGTAAAAGCGGCTCCTTTTTCGCCCCACAGAAAGATATGGCCCTGGTCAGGTTGTATGATATTCAGAATCATTCGGATGGTCGTGGTCTTGCCGGCGCCATTGGGCCCCAACAAACCATATATCCAGCCCTCCTCTACCTGGAGGGAAAGAAAATCTACAGCGGTAACTTGGGCAAAGCGCTTGTGGACTTTCTTCAGTGTAAGGGCTTGCATGCATTTCTCCGGAAGGGCGAAATAATGGGAACCCTAAGACGAAGGAAAAAACCTGTTCCAGGAGCTGCTAAATCTTCATCCCAGTGTAGAGGAAAGGGGGTCAAGAGGGGAAAACGGGCAAGAAAAGAGGGCTCATTATTTGAAAAACACATCTCATACGACACGGTAAAGGATTTACGACCACCCTCAGTTTTTTGTCATCGCTACCCCAAGGGGGTCACGGCGAATAGTCTCAACTTTGGGGGGCTACCTTCATTAGATCGTTGTAAAACGGTTTTCAAATGGAGAGCCCTCTTTCTGATTAAAATCTACGGAAGTCCAAGGCAAAATGCAAGCACTTTTTTGACAAATTTTGGCCATCTTCTCAAGCTGGGCAACGGAAAATATTGACAAGGTCAGGCAGATATACTAACTTATTATGAAATAAAGAGACCTTCTTCAGTTGAGCAACTATTCCCTTTGCTTCGGTGAGAGATCATATGGTTATGACTAGATTCCGGGGGCGTCAACTAATCCTGCTGGCCCTCTTTCTCCTCATCGTCGTGTTGCTCTTCAACGCGGCGGGCTGGCTGCTCTATGAGCAAGCATCCCGATACCTGGATCAGCAGTTAGGCCAGAGGCTTGAGGCCATCGCGGTGACCTCAACTCTTGAGTTGAGCCCCGAGCTGGTAGAATCTGCTCAAGAACCAGGCGCCCAGTTTCTGTTAGAGGATTATCTGCAACAAATTAAAGGGAACAACCGCTTGGAGACCGTCACCATTTTCGATTTAGAGGGAAAGATCCTGGCCAGCACAAGTAGTCTCACCAAGTACGGCGCAGGAGATCAAGCTTTTGACCTAGATCAAGCGGCCGTCACTCTGGCCGCCTCCGGTATGCCCAGCGCCTCCCGTCTCTACGCGGTGGACGGATTCTTTCTCAAAAGCGCTTATGCTCCCGCCAGGGACGATGAAGGTGAGGTGCTGGCCATTCTGGGCGTGGAGGCATCGGCCAGGTACTTTCGAGTTTTGGACAGCTTCAAGAGGACCATGCTGATCATAGGAGGGGTGAGTCTCGTCTTTCTAGTTGCCGTTGGGATTTTGTTTCTCAAGTTAAGCTATTCCGTGGCTCGGGCTGAGATGGCTGTTCTGCGCGCAGACGCGTTGGCTAACCTGGGCCGCATGGCAGCCCACTTGGCTCATGAGATCAGGAATCCCCTCAGTATCATCCGCGGTGCCGTAGACCGCCTGCGCACATCTCCTACCATGTCAGAGGCTGATGAGGAGCTGCTGGGATTTCTCCCAGAAGAGGTGGATCGCTTGGACGAGATCGTCTCGCGATATTTAAATTTCGCCCGGATAGAACCCCCTAAGCTGTCCCCCGTTAATCTGATGGATCTGGTAAAGGAATCGGTGGCCATGGCCCAGCGAGAACTGACCGACAAAGGGGTACGAATCCATATTTCCTCAGCCCCAAACCTGCCTCCCATCCGTCTAGATGCCCCCCGAATCAAACAGGCATTGCTCAACTTGCTGCTGAACGCTGTTCAATCCATGCCAGAGGGGGGGGAGCTTGACATTTCTTTGGGCCGTCAGAAAAAACAAGTCCGCCTCGATCTAAGCGACACAGGACAGGGCATCTCTGAATCGCAGCTGCCTAAGATTTTCGAGCCTTTTTACACGACCAAACAAACGGGAAGTGGTCTGGGTTTGGCTATCGTGGCCAAAATCGTCGAGGACCATAATGGCAAGATTCAGGTTCGTAGTCAGCCCAACGAGGGTACCACTGTCACCCTATTTTTGCCCATATAATAGGAATCAAGGGAGAGTATATTATGGCCAAGATATTGGTGGTGGATGATGAGAGAAAGATGTGTGTCATCCTGAAGGGTATGTTAGAGGAGAAAGGTCATCACGTCACCGCCATCGAAGACAGCCACAAGGCTCGACAATTGATTGATCGTCAAGAATTTGATCTCGTGATCACAGACCTCAAGATGGTTCCCGTAGACGGTTTGGAGCTGCTGGGCGCCGTCAAAAAGGCCAGCCCCGAGACGGAGGTGGTATTGATGACCGCCTATGCATCTGTGCAGACGGCCATTGCGGCGATGAAACAAGGGGCTTATGATTACATCGTCAAACCTTTCGACCTCGAGGAAATGGCACTGTTGGTGGAGAAAATCACTGAGAAGCGTCGCCTGGTCATGGAAAACCAGCAACTCAGGGAAGATTTGAGTCGCAGGGTTGCACATGAGATGGTGATGGGTAACAATCCCAAGATGCACCAGGTGATGTCCATGGTCGACAAGGTGGCCCATAGCGACGTCACCGTTCTCATCCGGGGAGAGAGTGGCACAGGCAAGGAGCTGGTGGCTGAGGCCATCCATCGCCGCAGTCCCCGCTCTGCTGGGCCGCTGGTGGTAGTTAACTGCGCCGCTTTGACCGAGACACTCCTGGAAAGCGAACTGTTCGGCCACGAGAAAGGTGCTTTTACAGGAGCCGTCAAAAGGAAGTTGGGTCGGTTCGAGCTGGCCCAGGGGGGAACTCTCTTCCTGGACGAGGTGGGAGACATCAGCCCCTCCCTTCAGGCCAAATTGCTACGCGTGCTTCAGGAGAAAGAGCTTGTCCGCGTGGGCGGGACGGAGACCATATCCATAGATGTCCGGCTCATCGCCGCCACGAACAGAAACCTGGAAGGAGCCATTCGGGAAGGCAGTTTTCGAGAGGATCTCTATTATCGGCTGAGCGTTTTTCCCATCACGGTTCCTCCACTGCGCGAGCGGCCAGAGGACATCCCCGTGCTGGTGGAACACTTTCTCAAAGCACGTGGGAGAGGCCTTGGAGATATAGACGAGAAAGTACTGAATCAGCTGACGGCCTATATGTGGCCTGGTAATGTCCGAGAACTGGAGAATGTCATCGAGAGGGCGGTCATCTTGGCCGGGCGTGATAGGATTGGGCTCGCTCATTTGCCCTTTTTGGCCCCTGCCGAGGCGTCAAGTCTCTCTGCTCGATGTGAACTTAACTTGGAACAGCTGGAGCGAGAGTCAATTCTCAGGGCTCTGCGGCAAACGGATGGTAACAAGACTGAGGCAGCTCGTCTTTTGGGGATCACCAGGAGGGCTTTGTATTCCAGGATGGAGAGGTTGGGGCTCCGGGAAGCCCCCAGTCATTGAAGGGCTAGCGTGTACCCGCAAGTACGTTTTTGTACCTCCAGGTCCACAGATGTGTATCGGAAGGGACAAAGAAGGTCCCAGGGTGATTCCCGCGTAAGTTTTTAAGTTATTGTAAATAAAGAAGTAAAGCGCACAGCAACTCAGACGCTCTGTTCACCTTCGCAGCTGGCACGGAGATTGCAATACTGGCATGACGAGGGGTTTCGGTGCGCATTTTTCATTTTCAAGAGGAGGTTTTTACTATGAGCACCAAGAAACTTACTGAGATGAAACTCTCACTGGGATTTATCATTACAGTCCTGGTGATAGGCCTAGGGATTCAAATGGCCAACGCTCAGGGTGGAGTAGAGGCACGGAGAGAGCTGGAATTGACCGATGCGTTGCTGCTTAAAGCCCAACGTCTGGTCATCGACGAGGGCTGTCCCAGTAAGAGGGCTCATGAACTGCTGGATCAGGCTAAAAATCTCCAGAAGGAAGCCTGGATGGCTCATAACCGGGGACAGCACCGCTTGGCCCTGAGTGGCACTAAGACGGCCCGGGGGCTGGCTCAAGAAGCTATCAAGATCGCGGAGCGGTGGCGGTTTGTCGTCAGGCAGATTCAGAACACCAGCGAGCTCTTGGATATAGCCACCAAGATGGTGCGGGTCAACCAAAATCCACGAGCAGCCGCCCTTCTGGAGACGGCCTTGAGCCAATTTGAGCGTGGCCAGGGGGCTTTGAGAGAGGGGCAGATCGAACAGGCGTTTCACCTGTTGAAGAACGCCAATAAGCTGGCCCGAGAGATTATCACCATGCTTCGGCAAGAGGATATGGGACAAGAGCGGGTGGGTCGGGAGCTGGACAGGAGCGATCGGCTTATTGATAAAGCCCGATCATTGATCGAAGAGAGCGGCCATGAGAAGGCTCGGGCACTTCTTGACAGGGGGGTACAGACCCAGATCAGGGCGAGAGAATTTTTTGATGAGGGCAAATACGAGGTTGCCCATCAGCTCACCCTAAAGGCCAGAGAATTTGTGGTCAGAGCGGTAGGTATGGTGGAGGGACCTATTGATCCAGAGAGAGTGAAAAGGACCATCGGGGCCACTGATGGACTCATGGAAGGGGTTCGCCCCATCATCATGGAGAGCCAGGATCGGGAGGCCGTACAACTTTTCCTGTCCGCCGAAAATCATCAGGACAAGGCCAAAGGTCTTCTGGCGACTCAGCGGTATAAACTTGCTCTGGCTCAGACTAAGATCGCCAGACGTCTGGTGGACAAAGCCCTTGAGCTGGTGGGAGAGACCTCAGGATGATGCGGCGTCTGTTCATGTTGCATCTTTCCCTGCTTCTTCTTCTCGGCCTGAGCTGCGCATCAAAGACTTCCGTCGCGAAGAGAGACACGCAGGATTCCCATCGATACACCGTCGAGTCCTGGCAGTCGGTTTATGATCGACAGGAAGAAGGTTATCTCAGCCTGCTCGAGGAACTTGAGGGGAAGTGGGGCAAAGATCCCCAGCTGATAGAGGCCCGGGAGCTGGCCTATGTGGCCGAGGAATTCTACCTGATGGGGGAATACGAAACGGCCATAGAGGTGCTTCAGCAAGGCATCCTGCTTCTGGAGGAGAAACAACAGGTTGAGGAGATATATCCATAAGGTCAAACTAACCCTTTGGGTGCTCGTCGTAGGGTTTTCGATAGATCAAGTTTGGGGAATCGAGCTGCCCGGCGATTTCAATATGGATGTGGGGATGGCTTTTGATTGGGTGGGACAACGGTACCGGCTCAGTGATCAGGATACACTGGACCAGTTCGACGAGACGACTTTTTCTATGGTCTTCGGTTACGGGGGAGGTGCGGAAAAAGGGTTGGGCGTGCAGAATAAAGTTGCCCTCAGCGACCGGTCTGTGAAAAATCTCCTCACCGGCACCTGGAGCACCGCCATCTTTCGAGATGCCCAGGTCAGGCTGGAGAATCAGCTGGAGTTCAAGGAATACTGGTGGCAGGGAGAGGACCTGTTTGGCAGCAGTTACGCAGAGGACCGATTCAGAGTGGATGGATTGTGGCCCTTAGGGTCCAGCCTCCGCTTGGGGACCGAGCAGCGGCTGTCCTACGTCAACTACGAGAAGAACTCCTCATATTTCCGCGACTATTGGTTCAGCCAGTCGAGGGTAAGTCTTGAGGCGGAGTTGGATTGGATGTGGGATCTAGTTTTTGACTATGCATTCGAGATGTTCCCGACTCCAGCGGGATGGATTATGTGAACCACTCTCTGGTATCCACTTTGAGTGGCCTGATGGGCTGGAATTTGCATCTGCGCCTGGACACACGCTTGGAGAGGAGAATCTCGGCTCGACAGCAGGGACGACAGGACTATTTAAGTCTGGCAGGCCAAAGCGATATAGAGTACCAGTTGGGATCGGGATTGAGTCTGGTGTTTAGGGGTGAGCTGGAGCAGATGGCATACGACCATCCCGACGAGGTCTACTATGATTATTGGCTGGCCAGTGGCAAACTGGGATTATCACGGTATTTCTCCCCTGTTGTCACTGTAGCCCTGCTGCCCGCCTATAACCGCTCCAAGGCGGCAGGCACCTCCATCGGCGAGACATATGACCAGATGGGCATTGAACTGGGA
Organism: candidate division Zixibacteria bacterium SM23_81; assembly: GCA_001304015.1. GTDB lineage: Bacteria > SM23-81 > SM23-81 > SM23-81 > SM23-81 > SM23-81. The sequence goes on along the minus strand of LJUY01000060.1, from coordinate 33 downwards.
GTGGATTATAGCGGAACAGGCCGGCTATGGGCC
>LJUY01000059.1 GCA_001304015.1 candidate division Zixibacteria bacterium SM23_81 | reverse complement strand
GTGTGATAGGCCGCCATGGGATTTGCAGTTCCCTTGGTGGCCTGCCACAAGCTGTCGGCATACATCTTGGCCCGGTTGGGAATCCACTGAATCTGGAAACCTGCGGCTCGAATCTGGTTAAACTCCTCTGGGTTCACATAAATGGTCACCACGTTATCTCTGATCCGATCGATGCTGATGTCCAGTTTGACCAGCCTCTCCAGCTCGGCTCTGTCCTTCAGCACGACCTCGGCTGGCTCCTTGGTGGGCGCGGCGAATGGAGATGAAGCAGAAATCAAAAGCGCGGCAAAGAGTATGCCTAGAAATCCGACTAAATAACTCGTCTTATTTACCATATGCTCCTCAGATTTTATAAGATATCAATTGCCCTTGCGTTTCATATTGAAATAAAAGCCGTTCGGATCCCCGGATGTGACCCTAACGGCCATGATACACAAAACTCTATACCGGAGAAATACCCCTGACCCTGAGCAAGGCCTACCGTAATTTTCCCGTAAACTGAAGCCGGCTAGGCAAAATAAAAGTAGATTTCAAACCTTCTTCTCATCAAGCAGATAGGCCTGGCTTCAGCACCTATATGGGTACTCTACTATTTTACCAGAATGCTCATTTGTTGTCAAGTCTTTTTTCTCCTAATTCCTCTTTTATTTTACCGTCCCAAATCGAAAAGCTCCCTATGTAATTTCGGGGCAAGTTATATGCCAAATCCCATTAAAATTTCCCCCATGTTTATCGCAAATGGCCTCTCAAACGCCCAGCCCCTGCTCAATATTTGACCAGAGCCTTCCCACCCCTTATCCGCGAATTTTCCCATTTCTGAAGCTGTTCAATAGTCAATAAAGTATCGAGTTGGCTTAACAGTGAGGCCAGCTTCAGCAAAACCTGGGATGCCAATATCGCACTTGATCAATACCTGTTGAATAAATTTTGCTCACAGCCATGGTGTTCAAATCAGCGGATATGCGCTTTTTAGGTGACCATGAGATTTTCCCATCTCTATGAGAATGAAAATGTTGACAAAGCAACTCAATAAGCGATCGCCCTTCCTCGAAAATCTGGCCCAAGTCTTGCGTGCAGGTTTTTCCATGAAGCGAGAGAAAAGCAAGATAATAAGAAGACTTCTTTCGAAACGCGCGCTATGCACGTGCTTTCTCCAAAACACATGCTATGCGCGTTCTCCTTTTTTATCCCATGAGGGAGATGAAACCATGACCAACATCATCATTTTCGAGAAGCGAAAACACCGCCATCTAACGCCAAGATGGCTCTTCGCGGTGGGCATTTTCCTGATTCTCTTCGCCCCAGCTTCGTGGTGCCAGGCTAAGATCAATTTCGACGGCGTTGACGACGATTCCTGGTTAGATTTCACCTGGACCGAGCCGGAAAATGCCGACAATGCCCTGGCCTATTACAACATCTATCTGTCCATAGATGGTACAGAATTTAGCCACTACGATACCGTTTACACGAACACCTATTCCGTCCCGGGGGTCAGCGGCCATCGCTACAAAATGAAGGTGGCCGGAGTGAACCAATACGGTGAGGAGGGGAGCCACTCGCCGGAATCGGACGAGATCTTGTGCCTGCCCGCTGGTTCCGACGAGATTCCCCCACAGTACATCGATCAGCTGGCGGCTGAGGAGTCGGGGGGCGCAGTGTTGCTGAGCTGGCCCGCGGTCACATTGGACTCCCTGGGCTTAGCGGAGAATCTCAGCCACTATAATATCTATCGTAACGAAATCCCTCTGTTCTGGCCTGATGTGACGGATTTCATCCATGGAGTTCAAACAACCTCTTATCTCGACGAAAACAGCGATATAGGCTCTGTCGATCGCCATTCCTTCTATCTGGTCACAGCTGTGGATCTCATGGGTAACGAAAGTGATATCTCTAACCGCGTGGGCGAATACGATTACACCATCATCCCCCAGATATCGGGATATCACATGGTCTCCCTGATTCTGGACGATGGGCAGATCATCAAGGCCAAAGATCTGGGCCAGGACATACCCAACTGCACGGCGGTTAAGGAGTGGGATCCCCAGATACAAGGTTTTGCATCCCGTGCCTTCAAGATTGATGATACTTGGTACGGAGAGACAGATCTGCAATTAGGATATCCATACTATGTCTTCGTAGAGGCCAGCCCACAGAACGTCTGGACCATGGTGGGCGGGGTTCCCGCGGACCCCATCTTCACACTGTATGCCCCCGGAGGCAATGGCTATAATACCATCACCCTACCTCTCTCCAACACCCTTACCCTGGCCAAGGAGCTGGGGCAGTCCATTCCTCACTGCACAGCGGTAAAAATGTGGGATCCCCAAACTCAAGCTTACAGTTCCATCGCCTTCAAAGTGTCGGGAACGTGGTATGGAGAGGCGGCCATCCGTCGAGGACAACCCTATTTTGTCAACGTCACCCAGGATGGGGTTTGGCCTGGCGGAAAGATCGTTCTTTCAGACAAGCAGGGATTCCGTAAGCGGGGCCAAAATTGACGGCTTTCACCTTCATCTGGGAGGAGAAAAATGTCATCGAGGAGCTTTCTCATCATCGGTTTGGCGGCTATTTCCTTGCTGCTGAGCTCCACACGAAGTGGCGCGCAGGTGCCCCACACCGTCATCGGTCAGGTCTTCAACTCCGATGACACCGTCCCCGAGGTGGGCGAGCTTTCCTTCGAGGCCTATCTCGTGGACGTCTCCAACAACAACTCTCACTCGGAGACGCGAACGGAAGCAGATCCCGGCAATGCCTATGGCAACGGCATTGTGGGACCGGGATGGTTCGAGGTCGAGTGCGGAAACTTCACCACCTTCGACTGGTCAGATGGTGACTCCCTGATGGTCAATTTCTCTAACTCCATAAATGGAGAGCAGGGACTGTTAGCTGTCCTTTTGTTCGCCGATCAGGAGCCACAGATTACCGCCGACATCATCCTCATGGAACCTTTGCCGGACTGGTCCATGAGCATGGATGACGATCCCGATCCCGTTTGGGCAGGTCAGACCGTGACCTATACCATCAACTACCAAAACATGGGGGATGGTACGGGCACGGGCGTCACCATCCTGGATACCATACCTGCCAATACCACGTATCTCTCAAGCACCGGTGGTGGGAACTATGATGGCCAGCGGGTGGTTTGGACCCTGGGCGCAATTCCGCCCAGAGGTTCGGGAAGCATCTCTCTCACCCTGAGGGTGAACAGCCCTCTGGCCGATGGTACCGTCATCATCAACGTGGTCCACATCACCTGTGATCAAGAAGTTGAGACCAGTGTCTCGCAATCACTCACAGTTCAAGCGGCCCCAGCCTGGACTTTCAACCTGTTCGAATCTCCAGATCCCGTTGCAGCCGGTGCCAGCCTGACCTATTCGATTTTCTACGACAACACCGGCAGCGACCAGGCCACGGGTGTGGTCGTGGTGGACACCATACCCACTCATACCACCTACGTCTCCAACACCGGCGGTGGATCCTATGACGGCCAGCGGGTGATCTGGAACTTGGGCACGATATCCGCGGGCACCTCGGGCTTCCTGAGCCTCACTGTCCTGGTGGACTGGCCATTGCCCAATGGCATCCAACTCGAGGACGTCGCTTACATCACCTGTGACCAAGGGGTCGAGGCCATTAGCAGCCAGACCACCCAGGTTGTCCCTGACCAGTTTCCACCAGCCGCCGTGACCGACCTGATGGCCTCTGAAGAAAACCATGAGTTACGCCTCCGCTGGTCGGCCATCACCACGGACATTTATGGAAATCCAGAGACCATGCAGGGCTATATCATCTATCGAAATGAAGCTCCATATTTCACACCCACCTCTGTCGAATCCATCGGCGTCGCCTCCGACACCAGCTTCCTCGATGATGACGGCGGCGCGGGCAACTTGGAGACCAATAGCTTTTACCTGGTGCAGGGCGTGGATTATGTCGGTAATATCGGCGATAACTCCAACCGAGCTGGGGAGATTGATTACCGCCTCCCCCAAACCAGCTCTGGCTATACCATGATTTCCCTGAGCTTAGATGATGGGATCACCACCTTGGCCAGAGAGCTGGGGGCCAAAGTGCCCAACTGCTCGGCGGTCAAGGTGTGGAACGCCGAGCAGAGAGGCTACGTCTCTGTGGCTTTTAAGGTTAACAACGTCTGGCATGGATCGGCGAGTGTTTTTATGGGACACCCCTACTACCTGTTCGTCGGCACCACCGCCGAGAGCCTATGGACCCTGGCGGGACAGGCTCCCCCCGATCCCAGCTTCGATCTCGTGGCTCCAACCGGGAACGACTACAACACCATCTCTCTTCCTCTATCCAGCGACATCGCCACGGCCAAGGATCTCGGGGCTGCCATTCCATACTGCACAGCCGTAAAAGAATGGAGCACAAAGAGCCAAGCCTACGTCCCCATCGCCTTCAAGGTGGGAGAAACTTGGTTCGGCGAGGGTGCTGTGCGAAGAGGGTACCCTTACTACGTGAACGTGACCAATACAAGCAGCTGGCCTCCTGGCAAGAGGTCTCCGCAGCATCGCCATCTGGTCGGCGCTGCTGGTCTGTAATACGCCGATATACCGGGGACTCAGTGGGCGTTTGCCGCCAAAGATGCTCGCTATAGCCTGAGGACATCGCCCCGCTCTGCTCAGCATTCGAACAGATTCAGGCCAAGGATTATCGTTCACTGTAACCTCTATGGCGATACTAAAAGCCATGGGCATCAATGCGTTGACTGCGAATTTTGTCACCATGGTGCCGGGGAGAAAGGTATACCAAAGAAAAGGCCCTCGGGATTCGTCAAACTGTTCAAATTCTATCCAGAGGCCATGCATTGCTATTTGGGGCTTAGCCTGAGTGTTAATGTAAGTTATTAATAGATATCATGTTATAGTATAATTCGGGGGCGTCTTTTGGTAAGAAAAATGGCCCGACCTTTGCTTTAAGAGATCTATAAGGGATTATCCCTCTGGTCGAAAATGCTATAGAGGGGGTTTGAGCGATGTTCAGGAAACGAATCTTATCTGCGGGTATTTTTCTCGTCGTCCTGCTGCTGCTCTTTGTGAGTCTTTCGCAGGGCCAAGTGCCGCATACGGTGTTGGGGATGGTACGCGATGATAATGAAAATATTCCCCCCGCTAACGACGTGACTTTCGCGGCTTTTCTAATAGACGTATCCGACGGCGGCGTCCAATCCGAAACCAGAAGCAACTACGATACCGGCAACGCTTACGGAAATGGCGTCATGGGTGAGGGATGGTTCGAGTTGGAGTGCGCGAACTTCACTCAATTCGAGTGGGCCAATGGCGACTCCCTCCGCCTGGCCATCGCCAATGCGACCAACGACCAATTGCTCATACTTTCCATCCCACTGGACGCTGCCGTCGAACCTCAACTGGTCCAAACTCTCCACCTTCAACCTTTTCTCCAGAACCTAAACGCGATGGGATCTGACGATCAGGTCAGGGTGGTATGGACCTTACATCAGACTGCTCCTCATCTCACCTTTCACATCTTTCGGAGCACTGCTGAGGAGGGTTTCTACCAGAAACTCAATGCTGAACCCATTGCCCCTGACCAACAACAACAATGTATCTACACCGACTATCAGGTTTCCAACGGCATCACCTACTGGTATAAATTAGGTCTTGCCGAGTTCAGCGATAGCCTGTCTCTGTTTGGCCCTGTCTCGGCCACAGCGAGGACAGATGTGGCTCAAGAGAACGACTTCTCGGGTCCCACCAGTTATCAACTATTTCAAAACTACCCCAATCCCTTCAATCCCAGGACGACCATCACATATCAGGTGCCTCAGAGCTCCCAGGTCAGCCTGGTAATTTACAACCTGTTGGGGCAGCGAGTGCGTACCCTTGTGAAAGCAACTCAACAGTCTGGCTGCTACCAAGTCGATTGGGACGGCCAAGATGAGTGGGGAAACTCAGTCGCCAGTGGGATCTACTTTTTCCGCCTGTCCGCGGGACCCTACACCAGAATCCGAAAAATGACCCTGCTCAAATAAGCCCGCGACCGGATAACGAAAGGCCATCAGGAACACTGTTTCCTGATGGCCTTTTTTATAAGAGAGAAAATCGAAAAGAAATTAACGTTTAGCGGTGTCGAGGTGCGTTACGTCTGTCGTCGTCGAAGTTCGTCTTTCGAAGGCAGAATTTTCGGCTGGGATTGCAGTGACGATTCACGTCTCTTGATCCACGATTCACGTTACCAGCCTCGAGACCGATAAACGATCTCCGAGTTCTTTCCCAATTCTCGGATCCCGAAACAGGAACGGCAAAATCCTCCTCACGACTTCCCCTCCAGAATTTTCACCGCCTCGATGGCCACCTGGATGGCCTCATCGATGCCTTTGTTCCCCTCCAGCACGGGGTGGTCCTTGTAGGCCAATCCCACGACGGCCAGGACCTCACCGGCCCGGAGGCCCTTGATGGAGGCGATCACGAAGATGGCCGCTGACTCCATCGAGGTGGCCAGTACCCCGGCACGGCGCCAGACGGTCCACCTCCTTGTCCAATCCTCGGACATCGGGTGACCTTCGGTGAACTCGGCATAAAAAGCATCCTTGCAGTGTGTGATGCCCATGTGGTGAGGCAATCCCAGCTTCCCGGCCGCCTCCGCCAGCGCGCTAGTGACGCCCAGGTCAGATACCGCTGGATAGCTGAGAGGAAGGTATTGCCGAGAGGTCCCCTCGTCCCTGATCGAGCCGGTAGTGACGACCAGATGACCCAAATCCACATTCTCCTGCAGCGACCCGGCTGTCCCCACCCGGATAAAGACCTGGGCGCCGATCCTGGCCAGCTCCTCAACGCAGATGGCCGCCGAGGGGCACCCGATGCCCGTGGAGGTGGCAGAGATGGGAATACCTGCCACCTCTCCGGTATATGTCACGAATTCCCGGTTCTCAGCCATCTGCTGGGCAGAGTCGAAAAACTTGGCGATCTGTGGCACTCGCCCAGGATCGCCGGGCAAGAGAACGTATTTACCAACCTCTCCTTTGTTTAGTTGGATATGGTATTGTTTGGCCATTGGAGTCCCCTTCTAAGTTAAAGTGGCAATGGCAATGGCAATAAAAAGAATCGGCAGTAAGAGCTTACTAATCTTTCATTGCTACTGCCATTGCACATTGCCATTATGTATTTCACATGTCTCCAGTCTCCAGTCTCTAGTCTCTTATCCCAAATCCTCAAGCGTCAATATGCAGTTTCGTCCTCGTCTCCGTCTCGGCGATCACCTCTCCCCTGCGAATAACATGGCGGCGATCGGCCTGCGTGCGAAAAGCCTCCTGCACGGTTGTGGTGTCAATGATATTGAGATTGGCCGTTCTGCCCTCCTCGATTCCATAATCCTCCATCCTCAGAATCCTGGCTCCATTGACGGTGGCCATGTCGAAGAGGGTTTCAATCTCCTCCGGCAGGCTCATTTGGGCGGCATGGGCAGTGATGAGGCCCACCTCCAGAGGGTCGGCCTGCCCAAAGGTGGGATAGAAAGTGTCCTTGAGACAATCCTGGCCATAGGCAACGTTGATCCCGGCGGCCAGAAGCTCCTTGACCCTGGTGATGCCCCTTCTTCTGGGCTCGGTGTCCATTCGACCCTGTAGCATCAGGTTGGTGGCCGGATTGGTGATCATGTTCAGGCCCGCCTCTTTGACCAGTCCGATGACTTTCGCAGCGTAGACGTCATCGTAGGCGGCCAAGGCACAGGTGTGGACGGCAGTCACCCGACCTTGATAGCCCTCCTGGATGGTCTTCGCGGCCAGCAGTTCTAAAGTCCGAGCGCTGGGATCATCCGTCTCGTCCACGTGCATGTCTATGTCCGCGCCGAATTCCTTAGCGATTTCAAAACAGATGTCGATGTGCCTTTGCGAGTCCGCCATGGTGCGCTCGTTAAAGGGCATGCCCCCAACCACATCCGCACCTATCTTCATGGCCTGACGCAATAGTTCCTCTGTTCCCGGGTTTTTCAGAATGCCCTCCTGGGGGAAGGCCACGATCTGTAGCCGGCAAATACCAGCGAATCGTTTTTTTACCTCCAGCAGGGCCTCTACGGGAACTAGCTTCCCGATGGTATCCACATCCACGTTTGTCCTGAAAATGGTGGTGCCATAGCCGATGCCCCAGTGCAGCACTCTGCTGGCCCGTTTCACTATATCCTCTATGGTGTACTGCTTCTTCTTCTCCCAGATAATCTCGATGGCCTCGTCCAGCGTTCCGGAGAGGTTGGGTCGTACCACCTCGCTGATGAGAGCCTTATCCAGATGCAGGTGAGGGTCGATGAAGGTAGGAGTGGTCAGCCTGCCTTGAGCATCGATCTCCCGTTGGCCTTTCCGGGGTATTCGATTCGCGATCTGGACGATCCTGCCATCGGAGACGCCGATATCGCGGGTACCTTCAGTGTGACGCAGCTGCGCATCTCTGATGATCAGATCCATCCCGCCTCCTTGAAAAGCCGAGACTCGAGAATCGTGAATCGTGGATCGAGAATCGAGACTCGAGGAAATCAGAGACTAGAGACTTGAGATTCGAAACTCGATATTCGTTAAAAAGACAGCGGCAATGGGCAATGGCAATAGCGATGGAAATAGCAGTGGCAGTTGGCAGGTTTTCTCGAATCACGAATCACGATTCACGTTAAGTGCTTCGAAACTGCCAAACGACTAACGATTCGTTGTAAATCTATGAATAGATTATGCTAAAATAGGGATCTCCCCCCTCTCTCTATCGGGGCAGGTCCGAGAGAGCAACCCGCTCCACAAGACGGCCGGATCGAGTCCAGACCTCCAGCTGGACCTTCATCCCATGGACCTTCAGAAAACAATAGTGGGGCACGGAGGTGAATTTCCTCACCTGCATCGTCCAGGGAACGGAAGAGTCCTGGCCATAGAAGGGCGCTCCAGCACCGCCGGAGGTGATCTGCCAGACGGGATATCGATAATTGGGGTGCACAGAGTCGTCGACGTAAGTCCTTGAATAATTGTGTTCGTCGCCGAAGAAAACCACCAAGCTCTTGGAATATGAGCTGACCAGGCTCCAGAACCGATTGCGCATGTCAATCACGTCCCCGGAAGGGATGCGAGGGTCATTGAGACCTTCCTTCTCGCCCCTGACAACCCAGTACATGGCATCTCCCAGATGGCCGCCATTGGGAAAAGCCGGTTCATGGGCGAAGAGCACTATCCAATCGATATGCTCGTCATTCTGTGCGGCATCCAGGTCCCCCTTCAGCCATGCAAGTTGGTTTTCCATAACGTAGCCCTCGCGGTTGCCTCCCGCGATCTGCAAGGCCAAATTCACATTTTCTCTCGATCCATAATAGACCCCGGTGTACCAGTAATTCGTGTTGAAGGCCACGAAGTGAACATTGTCGAAATTGAAGGAATACACGGTCTCTTCATAAGGGGGGCCCTTCCTGTGAGGTAGGCCAAGCTCGCGTAATGCGTCTGTCAGATCCCCCCCCACACCAGACCACTGATCCTCTGCATCCGGTGGACCGAATTTGTAAATGCTCCCTAGGGGATTTACGAACTGGGAGGCAAAAAGGGCCTCGGCACTCTCCTCTCCAGCCCTGTCGGCGAAGAGAACCATGGGCTCTCTGTCGGCGAAATTCACTCGGATATAATCTCCTATCTGCTCATGATTTCCTACGGTCTCATAGATGGGAAGATAGGAGCCCACCGGCTCTACAGCCTTCTTCCAGGTCCGCAGCTGTCGGAGAAAGCTCTCTTTGCTGGAGGTATAGCCGTTGACCAGATCCCCCCCGAAAAGCACCAGATCGGTGCCCCGGCGATAGAGGTCCACCATGAATTGTTGAGCTATCCGATAATTGCACCCGCCAAAACCATACTCGCCACCCCCGGGATTTTGCCGACTGTCGGACATATAGGCGAAGGCAAACGGTTCCCGAGACCCAAAGGGTGGAGCCGTCTGAAAGGTTCTCTGTGGCCAGGCCAAGGGATGCTTCCCAAAATCCGGGTCGCTAGAGATCTCCACCGTATAGATGTACCGGGTGGAGGGACTGAGTCGAGAAATTTCGATTTCGTGATGACGAGCTTTGAGAGGGTGCCCCTGGGCATCCTGGCTGAGGATCCACCGGTCAGCAACTCGAACTCTGGCAAAGCAGGAGCTGTCGGCCTCCAGGGAGATGGTCGCCGAGCGGTCCGTAATCAGGTCCACGAAGGGACCCTCGATAAGACATGGCCTGAGGGCCCAAACTTCTTGGTCATCTTTGCCACACCGAAAACGACCCTCGTAATAGTTGACTATCCCATCGTCCTCATTTAAAATACCCACACGATAGACCACCACTCCCTCCAGGGTAGATCCCTTAGCCATGTTATAAATGTCCTGTTCAAACCTATAGACTCTAAGCGCCGCCTCATAACCCCCTTTTTCGCCAATCTCCTGTGCTTTAGTGCGAAAGCGAAAAGAAGGCAGACAGAGATCCTCGTCGGCGGGGAAAGCCCCATAATGGACGGTGCTTGCCATGGGGCGTACGATGGCGTAATGCAAGAGCGCATTCCCCTCTCGAAAACCCACCACTCGGGGCGGCTGCGTGAATATATGCTCCTGGGACCACTCCACGGGCTCCAGGGATTGCGACAAGACATCGGCGGAGCAGAGAGAAATCAGGACGAGCGCCATGAACAGTGCCTGCTTTTTCATCATGAACCTCTTTTAAAAATGATGACAGGAATGCACGCTATTTTGGCGAATCAGCGAATAGAGCACAGCCTTGTTCGGACACGATCCAGCTCCTCTTGTGCATCTTTCACCAGTTCTTCAATAATTTCCTTTATGGGCTGGATGCGATTGGCCAAACCTACGCTCTGCCCGGCCATCAGGGAACCTCGCTCCACATCTCCCTCCTCCACGGCGCGCTGTAGCGCTCCCATCCAGTATCGTTCCACTTCGTGCTGGGCCTGAGCTTGGGAGATCTCGTCCCTCCGCAGCCGCTGCAGCAGATCGATCTGGAGGTCGGCGAAGTCCTCGGTGCCCCTGTTACGGATGGCCCTCACCGGCACCACGTGTAAGTCGGAGCTCACCGCCGGACTGGCCACCGAGTCCCTGGCCCGGGCTTGAAGAAAGGCCTCCTTGAACTTGGGATGGGCCCGACACTCCTGCGACATGACAAACCTCGTACCCAACTGAACGCCAGAAGCCCCCATGAGAAGCAAGTGAGCTATGAGACGGCCGGTCGCGATGCCTCCCGCGACAAAGATGGGAACTTCGTCCACCTTGAAGAGAACCTGCTGAATTAAGATCGTCAAAGAGACGCGACCGATGTGTCCCCCAGCCTCGCTTCCCTCCAAGATCAGGGCATCGGCCCCAGCACGAATCATGCGGTGCGCGATAGACTCGCTGGAGGCAAAACAGACAACCTTTGCTCCGGCCCTTCGGGCCACCTGCATCTCAGCGGCTCGGGGAAAGCTGCCGGCGAAGATCACCACTGGGACACGCTGGTCAGCCACTACTTGAAGATGTTTTCCATAATTGGGGGCGACAGTGATGAGATTAACGGCGAAGGGTTTCCCAGTGAATTGGCGGGTTCGCTCGATCTCCTCCTCCAGTTTCTTGGGAGGGAGGTTGCCCGCGGCCAGGCTGCCGAAAGCTCCTGCTCGGGAGACGGCTGCGACAAGCTCGCTATCCGAGATCCAGGTCATGGCCCCGCAGATGATGGGGTAGCGCACTCCCAGGAACTCTGGTCCTCTCTGCCATAGTTGGTCGAGGATCATCCATTCACCTCCCACGTTCATCCAAAGTCGAAGGAGAAATGATTTTCGGATCCCGCCTTCAATACCAGGAACTCCAGGAAATGCGACTTTTAGGGCGTAGTCGACGGGCCAGAGGCGACAGGCGTCGGGGCGAAACTCCAGCCATCCAAGGATTAGACCTGATGCGCGGACCTCTCATATGCCGGTAGCGGACGGTGGAGCCATGCAGAACCCAAGGGGCCCTGCGAATCATTTTTTTTCTTCTCACGGTAAAGGCCAGAACAGCCGGCACCGTCGACCAGAGGGATAACGCATAGAGGGTCGAAAGAGCCGAGTTGACGGAACGCGTACATTTCCGGCGGACAAAGGAATGGTCGAGAGCGTCATGGTGAATCTAGAGGATTTACGCCAGCTTTGCCACCCTGACAATCGGCCACTCGAACGGTGAGGACGACCCAGACGCCCAGCAGCACCAGTGGTACGGTCCAATGGAAAATCCAGGGAAGAGCACGTGAACCCAGGGCAAGGCCAAAGGTAGCGATCACCGCCACGACGACGCAGACGGTGGTCACAGCGCTGACCACGGTGCTTTTCACTCCGCGATATCTGGACAACTTGGCCATCGATGGAACAGAGAAGACCAACAATAGAACGGATGCGATGATCGGCGTGAAATCCATGGGTGTTCCTTCCTGCTTAAGCGACCTTTTGCATTTCTGGCAAACATTCCTGTAGAGACTTTTCTGATCATTCTACGATGAGATGATGCCTCCTCAGGGACGCATTTTGGCAACAGACCTTATGGCCTGCAAGATGGTCTCGTAGCCCGTGCAGCGGCAAAGATGACCGCCTATAGCCTCTCGAATCTGCTCCTCGGTAGGATGGGAGTGGCGATCCAACAGGGCCTTGGCCCCCATGATGAGTCCCGGAGTGCAGAAACCGCACTGTACAGCTCCCTGGTCGATAAAAGCCCGTTGAAGCGGGTGAAGCTTTTCACCCTCAGCCAGTCCCTCGATGGTCAGGATCTCGCTGTTCTGGGCCTCTACGGCCAAGATCAGACAGGAACGCACTGGCTCCCCGTTCAACAGGACGGTACAAGCCCCACACTCCCCATCCCCGCACCCCTCTTTGACTCCCATGAGATGAAGCTGATCCCGCAGAAACTCTAAAAGGGTGCGGTGAGATTTCACATCAGTCGTCACTTCCTCGCCATTTACCCTCAAATTGATGGTATGCTTCATAGGTCCCTCACCCTTTCAGCAGAACCTCTAGGGCCATCTCCGTGAGAACTCCAACCATCTCTTTTTTATATCCCGGAGTGGCCCGCAGGCTTGTGGTCCTGGGAGCTAAACCTTCTTGAATTTTGTCCCGCATCTGCGACAGAAGCGAGGAGGTGATCTCTTGACCACGCAGCAAGGTCTCGACTTCTCTTGCTCGAATTGGCGTGGGAGCAACTGCTCCTAAGGCCACTCGTATCTCCCGGCTTTCAGGCAACCGGGGATTGATCACCACCACGGCCACGTTCACCGAGGCCAGGTCCATACCCTGCACGCGGCTGCGCCGCAGATAGGTGCTTCGGGATCCCTCGGGCAAACGCGGGATGACGATGCGAACCAGCAATTCACCTGGGGCCAGGTCGGTCTTTCCCACCCCCTGCCAGAAATGTCCAATGGACATCTGCCGCTCTCCTCGGCGTCCCTTGAGGACGACCTGAGCCTCCAGAACGGCCAGAGGAGATCCCGATTCGGCGCCCGGTGAAGCGTTGACCACATTACCTCCCAGCGTAGCACGCTCACGGACTTCATAGCAGCCCATCACCCGAGCGGCGTCAATCAGGAGGGGAAAGTGCTTGTGAGCCTCCTGGGACCGGAGAAGATCGTTAAAAGTGGTCAGCGAGCCCAGCGAGAGCCGGTCACCTTCCCAGCGTATTCCCTGGCACTCCTCCAGTCCCTTGATGTCCACCACCACAGGAGGTCGTATGCTGCCCCGCCTCATCTTGACCAGCAGGTCCGTCCCTCCAGCTAACACGGATGTCTCGTCTTCTTGATCCAAGAGAGTCAGCGTCTCGGCCATATCATTGGGATGGAAGTAATCGAAGGGCCTCAGCATCGACGATCTTCTTTCATCTTGAGTTTCTCCACCACCCGCTCGGCGGTCATGGGCAGGGCAAAAAACTGAATCTCTGTGGCGTGACCGATGGCATTGGCGATGGCTGGAGCCACCGAAACGGTGCCGTGTTCCGCCAATGGGCGAGCTCCATAGACGCTGTCGGGAAGAGGAGTATCTAAAAAGACGACCTTGAATTCTATCGAACTTGCGTCCCCAGGGGTGGGCACTTTGTAATCTGTCAGGGAGTCATTGCGGATCCACCCTTCCGGGGAGTAAATCACCTTCTCGCTCAAAGCCGCCCCCAGACCGTAAACCATCGCTCCCACCACCTGTCCTCGGGCCAGGATCGGATTCACGATTTGGCCCGCGTCGATAGCTGTGATCAGCCGGATAACCTGAATGTGACCGGTGCGCAAGTCCACCTCTACATCGGCTCCCTGGCAGCCAAAGGTCCACTCCGCCGCCAAATTTCCCTGTCCCGTCTCCGGATCGGGGTAGGTTAAACCTTGGGGCACGAACCGACCATACCCCACCACCGGTCCCCCAATGGCTTGGCCATCGGGCTGCACTCGCCCCATGGCCACCGAGGACAACGGAAGGAATTTCTTGGGATTTTTCCGAAGAAAGACGCGATCTGGCCCGTGTTCTATCTCCTCAGAGCTCACCCCCCACGCCTCTGCGGCGATCTCCTTGATCTGCTGGATGGCCTGTCCGACCGCGCGAGCAATGGCATTGCCCACCTTCCAGGTGGTGCTGCTGGCCACCGTCTGCCATTCGTAGGGATTTACGTCGGTGTCGATGATGCGGTTGATCTTCACCTTTTCTACCGGCACCTTCAAGGCCTCGGCGGCAATTTGGCTCAAAACGGTAAAGGAGCCTTGGCCCATCTCTGTGCAGCCCACCAAGACGTTGACGGTACCGTCCTCCCCGAAATTGACCGTAGCGCAAGAAGCTGCATTGGTGGCCATCACCGGAGATTTCATGAAGGCGGCGATCCCGGTGCCCCGGACCTTATGAGCGGCCTTTTTGCTGGAACCCCGGACGGTACCTTTCTGCAACTCGTGAACCACTTGCTGAATGCATTTATCCAGGTCTCCATGGGAGGCATCCATCTTCTGGCCAAATGCATTAACGGAGCCGGGCCGCAAAATATTGCGTCTGCGCAATGTGACGGGATTTATCTTCAGTTTTTGGGCGATCATCTCCATCTGCCGCTCGGCCATCCAATGTGCCTCGGGATGGCCATAACCCCGATAGGCCCCCACCGGAGGGGTATTGGTGTAGACTCCGTATGAGTCAACCTTCAGGTTGGGAATTTCATAAGGGCCAGGAGCATTGTGGCCGGCCCCTGCCACGATGTTGATGCAACAATCTCCATAGGCGCCACCGCCAAACAGCAACTCAATTTCCTCTGACAAGATGGTTCCATCTTTCTGGACGCCCGTCTTTATCCGGGCCCAGCAACCCCGACCCAACACCGTGCCCGAGAACATCTCCTCTCGGGTCAGGATGAGGCGGACAGGATAACCCACCGCGGCTCTCGCCGCGTAGGCCACCAGAGGCTCGATGGTCACATCCGATTTCCCCCCAAACCCTCCCCCGATATAGGGAACCACCACCTTCACCTGAGCATGGGGCAGGCCGAAGGCGCCTGCCAGGGAATGCCGCACGAAGAAGGGAGACTGAGCGCTTGACCAAATCTTAAGTTGGCCATTGCGTTCCCAAAGGGCGATGGTCCCGTGGGGCTCCAGCTGAGCGTGAGAGATATGGGGAAATTGGTATCGATTTTCCACCACCACATCAGCTTGCTGCAAGCCTTTGTTCACATCACCCTTGCGCAGCTTATAGTGGTGGAAGATGTTGGTGCCAGGTTGGGGGTGGAAACTGGGCACATAACGGTACTGACCCAGCCCCTCGTGCAACAAGGGTGCCTTAGGTGCTATGGCCTGCTGGGGATCGAAAACGGCGGGCAGAGGTTCGTATTTAACTCGAATGAGATCCATGGCTTCCAGGGCGACATCCCGCGAACGGCCTATGACGGCCGCCACCGGCTCTCCCACGAAGCGAACCTTATGAGTAGCCATGGGCGGTTGATCGAAAATGCAGGATCCGAACAAATATGGGCAGTTCTGGCCGGTGACAACGGCCACCACGCCGTGAACTTGCTCGGCCCGATGGGTATCTACCTTCACGATGTGAGCGTGAGCCTGGGTGGAGCGTACCACTTTCATATGAAGGGTGTTCGGTAACCTGATGTCGGCCACGTATTCTGCCGCTCCGGTGACTTTGTCTACCGCATCAACTCGGGCTATGCTCCGACCCAACC
>LJUY01000058.1 GCA_001304015.1 candidate division Zixibacteria bacterium SM23_81 | reverse complement strand
TTATATAAATATAGGGGCGGGTTTTCAACGCCGCCCTTTTATTATTGTTGTCATTCTGAGGGAAGTCCGAGCACCGCGAGGACGACCGAAGAATCTCAGGCGACAGCTTTAATCAAGCCCGCAAGGCTGTGACCGTTTCTTTTTGCGCCCCTTAAAACTATCGACTGAGATTCTTCGCTCCGCTGCACGAGATCCGTTTCGGTTGGATTTATTGGCCTCATGGCCCATTTTGCAGGAAACCGGTTTCTTAATCTAGCCTTTGCTCAGAATGACATGCAAAAGTGGATTCTTCGTCACTTAGCATAGCTGGCGATCCGTGAGGGATCGACAGATAATTGGAGTGGTTATATAAATATAGGGGCGGGTTTTCAACCCCGCCCTTTTATTATTGTTGTCATTCTGAGGGAAGTCCGAGCACCGCGAGGACGACCGAAGAATCTCAGGCGACGGGTTTCATCAAGCCCGCAAGGTTGTGACCGTTTCTTTTTGCGCCCCCTAAAGTTGGATTTATTGGTCTCATGGCCCATTTTACGGGAAATCGGTTTCTTAATCTACCCTTCGCTCAGAATGACATGAAAAGTGGATTCTTCGTCACTTAGCATAGCTGGCGATCCGTGAGGGATAGACAGATAATTGAAGCGGTTATATAAAACATAGGGGCGGGTTTGACATCTCGCCCCTACGAGTTGTACTTCGCCGCTATTGGCATTCTCCGGCCCATGCCGAAGGCCTTTGAGGTCACCTTCAGGCCAGGGGCTGCCTGCCGGCGCTTGTACTCATTTCTATCCACGGCTCGGATGACCCATGTGACCACCTCGGGCTCGAAGCCGTGATCGATGATCTCTTTGGCGGAGCGCCCGTCGTCCACATAGAGGCGAAGGATAGGGTCGAGAACCTCGTACGGTGGCAGTGTGTCCTGGTCTCGCTGATCGGGCTTTAGCTCCGCAGAGGGAGGTTTCTCGATAATCTGTTTGGGGATGACCTCACCGGCACGGTTCACGTAGCGGGCTAACTCGTATACCATGGTCTTGGGCACATCTGATAGGACGCTCAGGCCGCCGCTCATATCTCCATAGAGGGTGCAATAGCCCACGGCCACCTCGCTCTTGTTCCCCGAAGACAGAACCAGATAGCCGAATTTGTTGGACAGCGCCATGAGCAGATTGCCCCGGATTCGGGCCTGAATGTTTTCCTCGGTCACGTCGGATTCTTTTCTCTTAAAATGCTCCTTCAGGGATGCCAGATAGGTGGCGTATATATCGGAGATGGGGATAACCCGAAACTGAACGCCTAGGTTTTGGGCCAGCTTCCGGGAGTCCTCGACGCTTCCCTGGGAGGAATAAGGGGAAGGCATGGAGACGCCCAGGACGTTTTCACCACCCAGAGCCGCACGAGCCAGACAACACGTCAAGGAGGAGTCAATGCCGCCGGAAAGTCCCAGGGTGACCTTTGAGAAGCTGCACTTTCGAGCGTAATCCCGGATGCCCAGGACCAGAGCCTGGTGAACGGATTCCACTCGTTCTTGGGGGGTGTACTGCTCGAGAGCCTCGCCGGAAGTTGTCTCGATGGTCTGGAGGTGTTCATTGAAGGGAGGAAATGCCAGCACGGCATCTCCGCGCGAATTCACGAACAGGCTCCGTCCATCGAAGATCAGCTCATCATTGGCCCCAATTTGGTTGACGAAAACAACCGGCAGCGCGTGTTTTCGAGCATGATTGCCCAGGAGGCGGTGGCGGATTTCCTCCTTGCCCACGTGGAAAGGAGATGCTGAGATGTTCACCAAAAGGGTGGCCCCTTTTTTCGCCAGTATCGCGATGGGGTCCAGGGGATAGGTTCTCCTGGGCCAGAACTCTGGGTCATTCCATGCGTCTTCGCAGATGGAGATACCCAAGACCTCGTTTTTGAAGGGGAAAACCTCAATTTTGGGGGCGGGATCAAAGTATCTGGACTCATCGAAGACGTCATAGCTGGGCAGGAGAGATTTGTTTTGGCGAAATAAAACCTGACCCCGGTAGATGAGCAGAGCGGAGTTGTATAGACCCTTGCCCGTGCCCTCCCCAGTGGGAATGGCAGTTCCCAGCAGTATTCCCGTCTCCGGATAGGTTTGGGAGATACCCCGGAGCTCTTGTATTGCCCGCTGGCTTTTTTCTACGAACCACCGGCGCTCCAGGAGATCACGAGGCGGGTATCCCATCAGGAAAAGCTCTGGGAAGATCACCAGATCCGGAGCATCGCCGGAGCACTTCCGGAGGGTATCCACCACTTGCGCCATGTTCCCCTCCACATCGCCAACGACTGGATTTAGCTGGGCCATGGTTACTTTCATTTTTGGATGGCTCCTGTCAGATCGTTAGGTCTTCTGGCAGATCCCAGAGAGTTTTGGACTGCTTTATAAATCCACAATCCTCACTTCCATCTCCAATCCGGCAAGTCGCTCGGCTTCCTGTCGTACTTCGTCCTGCGCGGTCATGAACAGAATTTGCCAGCCAGCCTGAGTGAGCTGCCCCAGCATCTCCATCTGCTCCCTGAGCCTGGTTCGATCGCTGGTCACCAGAGCGTCATCAAAGATAAGGAATCCCTTACCCTGAAGGCGCTTCTCCGCCAGGGCCAGGCGCAATACGGTGAGAAGCTGGTCTCTGGTACCCGTGCTCAGGTCTTGAAAATCCCACGTCTTCCCCTGAGCGTCGGTAGCCCGTAGGACCAGATCTTCCATGGTCACCGCCTGGTACTTGTCACCGGTGACCTGCTGGAAGCCGGCGCAGACCGTCTTTCCGCCGATTATATCGTCCAGAACGGTGTCGGATCGCTGTAGCAACCGGTCGAAGATCTGATGAACCTTCTGACCAGCCTGTTTGAGAATTTTCATCTCCTGCAGTTCTCTCTGCAGGTCTTCCACCTTCCAGATGACTTCCTCGGGGGTTTGAACACCAAAATGTGCCTTAATCTCGGCGTTCAATTGGGTCAGTTGCTCGTACTTGCCCTGCTGCTCTCTGCGGAGATTCTCCAAGCCCCGGGTGATTTTTTCAACCTGGCTGTTGTCCTCCACAGGCGGCACATCCTCCATAGATTTCAGCTCCTCCAACTGTCCGGCCCAAGAGGCCTCTTTGGAATCCAAAAGAGCTCTCAGTTCGCTCTTGTACCTTTTCTCGACATCGCTTTGCAGCTCTTTCTTGCTCTGAACGCGCTGGCGCAGTTGTTCCAGATCACTCAATCCCACCTTGTCCCGCAATTGGCGAATCTTGCCACGGATCTTTTCCACGGCATCTTCTTTTGACCTCTTTAGCTTAGCGACCTCCCCAGCTGTATCGGCCAGTTTGGGCAGCTGATCCTGAAGCTGGTTGCGCTGGCCCTCTAGTCGGTCCTTGTTTCTACGCAGGTCCATCAGTTTCAGCAGGAGGTCTGTCAACGACTCCGCCTTCAGATCTAGATCTCGAGCCCAGCGGAGAAACTTTTGCCGCTGGCGATTTAGTAATGTTTCCTCTGCAGCAGCTTTGCGAAGTTTGTAGGTGAAGGAGAGGGCTGTAACTACCAAAATGCCGCAGAGGATGAAAAGCAGCGGCGTCGAATATAAGCCAAAGATGAGGGCCAGGATAGCACACGCCCAGAGTGCCCATGGTATCCAGTGGGGGATGCCGCGAGAGGAATCTTTTTCCTCTAGATGAACCGCCGCGGTCAGTTCCACCTCCCTATCGTCTACCAAACGCAACTTCTCCATCATAGCTGTCAGATGGTGGGTCATCTGGGCCACATCCTTCACGGCCTGCTTGTGCCGCTCCTCTTCTTGACGCTTCTGTAGGAGCAGCCGCTCCAGCAGGGCCAGCTCCTTCTCGAGTTCCCGCTCCAGTCTCTCCCATTCTTTCAAGTCCTGTTCATCGTAGCGAGCGAATTCTTCCCTCAACTTCTCCGTTGCTGATTTCAGTTGGCTATAGATAACGTTAGCTCGAAGGAGCCTGGTCTTGAGAATCCCTTTCTTCTTTTTGTCCGCTTCTCGGGCTAGCTCTTCCTCTTTGAGCTTGAGACCCTGGTAGTCTTTTTTCAACCTTCGTAGAGAATGAATTCTTTCCTTGTTAACTTCATACCAGGTCAATTTCTTCTGAATGTCCTCTCTATACTCCCTCTGGACCATGGTGAGGGCAAGATTGTCTGTCAAACCCGCCTCCTCTGCGATCTTTTTCAGAACCCGCTTGGGCTCTTCCTCGAACCCCAAAAGCTTGCCCTTTAGGGTATTCCACCACTTCGGAAAAGTTTCCCTCTTGGCCAGCTCCAGGTCTCCCTCCCGGGCGATGAAGATGGCTCGCAGCTCGTCCCAGCCCACCCCCCAGAGGTCATGGAAGCTTTCCGCGGCCGGGAAAATTAGCTCCTGAGCGTCATGCTCTACCACCATTTGTAGGGAGATCTCCGAGCCGTACCGGTCTCTGATGGGCTTCAGAGCCCGGGGGTAGCCCTTTAGCTTAGCGCCCTTCTTGTCGGTGCGGGATAGCAGAGCCAATACGATGGCGTCCAACAGAGTGGTCTTGCCCGACTCGTTGGGGCCGAAGATCAGGTTGAAGCCAGGACAGAACTCCAGCTTCCGGTTCCGGAAGAGGCCGAACTTTTCCATGGTGAGGCTCTTGAGATTCATCGGCTCCTCTTTTGCAGTCGGGAAAAACCATGGGTGATGATCTCCAGAGCTTTCTCAGAGATGGCTTTTTCTTGCTGGTCGGCCTTTTCTATCTCGATCTCCTCTACGAACATCCGGTAGAAGGTGTTTTCCATCAGGCGGCTGTAGTCAAACAACTCAATTTTGGGCTGCGGCCCTCCTAGGCCTTTGAGCCTCCTCTCCAACCGTTCTCTCAGTCCCCGCTCGTCCTGAGCATAGCCCGTGACGGAGACCACGGGACGGGCTTGAGGATCCAGGTTCTTCAGATGCTGCTCCAGTTCTGCAAACATCTCATCTTCACGCCAGGGCAAGGATTTCAGCGAAACCTCCTGGTACCATGGGACGCCTTTGAGGTTGAGCGGAATAACCTGAGCTGATCCCTCACCGTTCAGGTGGACCAAAGCCACGGAGCGGGGGCCCAGCTCCCTGGCCGTCACCGGGAAAGCCGAGCCTGGATAGCAGCAGGTTACGGGGGAGGTGGTCTGAGAGAAGCCCTTGTGGAAATGGCCCATGGCCAGGTAGCCTATGGACAGGCCTTTGAGGTCCTCGGGATAGACGGGGAAGTAATCGCCCACGTCTTCTTTTTCCTCCCGCAACCAGCCCAGCCATTGCTCGAGATAGAGGGTGCCATGGCAGCACACCACCAGAGGCCCCTTGAGATGTGCCAAGCCCTCCCGGCAGTCGGCAAAGGCGCGTTTCTCCTGGTAGGGTAGGCAAACAAGAGGGAACTCACCCAGCTTCTCGAAGACGTGGATGTCCTCTCTAGCCGCCAGAGCGTGCTCTCCGTAGTCGGCTGTCGTACTGTAGCTGGAGGCATCGTGGTTACCAGGAACCAGGACGGTCGGTTTGTCCCAGGAGGTCAGAACCTCACGCACCTGGGGGCGGATACGATCGGCGTCATGATCGCTGTCGAAGAGATCGCCTGCGAAGAGAAGGAATTCGGCGTTATTTTCATCCGCCAGCCGGAGGATGAGCTTCAGGGCGTCAAGCTGTTCTGCGGCAGCAGCCGTCTGCAGATGCAGATCCGCGGCGTGTAGGAATTTCATCTTAGACCTCGAGATGGGAGCGGATTCTTGGATAAGGGAAAGATAGCGTCCCAGGATTCAGGATGCAAGGATTCTGAAAAGTTAGGATCTGAGGGTCACTCCCTGTACTCAGATTGTTTTTCTGCTGCCCATATTTTGAGTAATTTTACCACCAAATACCCGTTGTCGCTGCTATAAATCAAGGAGCCATCCGGGGCTTCGAGTCGAGCCAGATCATCTGGATGGTTTTCTCCAAGCCATTCCCGAAAAGCAGCTATTTGTTCTTCTAACTCTTGAGCTCTCGCGTAAGTCTTTCGTGAGGCCTTTTCCAGGATTAAGCCTTCTTTGAATATGAACCGTGGAAAATGGCGAAGCTCATCTATTTTGAGGACTGTGAGGACATCGTTTTTCTCTAAAAGTTCAAACTCGACGGTATCTCCCTTCACTACCATATTGCTGCCTTCAAGATAAGTGTTTATGGCTTCGTCATACGCCAGAGGTCCGAGGACTTGGTCTTTTCCCACCAATGTATCTGCTCCCAGATACCACACCACGTCGTCGGTGAGCATGCCTCTCAGCGTTTCCAGATCATGGAGATTGCAGGCATCTATATATTCATGCACCAGGCGCTCCAGATTTGAAGACCTTTCTCCAGCACATGAAGCCATGAGTAGAATAAAAATAAGGGCGGGAGCCAAACGCTGGAATTGATAGGTCATGAGATCCTCCGTACTTCATGTTCACATGAGTAAAAAGCCTAATCAGGGCTAGATCGGGCACGTCGCCAGCAGAGTTTCAACTGTTTCATCCCATGTGATGCCGGCTTTCATTCACCGATTTTGACCCACTCCACCACGGGATTTACCCATTCTGGTATCGGTCGGTAGAAAGCTCCATGTCCTTCTCCGGTGTGAATCTCGATCTCGTGGGTTACCAGAGGATGGGAGGCCTGGTCAAAGGCCTTTTGGCAGGATCCGAACCACTCATCGCTGGCTTCGTAGATGGAGAGAATGCGTCCACGGAGATCGACCTCTGGATTCTGCAGCAACCGATGGCTACAGCAGGCCATAAACGCGAAGTTCACCTTGTCGTTTTTGAGAGAGGAAGAGGTCATGATGGCGATGGCCCCGCCTTTGGAGTGGCCTACCACGGAGATGTGCTCCGGAGGCACACCTGTCTCCAGTAGCCGCTCAATCTGCCCTGTGACCTTTTCCGCATAGGTGGAGACGTTTGTGCCGGGTTTTCTGGCCTCGCTGATGACCACCAGCCTGTGAGCGGCCAGGGAGTCGAGGATGGCCTCATACTCATAGAATCCGAATGTGGGGTGCTCCGGACGAAGTTCCTCCTCCTCGATGATGGCGCCGTGCAGGTAGAAGAGATATCGCGCATCTGGTCGGATATCTGTTGGTAGGTCCTTCAGCACCGCTCCGCCGTGGACAGCGGACTCTTGTGGTGGATTTTTCTCCCGAGGACCACAGACAAAAAGGGAAACGGAGACGAGACATAAAAATCCCAGACTCAAGCATACCGCTTTCATCTGTTTCTCACCTCTCGGAATGAACTGTTGAGGATTTCTATTTAGATTTCTTAAACTCGGTCCATGGGGCTGTGGTTTTTCTCAGCAATATCTCCGAATGATTCGGGACGATGAACTCCCTTAGCTCTCCCACCACCTCATAGCCGAGCCGCTTGTAGAGCTTCTGCGCCTGCTCGTTGAATGAGGAGACGCACATGAACACATTGGGGGCCTCGCGAAGGATCCTCTGTTCGGCGAACTCGATCAGCTTGGTCCCGATGCCACGATTTCTCCACCGAGGCATAACCCCCACCGTTTGAATGTATCCTCGAAAGGGACCGTGCATCACCAAGATGATGAAGCCAACGACCTGCTCGCCGATGAGCGCCACGTAGACCTCCCGCGAAGTGTCCCGAAGCATTTTCAGCGCGGTCGGGTAGTCTCTGCGCAGGGTGATCCACGGCTCCGAGTGGGCCATCATCCGAGCACAATGGCTTGCCTGATCTTCGTTATCCAGCTTGGTGATCACCAGGTCACTTTTTTCATTGTGCGACATCATCTTTTATTGTCTTGTTGCTTGCCACTCCAAAAGCGCTGCGGCGAACTCTGCGCAACACCAGGAAAGGGGGGAAGCCTGGCTGCAGCCAGAACCGTTCAGGTAGATACGCTCGGGCATCAGGCCGTAAAGATTGGCGTTGTTCATCATCCAGTCGATGTGCAGCTTGGCCCTGACGGGATCGCCGTATTTGGCTTGATACTGGGCCGCGGCCGATGTGGTGAAGAAGAACAGGTCGTGCCCATAACCGGCTAATCCGGCATCGGGAGCGTCGAAATACTGCATCGCGCCGGCTTCTTTCACACAATGCTGGGCATAAAAGGCGTTGGACTGCTGTATCCGAGGATGATCGGGATAGCCCCACAACACGCCGAAGTTGGCCGATGTGTCCCAGAGGTACAGCGCCTCGCCAGAGGTCTGGGCTAAACTTCGATTGTCGATGCTCTTGCTGCCGGCAAAGTGCACATCGGCGTAAGTGCTCCGTTCTTTGTCGAACATGCCATCCAGAGAGGCGGAGATGGTCTGGGATGCCTGGCCATAAAGATTCTTTCTGGCGGAATCTCCCAGGGAGCCGGCGATTTCTGCAGCCGTCCGAAGGGCAGCTGCGGCGATCATATTGGTAGCCGGGAGGTAACCGGACCACTCCACAATGCCTCCTTCATACAAAAGGCCGTTCTCGTTGATATGATCCACTAGAAAATCGGCCGATTTGAGGAGGAAAGAGGAATCCACGGGCCATTGGCCAACTTTCTGGCGGTATGTCTCGGCCAGCTGGATCAGGTACCCGTTGGAGTCCCACTCGGGCTCATCATAGCGTGCGCCGCTCCCAGCGTCCACAGCCTGCCCATGGGCATCATAGCGGGCAAACCATTCTCCTGGGCTTTTCATGGGAATTCGAGAGTCGGTCCAGAAGGATAGGATCTGACGAGCCTCTTCGAGATGTCCTGTGAGCAGAAAAACTCGAGCGCACATCAGGGTGTCTCGGGGATAGAGCTGGGGCATGTTATTGGTTACGAATTGGCCGGTGATGTCCGCCGGGATCAGCCCATTCAAGTTAGAGGCCTTCGCGGCATACAGATTGCGACGATAAGCCTCAAGGAGAGCATCGTTGCCAAATTCCGGAACGAAGCCTTCATTCAGCCAAGCCTCCCAATGGGCAGCGGCGCTGGCAGAAGGAGTTTTTTCCCTCTGAATTGCATTGAGTGTCTCCAGTGCCTTCTTTTTCGAGTCCCCAGCTGCGATGATCAGCACCACTGATCCGTTCTCGAGACGGCCATCCATTACCAGCCCCAGGTCGTCTATGGCCGCCTTTCCAGAGCCGGTGTGGAGACCGAAGACCAGAGTCGTCCCGTTTGACCAAGAGAACACAGCCCAGCTTCCCCTGGCTCCGGAGTGATCCATGGTGACGGTGCGGTCGGTAACCATTCGCTTGGGCAGCCTGGCTCGAAACCGATACGAGTAGGTGTGTGGCGCTCCTTTTGCCGAAAAGCTGAGCATGATGGCATCTTTCTGGTGTGCATAGGCCCGCGATTCGACGAGGATTCCGTCAGACAGATGTGATTGGCTCAGGGTGGTGAAAAAATTTGCCATGCCCACCGAATCGATCAGCGTTGAATCTTTTTTGCAGATGTTATTGGCTTTGTCCAGCAATTCGAAGCTGGTGGAGGCGATGTAGTCGTTCGTATAGTCCCGGTAGTAGAGATGCCTGATGCCCCGCAGCCTTGATTTGGGAGCTAAGCGGGCATCGTCAGAATAGACAGCACAGATGGAGCCGTTTCCCAGAATGGCGTATCCAGGCCAACGTTTTGGCATGGCATTGAGCTCCTCGCTACAGACTGAGCTTCCCATGAGGAGGGCCAGAGCCAAGAGGGAATAATATAAGGAGGGATAACTCAACCCGGTAGAGTTTGTGGTAAGCCGAATAATTCCTTTCATATTTTGCCCCCTTTATCCTTGGGAAATCTCGCCATAGCTCGAGGCCTCCAATGCTGACTCAAGCAGCATCATGGGTATCATTTTTGCAAATTTTCCACCTCCAGGGAGAAAGTGTCGCTCATGTCGTTGACGGTCACTGTGTAGAGGCCGGCTTTCAAGCCCAACACATCCAAGGGGATGATTTCCTCGAAGGGCACAATCACCTGAATGCAATTCAGCTCAGCGGGACGAATGGTGGTGATGGTGATGGAGAAGTCATTGTCACTGCGTTTCTGTTTGATCCTATCGATTTTGGTACAGCCGTCGGACAGGAAGCCTTTTACTACCACTTGAGCCTGTGGAGGCGAGGAATTCGACATTTGGATCTCTATCTCCTCCAGACTCGCCTGACGGTGAATAAATGCCGAAGCCTTGTGGGAGGCTGACGTGTCCGCCAGTGTGGTCAAATCGGATTGCGGTTTGGGTTTGTCCTTGGAGGCGCAGGCGAACAGAGAGATGGACAGAAGGAAAATTAAGATGGTATTACGGCTGTAATTTTTGACGCTCGACATTTCTCCTCACTTCTGTTTCTATTCCCACTGCTCGTTTCATCAGGCTCCTCAAAATTGAGCTGAACCAAAGACCGTATGCTCCGTCCGCGAGATGATCTCATCTTGAAGCGCTGTGCCCAAATCACAGAAATAATCGCTGTAGCCCGCCACTCGGACAATGAGATCCCGATACTTTTCGGGATTCTTTTGGGCGGCTCGCAGGGTGGCCGCGTCCACTACATTGAACTGAACATGATGCCCGTCTAACCTGAAATAGGTCCGTATCAGATGGACCAGCTTGTCCAGGCTGGCGTCGTCTTGAAGCAGCTGGGGTGTGAACTTCTGATTCAACAGCGTGCCGCCGGTACGGATATGATCCATTTTGGATGCCGACTTGAGGACGGCCGTTGGCCCCCGCCGGTCTGCGCCCTGCACAGGCGAAATGCCTTCCGAGAGAGGTTGACCCGATTTTCGTCCATCGGGTGTCGCGCCAATGACCGATCCAAAGTACACGTGAACCGTGGTGGGCAACAGGTTGATGTGGTACTCTCCGCCCCGGGTATTCTTGCGGCCGTCAATGGCGCAGAAATATGCCTCGAACAGTGAAACCATGACGTCATCGGCATAGTCGTCGTCGTTGCCGTACTTTGGCGTTCTGTTCAACAACATCTGGCGCGTCTTCTCGTCCCCGGCAAAATCAGCTTTCAGAGTTTTGAGTAGTTCTTTCATGGAGAGGATCTTTTTGTCAAAGACGGCATACTTGATGGCCGTCATGGCGTCGGTGATGGTTCCCAAGCCGACACCCTGAATGTAGGTAGTGTTGTATCTGGCCCCACCCTGATGGTAATCTTTACCCGTTGCAATGCAGTCGTCGATGAGCAGCGAGAGGAAGGGTGCAGGCATGTGGGTGGCGTACAATCTCTCGATGACGTTGTTGCCCTGGATCTTGATGTTGACGAAATGGTTGAGCTGAGTTTCATAGGCCTCCAGCAGCTGCTCAAAGGTCTCGAACCGGGCTGGGTCCCCGGTCTGCAGCCCGATGCGGCGCTTCGTCCGGGGATCGATGCCGTTATTCAGGGTGATCTCGAGAACCTTGGGCATATTGAAATACCCCGAGAGGTTGTAGTTCTCCTTGCCGAAAGCGCCGGTTTCCACACAGCCGCTGGTGCCCCCATTGCGCGCGTCGAGCAGGGATTTCCCCTGCCGCAGCAGCTCCTGCACCACCAGGTCGGAGTTGAACACCGAGGGCTGGCCGAAGCCGGTGCGGATGATCTCGGCCGCTCTCTTGATGAATCTATCGGGACTCTCCTTGCTGACCTGGATGGATGAGCTGGGCTGCGGCAGCCGCATCTGCTCGATGACGTCCAGGATCAGATAAGTAACCTCATTGACGGCATCGGATCCATCTTCCTTGAGGCCACCGGTGTTGATCTGGGCGAAATCGGTGTAGGTGCTGCTCTCCGCCGCTGTTACACCGACCTTCGGCGGCGCCGGCTGGTTGTTGAACTTCACCCACAGGCACTGCAGCAGCTCCTCGGCCCCATCCCGGGTCAGCGTTCCTTCCTCCAGCTCACGACGGTAGAAGGGATAGAGATGCTGGTCGAGTTTGCCCGGGCAAAAGGCGTCCCAAGGATTGAGCTCTGTGGTGACTCCCAGATGGACGAACCAATAGTACTGCAACGCCTCCCAAAAGTTCCGGGGAGGGTGAGCGGGGACGTGATCGCAGATATCGGCTATGCGCGCTAGCTCCTCTTTTCTTTCCGGGTTGGCTTCCACTTGGGCCAGCGCGCGGGCCTTTTCAGCATGACGGTGGGCGAAGCGGATCAGGGCATTGGCACAAATCTCCATGGCCCTGAGCTGTTCCAGTTGGCCCTGGGCCTGGGGATCATTCTGGACATTGAGCCGATCCAGGCTGCGCTGGATGTCTTCTTTGAAGTCCAGAAATCCCTTGCGGTAGATCTTATCGTCCAGAACGGTGTGACCAGGCGAACGCTGCTCCATGAACTCGGTGAACACGCCGGCTTCATAGGCATCCATCCACTCCCCGGTCATCTTGTCGAAGATGCTTTCACGCATGGTCTTTCCCCGCCAGAAGGGGATTACCCTTCGCTGGTAGGTCTGGCGGACCTTTGAACTGACGGCGAAGGATATCTTCTCGCGGGAGTTGAGTATATCGAGGTCTTCAAGGGTATGACAGCAGAGCTCTGGATAGGTCGGGGTGGCTTTTGGGGCGGGGCCCTTTTCCCCGACGATGAGCTCTCCCTGGTTGATACAGATCGTCTTGCTGTCCATTAGGTGCTCAAAGGCCCTGGCTCGGACCATGGGGGTGGACATGGAGCCCAGATCTTGCTGGTAGAAATCCGTGAGCAGCTCTGCTCGTTCTGAGGATATGCTCGGGACCGCTGACAGGCTCTGCTGTCTCAATTGGGCCACTCTCTCGCTCATTGCCATGATATTAGCCCCCAATGTGCACTTTCAGGCCAAAATCCCGCAGCAGGTCGGCGATCTGAGACATTCTTTCGGCGCTGGGAGGACGTGTTTCGGTTAAGTCGTAGACCCGGTGAAGCCGCTGGTACTTTTCGGCGGCAATATGAAAATAGGGCAAAATGTCCAGGCGGCGAAGATGGGATAATCTCATGGTAAGCTCACCGATGTGATGTATGTTCTCCTTTGTGTCGGTTATTCCGGGAACGATGGGAACGCGGATAATGATATCCTGTCCTCCGTCGGAAAGCTTTTGTAAGTTCCGAAGAATATTCTTGTTGGTAACGCCCGTGTGCTTTCTGTGAAGGACGTCGTCGACCAGCTTGAGATCGTAGAGAAAGAGATCGGTTTGGTTCCGAATGCTATCGATGTCCTTCCAATCCGCGTATCCGCAAGTGTCTACGGCAGTGTGAATGCCTCTTGCTTTGCAGCTGTGAAGAAGGGCGGATAAAAAATCCTTTTGCAGCAGAGGTTCTCCGCCCGAGAAAGTAACTCCGCCGCCGGATTGGACGTAAAAAGGCAGATCTTTTTCAATCTCAGTCATAACCTCTTCTACGGTCGATTCCCGGCCGACCATCTCCCTGGCCTGAGCGTTGCACACATCCGCGCAGCGGCCGCATTGGATACACTTTTCCTTCTGGTGAGTGATGACATCGTCGTTGAGAGAGATGGCTTTCTGTGTGCAGACCGTCAGGCACGACTGGCAGCCGATACACCGGTCAGGACGAAACATCAGTTCGGGTTCTAGCCGGTGGCTCTCCGGATTATGGCACCATCGGCATCGCATGTCACAGCCCTTAAAAAAGACGGTGGTGCGAATGCCGGGGCCATCATGAAGGGAGAACTTCTTTATATCAAATATTGTTCCTGTGATCACACCGACACCTTCTCAGATCTTCGGGAAATGAATGAGGTATTTTAAAAAGTGCTCATATCATGAATGGCTGGCCGACCGCAGCCATCACTTTGCCTTTGATTTATCCAACATAATGGCCAGGGCAGTCTTCGATTGTTGGGGATTTAGCTCCAGCGACTTTTTGTGATTCTCCAAAGCCAACTCGCGGTTTCCATTGACGAAATACGCCTCGCCCAGGCTGTCGTAGACGTTCCACGATTCAGGATAAGCCTTCACGTTGAGCGTGAATATCTCGATGGCTTCACCGATTCTGTCCGTCCGCAGCAAGCGGTAGCCAAGGGTGTTCAGCTCGTCCTCGTCGAAATCGTAGGTGTCGGCATGCGTCTCCCTAAAATCGTGGTATTCTGCCAGGGCCGCATTAACTCCCTCTTTCAGAAAGGTATTGTACAGAGCCTTGGCCAGGGACTTTTTGGGCACATCATAGGGCAGATCGTACAGGATGTTGGTGATGCCCTGAGTCATGTCGCTAAGCCTGGTCCATTCCGAGATGTTGCACAACAGAACGATGACATGTTCGTCTTCAACCAGCCGAGCAATGCGGCTGTTGAAACCAGCCACGCTGCCGCTGTGGCCCATGTAAGCGGTGCTGTCCCCGGTGTCTCCCAGGGGAATCTTCTTGACGCCCAAACCGTAAGCATAGTTCTGCAGAAATGGGGTGAACATGATTTCCTTGTATTCCGGCGCCAGCAGACGGTCGGTGTATAGGGCCCTATCCCACAGGTAGAGGTCCTTCACCGTGGAGTAGATGGCCCCGGTGCCCAGCAGATTGTCGATCTGTCGGTAGGGGGCGTTCTCGAAGCCATCGACGAATTGTTCATAGCCGGTGGCCCGCTTCTCCAGGATGACCTCGGGGCGATCCAGGCCCGAGTCGTTCATTCCCAGGGGCTGGAAGATCTTCTCCTGCAGGACCTCTGCGAAATCCCGGCCGGTGGCCCGCTGAACGATCAGGCTGAGAAGGTAGAACCCGCCATTATTATAGCGGTACTCAGAGCCGGGCTGGAACTGCAGGTCGCCGCTGCTCAGGGAGTCGATGACGAACTCCGATGACATGGGGTGGCGCATCAGCTCGTTCCAGAATCCCGGGGCGTCGGAGTAATCCGGAAGGCCAGAGGTATTGGTCAGCAAGTGATGGATAGTCACCAGGTCGCCGGTGTCCCGGCGGAACTCTGGCAGATAATCGGTGAGCTTGTCGTCCAGGGCGATTCTGCCTTCCTGGACCAGCTGCATGATGAGCATGGCCGTGAACTGCTTGCTCATCGAAGCGATTCTGAACTTCGTGTCCGGCTCGTTGGAAATGCCCCACTCCTTGTTGGCCATTCCCCAGCCCTTCTTGTAGATGACCTGGCCGCCCTCGGCTACCAGCGCGGTGCCGTTGAATCGGCCTCGGTCGTAATAGAGCCCGATGAACTCATCGATCTTGGCGGCGTGATCCTGGGCGCTAACAGAAGCGTGAATGGCCACAAGAGCGAGAAGCGTGATGAGTGGTATTTTCCATGAACTCGATAGAATTCGTTTCATCTTCGGGGTGTTTCTAAACGCATCGCTTTTGCGACGCGGAGGGATTCTGTTCATGTTTAGAGTTTTGCTTTATGCTATAAAACGAATTGCAATTCTCTCGCAGTTGATTTTATAAACTAGTCCTGCAGACTCTAATTTATAAAAAAATGTCGGCAGGTTGAAACAATTTTCTTAATATTTTCGTATAGAGGTTTGTGTAGCAAACTGGTATGTTTGACAAACATCTGTAAAGAGGGTGATGAGCATGTCTGAGCAGATCGATGTGAAAAAGATCGAGCGCAAAGCATACATGTCCTACCACCAGGATGGTCTGTGGGATATCTTTCTGGGGGCGATTATCCTCGCTTGGGGTGTCTCAATGATGACCGAAATGGCCAGCATGAACGGCGTTTGGTTTGTGGTGCTGTTTCCCCTGCTGATGGCCGCCAAGCGGCGCATCACATATCCCCGGCTGGGCTACGCCGAGTTTCCCCGTGCTCGCAGGAGTAAGCTGCAGATGACCATCTTGCTGGCCATCGTCATGCTCCTAGGAGTTCTTGTGCTTCTCTTATGGATGAGTCAACTTGGTTCTTCCAGTTTGCGAGATTGGCTGCGTCAATATTTTAAGATCGCCTTCGGAGCAATGGTCGCCATCGTTTTGGCCCTCATGGCAGTTATACATTGGATCAAGCGTCTGTATGTATATGCCGGGGTCATTTTCCTCAGCTTTGCAGGCGCTCAGCGGCTTAATTTTCATATGAAATTCAGTTTCATCGCCGCCGGAGCCATCATCGCATTCTCCGGGCTGGTGCTGCTCATTCGGTTCTTGAGGAAGTATCCGCTGCCTGAAAGGATGGCGTCGCGTAGCGATACTCTGTAAAGCAAGATAATTGATTATGGAGCAAAATGTCAACTTGAAAGAACTTGAGGGGAAAGCCTATCGATTTATGCGGCAGGATGGCCTTGATAGCCTCATGGATGGCGTTTCCCTAACTCTTATGGCCTTCTTTTTGTACGATCAAAAGCGCGGCTGGGCGTTCGTTCTAGGAGCGGGAGTGCAGCTTTGGCATTGGCTGAAAGAGTCATTTCGACGGCGCTTTATCTATCATCTGCTTAATCAGGGCGAATTTCATATTTTGAAAAGCAAAGCAGGGAAATCGAGAGCCGTTATGGGTGTTATTCTCATGTTGTGTCTGGGAGTACTAGGTCTCTTCGTGTCAGAGACGGTTGCTCAGAAAAGCGTCGTTTTTCCCTGGGGCTGGATTCTGCCTGTCTATGCTGGTCTGATGCTGGCAGGTATGGCCCTCGCAGCAGCCCACAGATATGGATATGCCCTCGACTATATCTTTGCAGCGATATTTCTGGAGAGCATCTTCGTTGGCTTCGTGCTCCACTTCCTCGGAATCAATTTCGGTAAGGCCACCGCCTACCAACTTTGGGGTCTGGCCGCAATTCTGATTCTCGTCGGTCTGGTGCAGTTCACACGGTTCCTGCATAAATACCCCGAAGCCTCTGGGGGGAATGTCTGATGGCCGAAGAGAAAAAGACCAGTGACGACCTTCAGCACATTGTTCAGCTGGATCGCCTTATACACGAACCTGCTCGGCTCAATATCGT
>LJUY01000098.1 GCA_001304015.1 candidate division Zixibacteria bacterium SM23_81 | reverse complement strand
AGAAGCTAAGGAGGCAGTGGGCAGTCAGCAGTAGGCAGTGAAAGACGCGGTCATATTCTTTGTTTGTGAAGATTCCAGCAGGCTGGTCAATTTGAAATTCGCACTTGCCAATTTGCAATGATATTTCAAGCTAGCAGCGGGCGGCACTCGCCCTAGGTGGGGATGGCATTGAGTGGTTGGCGGTGAGATGAAGAAGCCAGAGAGCATCGCCGGGAAAGAACATATTTCCCAGACGATATACGATTCTTTTCGCCAGGCGGCCGCTTTACATTCCGGTAAAGTGGCCTTGATGTTTAAGAACACTCATAATGAATATGAGGGTATTACCTATAGTGAGCTCAGCGAATCAGTAACCGGGGTCGCGGCGTCTCTGGTAAATTTAGGCATTGAAAAAGGCGACCGGGTGGGCATTTTCTCCAACAACAGGCCCGAATGGGCCATCTCAGACCTGGCCATTTTGAAGTTGGGCGGCATCGTGGTGCCCATCTATCGAACGCTGCCGGCCTCATCGGTCTCGCTGATCTTGAATGATTCGGGAGCCAAGCTGATTTTCGTCGAGAATGCCGCACCGTTCGCCGTCATCGATACGATCAGAGAAGAAATCCCAGGCCTTGCACACACGGTGGTCTTTGATCCAAGTGGACTTGATGCCCAAAGGGATTTCCTGCGCTTCTCCGCTATGAAGGGCGATATAGAAAAACCGATTGACCAGGGTTTTTTTGATAACCTTGCCCAGATCACGCGGGATGATCCCGCCACGATCGTCTACACCTCTGGCACCACCGGTGAGCCAAAAGGCGCTGTTCTCTCCCATGAGAATATCGTCTCCAACGCGTTTTCTGCCATAAGAAGGTTTCAGATCTCATCCGAAGATGTCACCTTATCCTATCTTCCACTTTGTCATATGTTTGAAAGAACCTGTGGGTACTACACCTTTCTCTTCGCCGGTGGTCGGATCGCCTATGCCAAAGATATGACCACGATTGTGGAAGATGTGCAAACGATTCAGCCCACCATCCTCATCGCGGTCCCCAGGATCATCGAGAAGGTATACCAGGCTGTCGAAAAGAGGGTTCTGGAGAGCTCCCTGATTCGCAGGCGGCTTGTCTTCGGAGCTATCCGGACTCTGAACCAATATGCGAACCGCAAATACAAGAACCTGAAGAGACCCCTTGCTCTGC
This sequence comes from candidate division Zixibacteria bacterium SM23_81, assembly GCA_001304015.1. Taxonomy (GTDB): domain Bacteria; phylum SM23-81; class SM23-81; order SM23-81; family SM23-81; genus SM23-81. The sequence continues at coordinate 3,848 of LJUY01000098.1, read as the reverse complement.
GCCTAAAACGTTCTTTCTACGACGAGGTGGTGGCCTCGAAATTCAGGAAGATCGCCGGAGGTCGCTTACGGCTACTGGTGTCTGGAGGCGCAGCCCTCGATCGAAGGATCGCCAAGACTCTCTACGTTCTGGGGTTCAACATCGTTGAAGGGTACGGTCTTACGGAAACAGCACCAGTCGTTTGCTGTTGCGCTGTGGAGGATAATCGCTTGGCGACCGTGGGGAAGCCTCTCGATGGTATTGAGGTGACCATCGGCGAAAACGATGAAATCCTGGTCAGGGGTCCCAATGTCATGAGAGGTTATTTCAACAAACCTGAGGACACAGCGGATGCGATCGACCAGGAAGGATGGTTCCACACCGGCGATCAGGGTCGATTCGACGCATCCGGAAACCTGATTATCACCGGGAGGATAAAAGAGCTCATCGTCACCTCCTACGGCAAGAATATTGCGCCAGTGCCCATAGAGTCCATGATTGTAAGAAGCGGTTATATCGAGCAGGCTGTGCTGTATGGCGATGGCCGAAAATGCATCACCGCCCTCATCGTGCCGGCGAGAGATGCCATCGAGAAGTACGCCCAGGAATTGAACATCCCGGTGGCCGATTACGCGGATCTGCTAGAGCACGAGGCCATCGAACAGCTTATCTCCAGAGAGCTCGAGAGGACCACCGCAGAGCTGCCCAGCTATGCCCGGGTCAAAGCATTCACGATGCTGCCAGAAGGCTTTACCGTCGATAATTATCTGTTGACGCCAACGCTCAAACTTCGCAGAGGGAAAATCATGGAGCGATATCGAAGAGAAATTGACTCCATGTACCAACACATCGAGTCTGGTTCTGCTGGGGGATCACGATGACATCGCACGTGTTTCTCACAGGAGTCACAGGATTTATCGGCCGCAGTCTGTTGCGGAAATGGATGGACAGCTCTGACGTCAGGTTTCATCTCTTGGCCAGACAAAAACATGAGCTAAGCCCTCAGGAGAGAATAAAACAGATGCTTGTGGGGCTCTATCCACATGCCGATATGACCCATTTCACTCGGAGAATAGAGGTGGTCGAGGGGGATGTTTCTTTGGACGGATTTGGATTGAAAGATTCAGATTACAAACAGCTCTCAGAGAACATCTCCCATATCATCCACTGCGCTGCGGCCGCACGGTTTGACCTGGAACTCGAAAAGGCACGCCAGATCAACGTAAAAGGCACAGAGAACATCCTGGCCCTGGCGAGAGAGTGCAAGGAGCTGAAGAAAATCGACTACATCGGCACCGCCTATGTGGCCGGCAGAAGGAGAGGCATTATCAAAGAAGATGAGCTCGATGAAGGCCAGGAGCACAACAACACCTATGAGCAGAGCAAACTGGAAGCGGAGAAGCTTGTGCGGGGAAGTTGGTCGGAGCTACCGGTGACCATCTTTCGCCCCAGCATCGTGATCTGCGATTCGAAGACGGGTCGTGTCTCCAGCCACAGCGCCTTTTATCGAGTGCTGAGAATGTACTTGCTGGGACGGTTACAGATGCTTCCGGGAAATCCCTCATGCCTTCTGGATCTCGTGCCGGTCGACTACATGGCCGATGCCACCTATCTCATCTCCCAAGAGAGAGCCAGCGCAGCCAAGTGCTTTCATCTGAGCGCCGGGCTGAACAATCTGATCACCCTAGAGGAAATCGGAGAGTTGACCAGCCATTACTTTGGCAAGAAGAAGTTCCGCATCGTAGCGCCCGAGGAATTCATGGCTTATGTAAACCAAGCCCAGGAAAGTCTTTCCGACGAAGAGCGCGACATGATCGATGAGTTGAACATTTACCTGCCATATCTCACGAGCCAACTGAAATTTGACAATTCCAACACCCTTGATATTTTAGAAAACACAGGACTGGAAGTTCCCAAGGTCAGCAGTTACTTCGGCAGAATGGCCGAGTACATGATGGAACATGTCGACGGCTAGATAGCCTTTTGCCTCTGTTATCGCGGTCCATAGTCAAGGGTTTGTCAAAAACATAACGGAAAAGGATACCTGTAGCGTCCTCAGTTCCAAGAGGACGTTTTTTTATCTCCACCGAAGAGGCACTCCCTTCTTCATTATTTGCCATAAACTGGCTGTTCCTGAGACGTCCCCTGCACTATCCCTCTAATATCCTTTAATTAAAACATTTAACTAGCTGCCAGGTTCTTTTCCGCAGATTAAATGAGCTCGCAAGGACCCATAACAAGCCATTTTGACAGTCCTTTTGTCAAAACGACCTGGCATCTCCATGTTTCTGCCATTTTGACAGGTGCGTCGGGTCAAAATGACGTTCTTTTCGTCGCCTCTGATCGCGTTCACATCGTAACAAAAAATATTCGCCTTCTTAACATCCCAATTTTCCAATGACTTCTGAGAACGTCTCCTGAGTCGGATCAAACTGGCATGACCCTTGCGACTATTCTAAGATGCAAAGCGAAAAAAGTTACCAGAACACGAACCTTTGAGGAGGTGAACCAAGATGGCGATCATGAGGTGGAAACCATGGGGAGACCTGGTCGATATTCAGGATGAGATGAACCGGATGTTCAACGATTTCTTCGGCCGGGCCCCGGCGAGACGAGCTGGAGCTGCCGAGCGATGGCTTCCAGCGGTGGACATCTCCGAGGATCAGGATAATCTCTATGTGGACGTGGAAATTCCCGGGATGAAGAAGGAGGACATCAAGGTATCGCTGGAGCATAACGTGCTCAGTCTCAAGGGAGAGAAAAAGCAGGAGAAGGAGCTCAAGGAGGAAAACTATCATCGTTGGGAGCGCAGATACGGCTCTTTCGCCAGAGCTTTCGAGCTGCCGGTGCCCGTCCAGGCCGGCAAGATCAACGCCTCGTACAAAAGTGGGGTCCTGCATGTGATGCTGCCCAAAGCGGAGGAGGTCAAGCCCAAAGAGATCCCCATCGAGGTGAAATAACCACTAGCAAACACACGTCATAGTTGTGCTAGTTGAAAACTAGTAGGAGGTGAATAAAAATGGCGATCATGAGGTGGAAACCATGGGGAGACCTGGTCAGCATTGAGGACGAGATGGATAGTCTGTTCGACGACTTCTTCGTCCGTGGTCCCAGACACCGCGGGTGGTACGTGCAGCGCTGGAACCCCGCCGTGGATATCTCCGAGAATGACGGCAATATCCACGTCGATGTGGAGATTCCGGGGATGAAGAAGGAGGACATCAAGGTCTCGCTGGAAAACAACGTCCTGATGCTCAAGGGCGAGAAAAAGCAGGAGAGGGAATTCAAGGAGGAGAACTGCCATTTCAAGGAGGAGAACTGCCATCGCCTGGAGCGAAGGTATGGCTCCTTCGTGAGATCCTTCGAGCTGCCGGTGCCCGTCCAGGCCGACAAGATTAAAGCCTCGTACAAAAATGGGGTCCTGAAGATCGATTTGCCCAAAGCAGAGGAGGTCAAGCCCAGGGAGATCCCCATCGAGGTGAAGTAATCTCAGACGATAAGGTCGATCGGAATCTCGACCATGAAGAGCAGGCAGGGGTCTTATTCTCACCAAAACAATGGTCTTGGGCGGCAGAAGGATCCCTGCCTGCTGGTTTTCAGAACAGGTTAGGTTTCTAAATTATGTATCAACTATCATCAATGAGCTTAGCAAATAAACCGCAAGATTACGTCGTCGCATCTGACGAAAGTGGTATCAACGATAAATATCTAGTTTATGGTGCGGCCTTTACATCAAAAGACGCTGCTGGAGAAATTGAAAATAAATGGTAATGGTCCTCTTTGGTTGCACTAAATTTCTTGATAACTAGCTGAAAGAGCATTATCTTTCAGCCATGAAAAAGTGTCCTCGCTGCGGCAGCAAAAAATTT
>LJUY01000057.1 GCA_001304015.1 candidate division Zixibacteria bacterium SM23_81 | reverse complement strand
TACGAGAGGACCGGGATGGACGAACCTCTGGTGTACCAGTTGTCACGCCAGTGGCACCGCTGGGTAGCTATGTTCGGAAGGGATAAGCGCTGAAAGCATCTAAGCACGAAGCCCATCTCAAGAAGAGATATCCCGTAGGTTTACCTACCTGAAGGCTCCTTGGAGATGACGAGGTTGATAGGTCGCAGGTGTAAGTGCAGCAATGCATTGAGCCGAGCGATACTAATAAGCCGTGCGGCTTGACCATAGAATTTTCGCTTGCGAGAATTCTTACTTTACCTCTTCTCTATGCGGTTGTCATTTTTTTCGTGGCCTGGTTCGGGTTGTCAAGAACCATCAGATTAAATGGGGTATATGCGACCCACTCGTGAGGCCCCAGCCAGGCACATCTTTTTCCGGTGGCTATAGCGGAGGGGTAACACCTCTTTCCATTCCGAACAGAGAAGTTAAGCCCTCCAGCGCCGATGGTACTGCTTGGGAAACCTTGCGGGAGAGTAGGACGCTGCCGGATTATTTGCCCGCTATGAGCGGGCTTTTTTATTGGAAAGGAAAGGGTTGAAGGGTTAAAGGGTTCGAGGGGCCAAGGATTAAAGGACATTAAAAAGCACCACATTACAAAACAAACCTTGACTTGCAAGCTAATAAATATTAAAATATAAATTTGTAGAAAACCATCACCGGTGTTTTTGCCCTTTAATCCTTTAATCTTTGAAGCCTGGAATCCTTGAACCCAGGTATTCTCGATTACCGATCACCGATTAACGATTACCGAATAAATAAATTTGTAGAAAACCATTAGTGATGAGATGTTTGCTTATTCAGCACTCTTGACAAGCAAAGGTTTTAAACGATGTGGGATCAGAGGACTTAGGACTCTTCAACCTTGTTGGTAAATTTTGAGAACTTCTAGCATTTTTTCGCTCGAATCCTCGAATCCCTGAATCCTCGAATCCTCTTCTTTTAGATTACCGATTACCGATTAACGATCACCGATCAACGATCCACCCAAGGAGGCATGCTTCGTGAAAGAGTTTAAGACAGGACAATATCGCAACATTGCTCTCATCGCTCATGGCGATTCGGGCAAAACGACTTTGGCAGAAGCCCAGTGTTTCACGTCGGGCATTACCAAACGCCTGGGGCGTATTGATGCCGGAAATACCATCTCTGATTACAATCCCGATGAGATAGAGCGCAACATCTCCATCAGCACGGCTCTGTTGCATTTCGATTGGGAGGGACATCGCATCCATCTTCTTGATACGCCGGGATATGCCGATTTCATCGGCGAGGTCGTGGGGGCCATTCATGTGGTGGATGGAGGCGTCGTGTTGATACATGCCACCTCTGGCATCGAGGTGGGTACCGAGAATGTGTGGGAATTGGCCGCTGAACAGGGGATTCCCCGCTTGATCTTTGTGAACAAGATGGATAAGGAGCATGCCGACTTCTATAAGGTTCTGACCATGGCCCGGGAGCACTTTGGAAACGCGGTGGTGGCGCTTCAACTTCCCATCGGTCAAGCAGCTGGTTTCAAAGGTGTGGTCGATCTGGTGAAGATGAAAGCGATGCTTTTCGAATCAGGAGGAACGATGAAAGAAACGGATATTCCCGCGGACATGCAGGAGCTAGTCAGCGAGCATCGCGAACGTCTCGTGGAGGCGGCGGCGGAGTCGGACGACGCGCTCCTGGAGGCGTACTTCGACCAGGGCGATTTGTCCGAAGAGGAAATTATCAGGGGATTGCGTCAAAGCACGATCACCCGAAAGGTTTTTCCCCTTCTTTGCGGCGACGCCTTCGAGAACAAAGGCACCCGGCCTCTCATGGACGCCATCGTCGCCTATCTACCCTCCCCCGAGGACATGGGAGTGATTAAAGGGTTGAAGCCAGGAACCAACAGTGAAGAGACACGGCAGGCAGCAGACGATCAACCCCTTTGCGCCCTCGTCTTTAAGACCATTTCAGAGCCCCATGTGGGGGAACTTTCTCTGTTTCGCGTTTACTCCGGCACTCTCAAATCGGGCATGGATGTCCGAAACACCAGCAAAGGCGGCACGGAGCGCATCGGGCAGATTTACGCCATGGTCGGTAAAGAAAGAAAAGAGGTGGGCATCATGCATACCGGGGAGATGGGGGCTGTGGTGAAGCTCAAGAACACGGATACGGGCGACACGCTCAGCGATCAAAAAGCTCCCATCGTCCTACCACCAATTGCGTTTCCCAAACCGGTCATCAGGGTGGCCATTGAGCCCAAGACCAAAGGCGACGAGGAAAAAATCAGCTCAGGCCTGGCCAAACTTCACGATGAAGATCCCACCTTTGTCACAGAAGTGGACAGTGAGCTCAAACAGACGGTGATCTCGGGTCTCGGCGAGCTTCACCTGGACGTCATCGTCGGGCGCTTGAAGCGCAAGTTTGGAGTAGACGTGGAGCTGGTCAAACCCAGAATTGCCTACCGTGAGACGATACAGGCCAATTCGCAAGCTCAAGGGAAGTACAAGAAGCAAACGGGTGGTCGCGGGCAGTACGGAGACACCTGGGTGAAGGTAGAGCCCTTGCCCCGGGGCAGTGGTTTCGAATTCGTGGACGCCATCGTCGGCGGGGTCATCCCGAACAAATTCATTCCCGCTGTGGAAAAGGGAATTAAAGAGGCCATGACAGACGGGGTCGTAGCCGGCTATCCTCTCGTGGATGTCAAAGTGACTCTTTACGATGGCTCTTTTCATTCGGTGGACTCCTCGGAGATGGCCTTCAAAATTGCCGGATCCATGGCATTAAAAAAGGCCATCATGGAGGCAAAGCCGATTCTGCTGGAGCCCATCTACGATATACAGGTTACCGTTCCAGAGGACTTCATGGGCGACGTGATGGGAGATCTCTCCTCGAGAAGGGGGAAGATTTTGGGGGTCGACCCGAAGGGAAGTTTTCAGGTGGTCAAGGCCAAAGTGCCCCTGGCAGAGCTCTATCGCTATTCCACCACCTTGAGGTCTTTGACCCAGGGGCGAGGTCTTCACGCTCGCCAGTTCTCCCATTATGAGGAGGTACCCAGGGAGGTGAGCGAGAAGGTCATCGCCGAGTCTAAAGAGGACTAAGCTCGGTCATCGCTCACGGATGCAGCGGCTCGTATTTTGTCAGACGGTGTTCTCAAGGGGACACCGTCTTTTGCCAAGGGCACCGGGGACTGGCGGACCCATCGGGGGGATTTTTTATTTGCAATTTCTGCTAGAAAATGTTAAGTTAAGGGCGAGTGAAACTTGTGAGTCACCGGATAGCTTGGAGAAATAGCGGGTAAGGTTTTCAAGGGGGTATCCATGTCGGGGCACTCGAAGTGGAGCACTATTAAAAGAAAAAAGGGCAAAATGGATGCTCAACGAGGCAAGATATTCTCCAAACTGATCAAGGAGATCACTGTTGCGGCTCGTCAGGGCGGAGGAGACCTGAATGCGAATCCTAGACTTCGCCAGGCCGTTCAGAGCGCCAAAACGGCCAACATGCCTCAGGACAACATCGAGCGAGCCATCAAAAAGGGCACCGGAGAGCTGCCGGGAGTGACGTATGAGGAGGTCGTCTACGAGGGATACGGTCCTGGAGGTATGGCCCTGCTGGTGGAGGTGGCCACCGACAATAAAAACCGGACCGTGGCCGACATACGTCATATTCTTTCCAAGAGAAACGGACACCTGGGCGAGACGGGAAGCGTGGCCTGGATGTTCGAGCAGAGGGGCTTCATCGTCGTCGGTAAAGAAGCCTGTGACGAGGATCAATTGCTGGCCGTGGTGTTAGAAGCTGGAGCCGAGGATATGGAATTGGAGGGAGATGCTTATGAGATCACCACGGCGCCTAACGATTTCGAGGCGGTAAAGCAGGCTCTCGACGAACACAAAATTCCCTATACCTTAGCGGAGCTGACCAAAACTCCTCAAAGCATAGTGAAATTAGAGGGCAAGACCGCCGAACAGGCCCTGACGCTTATGGAGGATCTGGAAGATCACGAAGACGTTCAGCACGTTTATTCCAACTTCGACATCGACGAAAGCATCATGGAGAAGATGGGCAGCTAAAGGCACATTCATCTTAGGCCTGAGGATGAAAATATGGTCATCATGGGCGTTGATCCGGGCAGTGCTGTGACAGGATACGGCTTAATCCGGCAGGAGGACGATGGCTGGTGTATCATCCAGCATGGATGTATTCGAACCAAAGGCATTCGAGATTTGCCGGAGAAGCTGGGCATGATATACTCGGGTCTCATGAAGGTCATCTGCGAGCATCGTCCGGATGTGGTGGCCGTTGAAAGGGGGTTCTCAGGAAAGAATTTGCGAACGGCCTGGGTCATGGGGCAGGTGCTGGGAGTCTCGCTCCTGGTGGCCACAAATTCCACCTTGCCCGTATCTGAATACTCGCCCCGGGAGGTGAAGCTTGCCCTAACGGGTTTTGGCTCCGCATCCAAAGAGCAAGTGCAATTCTGGGTTACGAAGCTTCTCAAGATCGAGGAGGCGTCCCTGCCTCTGGATGCCTCGGATGCACTTGCCGTCGCCCTTTGTCACGCAAACAGGCTGGATATCCCCTAATATTGACAGCCTCAATTTTCCAACAAGCCCAAACTTCGTGTGAATTAGGTCCAGGATGATCACTTACTTGGCAGGCAAACTGGTCGAGGAAAAGCCCACTCATATCGTCATTGAGAACAACGGTGTGGGCTATTTTGTCCAAATTCCGCTCTCAAGCTATAAGAAATTTCTCTCCTCGGAAGAGGGGGTGAAGGTTTTCACCCACCTCCACGTCCGCGAAGATGCCATTCAGCTCTATGGCTTCTCCACCCAGGAGGAGCGAGAGCTCTTTCGGATGTTGATCTCCGTCTCTGGAGTGGGCCCTCGGCTGGCCCAGAGTGTTCTTTCGGGGATCTCCGTTGACCAGTTCAGGAGATGTATGGCTGAGGGCAACCTCTTGCCCCTAACAGCTATTCCAGGAGTGGGCAAAAAGACGGCCCAGCGGTTGTTGGTGGACTTGAAGGAGAAGTTCAGCGAGAGAGGACTTGGCGCCGGGGTGACCGGCGAGGTTCCTGGCGAGATTTTCTCCTCTCTGGATAGAGATGCCATAAAGGCCCTCGTTTCCCTGGGTTGCAGGGCCCGGGAGGCTGAAAGGCTGGTGCGACTGGTGAGGACAAGATCCGCAGACGAGCCGTCCCTGGAGGAGTTAATTCTCAGGGCTCTTCAGCATACCTGAGGTTCCTTCCTTGGCCCCTTAGAATGAGCACGTAAGAGGCACTATGAGTACAGAAGGGAAAATAACCGCTCCCTATCGTCTGGAAGGTGAACTTGAACTTGATCGAAGCCTGCGGCCCACCCGGTTTGAAGATTTTGTGGGGCAGGAGAAGATAAAGGAGAATCTGCGGGTCTTTGTGGGCGCTGCCAAGCAGAGGCGGGAGGCATTGGATCACGTTTTATTTTCCGGCCCGCCTGGTCTGGGCAAGACTACCTTGGCCCATATTATCGCTAACGAGCTGGGAGTGAAAGTGAGGCCCACCTCGGGTCCGGCGCTGCAGAAGCCATTTGATCTGGCTGGAATTCTCAGCAAACTGCGGGAGGGAGAGGTTTTCTTCATCGACGAAATACACCGCCTCAGCCCCGCTGTAGAGGAATCCCTTTATTCGGCCATGGAGGATGGAGTGTGCCATGCCGTGTTGGACCGAGGCGTGGGGGCAAAAACTGTCGACCTACACCTGAAGAACTTCACCCTGGTTGGTGCGACCACAAGAGCTGGCCTGTTGACCTCTCCCCTGCGATCTCGCTTTGGGGTCATCTCTCGCCTGGATTACTACGGTCCCAAGGAACTCCAGCAGATAGTCCTTCGTTCCGCCCGGATACTGAAGGTGGCCATAGACGCCACCGGGGCCAAGGAAATCGCCAGAAGGTCGCGGGGAACGCCCCGAGTGGCCAATCGTCTGCTGCGTCGAGTTCGGGACTATGCACAGGTCAAGGCCGACGGAAAAATCACGCGTCGCGTTGCCGCCATGGCCCTGGGGATGTTGGAGGTAGATGAGATGGGTCTGGACGAGATGGACAAGCGGATCATCAAGGCCATCTTGGAGAAATTTGGTGGAGGGCCCGTGGGCTTGAATACGTTGGCCGTGGCTGTGGGAGAGGAAAAAGATACCATAGAGGAAGTTTACGAGCCCTTCCTGGTGCAGGAAGGGTTTATTCAGCGTACCCCCCGGGGGCGGATTGCTACAGACCGTGCCCGGAAGCATCTGCATCTAGAGAGTACCGGGGATTCGCAGCAGAGTTTGTTCTAGAGCACGCGATTGTAATTCGTGAATCGGTTGGCGGTCTCGAAGTGCGTAACGTTTGTCGAGATTCGAAACGTGGCCATCGTGGAAATTCTTCACTTCCGCTATCACTTGGGACGAGCTTCGACGGACGACACACGATTCACGTTACGCCTCTCGACACCGATAGCCCATAGACGTTATTGTTACTATGCGCTCATTGCCCGACGAGCTCCAGAAGGCCAAAGACTTCCACTCTCATCTGGGCCCCTATCTGGTGGTGGGACTCAGGATGGGGCAGGCCATCGTCAGGCGTCTTGGCCCGGAGCCTTTCGCCATTACCATCACCTCTTTCACCGGACCGCAGCCGCCTCTTTCTTGCGTGGTCGACGGCCTCCAGTTGGCCACTCCTTGTACCGTGGGCAACGGCGGCATCGTCATCCGGGAGGGTGGTCAGGCGAAGGTCTTGGCGGTCCGAGGCGATCGCGAAGTCATTATCTCTCTCAAATCCGCCATATGGGAGAAAATTCGGACTGCGATAGGCAGCCATCAACTTGAGGAGCTGGCGCTCCAACTGTGGGAGTTGGAAGAATCAGAACTATTGGATCTGCTGGGAGAGAAGTAGGTGGATACGATCAGGGGAAAAATGAGCGCTCGCTTTATCAGCCTAACGGGGCTTCTGTTGGCTGCTGCAGTCCTTTTCCCAGTGGTCTTCCACCAGTTCGGGATCGCCGGGCGTGTTTTTTTGCCTATGCACATCCCCGTATTTTTGGCGGGTCTCGTTTTGGGCCCCTGGGCCGGTCTTTTGGTCGGGGCCCTGTCTCCCGGATTAAGCGCTTTGTTGACCGGCATGCCCACCGCCGCCTATGCTGTGCCCATGACGCCGGAACTGGCCGCCTATGGGGCGGTATCCGGTCTTCTCTACACGGATAGAAAACGCAGCTTGTGGCTGGCCCTGATCGGGGCCATGGTGGCAGGACGGGTGGTTTGGTGTCTGATGGCGGTTGTCATCGCACCACTGTTGGGATTTGGAGGCCGAACCCTGCCAGTGGTTTTAGCCGCATTGGCCGTTGGCTGGCCGGGAGTGGTGTTACAGCTGATTTTCGTTCCTCCATTGGTCATGAAGGTCAAACGGGCTTCGGTATTCTGAGGAGAGAATCGTAAGAGATCTCTGTCGCCGAAAATGGACCTTCGTGTTATTGCCAAACTTCTCCTTTTTGGGGGCTTGATCTTACTCTTGGCCAGCGTACTATTGCTGATTTTGGCCAAGTCGCCCCTTTTAGGGAAGCTGCCCGGAGACGTTTTCATCCAGAGACGGGGATTTTCCCTTTACCTTCCCTTGGCCAGCTGCCTGTTGCTGAGCATCCTGCTGACCATCGTGTTACGGCTTTTTCTGAAAAAATAGATGGATCTTTCCGATTTTGACTATTACCTCCCCGAGGAGCTCATCGCCCAATTTCCGCCTCGAGAGCGTGGTCAGTCTCGACTCTTGGTGCTCCATCGAGATAATGATCGCATCGAGCACAGGAAGTTTGCCCATCTTGTGGATTATCTCCGTTCCGGAGACTGCCTTGTTGTCAACGAGACAGAGGTATTGCCGGCCCGTTTGGTCGGCGAAAAGGAGGGCACCGGTAGTAAGACCGAGTTCTTGTTAGTGAGGGATCTGGGGGATGAACGCTGGCATTTGCTGGTGAAGCCTTCCAGAAGGGCCAAGATCGGAGCGAGATTCCGCTTCGGCGCGGGACGTCTTCTGTGTGAGTTGGAACAGAGGGCGGCACCGGGTTTGTGGGTGGGAAAATTCCACAGCCGGGGCGAGGTGAATGCTGCCCTGGCGGAGCTGGGACAGGTCCCCTTACCGCCGTATATAAGACGTCCGCCAGAGCCCAGCGATGCAGAGCGCTATCAGACGGTCTTTGCTAGGCATAAAGGTGCTGTGGCGGCACCCACAGCCGGCCTCCATTTCACGCGGGCCATGCTGAGGGATTTGGAGCAAATGGGGGTGGAGATTGTGCCCATCTTGCTCCATGTGGGCCCGGGAACCTTTCGACCGGTGAGGCAGACAGAGATTCGACGTCATCGAGTGGAGGCAGAATACTATCGAGTTTCGCGTAAGGCGGTTGAGACCGTAAATCGAGTCAAAAAAGGAAAAGGGCGAATCGTCGCCGTGGGCACCACCACCGTCCGGGTCCTGGAGTCAGCGATAGTGAGGTCAGAAATGGCGACGGAAGCGCAGCTGCAATTTGGCCATGGCTGGACGGACCTATTTATTTACCCGCCCTTTCGATTCTGGATAACCGATGTCTTGTTAACCAATTTTCATCTTCCTCGGAGCACCCTGTTGATGTTAGTATCCGCTTTTGCCGGGCATCACAGGATGCTTCAAGCGTACCGTGAAGCCATACAAGAGAGGTACCGCTTTTACAGCTATGGCGACGCCATGCTCATCCTCTAGGAGCAGGCTGCAGGCATAGTTGATGGGAGGAGCTCAGATTCCTGTGGGAACAGATCTTCATATGAAAACGGTGGCCATCATCGCCGCTGCCGGGAAAGGAACCAGAATGGCCACCGCAGCGCCAAAGATCTTAACGGAAGTGGGCCTTCGGCCGCTTCTCGGGCACACGCTAGAAGCTTTTGAACAGGCCCGTCGGGTGGACGAGGTGGTTGTGGTGGTAGCGGAGGCGCTCATTAGCGCCGTGGCTCGCGATGTGATTAACCCGCATGGCTTTAGGAAAGTCACCAAAATTGTTCCCGGAGGGGAAACCAGGCAGGAATCTGTGTTCGCCGGCCTCCAGGCTCTAGACCAGAGCGGTGAGCTGGTGGCCATTCACGATGGGGCTCGCCCGCTGATCACCTCGCAGCTCATCGATCTGGCAGTGGAGCGAGCTGCCGAGCATGGCGCTGCGGCCGTCGCAGTGCGACCCAAGGATACCATTAAGAGGGGAGATGAGCAGTTTCTATTAACCACCCTGGATCGCAGGATGCTTTGGCAGGTGCAGACCCCACAGGTTTTCCGGCGCGACCTGATCAAAAGGGCGCATGATCTGGCTTTGCAGCGGGGTTATCAGGGAACAGACGATGCCTCTCTGGTGGAAGCTCTGGGAGAAAAAGTGCTGGTGGTTGAGGGAAGCTATGAGAACGTCAAGGTGACAACTCCTGAGGATCTCACTTTTGTGGAGATGGTATTGCGCCAGAGGGAGGACCATTGAGAGTCGGCTTCGGCTACGACGCCCACGCATTGGTGGAGGGTCGAAAACTGGTTTTGGGGGGCGTCAAGATCTCTTTTGAGAAGGGGCTGCTGGGTCATTCCGACGCTGATGTGCTGTGCCATGCTATCGGCGATGCACTCCTGGGAGCTGCCTGTTTGGGTGATCTGGGAAGCCATTTTCCCGATGATCAACCTCGTTTCGAGAATATCTCCAGTTTGCGGCTTCTCAAAGAGGTGGGATCCTTGTTGCGGGGAAATCGATTTCAGATCCACAATATCGACGCCACTCTCGTGGCGGAAAAGCCCCGCATCAGCCCATATGTCTCCCAGATGCGGGCAGCCATCGCCAAATCGTTGAGCATTCCTGAGGCAAGGATTTCCGTGAAGGCTACCACCTCAGAGGGCTTGGGTTTCGTTGGGTCCGGAGCAGGCATGGAGGCCTTTGCGGTGGCTTTGGTCGATGAAGGTTCATAGGGGGATCTAGAAATCACCAACCTTGTGCGCCTGTTGCTGGAATCAAGTACCTTATGGCTCTACCTGATTTTGTTCGGCAGTGCCGTCATCGAGAGCCTTTTTCCACCTTATCCAGGGGACACCGTGATTCTGGTGGGAGGGTATTTGGTGGGTGTGGACCGGCTCAACTTCGGGGGCGCTCTGTTGAGTTCTGTGGTGGGGAGTTTGTGTGGGGCGTCGATTCTTTTCTGCTTGGGATTGGCCAAGGGAAGATCCCTCTTCCAGAGGGGCAGATACCCTTTTTTCTCTCCTGCACGTCTCCACAAGGTCGAGGGGTGGTTTGACCGCCATGGTCGGAAAACTGTTTTGGCCAGCCGTTTTCTAGCCGGCGTCAGATCGCTTGTGGCTCTCTCAGCGGGCATGGGCCGAATGAAGTATGGGCTATTTCTATGGTTTAGCCTGATAAGTATCCTGGCCTGGAATGGCCTTTTGCTGTTTTTGGGTTTGAAACTGGGCCAAAACTGGAAGCACGTAGCTCGTCTGTTCAGGTTCTATAATGGACTGATTATCGTTGTGGCCATTCTCATAATCCTTCTTTGGTATCTGAGGGCACGTGGTCGCCTGAAATTCTGGACCCGGTGAACTGGTAAGTCTAAGGAGTCGCCTTGAAGGTTGCCATCTTATTGGGGGGTGATTCTCCGGAGCGCGATGTCTCTCTGGAGACGGGGCGTTGTGTGGCCAAAGCCTTAATGGAGCTGGGGCATGAGATCCTGGCTTTGGATACGGCTCGGGGAGAGGATCTGCTCCCTAAAGATCCAGAGCGTTGGGGGACAGGACCATCGAAACAGCCTCCGGAGCTTTTAGCACGCTGGGGTCAATATCGCGGTAATGTCTTCTCCGCCGTACAGACCTGTCATCGTCTCAAGGTCCAGGTAATTTTCAACGCCCTTCACGGGGGAATAGGGGAGGATGGCACTATTCAGGGCTATCTGGATCTTGTGGGCATCCCCTATACCGGCTCGGGGATGTTGGCCTGCGCCTTGGCTATGGATAAGACTATGGCAAAGCGGATATTTCATCACATGAGCATACCAACTCCTCGGGGCATGACTCTATTTCCAGGGCAGGGAAACAGCCTTTCTGCTTTTCGAGAAAAACTGGACCAGAATCTGAACTTTCCCCTGGTTGTCAAGCCAAACAATCAGGGCTCCACCGTCGGTCTCAGCGTTGTGGAGAAAGACTCGAAATTTGCCAAGGCGTTCGCAGAGGCAGCCAAATACGGCGGCGGGGTTTTGGTGGAGGAGTACATACCTGGACGGGAGATTACGGTAAGCCTTTTGGAAGACCGAGCCCTGCCCATCGTGGAGATCGTTCCCCAGGGCGGGCTCTATGATTACACGTGTAAATACACCGATGGAAAGAGTCAGTATGTGACGGATGTGAATCTGCCGTCGGGTGTGGTCCAGGAAGTTCAAGATATGTCTCTGGAAGCCTTTCGAGCCTTGGGATGTTATGGGTATGGTCGAGCTGATCTGCGCTTGAGCCCGGAGAAGGTTCCCTACCTTCTTGAGATTAACACTCTCCCGGGTATGACCCAGCACAGCTTAGTACCCAAGGCGGCCCGTGTCGATGGAATTGAATTTCCCCAGCTTGTGGAGAAGATCATCGCCCTGGCCTTGGAAAAACAAGGAAGCTGACCATTTCGATTGTCCTTTGATCCCTTGAGGAGGATACCATGGATCAAACCGAAAAACTGCTCAAAGAGCTGACCGAAGCTTACGGCGTAACCGGCCATGAAGAGGATGTGGCTGGCATTATAGCCCGGCATTTGAAGCCCATCTGCAAGATCTCATATGACAAGCTGGGCAGCATCATCGCCGAGAAAAGGGGAACTCCAAAAGGGCCCAAAATAATGCTGGCGGGGCATATGGACGAGGTCGGTTTTATGGTCAAGGAGGTCACTAAAGAAGGATTCGTTAAGTTCCTGCCCCTAGGAGGCTGGTGGCCGCACGTCGTTCTCTCCCAGAGGGTCTGTATCCGCACCTCCAAAGGTGATGTCGTCGGAGTTGTGGGCTCGAAGGCTCCCCACTTGTTAGAGGCAGAGGAGAGAAAAAAGGTCGTGGAAATAAAGGATATGTACATCGATGTGGGTGCCACGGCCGATAACAACGTGGCCGAGAAGCTAGGTATTCGACCAGGAGATCCCATTGTTCCCATCAGCCCCTTTACGGTGCTGAGAAACAAAAAGGCATACCTGGCCAAGGCATGGGATGATCGCATCGGATGCGCTTTGATCATCGACGTGATGAACAGGCTGACTAAGATCAAGCACCCCAACACCGTTTACGGAGTGGGCACCGTGCAGGAGGAGGTGGGCCTCCGAGGGGCCACCACCAGCGTCAGCAGTGTGGACCCCGATGTGGGTTTCGTTTTGGAGGTGGGCCTGGCCATGGACACTCCCGGCATTGATGGCGAAAGGAAGGAAAAGCTGGGCGCTGGCCCCTCTCTCTATGTCTACGACAGCACTATGATTCCCAACACTCGGCTGCGAGATCTGGTCATCGAGGTGGCCGAGAAGAAGAAAATTCCTTACCATTTTACCAGCATCCTCCGGGGCGGCACCGATGGCGGAAAGATTCATCTGCACCGCAGCGGCGTTCCCACCCAGACCATCGGCGTTCCCACCCGCTATATTCATGCCCAGGCGGGCATTCTCCATCGCGACGACTATGATCACACCGTGACGATGTTGACCGAGGTCATCCGCCGACTGGACCAAAAAACTGTGCGGGGATTAACATCACGTTAAGAGGTTCGATCCGAAAAGCCTCTTCTTGCTCATGGAGGTGATGAGTTGGCGCACTGGAAGTTCTCACTGAGAGACATTTTCTCCGCAGAGCGGCCTCTTATCGGCGTGATTCATCTGCCTCCTCTTCCGGGCAGTCCGCGGTATAAAGGCTCCATGGCTGGGGTGGTGGATCGGGCCAAGCGAGATGCCAGGGTCTATGCGGAAAGCGGTCTGGATGGTCTGATTTTGGAGAACTACGGGGATCTGCCCTTTTATCCGGAGGGGGTGCCACCGGAGACGGTGGCGGCTATGGCCTTGGTGGGTGCGGAGGTGCATCGAGCTATTGACATTCCCATGGGCGTGAACGTTCTTCGCAATGATGCCCTGTCCGCTCTGGGTCTGGCAGCCGTTTTGGATGCCTCGTTTATCCGGGTCAACGTCCTCATGGGGGCCATGATCACTGACCAGGGGATTGTTCAGGGGCAGGCTCATCGTCTTTTGCGCCAGCGGAGCGTTTTGAGATTATCGACTAAGATATTCGCCGACGTCATGGTGAAACACGCTCGCCCTTTAGTCCATCAGGATATGCATATGGCCGCCAGAGAGCTAGTCCATCGCGGCATGGCCGACGCCCTCATCGTCACGGGTGAGGCTACTGGCGCGCAGCCGTTGCTGGACGAATTGAAGTCGGTCAAGGAAGCTGTTGGGGAAACACCAGTTTTGGCCGGCAGCGGTGTGATGCCGGAGAACGTGGCCGAGGTGCTGGCCATCGCCGATGGGGCCATTGTGGGGACTTCCCTAAAAAGAGATGGTCACACGGAAAATGAGGTAGAGGCTGAGAGAGTCAAAGCACTCTTGAAAAGCGTCGGGAGGTGATGCTTATGGCATTAGCTTTATATAACACTCTGACTCGGCGCAAGGAAGAATTTGTGCCCATCAAGGAAGGACAGGTGCGCATATATACCTGCGGTCCCACGGTGTACGACTATGCTCACATCGGCAATTATCGAGCCTATATCTTCGAAGATCTTCTCCGGCGCTACTTGCAATACAGAGGCTTTGAGGTTACTCAGGTTATGAACATCACCGATGTGGACGACAAAAGCATCGCCGCAGTTCGGAAAACAGGCCAAAGCCTGGAGGAATATACCGCTAAATACAAGGAGGCCTTTTTCGCAGGCCTGGACACGCTGCGGATCCAGAGGGCAGAGCATTATCCCGAGGCCACAAAACACATCGAGGAGATGGTGGCCCTCATTCAGAAGCTGCAGGAAAAGGGTGTGGTTTATGAAGCCGAGGGAAATCTCTATTATCGAATTTCGTCCTTTTCCGAGTACGGCAAGCTGTCCCACATGAAGTTGGACGAGCTCAAGGGCGGCGCCCGGGTCAAGGCGGACGAATACGAGAAGGAGCAAGTCAGCGATTTCGCCCTCTGGAAAGCCTGGGAGGAGTCCGACGGGGAGGTCTTCTGGGAAACAACACTGGGCAAGGGTCGCCCGGGCTGGCATATCGAGTGCAGTGCCATGAGCATGAAATACCTGGGAGAGACCTTCGATATCCACACTGGCGGGGTGGACAACATGTTCCCCCATCATGAGAACGAGATCGCCCAGAGCGAGGCGGCCACTGGTAAGCCCTTCGTGCGCTATTGGCTACATAATGCCCACCTCATTGTAGAGGGTCAAAAAATGTCCAAATCCTTGGGGAATCAATATACCCTACGGGATTTGTTGGAGAAGGGGCATGACCCGGTGGCTATCCGTTATCTGCTGATGAGCACCCACTATCGTCAGCAGCTTAATTTCACCTTCAATGGCCTTGAAGGCGCTGCCAACGCTCTGCATCGAATTCAAGATCTTGTCAACAACCTGGCCCTATCAGCTGCTGAGAAGGATAACCACAAACTGGACGCAATCTTGGAGCAGGCCAGGAGTGAATTTGAGAGCCATATGGACGACGATCTGAACATCTCCGGGGCTCTGGGCAGTCTGTTCAGCATGATCGGACGGGTAAACAAGCTTATAGAAGGTGATGGCTTATCCTTGTCGGATAGCTCCAAGGTGAAAGAATTGTTAGCTCGGTTTGATGAAGTCCTGGGTGTTTTGGAACCACCCGCAAAAAGGCCATCGGAAGAGCTAGAGAAGATCGAGAAGCTGGTGCGCCAGCGGCAGCAAGCTAGGGCCGAGAAAAACTGGGGAGAGGCGGATCGCTGCCGGGAAGTTCTTTCCGAGGAGCATAGGGCCGTCTTGGAGGACCGACCCGAGGGGACGGTGGTGCTGGATAAGGAGACTGGCAAGATGCTTATGGACGTGGTCCGCTCTGAGGGAGATTGATGCTCTGTATCGGGAATCTGGATCCGGGAATCGGGGATCGTCAGGATTAGCGTCTCATATCAGGATTCTTTTTTTTTTGCGATTTACGAATTACGATTCACGAATAGCTGTCTTAAAAGGAGGTGAAACAATGCCCCACTGTCACGATATGAAAAGTGGAGAGATATACGTGTGCTCGGACTGTGGTCTTGAGCTGCAGGTGGTCAAAGAGTGCCGGGAGGCGGATACTCCGGCCGAATCCTGCTCCTGCACTCCCTGCCAATTCGTTTGCTGTGGCCAGGATTTGGCGAAGAAGCAATCCTGATCGAGATATGTGAGAGGAAAACAGCCTAACGATGGGACGGAGCGGTGGCATAACCGCCACTGCTCGTCCCTGTGAGGCTCTGGTTGAGGACTGTGGGGTTCATGACCCCCATCTTCTGGAGCCGTTAAATATGAGAGCTGTTCTGAAAGGACGAAGCGTATCCAGCCTGCTGTCTTTTCGACAAGGTGTACCTGGTGATGTGCTTCCTTGAAGTACCTCGCCAGATAAGACGGTGGGCTGTGGTGTTTGTGGGGTAGGAGTTGCCCTTATTGGCTCTCGTTTTACGATGAATTCAATTAATGTATAGGCTGACTTGCGGGACGCCACGCGGCAATCGATCTTCTTTATAGCAACGACCTATAGATGCTCGGTCTGGATTCTTGGAGGCCTGTATGCCCAAACCCCAGTTTGTCCCTTTGATGACCTATCACGAGCATCCCGTTGAGGAGATGAAACAGCGTGCCGCCGCTTTCTACAACGAGATGCAACGGCGGCGCACCGTTCGCCATTTTTCAAACCGCTCGTTGCCTCGGGAGATCATCGAGCAGTGCCTGCGCGCAGCCAGCACTGCGCCCAGCGGTGCCAACATGCAGCCGTGGCACTTCGTGGTGGTTGAGGACCAGACCGTCAAGCGACGGATTCGCTTGGCTGCTGAAGTGGAAGAGCGTGAGTTCTACCGACATCGAGCTCCGGAAGAATGGCTGGAGGCTTTGGCGCCCTTGGGTACCAATGAGCACAAGCAATTCTTGGAGACCGCACCGTATGTGATCGCCGTTTTCGTTCGGCGACACGGGAAGTTACCAGGTGGCTACAGAGTCAAATATTACTATCCGCTTAAGTCGGTGGGGATAGCGACGGGAATATTGATCACAGCCATCCATCATGCCGGTCTGGTAGCGCTGACATATACGCCAAGTCGGATAAGATTTCTCAATGACATTCTCCATCGGCCCGCCGATGAGCGGCCATTTTTGCTTCTGGTCGTTGGCTATCCCTCAAAAGATGCGGTCGTGCCGGATGTGCGCCGAAAAGTGCTCGCTGAGATAGCCACCTTTGTGTGAAGTTGAACCTGGCAAGTTGGGTTATGACACAAACCTCGAGAAAAAAGTCTGTAGTTGGATCGCAACTCGGGTGAGAGCTCATTTTCCCGGTGGCGTCCCATTTTACTGTTGATAAAAATGTTCTTTGAAAATTAAAACTGGTTGAATGACTTCGTCTTCTATGGTATGGTAAGGCACTTAAAGGTGTCTGGCCACCCATAGGAGGCAAAAAATGGCTCAGAGGCGACGGAGGATCAGATGTCCCTCTTGCCAAAGTTTACACACGGTAAGATATGGCTCCTTTTCTCTCATGCGCAAGAGGCAAAAGGGAAAGAGAGAAAAGAGGAAGCGCTGGTACTGCAACGACTGTCAGCGAGCCTTTACGCCGTACCAGTCACCATCCGAATACATGTCCTTGCGAGCATACCGAGCGGTTGATTTATACTTCGATAGCAGGGCTTCGTATCGGGATGTGGCCAGAAGGCTTGGTTTTCACCGAAACACAGCCTATCGTCTCATCTCAGAGCGTTGCAAGAACTGTAAGACACCTTTTGAGGTTACTGTAGAGCTCAAGCCTCGGTGGTCTGGCTATCTGATCGTTGATGGCGATGCTATTGATGTGGGCAGAGGCAGGAAGATGCTCCTGCTTGGCGTTGACAGCCACAGCCAGGACATCCTCCATGCTCTGCTGGTGAACAGTGAGGATGGTCACAACTGGACGCGTTTCTTCTTAGACTTGCGGGACATGCTTGGCTATACACCCCCAGGGATCGTCTCTGATGGCTTTCCGGCCATCATACAAGGCATCCAGGCCATCTATCCCCACTGTCCCCGACAGCTCTGTGTGCGGCATTTTGAGAAAGATCTAACGCATCTGTTGCGCTATCGATTCACTCAGAAACCAGGCCACTGGCGTCAGAACAAGCGCCTGCTGGGCGCTGTGCACCGAATGTTGTATGCTCACAGCATCACCAAAGCTCAACGACAGCTAGAATCGATCTCTGTTGACTCAGGGTTCCAGCAAGCAGGGTTTTCACGTATCATCAAACACATCAAGAGGAACTTCCCTTACCTGGTGACCCATCACCTCCATCCTGGTATGCCACGGACTAATAACATCGTTGAGGGAGTAATTAGTCGCCTGGATGAAAGAATTGACCCAGCCGATGGTTATGGATCACATCAGACCTGTTGGGCGACATTGAAGATGCTGATTATGTGGTACCGCTTCAAAAAGTTCACCGACTGCCGGAAGAAAAATAGAAAGAACAACGGGAAGAACCCACTTCAGTTAGCTGGTATAGACACCGCTGGTATCAATTGGATTCGCTTCAGCCAGAGAATAAAAAACCAACAGTAAAATGGGACGCCACC
>LJUY01000016.1 GCA_001304015.1 candidate division Zixibacteria bacterium SM23_81 | reverse complement strand
AACAACGGAAAAACTCCCATGTCAGCTTTTAGCGAATTCAAAGAACAAAAACAAGCCGCTTAATCAAACCCAAAACTGTCCGGCAAGCTGTTGACTTTTACAGACCAGAAGCAAATTCATCGAGACGAAGTATGAGTAGTACAACGGATCCACTTTCCCCGCCTCTCTCAGATGTCCTCGGCTCAAAATCTCAAAGATGTATCTGCGCCTCTAGCAGGATGACGACGGCGAAGGCAATTGAGGCAGCAAGCAAGCCTGGCCGTCGGCCCCTTTTTCTCCTCCACTCTTTTGGCACCGTCCAAACGCGTAGGCCTGGTCATCGACGAGACAGACCTGCTGATCTATCCGGGCATAGCAAATCTCTGAGGCAGACTCCCTTTGACACGAAGATGATGTCCGCTCAATATATACCTCGTCTTTTCACTAAAATCAAGTATTTTCTATAGGTTCAATAAAGTCCAGAAAAGTGCCTAACATCGCCTGAGAATCCATCGGCTTCCATTCCAGCCCATGAAAAAAAGCCTGAAAGATTGCTCTCCCAGGCTTTTTGTCATCCTCACGGACAACGATAGCCATCCCTGCCTCTATCCTGTCAGCTACCCAGACTCACGTCGCACAGCTCGGATCCTTGCCCAGCTTCTTCAGGATTTCAGGCAGGACGTTTTCCGGATCAACCAGCGTGACGTCGTCTTGCACCTCTCCCAGTATCTCCCGGGCGGCGTCCCAATTGCACTCGGGAACCATGAGCATGATGGGAAGCTTGTGGAGGATGCAGTTGTAGAGCACATCCTTGGCCGTCACGTCCTGTCCCCGATGGAAAACTTTGTGCAAATAGCCCACTATCAGGGAGATGTTGTCGCTGGGGGTGATATGCCCGAGGGTTTTTCCATGGCCGTCCCATCCATTGCTGAGAGGTAGAGTATCGACACCCTCGACCACCAAATTGGTTAGAAGCTGACCATCCGTTCCTTCCAGGTATCCTACGATCATGGCGTCTGATCTCCTTTCTGGTGAGTAAGAAGTAACCGTTAGAACTATCTAGTCCTGGCCATATATGCGGGAGCCTCGTTAGATAAGGCCCTGGTCCATCATGGCATCGGCCACCTTAATGAAACCGCCGATGTTAGCTCCACTGACGTAGTTTCCTGGAACACCGTACTCTTCGGCGGCCTGGACGCAGGTCTTGTGGATGCTGCGCATGATGCCATGAAGACGTTCGTCCACCTCCTCACGGGACCAGCCCAGGCCAAGGCTGTTCTGGGACATCTCCAGCCCGGAGACGGCCACGCCGCCGGCGTTGGCCGCTTTGCCGGGGCCGAAAAGTATCTTGTTGTCCAGGAAGATGTTGATGCCCTCGATGGTAGTGGGCATATTGGCGCCCTCTGAGACAACGTAAACGCCTTTTTTGACTAGATTCTGCGCATCCTGACCGTTGATTTCGTTCTGTGTGGCTGAGGGGAAGGCGCAATCTGCTTTGTGATCCCACAGGGGGTTGTCATTGGCCTTGGGATCCCGAGGAGTATAGGTGACATTCTTATACTTTTCGGCATATTCCTTAATCCTGCCGCGGCGGACGTTCTTCAATTCCATGACGAAAGCGAGCTTCTTCTCGTCTATGCCCTCATCGTCAAAGATGTAGCCGCTGGAATCAGAGAGAGTAATTGCTTTGCCGCCCAGCTGATTGACCTTTTCCACAGTGTACTGGGCCACATTTCCGCTGCCGGAGACCAGGCAAGTCTTGCCCTCCATGGTTTCGCCGCGGGTGGACAGCATCTCCTCGGCAAAGTACACCGCCCCGTAGCCGGTGGCTTCGGGTCGGATCAGGGATCCGCCCCAGTTTAATCCCTTACCGGTGAGGGTCCCGGTAAACTCGTTGGTCAGCTTCCTGTACTGGCCGAAAAGGAAGCCTATCTCACGGCCGCCCACACCGATGTCCCCCGCGGGCACGTCCGTTTTCGGGCCGATGTGACGGAACAGCTCATTCATAAAGCCCTGACAGAAACGCATTACCTCATTGTCGCTCTTGCCTTTGGGATCGAAATCCGCGCCACCCTTGCCACCTCCCATGGGCAGTGTGGTGAGGGCATTCTTGAATACCTGCTCGAAAGCCAGGAACTTGAGGATGCCGAGGTTTACAGTGGGATGAAAGCGTAGCCCGCCTTTATAGGGCCCGATGGCGCTGTTCATCTCGATGCGGAAACCGCGATTGACATGGATCTCGCCCTTGTCATCCATCCAGGGCACGCGAAACATGATTACCCGTTCCGGCTC
The DNA here is from genome assembly GCA_001304015.1 of candidate division Zixibacteria bacterium SM23_81. Taxonomy (GTDB): domain Bacteria; phylum SM23-81; class SM23-81; order SM23-81; family SM23-81; genus SM23-81. The sequence goes on along the minus strand of LJUY01000016.1, from coordinate 46,950 downwards.
CAGTATCCGCTCGAGGATCTTGGCCTTGCGATAATGAGGATTTCGCTGGATCACCGGCTCTAAGGATTCCACCACCTCTAGTACTGCTTGGTGAAATTCTGGTTGGGCGGGATTTTTAGCCTTCACGTGTTCCATAATGGAGTCCACGAACTCGGACATGAACCGCTCCTTTCTGTTGAGCTCCTCAGTTTGTGCTTCTAGAACAAAAAAGGACTGCGCTTGAGTCAAATTGATTCAAAAGGACCGTTGTCACTGATGCCGGTGACAGCGGGTTTTATTTGTGACTCAGATGAACCCCCTTTCGAAAAGACAGGTGACGATATTTGGTAATCTGATAATTAAATAATATGCATAGTCTCTTAATATTGTTTGCGGACTGAATTTTGTCAAGGTTTATTTCCCGAAAACCGAGGTGTTTTTTCCCGCATTTTGGGAAAAAGTGGGGCATTATTCCCATGCAAGAGAGCATGGTTTTTTTATGATTATTGTCATTCGTCGTAGCTGTTCGACGTATCGAGATGGCACTATTTTGCCTTAAAGAGAGGGATGTTTCTCCCATCGCTGAGGTTTGCGTCGTGCCCATGTTTCCCCAGAGGATAGAGTCTATGTGATGCTAAAAAAAATCGCCCGACCCCCATGGGGCGGGCGATAAGCGCCGTTTATAGATTATCGAGATAATCCCAAACAGATGAAACCACTTCTGATTACTAATCTCTGGGAACCATTTCTTCTGCTGATTACGGAAAGATGCCCCGCTCTTTATAGACCCTTTCCAGGCGACACAGGGCCACAATATAAGCGGCCGTACGCCAATCTGTTTGGTGATCCCTGGCAGTATCACGAACACGTCGATAGGCGCTGATAATCTTTTTATGCAGCTTTTGGTCGACCTCCTCGAGTTCCCAGGATTCGCTTCTCTTGTTCTGCAGCCATTCAAAGTAGCTGACGATCACACCCCCTGAATTGCAGAGAATATCGGGAATCAGGTCGATTCCTCGGCTCTGCAAGATCTCGTCGCCATCTGGATCTGTGGGTCCGTTGGCGCCTTCAGCCACCAACTTGACCATTAGCCAAGGCGCTGTCTCGACAGTAATTTGGTTTTCCAGTGCGGCAGGGATAAAGATGTCGGCTTTCGTTCTCATAAAGGTCTCGTGATCGATGGGTTCGGCTATCTTGTAGCCGGCAACTCCACCTTTCTGTCTGACGTGGGCGGCAAGGTGTTTGGCATCTAATCCCCGGACGCTGTAAATAGCCCCAGTAGCGTCCTCAACAGCAATAAGCTTACTTCCCAGTAGTTGCATCAATCGGGCTGCCCAGGAACCGACATTCCCAAAGCCCTGGACGATATAGGTGGCGCCTTTCAAATCGAACTTATGGTCTTTGGCCCACTCTTCGATCATATACACGACGCCCTGGCCAGTGGCTTTGTCTCGCCCTAGACTGCCTCCGGCTTCGACTGGTTTGCCAGTAACAACATGGAGGTCATTTTGTCTGCGCGTCGGTGGCCTCAGGGATATATAGGTATCCAGAATCCAGGCCATGATCTGAGGATTGGTATTCACATCTGGCGCGGGGATGTCGTACTCCGGCCCAATGGTATCTCCTAGGGCGAAGGTAAACCGGCGCGTAATCCTTTCAAGTTCAGTCCGTGAGTATTCGGAAGGGTCAAATTGGATCCCTCCCTTGGCACCGCCAAAGGGTATTTGGGTGATGGCTGCTTTCCACGTCATCCAGGTCGCCAGCGCTCGGACCTCGTCGATATCCACATCGGGGTGAAATCTCAAACCGCCTTTGAAAGGACCTTGTGCATTGTTGTGCTGGACACGATAACCGGTAAATATTTCAATCCGTCCATCGTCCATTTTCACCGGGAAATGGACCACAATCTCGTTCATGGTGGTTGCGAGAATCTTACGTATGTTGCGGTCAAGCTTCATGAGGTCAGCAGCTTTATTGAATTGTTTGGTGACGTTGTCGTAAACGCTGGCTTTCACAGGCTTGGGCATCTGTTCCACGCTGACCTGCTCGGCCCTCTCGCTGATAACCTTTGGCACTTTTTCAACTACTGTTTTACTGCTCATGACAAACTCCTTGAGTTTCACTTCGGCAACAACAGGTCTCAATGGGCCAAAGTTGCCGGATCCTCTCTAAGCGTATTCCTCACAGTGCCAGACGCCTCCTTCGGGTTTCGGAAAAGTGCAGGTCTCCCGGTTGTCGCAATTGACACACAGCCCTTTAAGCTTGCTGGTCTCGCTTTTCTCTGGAGCAGATGCGACTTGAGGCTTCTTGGTCTCCCCAGCGGTTGCTGATTGCTCTGGGACTGCTGTCTCCATTCGCGGATGAGAGTCGTCGAACATCTCGCAGAACAAGATCGGTTTCTTCGAGTTTTTTGCATGAGCGCAGTTTGGTGCCTCGTTGCAAGTGGTGCAGAGACCCATGTTTTCTGGAATCTCCTGAATAGCTTTTTCTTTCACCACGGGGCTTTCTTTCCCCAGCCGCTTTTCTTCCAGCACAAGCGTTTTTTTCGCCACAAGCTTTTCACGCTTTGGCTTTACCGCCGGTCTTTCTTTTAGGGCCGTTTTCATCTTAAGCCTCCTTGAAAAAAGGACCCTGTTTTTCAATCTTGCGCCACGTCTCTTCTTTCACTGCCAATATGAGCAAAAGGCAAAGGTCGTGCCAAAGGAGACTCTAACGAAGCTGACAACACTCGAGGTCCCCATTGGATAAGCGGGCCTCTTGGCTAATACGTTAATAATCAATGAGATATAATGGAAGGGAGATATTGATGTAGAGGTTCAATTCCTTTCAAGGAGACAGATGAGGATTTAAAATGGAGGGAGTTTTTATGGGGAGATTTTTACCACTGGGGAGATTTTCCCCAATCTGTGAGGTGCTCAGGATGATGAGGACGGAGGCTGGTTTTTCAACTTTTCCCGGAGGGTTTTTCGATCAATGGCAAGAATTTGAGCGGCTTTTGTCTTGTTTCCATTCACGCTGGCCAGGACATTGCGGATATGTTCGGTTTCGACCTCCGCCAGGGTGCGATCCAGGCCCGTGCCTCGCAAAGCTGAGAACCGCATATGCGATGGCATGTCGGTAATATCTATGATATTCCCTTCCGTCATGACCACAAGTTGCTGGACTATATTTTCCAATTCTCTGACATTCCCTGGCCAAGCATAGTTCTTGAATAGCTGTAGGACCTTATCAGAAAAGCGAGGAATGGGCTTGCCAAACTCCTCAGAAAATTTATTCAAAAAATGATTTGCCAGCAATAAAATGTCGTCCCTCCTCTCGCGCAACGGTGGAATTGCAATAGCGATGACAGATACACGGAAGAAAAGATCTTCGCGAAAAGTTCCTTTCTTGACAAGTCCTGGTAGATCCATGTTCGTGGCCGCTAAAATTCTGACATCAACCTTTCGGGGACGTGTGGATCCGACCATAAAGACTTCCTTGTCCTGGAGAACACGAAGTAGTTTCACCTGCAAGGAAAGGCTCATTTCGCCAATTTCGTCTAGAAAAATGGTACCACCGTCAGCAGTTTGAAAGAAACCAGCTCTGGATTCGCTCGCGCCCGTAAAAGATCCTTTAACATGCCCAAAAAGCTCGCTCTCAAATAACTCCCCGGGGATGGCTCCACAGTTAATGGGAACAAATGGAGCTGATGCCCGCTGGCTGCTATAATGGATGGCTCTGGCCACCAACTCCTTGCCAGTGCCACTTTCTCCAGAGAGGAGAATGGTAGCTGGAGTTGAGGCCGCTTTAGCAATGGAATCAAACACTTTGCGCATCACCTTGGATTCACCGATGAGACCGTATGTCGAAGGGGCTTTTTCGGTTGCTGGAACCCGCTGCGTCCGGCGCATATGCAACTTGTCAAGTGTACGTCGGACCGCGTTGAAAAGCTCTTGGTCTGTAAAAGGCTTGCTGAGATACTCCTCAGCGCCAGATTTTACCGCTTCCACGGCTCCCTCAACGGTGGCATAACCGGTGATCATCATAACCTCAGTATCTTTTAGGTTTTCGCGAACATGTCTGATCAGTTCCATTCCACTAACTTTGGGCATCTTGAGATCCGTGATGATCAGTTCAACCGGCGTGCCCTCCAGAAATTTAATAGCTTCCACCACACCAGGAGCGGTAAACACCTCATAGCCCTGGGATGTGAGATTCCGCTGAATCATCTCCAAGGTGTCTGGGGCGTCATCAACGATCAATATACGCTCTTTTTGATCCAAAGGCGACATGCCTATTCACTCTCTTGTTCTTTCTGGCGCTGCTTTAAGGGCAGTTGAACCTCAAATCGAGTGCCCTGGCCAACTTCGCTCTCGACTTCTATGGAACCATCGTGGGAACGGACAATTCCATCGACCACCGCGAGACCCAAACCTGTTCCCTCATTCACATCCTTTGTCGTGAAGAAGGGGATGAATATCTTCCTCTTTACTTCATGATTCATTCCTGTACCGGTGTCTTCTACAATGAGCGAGACATGGTTGGGGGTAGCTGCTGTTCGTATGATCAGCTTGCCGCCCTCCGGCATGGCTTGAATGGAATTGACCACCAGATTGACGAGAACCTGGTGCAACTGCCCCTGATCGGCAGTAATCTCTGGAAGATTGGGCGATAGAGATCGTACCAGTTCAATTCCAGCTTTAGCACACCTGGATTCCAGGAATAGAAGCCCTTCTTCAATCAGCTTGTTTAAATCCAGTTGCGTTTTCTGAGGGGGGGTTTGCCGGGCGAAAAGCTTCAGCTTGTTGACGACTTCGCGGGCGTACAGTGAGGCATTTATTATTTTTTCCACATCCTGCCTTGTCTGATCGGGTATTTCCGCTCCCTTTTGGGCCAGCTGCGCGAATCCCAGGATATTCCCCAGGGGCTCATTTAACTCGTGGGCAACCCCTGCAGCCAGCTGCCCAATGGTGGCCAGGCGATCCGCATGTCTCAGCTGATCTTGAAGCTTCACTCTATCCTCTGCTGCCTCTCTCCGCTCGATGATCAGAGCCACCTGCCTAGCGATAGTGTTAATCAGGCTTCGCTCCTCCTTCAGGAATGGGCCTTCAAACAAGTCTGGTTTTTTCTCCGAATAGACAACTTCGACCATCCCGCGCTCTTCTCCGCTCACGATAATATTCGCTACCTGCCTCTGATCACTATCTAGAAAGCCCGGCGTTGCATAAATGCGTTCGTCAACTATAATTCTACCGTGCGTGATCTCTGGATATTGCCAGGCAGGAGGAAAAAGTTCGACAATGCTCTGGAGAACCTCTCCCAATGGTGCTCCAGGCCGTTCTGCAGCCTTGGCGATACCATAAAGGCAGGTCAGTTCCTTCACCCGCTCGCGTAATGCAGCTTGAGCTTGTTGATTCACCAGTGTCAATGCAAGAGTTTCAGCAACTCTTTCGTAGTGCTTGAGCTCTGTTTTTGTGAAGAAGTTCCTTTGTCGACTTTTCAACTGCAAAACCCCGATGTTCTCACGGCTGATCATCAGGGGGATTAAGGCCAACGACTTGTAGTCTTCCTCGTCCCAAGAACCATCAGCGCGGCCTTTTTCAGCGGTTTTTGGAGGAAGAAAGTCCGTTTTTTTTAGATCACCTGTCCAAAAACTACCTTTTTCGGTGAAAGAAGATAGAGAGGCATCAAATCGACCTTGGATAATTTTCCAAGCCAATCGGGCAATATTCTCATCGCACCTGGAGTGCGCGACCTTTTTCACTTCTTTAAATTGTAACTTGGACATGACCTGGAAATGGTAACACCCGGCCAGGCATAACACAGTGCGACAACGAAAATAATCGTGGTCTTCCTTTACCCAAAGCTCCATGGCGTCGCTAAGAGAGAATTCCATCAGCATCATGGAAACTTCTCGTAGGTAATCGACTCTAGGCACGCTACGATTCGAGCCACGCAATATTCGACGCGATAAAGCTCGAAAGTCCTCAGCCCGCTTACCACGACGGGTCGCTTTGGCAGTATATTCTAACTTCGCTTTATTCATGGCCATTTAGAACTTGCTAAGTATTATGATTGACCTATCTAGTAAATTACTCAACAAATCAAAGGATTTCAAGAGAAAATTCATAGCTATATTCTGAAGAAAGAGTTTATCGCTGAAAAAGTTTAGGATTTAGGCGATTGCCTAATTTCTGCAGCATATATTATGCAACTATATGTAATTCTGTACACTTACGGATCTTTAGTTGAGTAATGTATTAATTTTGCTCATGATTTTGGGGAGTAGCAGCTGCGAGTTTTTTAGCGTACGATGAAATTGTGCAAAAAACGCTCCAAAATGCGGGGGTCTCTGAAAACTATGAGGGGAACAACAGGTCGAGCTGGATGGTGAGGACCATATACACTTAAGCCTTAACAAGCTAGTTCCGAAGGGATTCTGTTGCAAAGAAAGAGAAGGGGCGTATCCCAAGGGAATGTCAGGTGCGCAGTACTATCCTAAAAATAGACCTTGACACAAGCTTGAGAAAATGGTATATTGCAATAATGCAATACGCATTGCAATAAACTTCTACCATATACTGCTAATGGACAGGAGCAAGTCATGGAGAAACAAAAACAGGACCGCTTTCTGTCAACCATTCTGGACAGCATCGCCGATGGCGTGTTCACCGTGGACACCGAGTGGCGGATCACCTCCTTTAACAAGGCTGCCCAGCAGATCACCGGCGTCTCCCAGGAAGATGCCATCGGCCAGCGCTGCAGCGATGTCTTCCAGGCCAGCATATGCCAGACGGCCTGTGCCCTGAAAAAGACCATTGAGACGGGTCAGCAGATCATCGACGTGCCCATCGATGTTCTGAACAATCGGGGCACCAGAGTACCTGTCAGCATCAGCACCGCCGTTCTGCGGGATGAGGCAGGCAAGGTGGTTGGCGGTGTGGAGACCTTCCGAGACCTCTCCGCCCTTGAGGAGCTGAAGAAGGAGATCACCAAGAGGTATACCTTCATGGACATCATCAGCAAGAATCACAGGATTCAGGAAATCTTTGTCGTTCTTCCCGATGTGGCTGAGAGCGACAGCACCGTTCTGATCCAGGGGCCCAGCGGTTCCGGGAAGGAGCTTTTCGCCCGAGCCATCCATGACCTCAGCTTCAGAAAAGAAGGGCCTTATGTGGTGGTCAGCTGCGGAGCTCTCCCGGACACCCTTCTGGAATCAGAGCTTTTCGGCTATATCAAAGGAGCCTTTACCGACGCCAAGAAGGACAAGCCGGGTCGCTTTAAGTTGGCCCAGGGGGGCACTATATTTCTGGACGAGATCGGGGACATCTCCCCGGCCATGCAGGTGAAGCTGCTTCGGGTGCTTCAGGAACGGGAGTATGAGCCCCTGGGAGCTACTGCTCCCGTCAAGGCAGACGTGCGTGTCATCGCTGCCACCAACAGAAACTTGGCTGAGCTTGTGGAGGGGGAACGTTACCGTCAAGACCTGTACTATCGGCTGAATGTGGTCAAGATCGATCTGCCGCCCCTGGCCCAGCGCCGGGAGGATATCCCCCTGCTGGTGGAACACTTCGTTCACAGCTTCAACCTTAAGAAAGGAAAGCACATAACTGGTGTGTCTGCGAAGGTCTTAGATCTGCTCATGCGCCACGATTTCCCCGGCAATGTACGGGAATTGGAGAACATCATCGAACATGCCTTCGTCCTGTGTCGAGGTAAGGTGATAGAGCTGGAACACCTTCCCGAGGAGATTTCCGGGAGGATGAAAGCGGCGGGAATTGAGGGAGAGGCCTTGGGCGATCCCCTCACAGAATCGGAGGCCAAGGTCATCCGGGAGACTCTGGTAGCAAATGCTGGTCACAGGGGTAAGACGGCACGGGCCTTGGGCATCCACCCCAGCACCCTGTGGCGCAAGATGAAACGTATGGGCATAAAGGCAGAATGACGAGAATATTGCAAATCCGCAACATTTAAGCACAGAATATTGCGATATTGCAATCAAAATGATTTGATGTTCTCGCAGAGTACAACGGCTTCTTATCTGTAGGGTCTTTTAAAAGTTGAGCTTATAGCGCTCCAGAAAAATCTCTGGCCTTTGGCATACTCCTTGCCTTCCACGAGGTTGGAGGTTGACCATGACCGCAGCCATTCCTGTCTTCGAATCGCGAGTCTCTCCTCGTTTCGACCATGCGCCCGACATGTTACTGATCACGATAGATGGGGAGAAAATCACCGGGAGGGAAAGGTTCTCCATGGGGGGGCAAAATCCCCTGGCCCGAATCAACTGGGTTTATCAGCGAGGTGTGGATGTGGTCATCTGTGGTGGCATCAACCGTTTTACCCTGCGGTCTCTGACCAGGCGCGGGGTGAGGGTATTTCCCTGGGTGACCGGCGATATCGAGGAGGTCATCCTGCTGCTCTTAACGGGGCAGCTGCGGTCGCGATTGGCGGTCGGGCCCGGAGGCAGATGCCGGCGATGGCGCCGGCGGGGGAAAGGGGAAGGCTCTCCATGGTTTCTGGGTTGATTTGCAGAGCACAATGCGAATTATTCATCAAATTCGATGGAGCCTTGAAAAACCGAGAGCCGAGATTTGAGAAAAACATAATGGCGATTGGCAATGGCAATAGAAGTGGCAGTTGGTAGTGGCAGTTGGCAAGTTTCCTCGAAGCACGAATCACGATCCACGATTCACGTTACCAGCTTCGATACCGCCAACCGACTCACGACGAAGGCAACACCCTATCCGCAGAGGCAAGAACCTTTGCGAGGCATGAAGCAAATCTATGAGTAGACCGTGCCACTAAGCATTTAGATGTTTCTTAGAAAGGAGGTGTCGAACATGCCAGGATTTGATGGAACTGGTCCTCGTGGTTTGGGACCGAGAACCGGCGGAGGTTTCGGTTTCTGTCCTCCTGGTGTGGGTCCTGCTTACGGTCCGGGAGTGTTTCCTCGCGGCGTTGGCCGCGGCGGTCTTCCCTGGGGCGGTGGCAGAGGTCGCGCCTGGGGTGGTGGGCGCGGCTGGGGCTGGCAGGCCATATATGGGGGATATCCGCCTCCATACTGGGGAGCGCCGTCTCCGACCCAGTGGACTCCGGAGCAAGAGCTGGAATCCTTGAAGGCCCAGGCGAAAGCCATGGATCAGGAGCTTCAGGCCATTCGTCAGCGCATAGGCGATATGGAGGCCGAGGGCAAGAAAAAGACCAAGTGAGAATTAATGGATTGCAAAGGGGGCGGTGTCCGCCGCCCCCTAGTCGGGGGAGTTACCATGAAAATCGCCATAACATCCACCGGCCGCACTTTGGAGTCAGAAATTGACCAGCGGTTTGGCAGGGCGAATTTCTTTCTGGTCATCGACACCGATACGGAGGACGTCCAGGTAATAGACAACCACCAGAATCTCAACGTTGACCATTGGACGGGCATTCAAGCCGCCGAGACTGTGGTCAATAAAGGGGTGGAGGTTGTCATCGCGGGACATTGCGGTCCTAATGCCTTCATGGTCCTGAAGGAAGCGGCCGTAAAGGTCGTGGTGGGCATCCAGGGCACCGTGGGCCAAGTAGTAGAGAAGTTCAAAAAGGAACAGCTTGAGTTCACCCAAAGTCCGGACGTTCCCGATCACTGGGGCTGAACTAGTGAAAACGTTTCTGGACTGCATTCCCTGTTTTTTTCGACAGGCCCTGGAAGCCAGCCGCATGGCAACCCAAGATGACCGGGTACAGGCTCGAATTATGAAGCGAGTTTTGCGCGAAACCGCTGACTTCTCCTTTAACCTCACCCCGCCACATATGGGCCAGAGAATTCACCGAATAGTGCGGGAAGAAACTGGCGACCCAGATCCTTACCGGGCTGAGAAACTTCGCTACAACATGCTGTGTGCTGAGAGCTATCCTCAGGTTAAAAAGATGGTGGCCCGATCTGAAAATCCAAAAGATTCGGCCCTCAGGCTGGCTGTTGCCGGCAATGTCCTTGATTTTGGTCCCCCAGGTTTCGACCTGGGGACGAAAATAGGTTCCATTCTGGAGCCAGCTCTTTCGGATGAGCTGATCATAGACGACAGGGCAGGCTTTTGGCAGGCCATAGATCAGGCTGAAGACATCCTCTACTTGGGAGACAACGCTGGGGAGGTCTTCTTTGATCGGCTTCTTCTAGAGCATCTTCCCCGGGAGAAGGTGACATTTGTGGTCCGGGGAGGTCCGGCCATTAATGACATCACCATGAGCGACCTGAATGACACCGGATTGAATGGGCTCATTCCGGTGATCGACAACGGATCCGATGCTCCGGGGACCATCTTGGAGGATTGCTCGCCGGAGTTCCGCCAGCGATTTGCAGCGGCCGACCTGATCATCTCCAAAGGGCAGGGTAACTATGAGACCCTCAGTCACATAGATAAACACATCTTCTACTTGCTGAAGGCCAAATGTCCTGTGCTGGCCAGGGATCTGGGCGTCCAGGAAGGGAGTTTGGTCGTCAAAGAGGCGGGTCTCCACAACCTCGATAGAGAGGATGCTGAAGCACTTGGAGATGGGAATCGGCCAAATGGATAATGCCTCCGATCAGTGGACCAAAGAACTTCAGGAACTTATCCTGGCGGAGGATCGTAAGATCTTCTCCCCGCGGGTGATCGATAATTATCTTAAACCAAGAAACTTAAAAGAGATCTCCGATCCTCATGGGGTATCGGTTATCACCGGCCCATGCGGTGATACCATGTACATCGGTCTGAAGATCGATAAGGATCGAATCGTTGAAATCGGGTTTCTGACCGATGGATGCGGTCCGACGGTGGCCTGCGGCAGCGTACTCTCTCAATTGGCCTTAGGCAAAACCATAACCGAGGCAGCTGCCCTCAATCAGGAGACATTGTTGATAGCCCTGGGTGGATTGCCAGAATCTCACCTGCATTGCGCTAAGTTAGCCGTGGACACTTTGCATCAAGCACTGAAGAATTGTGAAAATCAAGGAGGTGAGTCGAATGCCAAGGGGTGACGGAACGGGGCCTACGGGGAAAGGCCCGGGTACGGGAAGAGGAATGGGCCGGGGAGGCGGAGGAGGCAGAATGGGAGGCTTTGGCCTTGGCTTAGGTGGTAACTGCGTTTGCCCCAACTGTGGCAAAACGGTGCCGCACAAAAGGGGCGTGCCCTGTATGGGCATGACCTGTCCAAGTTGCGGGATGCCCATGAGCAGGGCCAGATGAGCCCATATGCGATTGTCGACATCCAGACCGGTTGGACATCAGAGAGGGGATGATGGACCATGCCAGGATTTGACGGGACAGGACCTAACGGCACAGGGCCTATGACGGGACGTGGTCTGGGTTACTGCATTTTGAAAGGTTCGCAGAAAGACGGCGATCCCGGCGTCCAGGGCTATGCGGGCCTCAGAGGTGTGCCGGTGAGCTATTCCTCCAGAGAGCCGCAAATAGATGGAAAGGAGGCGATCTCGATGCCTCGCGGAGATGGAACGGGTCCCATGGGAATGGGTCCCATGACGGGGAGAGCAGCCGGTTTGTGTGCCGGTTACCCCACCCCCGGCTTTATGAACCCCTATTGGGGTCGAGCTGGCATTTCGTTTGCACAAACGGGATACCCGACAGCATACTCCTATGCTGGGGTGCCCTTCTACGGACGCGGATTCCCGGCGCGATACTTTGGGCCGGGCTTCGGCCGTGGCCGTGGTCGGGGCCGAGGAGGGGGGCGAAGATGGTTTGGGCGGGGGTGGTAATGTTCACCTAACACTTTGTTTGAAAGGAGGATAAGTAAATGCCAGGAGGAGACAGAACGGGTCCCATGGGAATGGGTCCCAGAACAGGACGTGCTGCCGGCTATTGTGCTGGATACGACATGCCGGGGTACATGAATCTAATTCCTGGGCGAGGTTTCTGGGGCGGTGGTGGTTGGGGACGTGGCTGGCGCCACTGGTATTATGCCACTGGCCTTCCTGGCTGGGCGCGCTTTGGCTGGGGAGTTCAACCTTATCCAGCTTTTGGCTGGCCATACTCTCCCCAGATAGCTCCTGAACAGGAGCTGGAGGGGTTGAAGGATCAAGCCAAGTACTTTGAGGATGCCCTCCAGGAGATCAATAAGCGAATCCAGGAATTGGAGACAGCTGGTCAAGAGGAGAAAAAGTAGGATGCCAAGTTCTCAGGGGGATGGCCAACATCTCCCTGAGAACCTGCTTTTAGATCGAGGTGATGAGAGTGCCCATCTACGAATACCGATGTGAGAAGTGTCGGCATGTAACGGAGTTTCTGGAAAGTTCTGCAAATTCCACGGAGGAACACCGCTGCGAGAAGTGTGGAAGCAACCAAATGCGAAGGCTCCTGTCCGTTCCGAACGTCAGGATGGCCAGTGGCTCGACCACTCCAAGTGGTTCCTGTCCGACGGGGACGTGTCCAATCACATAAAAGCAGAAGGGATATTTCATGAAAATTGCTGTGACATCCACTGGGCCAACCCTTGACCACCAGGTGGAGGCCCGATTTGGCCGTTGTGCTTACTTTCTGATCGTCGATCCCGATACCATGGAGTTTGAGGGGATTGAGAATCCCAACATCGCCTTGGGGGGAGGAGCGGGTATCCAGTCAGCTCAGCTGTTGGCCCAGCGAGAGGTCCAGACAGTGTTGACGGGCAACTGCGGCCCCAATGCCTTTCAGACTTTTGGAGCTGCCGGCATTCAGGTGATCGTCGGGGTCAGCGGGCCCGTCAAAGAGGCTGTGGAGAAGTTTAAATCCGGGGTGTTCTCAGCAGCATCCGGGCCCAGTGTGGACAGCAAATTTGGTGTGTCTGGCGGCGCAGCGGGTGAGCAGGCCGCCCAACAATCTCCCCAGCCTGCCATGCCCGGACCCGGCATGGGGAGTGGTATGGGGCCAGGCATGGGTATGGGAAGGGGTATGGGAAGGGGTATGGGAAGAGGTATGGGAAGAGGCATGGGAAGAGGCATGGGCGCTGGTATGGCCGGGGGTCCTATGACAGGTTCCCCTCCTCAGATGTCCAAGGAGCAGGAACTGGATATGCTGAAGCAGCAAGCCCGGGCTATATCGGAACAGCTGGATGAGATACAAAAGCGAATTGCGGAGCTTGAGAAAAAGAAATAACCACAGCAATGGCGATAGCAATGGCAATAGGAGGGAATATACGGGCGAGCTGCGCTCGCCCGCGGTGCTGAGGAGATGGGATGAGATCAGCAATTGGCAGTGGCAGTTAGCAAGATTTTCACAAATCTCTAATTTCTAGTCTCGGTTTTCGCCGGTTCCCGGATCATGGGGGCCGATTCCTCTCAGTGGCAGTTGGCAGGAGCAGTTGGTGGGTTTTCTCGAACCACGAATAACGAATCACGATTCACGTTACGTGCTTCGAAACCGCCAAACGATTTGCAACTCATTTGCAACTGGGGAGTTCTTGCTCCTTAGGCTCTGTCCGCAGAGGGGGAGTCTCTGCGGGGCATAAAGCAAATTTATGAATAGATCGAGCTAGAAGTGACATCTTTAAAATGAGCTCAGGTGAGTTTTGACCATGTTTGGCAACATCATTTTGATTCTGTGTGCGATGTCCTTAGTTCCCAATTTCAATTTGGCTGGGGAGGTGGCCTCCGTGGATTCCGTCACCATTACCGTCGTTTATGATAACGAAGCTCTCGTTAAGGGCTTGGTACCTTCCTGGGGATTTTCCTGCCTGGTCCAGGGGTTGGAGAAGACCATTCTCTTCGATACGGGTGGGCAGGGGGAGATCCTCCTGGACAATATGGAGCGACTGGGTCTGGATTCTCAAGAAGTGCAGGTGGTCGTCCTTTCCCATCTTCACGGCGATCACACCGGAGGTCTGACGGATTTTCTCCGGGTGAATCCTCGAGTGACGGTGTATATGCTGGATGCGTTCCCCGATCACCTGAAAAAGGAGGTGGCGAAGAGGGATGCGAAACTGCTGACGGTTCAGGAGCCAGTGGAGATTTGCCCGGGGGCATTCCTGACGGGTGAAATGGGAAAGGCCATCCCGGAGCAGGCCCTCGTTATCACAACCGACAAGGGCTTGGTAGTCATCACGGGCTGCGCCCATCCCGGCATCATAGAAATGGTTGAGAAGAGCCAGGATATTGGCAAAGAACCTCCTCATTTAGTGATGGGAGGCTTCCATCTTTTCGGGGCCTCCCGCAAGCAGGTGAGAGAGATCCTGAGCCAGTTTCGCGGCCTGGGCGTCACCAAAACTTGCCCCTGTCACTGCACCGGCACAGAGGCCATCGAGATGTTTCAGGAGACATACGGCAGGGATTATATTCAGTGCGGAGTGGGTCAGGTCATTCATCTGCAACGCTAACTGTTCACGTCGAGGATTTATGGGATGATCATAGCTGTCGCTTCTGGAAAAGGGGGAACCGGGAAGACCACAGTGGCCACCAATTTAGCTATGTGTCTGGCCAGCAAGGGCCAGAAGGTTCAGCTGTTGGACTGCGATGTGGAGGAGCCCAATTGTCACCTCTTCCTCCGGCTCTCCTTTGATACTTCTGAGACGATCAGCTTGCCCGTCCCAGAAGTGGATCGAAACAGGTGCACCGGCTGTGGCCAGTGTGGTGATATCTGCCAGTTCAGCGCCATCGTGTGCATCAAAGACGCGGTGCTCACGTTCCCGGAGCTGTGTCATGGTTGTGGGGGGTGCTCTTTGGTCTGCCCTGAGGGAGCTATCTCCGAAGTGCCCAGAGAGATAGGGATCATCGAGAAGGGATGCGCTAACGGGGTTCACTTTGTACACGGCATACTAAAAATTGGGGAGGCTATGTCACCACCTTTAATCAGACAGGTCAAGAAGGAAATTTCCCTCAAGGGCACCAGCATCATCGATGCCCCACCAGGAACCTCTTGCCCGGTCATCGAGGCGGTGAAGGGCAGCGATATCTGCATTTTGGTCACAGAGCCCACTCCCTTTGGGCTCAACGACCTTGTGCTGGCCATAGATATGGTGCGAGCCTTGGGACTTCCCCATGGTGTGGTCATCAACCGAGCGGATGTCGGCGATCGAAAAGTGGTCGATTACTGTCACCAAGAGGAAATTCCCATTGTGATGGAGATTCCCGACGACCGGCGTATCGCCGAGGGCTATTCCCGGGGACAGTTGATTCTCGACTCGGTGCCTGAATATGAGGAGAAATTTGGGGCGCTTTTTGAGAACATCGTGGCTTTGACTCCCTCCGTGGAGGTGAAAGAGTGAAGGAGCTGGTGGTCATAAGCGGCAAGGGCGGAACGGGCAAGACCAGCATTGTGGGTTCTTTTGCAGCTCTAGTTGAGAGGAAAGTGTTGGCCGACTGCGATGTGGACGCCGCCGACCTCCATCTGCTCTTGGAGCCACGAGTGAAACACCGGGAGGATTTTCGCAGCAGCAAATCGGCGGTCATCGACCCGGGGCGCTGTGTCCAGTGTGATAAATGTCGAGAAGTGTGTCGCTACGAGGCCATCTCCGAAAATTACGTGGTGGACAAGATCGCCTGTGAGGGCTGTGGAGTTTGCGTCCACTTCTGCCCTGAGGAGGCCATAAAGCTCCAGGAAAACGTATCCGGCCAGTGGTTTTTGTCCGACACCCGTTTCGGTCCCTTGGTACACGCCAAACTAGGCATCGCCGAGGAGAACTCGGGCAAGCTGGTGGCGGTGGTCCGCCAGAATGCCAAGCTGCTGGCTGAAAAGGAGGGTTTGGACTTAGTTCTCGTAGATGGCGCTCCGGGCATCGGCTGCCCGGTGATCTCCTCCATAGCCGGCGCCACTGCCGTGTTGGTGGTGACCGAGCCGACGCTGTCCGGCCTTCACGATATGAAACGGGTGGTGGATTTGGCTGCTCATTTTCACATTCCGGCCTTGGTCTGTGTGAACAAATTCGACCTCAACCCGGAGCTGACCGGCCAGGTGGAGGATTTTTGTCGTGGGCGCAAGCTGAAGCTGATGGGCAGGATTCCCTATGACACAGTGGTTACCAAAGCTATGGTACAGGGAAAGACTGTGGTGGAGTATTCCAGTGGGCTTGTCGCCAAGGAGATTGAGAAGCTCTGGCGACACATTAGCTATGAGTTGGCGGGGGGGTAAATCCTTTGGCCAGGACACAGCCCGGCTGGGCCGATGTGGCTGAGATCTATGAGGCATGGTACCAGACCTCACGGGGGAGAAGGTACGACGTTTTAGAGAAAGGTCTCATCGAGGAGTCTTTGGGCCCAGCGAGGGGGCGTCAGTTGTTGGACATCGGATGCGGCACGGGCCATTTCACCCGCTGGTTTCGGGAGTTGGGCTGGCAGGTCTGGGGCTTGGACCTGGAGAGAAAGATGCTCTCGCAGGCCAAACAGCTTTCCGGAAACGACATAGTTTACTGCTGGGGTGATGCGGCCAAGCTTCCCTTCGCAGATAAGAGCTTTCATTTCTCCACCATGATTACCACCCTGGAGTCTACAGCACGCCCGGAGAAAGCCCTAGCTGAGGCCATTCGCGTGAGTCGTAATGGGATCATATTGGGTGTTTTGAACTCCCTGAGCCTGTTGGCTCTCGGTCGTCGTGTACGGGCCATCTCTCGCGCCACAATTTTTTCTCAGACCCGGTTTTACTCGGGTCCTGCGTTGATGAGCATGGTCCGGAGGGTATCGCGTCAGTTAGGCGTTAGGGCTAAGATGCGCATATCTTCTTGGTGGAAAGGCCCCTTTGGCCAAATACCACTGGCCCCCTTTTTTGTCTTGGCCATAGAGTTAAAGGAGTAGAAGGTTTCTCCAATTAATTTTCTCTGAGGTGTACCATATCCTTGGGGTTGTTATGCTGGTATCATAATTTTATGAGCAGAACTGGTAATTAAAGATGAGTTTTGATAAGTTAAGGAAATATTTGACAAAGTTTGATAACCCTTCAGGCTGTTGTCGTTCTCTGAGGGCCGACTCGATGTAAGCTATTATAAGATTGCGAAAGAAGCAACTTATCGCAAGAACAATTGAAGGCCGTTTACAAGGTAAATAATCTATATGAGAGTTGAAGGCGATTTGTGGCAGGTCGACTTACATAGAAAGGAGTGACGATGAGCGCGAAAGCTGGCCAGCAAACTGGCAAGGAGGCGGCCAAGAGCCTCAATCGAGAGGCCATGCAGGTGTTGGAACAGGAGGCCTTGAACAAGAGGATGGGCGAAATACAGCACAAGATCATGGTTCTCAGTGGGAAGGGTGGAGTTGGGAAAAGCACCGTAGCCGCCAATTTGGCCATTACTTTGGCTTTGGACGGATATCATATGGGCCTGTTAGACATCGATTTTCATGGTCCCAGCATACCCAAGCTGTTGGGCATTGAAGATCGGGTGCCCCGGATGGGTCAGGGGACCATTCAACCCATCGAGATGTCCGCCAATCTCAAGGTGATGTCCATGGGATTTCTGCTGAGCGCACAGGATCTGGCGGTGATCTGGCGGGGTCCTTTGAAGATGGGGGCCATCAAGCAATTTCTAAAGGATGTGGAATGGGGCAAGCTGGACTATCTGATCATCGACTCTCCTCCGGGCACGGGAGATGAACCCTTATCGGTAGCCCAACTCATCCCCAACATCGACGGGGCCATAGTGGTGACCAGCCCTCAGGATTTGTCGGTCATAGATGTGCGCAAGTCCATCACCTTCTGTCGTCAGGTGAGCGTGCCCGTGCTGGGCGTCATCGAGAACATGAGCGGATTGGTCTGTCCGCATTGTGGCAGGGAAATCCAGGTCTTTAAAAAGGGTGGTGGTGAACGTATGGCCATGGAGATGAACGTGCCCTTCTTGGGCAGCATCCCCATCGATCCTCAATTGGTGGAGGCCTCTGACAAGGGCGTGCCTTTCGTGTCCGAATATTCAAAGACGGAAACGGCCAAGGCCTTCGAAGGGGTTGTTCAAACTCTTCTGGTCGGAATGGGCGAATCGCATGGGAAGGAGACCTTACCCCCAGAGACAAAATCTGAGAGGAGCGCCCCCCAGAAAAAAGAGACTTCGTCCCTGAAAATCGCCATTCCCGTGTCTCAGGGAAAACTGGCAGCTCATTTCGGCCACTCCCAGCAGTTTGCCCTGGTGGAGGCAGAGGGTGGCCAGATTAAAAAGACCACATTGGCCACTCCACCGCCTCACGAGCCCGGCGCCTTGCCCAGATGGCTTCATGAACAGGGAGCCCAGGTGATCATCGCCGGAGGAATGGGCAGGCGGGCTCAGGGCCATTTTGAGAGCCAGGGCATCCAGGTGGTCATCGGTGCTGCCTCCCTCACGCCTGAGGAGTTGGTTCGCGGATATCTAGACGGAACTCTGGAGATGGGCGAGAACATCTGCGATCACTGAGGGAGGTATGCCGAGCCGGGGAAAAGAGATGGTGGATCTCAAAGAAGGACGGCGAGTCGCCGGAGTCGTGACGGTGACGACTCTCTTGGTGGCCTTGCTGAAGGCCGGCGTGGGCGTTCTCAGCGGCTCCATCGCCCTGGTCGCAGATTCCGTGCATACCGCCGCCGACGCTCTGGCTATCTTCGCCTCCTGGTTTGGACTGAAAATCGCCACACGGAAGGCCACCCATAAATTTCCCTACGGTTTCTATAAGGCAGAGACCTTGGCCACTCTGCTGGTCTCCGCCATCATCATCTACGCTGCTGTGGAGCTCTTTCTGGAAGGCCTGAGCAAAATATCCGTTGCACCGGATATCAGTGTGCCAGGAATAGCCATGGGTGTCTCCTTGGCCTCCGCTCTCTTCGCCTTTTTCGTGGCTCGGTGGGAGAGGCGCATAGGGATGCAGATAAACGCGCAAAGCCTGTTAGCCAATGCCGACGAATCCCGGGCAGATATCTTCACCTCCCTGCTGGTTTTAGTGGCCATCGGGGCCAGCTATTTCCTGGTTCCCTACGTTGAGGGAGTTCTCACTCTGGGCCTCGCCCTGCTGGTTTTCTACGCAGGGGTGAAGAATGGCCGAGTGGCCTTGTATGGTCTAATGGACGCCAGCCTGGATGCCAAGATGGAGAAGCGGATGAGCGAGCTCATCCGCACCACCGAGGGTGTCCGAGGGGTGGATGGTTTGAAGGTGCGTCGGGCAGGGCCTTTCTGGTTTGGTGAGGTCAGTATTGAAGTTGGGCGAACGGTGGATGTGACCCGGGGTCACCAGATCTCTCATCAGGTGGTAGACCGTCTGAAGGAAAGCTTTCCCCATGTAGACAGCTTTACCGTTCATATCGAGCCATTTCAATCGCAACGGCGAACAGTGATGATTCCTCTGGAGGACCAATCGGGATTGAGTTCTCACCTGGCCAACCATTTTGGGCGAGCTTCCTACTTCGCCGTGGTCCGTCTGGAGGGAGGGGATGTGCTGCAAACGCACGTGTTCATCAATCCCTTTCGAAATAGGGAGATTCGCGCCGGTCTGGCGGTGGTCAACGACTTCGTGGAGCGAGAGGGCGTCGATACACTCATTGTCAGAGAACTGGGCGAAATCGGGTTCCACACCCTTCGTGACAAATATGTGGAGATTTACAAAGCGCTCGATGGCAGCGGACACGAGAATCTGGCGGCGCTGACGGCCAGCCAACTTACCCCCTTGGTTGCCCCCACGCACAGATCGGATGAAAAGAAACATAACCCCTGAGGAAAAAGTTCTCCAAGCCCTGCGAGCGGTCATAGGTCTGGAAACCGGGCTGGGTATGGTGCACATGAGCCTGGTGCAGAATTTGAAGGGGTGATGAGATCAGGGGAGAGATGTTCCCGACCTTTCGGTCCACCTTGCTCGTCTGCCTGCTGGGCATCAAGATTCAGCAGACACTGTAAGGGTTGCCTGGGGTGACCAGGGTTTTGGAGGAGATTGACGGTTTCGTTTAGGCCGAGAAGCTGAGAAAGCCGCTGCAAGAGAGGGATAGCGTTATGTTCCCCATCGACGATCTCATCGCCACGTTGGGTCCGGACCATCCCGTTCAAGAGGTGCGGGTCGGTGCCTACTGGATAGCCGTGTTGAGTCGTCACCTGGGCTTGGCATCGGCTTTGCGGGATGAGTGCCCTGGTCACCCGGCCCGGCCTGTAGAGCAAGCTGGCCACTTGACGGAAAAGTCCGCCCTGGAGCTCTGCCAGTTGGCTCATTCGGATAGCCTCCTGGAGACAAGTATAGGCCTGGCGGCTATCAACTCCATGCTGCCTGAAGTTCAGGGAGAGGAGGTCAATGCGGAACAACTGATTGTGGAGAAAGGGACCGGCAAGGGGATAGCTATCATCGGCCACTTTCCTTTTGTGACCAGAATCAAGGATCAGGCCGAAGCTCTCTGGGTGCTGGAAAAACGACTGCAGCCAGGCGACCTGCCAGAAAGCGCAGTCGGCCGAATACTGCCCCTGGCCGATGTGATAGCCATAAGCGCCACTACATTGATCAACCACACCCTTGATGGGATTCTGAAAAGTTGTCGAAAAGACAGCTTCCGAATCATGTTGGGGGCCACAACGCCTCTCTCGCCGGTTCTTCTCGACAACGGTTTAGACGCTCTATGCGGAGTTCAGATTGCCGATCCCCAGATGGTTCTTACACATATCCAGGAAGGAGCCATCTTTCGGCAGGTCAAAGGGGTCCGGCTTGTGTGTATACGAAGTTGATATATCGTGGAGGAAGACTCATGCTCACCTACGAATATCGCTGTCAGAAGTGTGGACATCAGTTTGAGCGGGCGCAGGGCATTAAGGATCCTCCTGTGAAGCGATGTCCGCGGTGCGGGGGCCGGGTTCAGAGGTTGATCACCGGGGGCGGGGGGTTCATGTTCAAGGGTGGCTCACCAACGCCCAAAATTGGTAACTCTGCGCCTCAAAATTCCGCCTCCTGCTGTGGCATCACGAATCCCTGTAGCGATCCCAAACGGTGCTGTGGCCGTTAGCATTGCTATATACGGACTGGCAAGGGCCATCTGCTCTCAGTGTAGGAGGAATTGGTGAAAAAGAATTCGTACCTGTACGGCCCAGTGGTCTCTCGGCGTTTGGGGCTCTCCCTGGGCGTCGATGTGATTCCCTTCAAGGTTTGTAGCTTCGACTGTATCTATTGTCAACTGGGACACACCACCGGAAAGACGGTCAAGCGAGGGAGCTTCTATCTCCCTCATCTTATCCTTAAAGAGATCAAGGACACCCTGAAGTCCGGCACGACGATGGACTATGTCTCCTTCTCCGGATCTGGTGAGCCCACTCTAAACGCCGACTTGGGGAAGCTCATCCGTAGGGTTAAGAAAATGACGGAGGTCCCTGTGGCGGTTATCACTAATGGCTCCCTCCTCTGGGATCGACAGATCCAAGAGGAGCTGCTGGCGGCCGACGTTGTTCTGCCATCTCTGGACGCGGGTACTGAGGCGACCTTTCAACGAGTGAACAGACCTCATTCTTCCCTGAATTTGGAAAGGATTGTAGGTGGACTGGTCGATTTTCGTGCCCGTTACAAAGGACGTATCCGACTGGAGGTGATGCTGTTGGAGGGCATCAACTCCGGGCCCGAGGAGCTGGAGAGAATCCGGAAGCTCCTTCCCCGAATTGAGCCGGACTATATCGATCTGAACACAGCTGTCAGACCGCCTGCTGAGGGCCTCGCCAGACTTTTAACCTCTAAGCAGCTGGAGGAGATAAAAGCGTACTTCGGTGAGCGGACCGGCGTGATTACACAGTCCCCCTCGGTGTATGGTAAAAGACGTTCTGGGAAGTTAAGGAAGGCTCTACTTCAAACGCTAGGACGCCGTCCCTGCACAGTAGAGCAATTGTCACAGGCTCTGGGCCGCCACCGGCACGAAGTAGCCAAGCTCGTGGGCACCCTCTTGGAGGAGGGCCTGCTTTCTCAAAAAACTCATGGCCAGCAGAACTACTTTCTTATAAGGGAGCAATAGCCCTGGTTAAACGGAAAACTCATGTATGATGCGGAAAGATTCTGGAAAAGTGAGCAAAGGTATATTTTTTTCTTGACAAAACACTCTAATTAGAGTATAATTGTAGTGCAAGCAAAGAGTACTCGGTGTGGTTTTCGAAACAGGTTTTGGAAAAAGTTGCGAGAGAGAAGCCTGCCTGGCGTCCTTATCATGGTTCAGGGGGAACGGCTGTCCTCATATCCCCCAAAGTAATATTTTATGAAAAATGAAGATTTCCTCTCGTACACTTCTATCAATCTAGCTTACGTTATGAGATCTCCTTTTCGGCATTCTTGAGAATACGAAGATTCTGATGAAAAAACTCATGGTCATGATACTGATCGCCTGCCTGGGAGTAATGACGGGGCTAGCAGCCTTCGCCTCCGACGACGGGGATTGGCAGTTTTGGAGCTTGGGAGGCATGCAAGTGAATCTCTCTGAGTCATGGAAAGCGGGATTGGAACAGCAGTTCAGGTTGGGCGATAATATGGTGAAGCTCTATTATCGATATACGGACTTCGGTATTGCTTGGCGAGCGACCCCTTGGTTTATTCTGGGATGTGACTATGCGCAGATTTACGAGAAAAGAGAGGGCGATTGGAAGGAAGAAAACCGACCACATCTCAACGGGACGTTTAAATGGAGCTGGCGAAAATTTGGTTTTGAAGACAGAAATAGCATTGAGCGCCGCATCAGGGAGGGCAGGGAGAATATCTGGATGTACAGGAACAAATTATCTTTTGCTATCCTTACAAATTGGACCAGATTTCTTTTTCGACCCTATCTCGCCGATGAAATATTCCTCATTGTAGACGAGGGCAAACTCTATCGCAACCGTCTAGCAGGTGGCTTCAAGGGGCAGTTAGTAGAACATCTACAGATTGAGGCTTATTATCTCTGGCAGTCCAGCGAAAAGGGTGATAACTGGACTGATTATCATGTCGTGGGAGTCAAGCTGAAAGCCGCGCTATGATGTTTTATCTCTGACTTCTTCCCAGACACAAAGTTTGGTTTCGGCTTGCTCAAGAAAGTGGAGTGCTCCATGCGCTACTTTTCGTTGAGAACAAAGTTAATTCTCAGTTTCTCGGTGGTTATCCTGGTAGGCGTCTTCCTGTCCGTCATCGTAGGTATGCGCCTGATCGGCGACACAATTGTCCAGCAGGCTCAAGACAAAGTGAGGCTAGACCTTAATTCGGCACGGGAAGTGTACAAGGATGAAAGCGAGAATGTCGAAGATATCATCCGCCTTACGGCGGTGAGATTTTTTCTGAAAGATGCCATATCGAGGAATGACATTGAGCATCTGCTGAAGGAATTGCAGAATATCAGGGAGTCTGAATCCTTGGATATTCTGAATTTAACCGATGAACAGGGGCGTGTTCTTATCAGAGCTCGAAGACCAGACCTCTTCGGCGATCGAATCGATAATGATATCGTGAAGTATGTTCTGACCAATGCAAAAGAGGTTGTATCCACTCAAATTATCCCCCAAGAACAGTTGCTAAAAGAGGGCGGAGATCTTGCCGATCAGGCCAGGATAGAATTGATTCTCACTCCTAAAGCGAAACCCAGGGCAGAGGTCGAGGAAACTTCCGGGATGCTGATCACAGCGGCAGCGCCCGTTTACGACTATAACGGTGACCTCATAGGCATCCTGCTGGGGGGGAAATTGCTGAATCGAAACTCTGAGATTGTCGACAGGGCAAAGGACATCGTTTACCGGGGTGAGACGTATAAAGGAAAAGATGTAGGGACGGCGACTATCTTTCAGGGGGATCTGCGCATCTCCACCAACGTGTTGAGAGAGGATGGCTCCAGGGCTATCGGAACTCGTGTATCCAAAGAGGTGTATGATCAAGTGATCAGCGAAGGCCTGCCCTGGATCGGTCGGGCGTTTGTGGTCAATGACTGGTACATCACCGCCTATGAGCCCATTATGAATTTGAAGGGAGACATCATCGGCATGCTTTATGTGGGCATGCTGGAGGCCCCGTACGTTGATCTGAAAAATCGCGTTTTGTTCACATTTTTGGGAATCGCCTTCCTCAGCGTGATCCTCCTGTCAGTCGTGGCTTATTTTACCACCACAAAGGTCGTCAAGCCATTAAAAGCATTGTCCTCTGCCACAGATAAAGTTGCTCGAGGAAATCTCGAATATCGGTTGCCCATACAGTCGAGTGACGAAATCGGTCAGCTGGCTGCCTCCTTTAACCGGATGACCGAGGAACTCCAAAAGGCCACCGAGGGCTATCAGATGTTAACCAGGACTCTAGAGGATAAAGTCAAAGAGAAGACCGAGGAGCTCAAAGCGACTCAAGACCAGCTTATTCAGTCGGAGAAGTTGACTTCCTTGGGAAAATTGGCCGCAGGAATAGCCCATGAGATCAACAACCCCCTGACCTCCATATTGATCAACAGCCATCTCATCGCTGAAAAGTTGAAAAAAGACGATCGATTTAGGGAAAATTTGGAATTAATCACAGATGAAACGGCTCGGTGCGGTAGCATCGTAAAGGGGCTCTTGGAATTCTCCAGACAGACTCAACCCGAGAAAAAACTTACCGATGTCAACAAAATTATTGAAAAAACCCTACTACTTTTAAGCAGCGAGGCTCTGGCTCACAAAGTCAAAATCGAAAAAGACTTGGATCTCGCCCTGCCCGAAATCATGATCGATGGCAACAAAATAGAACAGGTCTTCACCAATGTAATCCTGAATGCCCTGGAGGCTATGCCAGCAGGAGGCGATTTATTCATCAGTTCTAAGATTTTGTCGGAGAATCATTTTGTGACTGTGAACTTTCGAGACAATGGCTGCGGCATCTCCACAGAGAACATCACCAAGATTTTTGATCCCTTCTTTACCACCAAGGAGAAAACGGGCACTGGGCTGGGGCTCTCTGTGAGCTATGGGATTGTGCAACAGCACGGGGGGAAAATAGAGGTGCAAAGCGAAGTGGGAAAGGGGACAACGGTCAGTATCCTTCTCCCGGTGAGTGACACCAAGGAGAAGAACTCTTAGAACAAGGAGGTGAAAAATGGAAAACAAGGTGAAAATTCTGGTCGTGGATGATGAACTACCAGTCTGCAGAAGTATATCCAGCGCACTGGAGGCTGAAGACTACGTCATTGACACGACCCTGAGCGGAGAAGAGGCTCTCGAGAAGGAACAGGAAACCCGGTATGATATCATGCTTGTTGATCTCATGATGCCGGGTGTGAGCGGCATGGATCTCCTGAAGGCTGTGAGGGAGAAAAGGCCGGATATCGTGGTGATTATGGTCACAGGATATCCAACCATGGAGACGGCGGTGCAATCTGTGATGTTGGGCGCCTTCGACTATATTCCCAAGCCGTTCACGCCGAAAGAATTGCGCAGCGTTGTCTCCCGAGCCCTGGAGAGAAGGCGGCTTTACGAGCAAGAAAAAATCCCTAAAGCAGCATTAGGGAAGCAAAAAAGAGCAGAACCTCCTCCGCCAAAGGATCTGTATTGTATTCCAGACCATTGCTGGGCGAAAGTTGAGAACGATGGCAATGTGCGAATAGGAGTTCATGATATCTTTCTGATGACCATAAAGAAGGTAACCTCCATCGATTTCCCATACGAAGATGAAAAGATAGGACAAGGAGATGCGTGTTTGTGGGTGGTTGACGCCAGCGGGAATCTCCACAGAATGTGGTCGCCGGTGAGTGGCAGAGTTATCTCCATCAATGAGGAACTCAAAGAGGATTATTCCCGGGTGATGAGAGATCCTTACGGATCTGGGTGGTTGCTATTGATCAAGCCGGCATGCTTAGAGGAGGACCTTAAAAATCTGGCTCCATTTGTCCTTGAATAAATCGAGATATACGGAAGAATTGGAAGTAGTGGACAACGCCTGGTCGAGATCTGATCCGTGGAGTCTGGATATTTTTTAGGACATGGGGCTGGAAAGCAGAACTTAGATCCTTAGGAGTTCAAAATTGGAAAACAGAGCCAAGGTTCTAGTCGTGGACGATGAAATACCGGTCTGCAAAAGTATGTCCAGTGCCTTAGATCAAGAGATGTACAACGTGGATATGGCGCTCAGCGGAGAAGAAGCCCTGAAAAAGGAGGCGGAAAACCGGTATGACGTGATCATCGTAGATCTGATGATGCCGGGCATGAGCGGCATGGATCTCTTGAGGGCTGTCAAGGACAACAGACCTGATCTTCCGGTAATCATGATCACCGGGTATCCGTCGATTAAGACAGCGGTGCAAGCCATGAAATTGGGCGCCTTCGACTATTTGCAGAAGCCATTCGCGCCAAGCGAGTTGCGCAGCCTGGTGTGGCGAGCCCTGCAGAGGACGCAACTCTATGAGAAAAAGTTAATCTCCGAAATAGAATCGGAAGAAGAAGAAATAGTAGAATCGCTCATACCTGATCTGTATTGCATTCCCGAGCATTCATGGGCCAAGGTGGAGGACGATGGCAGCGTGCGCGTGGGAATGCACGATGTCTTTCTGACGACCGTAAAAGCACTGTCTTCTATAGAGTTCCCAGATAAGAACAAGATGGTAAATCAGGGGGAGGCCTGCTTAAAAATCACTGACAGCAATGGCAATGTCCACAGACTATGGTCTCCTGTGAGTGGAATGGTCATCTCAGTCAATAGAGAGCTGGAAAAGGACTATTCTCGGGTGATGCGAGATCCCTATGGATCCGGATGGATACTGCTGATTGAGCCGATAAGGCTCACAGAAGATTTGAAAAATCTGGTGACATTGAGCGATGAATAAACTGGAACTCACAGGTATGCTAAAAAAAATAGCGCCGATTCTTGCGGAATTTGACCCCACCGGGCTGATCTATTTGGATCCCAAGGGCACATGGATGAGAAATCCCCAAACGCGCAGGGACAGAATATCCAACGAATTGTGGTTCCGAATCTGGGAGGCGAAACAAACCAAGGAGGATGAAGAACAGCTTAGAAGCATGATACATCCGTTTATACGAGATGAGGATTCTTGGGAGGTCACCAATAGGATTTTTGGCAGAATTTTGAATCACAAGACAACAAAGAGCGATGAATTATTGATCATCATTGAAGTGCTCTACCACTTTATCGGATACGATGCAGACAAATGGAATGCAGAGGTTTATGTGGCCGATTGGGATTCTGGGGGGAAAGCTTGGCGAGCCAGATGTTTGGAGAAAGCTGAAGAATTCGTATGCGACGTGAAAAGAGTACTGAGGAGTCATTTGAAGACAGAGATCTTCTTCAACACCATTCAGCTACTGAGGATGGACAAAGAGTGTCTATTTAACAGAGTGAGCTCTATCATCGCACAGGAGGAAAAGGTCAGGAATCAAATGGACAATTTGCTGGCCAACTTTAGGCGGACAAAAGAAGAAAATCCTGTTCATGATGTCATCTGCGAACAGATAAGCCCGGTCATGAAGCAGTTAACAGCAGTTCCAGAGTGTCTCACACGTCCGTGCCTGGAATTGCTCACAAACCCGGATATCGACGTCTCAAGCGGTCTTCAATATGAGGCATCAGCTTTTTTAGGAGAGCTCAAGGACATTCGTTCCACAAGTACCATTTTAAGTTATCTGGAGACTTGTGATCCTGGACACAGCAATATCATATGCAATTTGATATACGCCCTGGGGAATCTTCAGCAGAAGGGGGCCTTGAATCATCTCGTGCATGTATTGGAAGGTCCTGATAGTATTCACGTACAATTGGGCGAAGGCTCTTCTGGATATGATCAACCTTTGCTTTCGGAAAAACAGGAAGCCATCTGGGCATTGGGCAAGCTTGGTCCTAGTGCCATTGAGGCCCTCCCTGCGCTTGTCAAATGGTCCCTTAGCGCTGATCGCGAGATGAGAATCTCACTGGCCTGGGCCATGGGGACCATTGGGCATGGGCAAAAGAAAAGGTATAAGGGCATAGACGCGAGCATCGTGGCCACGTTGATGCAGTTGCTCACAGCAAATGATAGCGAGATATTTGAAGAAACAGCTGTTGCTTTAAGAAAATTGGACTTGCCTAATTTCCTTCACACTCTCTACTTACACAATTTCACAACAACAACTCTCCTGTCCATCAAACCCAGCAGAACGGGATTATATGAGCTGTCAGAAACTCTATTACACCTCGTCTCAATAAAGAAACCGGTGGTCATGGCTGTAACCGGCGACTCTGGGACGGGGAAAACCTATTTCTGCGAGTCAATCGTGAACGGATTTGGCGGATTACAGGAAAATGAGATACTCTATCTGCAAAGGGATCATCCAGCGCACATGAGAATATTGAATCGCATATTGGGCATATGGTGGCTAAAAGGACACGTTGATCAGATATATTATCAAAATTATCCTGTGGCCGAGAATGAGGATAATCCCGATGAGTTTTTTGACGATTTTATAGAAGGTCATGCCCACGCCAAACTCATTATTTTGGATGGTTGGAGGGATGAACCTTACTTTCATCAGATAGTGCAAACTTTTTATAAGAAGGGCTATCTGGATGTCTTGGTCAAGTTCCGAACCACGTTCTCTACAAGAAGAATCAACCTGGAAGAAAGGGAGGGATTGTTGGAAAGCGTGAAAACCCGTCTTTCTTTTGTGGAACGGCCGGTTATCGAGGAAACGAGGTTTTACCGGGAAGGTGCAGTTCTGATATACAATCTGGACAATTCAATTTCTTCCCGGCTAAGCAGAGGGGAAATACGCGAGGTTTTCCAAAGGCAAAAGGTGGACACATGGGGTGACCAAATCAGGATTGGCCGATTTGAAAAGGATACCAAGCCATTGAGAATTCATGCCCAGACTCTTTCGGAACGTTGGGAAAACATCTCTGTTGAGAACCA
Source organism: candidate division Zixibacteria bacterium SM23_81 (assembly GCA_001304015.1). Taxonomy (GTDB): domain Bacteria; phylum SM23-81; class SM23-81; order SM23-81; family SM23-81; genus SM23-81. The sequence continues at coordinate 18,292 of LJUY01000016.1, read as the reverse complement.
AGCAATTTCTCGAGCTGAGGTTTCTCCTTTTTCTCCCCAAGAGGCGACTTTTTCGCGGATCGCAAATGAAAATATAGAGGAGGAGCCTCATCTGCTGCAGGTGATCAAGCTGGATGATTTGAGCGTCAATCGAATTGCGTTTTATACGCAGGGGCAAATAGCATGCTGTGGCTATGATGGTAGCGTTGGCGTCCTGACCGGATTTAACGACCGAGTCTTCTATTATCTGGCACATGAGAGACCCGCAGAACATCTGGTCGTCGTTGGCGGGGACATATGTTCCCTCGATAGCGAGGGGGAGCTGAAGATAACTGCCTTCCAAACAAACACCATAACAAGGATAAAAAAGCATGGCACACCTGTGTGTTCCGCCGTCCTATATCGCGATGGCCAGATACTCACCGGACATCGGGATGGAACTCTAAGAGTGTGGAATATTCCAGGTCATCAAGTAAAAGTGCTGAGATGTTATGAAAGCCCGGTAAACGCTATGGCCGTCGATCGTCATGGCAGAATTTACTGGGTCGGTGGAGATGGAGAGTTGTATGTATGGGCTCCTGGGGACGAAAAGGCAAAAGTGTTATTGGGACAGGAAGCGCCGATGAGCACAATAGGTCTGTTTCCCGACGGCAGAGTGGTGATGGCCACTGGGATGGCCGGTAAACCAGAAAGAGGGAGACACATCAGCTGCGCTGAAATCAGCATCGTCGATGTCGAAAACAGAGCCTGCCAGACATTCCGCGTCAGCGACGCTGGCGCAGTGAAAACTTTAAACGTATACTTTGATGGAAGAATTATCTTGGGCCTAACGTCCTCCACCCCCTTTGGGTCAAAGGGTAATCTCGTGGTCGTAGACTGCCGGCCGCCTTCTCCTCAGTATAAAATTCTTGGGGGACAAAGATTTGAAATAAGAGATTGCCTTACTATGGGGCCGCGGATCATCACCTGTGGCAGCGAAAGTGAACTTGAGCACACGCTGCGAATTTGGGGTACAGAGAACTATGTCAAGAGGGAACATGACAAATTGGCGTTGATGTCAGAATCCATGGAAAAGCCGCATTATTACCGGACGCTTTTCTGAAAGCCTTATCTGGTCTTGTAGACGATGGACTTTTTTTATATTATGAGCAGGAAAAACTTTCGCAGGTTAAGGTGAAATTTTCATTGACTTATCGATAATCGTTAATGACATTTAAATTATGAACAGAGACAAGGTCACCATCAAAATACCACGCCAGCTTTATAACAAATTGCGCGACATCATCGAGGAGAGTGGCTTCAGCAGCGTTAACGAATTTATCGTCTATGTCTTACGCGATCTGGTAAGCTTACACAGAGAGGACCAGGAAAAACTCACACCCGAGGAGATCAAATTATTAAAAGGGCGGCTCAAAAAACTTGGATACCTCTAAATCTTCTTAACAAGCCTTCAGTGCTTTTCCCACCTTCTACACAAATCTTGTAACGAATCCTCAAGATTCTTCTTTTTTACACTCTCCAAAGCAAATACACATCACACCTGCGAGGCATCTAGAAATCTCACCTGGGCGTCTCTTTTTTTTCTTGACAAAACACTCTGATTGTAGTATAATTGTAGTATAAATGCACGATGCCTTCGATATTATTCACCGACTCTACTCAGCGATGATGTTCAAGGAGGACGTCATGGAATACGCTCTGTACGCTGCACTGGCTTTTGTGTGCGAATACGTGGACTCCACTATTGGCATGGGTTATGGTACTACTTTAACGCCTCTGTTGTTGATCATGGGCTTTCAGCCACTTCAGATTGTCCCCGCTGTGCTTTTTTCGGAATTTATAACCGGGATTTTGGCTGGCGTGTGCCATCACAGAGTGGGCAACGTCTCTTTCGATTTCAGAAGGGATGAGAAGATCCGTCGGCATCGGCTTCAAGCACTGGGATACATTCCCCGATCGTTTGATGCCAAGGTGACGTATCTTTTAATTGTTTTGGGGATCATCGGCGCTTTGGGGGCGGTCTTTTTTTCCATCAATGTTCCCAAGGAGGTTGTTAAGGCGTATATAGGGGCGATGATCTTTTCCATCGGGTTGTACATCATCGTAAATATTAAAAGGAACAAAGTGTTTCGATGGAGGAAATTCGTCCTTATCGCAGCGCTGAGCGGATTTAACAAGGGGATCTCCGGTGGGGGGTATGGTCCTCTAGTAACCGGGGGACAAGTCATCTCCGGCCGTTCTGCAAAAAATTCCATCGGCAGCACATCTCTGGCGGAAGGGCTTGTCTGTTTAGCGGGATTCATCACCTATCTCATCCTGAAAAGAGGGATTTACTGGCATCTTGCTCTTCCCCTTGTTTTGGGCGCAGCGCTTTCTACCCCTCTGGCTGCCATTACAGTGAAGAAAATGCCCGAAACGAAACTGAAACTGATGATCGGAGTTATAACACTTTTTCTGGGTGCGTGGACGCTGAAAACTGTTTTTCTATAATAGCGATTTGCGATCCTTTCCTTTAAGATTGGGAAGGAAAGCAAAGCCACAGTGAAACACAAAGTCTGAAGCGAAAGAGGCGGGGCTTATGCCCGCCTCTTGCTTTTGATCCAAGTTTGGTAGGGAATTTACTCTCCGATAATTTATCCTCCAGCACGGTGCCTCGCCTTTTTAGCCGCGGCGATATCCCGGTCGATGGCGCTCAGATGTTCGAACTCGTGCTCCAGCAGGCGGCGCAGCACCTTTCTGGGCGTCCAGCGTTCCGCTGGATCAGAGGTGGGATGCCTGTGGGGCACAAAGACCAGAGCCTGCCTCTCAACGGGCAGCTCCAACAGGTATTGCCGAGCCTTGTCCAGCAGCCAAGCGAGCCGGGGAAAAATACCTTTGGGGCATTTATCCTCGAAATAAGGCAGGTCGTCGTCGATTCGCGACAGGTACCACCACTCGCAGTCGGCCAGATGCTCCAGAGTCTGGCCGAGGGACCGGCGATTCGGGTCGCGTTGAGCTTGCAGCTGAGCAGGCTCCAGCTCCCTCACTTTGGCCAGCAGCTCGGCTCGTAGTCCCTCCATGATGCGAAAGCCAGACTGCACCGCTTCGGGCGTTAACGCCTCCAAGTCCGGTCCGAACAGGGCAGCTGGGTTTCCCGACTCCCAGATGGGCATGCCCGAGACTTCCTCCACCACTTTTATTTTGAAAGGACGTCGGACTGGAGTCGCTGCGAAATTTCGTCGTCTGGCGATTTCCTCATAGCGCCCCAGGGCTTCAGCGACGGCCTTCTCAAGACCCCTGGCGCTGCGAGCCCGGGCCACACAGCCCAGGTGGCTGAACAGGTGAGCCATGTAGCCGCCTTTGGCCTTTTCTAAGAAGACTTCGATCATATTTTGAGATTCTTCTAGAAGGTGAGATCCGCCTCGAGGGATAATCCTTTGGATGGCATCCTACCAGCCTTCCTGGTTCTAACTGGTAAGCTGTTACTAGTTGCGCCTTCCATACCGCCTTGCTAACTCGATCGTTTGAAAGGAATTGGCAGGAGAAATTGCTCTCCTCCTTCAATCTGAAGCTTTCAAGGCGGGAGATGAATATTATCATGGATGGTCAATAGATATCAAATTTTATCAAAGATTATCATTCTTTATCAGAATGAACCCACTTTTTGACCGCCAGGAGGGCCAAGATGTTGGTGGGCACCTGAAAAAGCCAGGTTGCCCAGATGTTCGCGAAGGATGTGAGATATCCTCGTCCTATGTAATGAAGGGGAATGAAGATGGTCGGGCTCCACAGGAGCGCCAGAAGAAAGGTTCCGGCCAACTCTCCCTTTCCCTGTAAAGAAAGAATCTGCCCAGTCAGCCGCCGAACTGACCAGCTCCATAGCAAAAAGATAACAATGCAAAGTAAGGCCGCGCTGGGAGCCTGAATCGCGATCTGCTTCGCGGGCCTAAAGAGTTGATAGATGCCGAAGCCAACGATGATGCAGGCGATGTTGACCAAGGCCAAGATGAAACTGTGCACCAAGAGGCGGAGGGTTTTCACGAGAATTCCTCACTAATATCTGAAAGATTTCTCAGTATTGCCGATGTCCCATAAAATGTCCCATAAATGTCCCTTATCCAAAATACTTCCCCATGCGGTCAAAAGCCTTGTTGATCATCTCTTCAGAAACGCAGAATGATAGCCTTAAATGCCCCTGGCCTGTTGGTCCGAAAGCGATGCCCGGGGTGGTAGACACCTTGGCCTGTTTCAACAACTTTTTGCAAAAAGCCGTTGAATTGGCTTGGCCCTCCGGCAGCAATATTCTTGGGAACATCAGGTAAGAACCGCCAGGCTTATGATACTCAAAGACCGAATTAAGCCGATCAAGACGCTGACACATCACATTGCGAGCGAACAGATAATGGGCTCTAAATTCTTCTACACAATCCTGGGGACCTTGCAAAGCAGCTAGCGCAGCATATTGCGATACCACGGGCGCACAGATGGCAAAGGGAATATGCGCCTTGCCAATTTGAGGGATCAATTCTCCGTCCGCGTGTAAATAGCCGATCCTCCAGCCGGTCATGGCATAGGTCTTCGTGAAAGTGTAACAGCTGACCACACGCTTTCTCATCTCGGGAATGGAGGCGATGCTAAAATGTGTATGGTTATCGTAGACAAAATATTCGTAAGCTTCATCTGTGATCACCATGAGATTGTTCTCCAAAACCACCTCGGCCAATTGACGGAGCTGTTCTTCGGAAAAGACACTGCCGGTTGGATTGGAAGGGGAACAGTACAGAATCGCCTTTGTCCGGGGGCTTATCGCCTTTTTGATGCCCGCCATGTCCAGGACAAATCCCTCTTCCTCGATGGTTGGGACAAGAACGGGCTTTCCGGAAGCGATGATGACCTGTCGAATATGGGTTGAGTATGTGGGAGATGGCAAAATAACCTCATCGCCAGGATCGAGTAAAGCCATGACTGCAGCAGATAATCCTTCAATAGCACCAACGGTGACCAATATTTGCGAAACATCAGCGTCTATACTGTTATCCCGCTTGAGTTTCTTGACGATCTCCTCACGTAGCTCTTGCAGGCCAGAGGTTTCAGAATATCCTCCGACGAGTCCATTTTTTATTGCGGAAATGGCCGCTTCTTTGATGTGCTCCGGCGTATCCGAAGTCGGCTTCGCCCAGGACAAAAAGGCCACGTCCTCCACTTCTTTTGACAATCTCGTCATCTCATGGATGGCGGATTTTTGTATTTGCATAACCCGATCGGATATTCTCGGGGCATCTTTCATCCTGCTTACTTCCTCCCTAGTAGTTTGCTCATTCGGTGAAACCCTATTGACCCGACTCGTGAATCCGCCTTTGATGAACGAGGTGCCCGTTACTGACGGACGTTTTGAAATGCAAAATGGTCTCTCTACTGCGGCAAGGGATCTTGGACTTGCCCCCAGGCTGCCCATCCCCTCAGTCTAGGTACGAGTCGATAACTCTCCAGGTGATCTTTCCCCCTCTGGCGACCCCATATTCCAACAATATCCAGCCGGCGATATGTCCGTCCTCGAAATAGGCCAGGACGTATTTTTCGGTCAAGATGTAAATCTTCTCCGGGAATCCAAAGGCCATGGTACCTCCCAGGACGCCCTTGTACGGGACCAGCTCGGGATGAGCCTGGAGGTCGGCGATGAGGTCTGCCACGGGATTCTTCAGGCCCTTCTTCTTCAGATCTTCAACCTCCCAGGGCAACAGTCCCGGCTGGTTTTTGGTCCATTTTTCGTATTCGGCACATCGGGTCTCCAGCTCGGCCACCTGGGCCGCTAATGCCTCTTTCTCGGCCTGCATCGCCCGCAGCTCGGCACGTTGAGAAGCGCTTCTGACCAGCAGGAGCGCAGCTAATCCAATGGCCACGGCCGTCACCACCAGCCATAGGATGGCCTCAATACGGATGGCCTTTCTCGAAGCAGGCATGAGTTCACCTCCATTTCAAGGTTTGGTGAATGATAAAACTCGCTCCTGGCCGCATCGCTTTATCGAGCTTGGTGAAGAAATTGTTTCCCATCGCAAAGCTATTCCGTAACGGCCTTTGCTAGGAATGTGCCGCTCTCGAGAGATACTTCCGGCTCATCTGGCCCTGCGAAGGGAACGGAGTAAGGGTATATCCACTTCATAGCCGCCAAGCTTGTCGTGAGGCGTTTCCAGAATAAAGGGCAGGCCTCTGAGAAGAGGATGATTGACGATAGTTCGAAAGCCCTCCAGGCCGATTTGCCCCTTGCCGATGTGCTCGTGACGGTCGGAGCGGGAGTTGAGGGCCGTTTTGGAATCGTTGGCGTGGATCACTTTGAGGTGTTCCATGCCGATCCAGTGGCTCAGCTCTGCCAGGGTCATCTCCAGTCCCTCCAGGGTGGCTATATCGTAGCCGGCCTCAAAACCGTGGGCTGTATCGAAACAGATCCCCAACCGTCCGGGTATATCCACGGCTTCGATGATGGCCCGGAGCTGTTGAAAAGTGTGTCCAATGGAGTTGGCTGTGCCGGAGGTGTTCTCCAGAAGAACCAGGACGTCGGAAGGATCTTCCGTCAATATTATTCGCAGGGCTTTGGAGATCTGGGCCAGCCCTTTCTCCTCTCCAGCTCCCTTATGGCTGCCCACGTGGGTGACGAAGTAGTCCGCTCCTATCAAAGCCGCTCGGTCCAGGTCTGCGGCGAACTCCTGGGTGGATTTTTTGTACAGCATGTGATCTACCGAGCAAAGGTTGACCAGGTAAGGGATGTGGACCACCACCGGGTCGATCCCAGCGTGCTCTCTTCTTTTACGGAACTCAGCGGAGTCCTCCTGGCTGATCTCCTTGGCTCTCCAGCTCCGGGGCGAACGGGAGAAGATCTGCATGCAGTCGCAGCCGTAACTGATGGCTCGATCCACCGCCTCATAGATGTGTCCGGCGATGGACACATGAGCCCCTACCCTCATGGGTGATTCTTCTCTCAGCTCGGCGAACTCGGGAAGCGGTTCCAGAAGAGCCTCGTCTGAGCCGGCTCCGTCCTTTTCCTCAGAAGATCCCGCGAAGTACTCCTCTTTTTGGCTTTTCATTGGTTTATCCGGGTCTTAATCCTTGGATATTTGCCGCAAATGGGCGTACTCCTGTCCCAGGATTTTCCACACCCTTTCAGGATTCTCCGAGCACAGCGATGACATATAGCCAGCCCCCCAGTAACTCCAGGCAGCGATATTTCTGATGCCCGCCTCATAGAAAGTTCGGATGGCTATGCGCACATACTCCTCCGTTTCTGCCGTGATCAGGAAGTTCTGCACCCACATCTGGCCCTCTTTGCCGTATTCGGTGGCCATCTTGGCGATTTTCTGGGCGGGTTTGCTCACATATGCCTTCACATTCAGCTTTCGTGACCACCAGTAAGGGTCAGTTCCCATGATGTCCAGGTCGTCTATAAGGGCCAAACGGGTCCACAGGGCCACTTCGCTATCCTCGTCCTCCTGATTGGGTAAAAAGCAGAGGGCGTTTTGGAGCCCTTGAGATTTGGCCAGTTGACAGAGCTCCTGAAGGAAGTCAACGACGGATTCGTGGCGAAATCGGTGGACCTCCTCGGTGTATTTCAAAGGTAAGGGATGGCCGAACTGTTGGCGAAACTTTTGCTGACAGGCTTCGCATCGACAGGCCCAAAGATCCCTTTCGTTCTTCGGCACGGGCTGGATGAAGTGAGGCTCATCCCAGAACAACACGTCTGCCCCCGTCTCGATGGCCGCCCGAGTCCATTGGTGCATGTATTCCCCAAAGGCCGGATGGTTGAAGCACGCTGCCGGTGCAGAGCTGCCGTCGGAGAGGATCTGCCGAGCCTGAAGATGTTCGCAAGCGAAGTGAGAAAAAGCCTCTCCACCAAACACCCGGCCCACGCCCCAGGGATCTAGGTAAACTTCCAGACCCGCTTGGTGCGAGAGCTCTACGATCTGACTCATGGTGTTGCGGTAGTACTTCAGGTCGTTTTCCGAGAGGGTGTGGACCACAAAGGTGCAGTGGTTTTTAGCGATATCCTCCATGTCTTCGCTGACATGTCGAGGGATTCTGTTGCCATAGTAGCTAACGCCCGTCTTCATGAAGTCTCCTTGAATTTGGAATCGGTTGTGAACAGTCCTGTGGAAAGACAGTGTTGTTGAAGTGCTCAATAAGGAATCATTTTATGGTTCCCTCACCGGGAGCTTGATTCCGCACCAGTGGCATTCGTCGAAATCGTAAGAGACGATGATGGGACGGCCACATTCCGGACAACGCCATTTTTGGCCCTGCTCTGAAAGCTATCTCTCAGCGTTCCCTTCCTAGATTGTCCAAAGATTTTCTCTCAAGTCCATCCCCAGACCGGAGCAGATTTGGGTGAACTTAGCGTGCTTTGGGCAGGTATCATACTCGCCACAATCGTAGCAAAAGCTGAATCCTTTGGTATTGAGACACTTTAAAATCTTGCAATTCGTTCCCCATTATTTTTCATAAGACCATCCGGAGAGCTCCAATGCCTGGCAACCATCACACCTCACCTCTTCTGGTCGACATCGATGCCTTTCAGCTAATATGGCCTGGAGCTCTTTTGAATCTTTATATGCTCGGTATATCTCGCATATGCCACAGTAGAGGCCACATCTGCCCATGAGATTTTTATCTACCGCCATGGTGGGCTTTTCTCACTCCGTCTGGATCTAAAGGACATTTCTCAGACGGTCACTCAATTCCTACCAGAATCTTGATATATTGGAGCCTTTCATAGAGCTCGGGATTGGGGCTCTCCATCTGACTCAGCTTACCCCGTATTTGATCGAGGGACTCAATGCCATGTTTTTTCATCCACGATTCGATCTCTTCCAAGATGCGTCCGATTTGCTCTATTCCATTTAGATATAGGGTTGAACAAAGCTGAATGGCTGTGGCTCCTGCCAGCAGCCCTTTGATGGCTCCGGCCCCGTCGTGAACTCCGGTTGAGACCGCCAGATCGCAGCCTACGCGACCTGCCAATAAGGCGATCCAACGCAGGGGCAGATAAATTTCATGTGGTGAACTAAACTTATAGCCTGGAGCGAGCTCGAGTTTTTCGATGTCGATGTCAAGTTGGTAGTAACGATTGAAGAGAACCAGAGCGGAGGCGCCGCGCCGGCATAATTCGTCGGCGACTCTGGCCACAGACGCGAAATGGGAGCCGATTTTCACCGCAATGGGAATATCGATACGAGTTTTCACCTCCTGGAGAATCCTGAAGGTGATCCGCTCGATCTCCGCGCTGTTGTGTTTGGGATCACTGGGCATGACGGAGATGTTGAGCTCCAGGGCATCGGCCCCGGCCGCTTCAATCTGTTTGGCGTAATCCACCCACCATTTGGGGGATATGCAGTTAAGGCTGGCGATGATGGGAATTGAAACGGCTTCCTTGGCCTCTTTGACTAGTTTTAGATATTCTCGAGGTCCCAGTGCCATGCCCATCTTGCTGACATACTCAAACGCCTCGGGATGGCCGGGCAGCCAGATTTCCTGCTCCAGGTCCTTGGTCTCCGCCTGCATTTGCTCCTCAAAAAGAGACTTGAGCACCACGGCACCGGCACCAGCATCGACGCAACGGCGAATCCCTGGGAGGTTGTTTACTAAACTACAGCTGGCCACGATGAGAGGGTTGCGCAGAGATAATCCCATATAGGTGGTGGAGAGTGCGACCATCAGTTGCCTCCTGTTTATATTCAAACTGACTTTTGCCTGAACGTTTGCCCAAAGAAAAACCACCTCCGTGACTGCTCAAACAATACCACCACCATGAAGAAATGTCAAGAGAAAATCCGCTATTCCCATTATAGAAAACTAGAATTGTGTTGACCCCACGGAAAAATTGTGGTAAATTAATAGAAATATAGATTTCATTCCAAGTCCTTGAGAGTTTTTAAGTATGAGCAAAGCCGTTTTCGATGAAATTAGGAAATTGGTGACGGAACAGCGTAATCCGGCCACCATGGACATCGACACCAAATCAGCCCTGGAAATTGTCCAGCTGATCAACGCCGAAGACCATAAAGTTGCTCTGGTCGTCAAAAAAGAGCTGCCCTACATCGCCCAGGCGGCGGAGATCATCGTAGAAGCCTTCAAGAAGGGAGGCCGACTGATCTATGTGGGTGCCGGGACCAGTGGAAGGCTGGGCGTGCTGGATGCCTCCGAGTGTCCGCCCACCTTCGGAGCTTCACCGGAGATGGTTCAGGGGATCATCGCCGGAGGTTACGGAGCCCTGGTGCGTGCTGTGGAGGGGGCGGAGGATCATGCTGAGGATGCCGCTCGGGATCTGATGAAGCGCGATGTGACCGGGAGGGATGTGGTTTGCGGCCTGGCTGCCAGCCGCCGCACTCCTTACGTGGTGGCGGCGGTCAAAAAGGCCCGGGAGGTGGGAGCAAAAACCATCTATGTGACCTGCACGCCCCGCTCGGAGATCAACTTCCCTGTGGATGTGGCCATCTGTCCAGTGGTGGGACCAGAGGTCGTTATGGGCTCCACGCGCATGAAGGCGGCCACCGCCCAGAAGATGGTCTTGAACATGCTGACCACCACCTCCATGATCCGACTGGGCAAGGTCTACGGAAACATGATGGTCGATCTGCAGATGACCAGCCAAAAACTCCAGGAGCGCTCCAAACGGGTGGTGATGATGGTGACCGGCGTTGATTACGATAGGGCGGCAGAGGTTCTGGTTGCGGCCGGGGGGCACGTCAAGACGGCCATCGTCATGATCCTAGCCCATGTGAGCGCTGAGAAAGCGCGAAAAAGGCTGAAGGCCTCGGACGGATTCGTCAGGGGGGCCGTCGAGGGTAAGAAGAAATGAGGATTGAGGATTATCAGGGCCAACCTCAACCAATAGTGCGCATCGCCGTGGTGGAAGGTGAAGAGCGCATTCGTTTCCAGGTCGAGGGATCTTTTAGCGTGGAGGACGATTGCCACAGCGAGGCGATCAAAGGAGAGCCGGGAGAGATCTGGGAAGTGAGGTTGAAGGGGGGAAGCACTGCCAGCTTTTCCTATTTTGCTCGAACCGATCTGTTTGTCGACCAGAAAGAAGCCCGACGATGCCTACGGGATCGCGAAAGCCAGGGGCTCCCCGCCCGTCTAATGACAGTGGGAGAGAGACTGGAACATAAGGGAAAGCTCATCTTGGATAATCGAGAGCATTGGATTTGTCTGGGCCCTTTTGGCACCAAAGAGGAGGCTCAAGAGGCTTTGTCCAAGCTGGAGCTGGGACAGAATGCTTTGGTGGTGCCGGATATGATCGGAGTTCCCCGCGGGCACATGGAGGTGGTTGGACCTGACGGTCAGGTGCAGTGTCTGGGACGGCGAATGCTGGTGCGAACGCATCACTCGGGACAGGTCGTCTTACACGACTCGCCTGTGGGCCGCGACTTTCACTGGGAGCACCGAGAAAAGCTAGCCTATCGGGGCGATATGGAATTTCTCATGGGCAATGATGGCAAGCTGTTAGCCGTCAACGAACTGCCCGTCGAGGAGTATCTGGTCAGTGTGAACTCCTCGGAAATGAGCGCCCAGTGTCCTTTGGAACTGCTCAAAGCTCAGACGGTAGCGGCTCGCTCAACCATTCTGGTCACCGCTGGCAAACACCATCGTCTGGAACCCTTCGATCTGTGCAACGGCGATCACTGCCAGTGTTATTACGGAAGCCTGCGCGAAGGGCCAGTATCCCGGCGAGCCATGGAGGAAACTAGGGGTGAAGTTCTTGTCTCCCAGGGCCGGGTGTGTGATGCTCGTTACTCGAAAGTGTGCGGCGGGATCATGGAGGCCAACGAGCACGTTTGGCCCGGCGAGCCCATCTCCTACATGCGCTCCGGAATCGATGCCCCATCCCCTAAGGCGGCGGAGGCTTTCTATCCCATATCCTCGGAGGCGAAGGCTCGCGAGTGGATCGAGGCCACACCAGAGGCCTACTGCAACCCCGATGTGCCTGATCTTCCTGAGTATTTGTCCTACGCTCGAGATTACTACCGCTGGCAGGTCTCCTATGGCCGGAAGGAGTTGGAGGAGATTATAAAACGGAAAAGCGGACATAATATTGGGACATTAAAGGAGCTGCGGCCAATCGCCAGGGGGGAATCGGGTCGCATATCGCAACTGGCCATTATCGGCTCAGAGGGAACGTTGGTGCTGGAAAGGGAGTTGGAGATCCGCTGGGTTTTGTCCGATACCCATCTGTACAGCTCCTGTTTTATCGTTGATTACCAGAGGGACTCGGGGGGACAGATTGAGGCCATCGATCTCCGTGGAGCTGGTTGGGGCCATGGTGTGGGGCTTTGTCAGGTGGGCGCTACCATGATGGCAGTGAGGGGGAAGGGGCACCATGAGATCCTGGCCCATTATTACCGGGATACAAGTTTGAAAAGAATTTTTTGATATCACTCTTTCAAGTAGGTGCTTCGTGGAGGAACCCATGACAAAGATCACCATCATGTTGCCCATCTATTGCCAGGATCAGGCGGTGGAGGTTCAGCTTGGGGGATTAAAAGAGCAAATCCTCCAGGAGGCCGAGGTCATGGTGGTGGATCAATGTGGTCGTGGGGCAACTTCCTTACCGGCTCGCAAGGTCCTGGAGAGGGAGAAGCGGGCCATCGAGCTGCCAGGCTTGTACGACAACATCGCCGGCATGCGCAATCACGCCCTCTCTCAAGCTCAAGGTGAGATCTTTCTAGAGCTGCCACCAAACATTAGGCTTCATTCTGAAGCTTGTAAGGCTCTGCTCCAGGCGGTCGAGCAAAATCCTAAGGCAGCCATGTTCTACTCCGACTACCAGGAGGTTCTACCCGATGGTGGACGAGAGCGAAAGAAGCTGATGGATTTCTTCGGAGACATCACCGAGCGCTTCGACTTCGGCCACCTTCGGGTTTACCGCACCGAGGCATTGCGTGATCTAGGTGGTTGGGACGAAAGCTTCAATTCGGCCCACGACTATGATCTGCAGTTACGCCTTATGGAAAAATACGAAATCCTCCAGGTACCCCAGGTGCTCTACGACGTGCTGATCAGCGAGGAGGAGCACGAGGCAGCCAATATTGGAGCCTCCAAGCTGTTTTTCCCCGGCACGGGCAAGTACGGTGGCTTTTCTTACCTGTTCTACGATGAGCGGGAAGAGAAGGAGATAGAGCGAGCCTGCCAGCAGATGCTCAAACGTCGGGAAGCATTTCTCGATCACGAAAACCAAACGGTGACTTACAGCGAGGCTGAGAAATTCCCCGTTCTGGCCAGCGTGGTCATCCCCGTCTACAACCGAGAGCGTTTCATTGCCAAGGCCATCGAAAGCGTTCTTAGGGGAACCCTGAAGGAGATCGAGGTGGTGGTGGTGGACAACGGCTCCACTGATAGGACAAAAGAGGTGGTCAGGAAAATATCTCAGAAGGACCCTCGGGTACGGCTAATCGAGAATCATGAGAACATCATAGCCCTGTCTCTGAACCTGGGTTGGAGAGCTGCCCGGGGAAAGTACATAGCCCAGCTGGATTCCGATGATGAATACCTGCCCGAGACCCTGCAAGCCATGACCGACCATCTGGAGAGTCACCCCAGGGCGGCTTTGGCGGTCTCCTACTATGACCTGATGGATGAATCTGGGGATGTCCTGGAAGAGTTTGGCGTCATCAAACATTTGGAGTATAGCCGCAACAACATTATGCGCTGTGATGGAGCGGGTGCCGTGCGGGTGTGGCATAAGAAGGTCATCGCCGAGTTCGGTGGCTTCGATGAGAAAGAACTGGGTCATTATGGCGAAGATTACGATCTGGTCCTGAAGGTCACCGAGAAGTACGATCTGGATCGAGTGCACCAGGTTCTCTACCGTTACCGACGGCATCCGGACAACACCGATGCCAAACGGGACGAGAGGATGAAGTTGTGGAACAAGACAGTAGCTCGTCATCGGGCCCTGAAGAGACGGAGGGAATTGAATTGGCGGCTGGGAGAGGAACAGCTAGCAGAAGGCAGCAAGCAGTGAAAAAACGGTTGACAGCTGATATGCTGTAGGGGCGAGGTTTCCTCGCCCTTTTTTATTCTCCAAACCTTTAACATAAGCGGTCATTGCGAGGAAGGCAGGTCCTTCGCTTCGCTCAGGATAAACTCCGCCAAGCCCGACGCGGCAATCTCCTGACACAAGAGCGACATCCGTCTTTAAAGAGCTTCCAAACTGAGTTTGGGAACCGGGGGAAAAGACGCTGGATTCCCGCTTGCGCGGGAATGACAAAAAAGGGTAGCTGGTCGAGCATCGAGCATCGACTGACGAGCTTCGAGCATCTCATTTATTTCAACTCTCCAAACTCTCTCAACTCTCCAAACTTTTCCTCATCAGCCACACGGTGGGATTCTAATTCGATAGCACCCCTGATTTCATTTCGGCAGAGATTCTTCACCGCTTCGTTCCACTCAGCGGTTCAGAATGACAAGTATGTTTTGGTTTTCCCGAATCCCGAACTCCTTGGTTTCTTTCCCGATTCCCGGTTTTTCAATCAATACGAACTCCAACCTCTCCGAACTCTTTCAACTCTCCAATTTTTTCGTCAACAGCCACATAGTTCGGCAGACTCTAGCGTTGGCCACCTTGGCATAGAAATAAAGGGGGGCTACCCAACCTATGAGGGCCTTCTGGTAACCCAGGCGACGCATATCTGCCAGGCACCGCTTGAAGAGGATGGTGCCCAATCCTTTGGCCTGGCGGAACTCCTCGGCAGTGCGCATACCTCCGAACCATCCCGGACGATCCACATCATACTGGGCGTAAGCCACCACGTTGCCCCCATGAAGTGCGATGTGGCAACTAATGGGTTGTTGCCGGTAACATTTGTCCACCCGGTAAGCGTCCTCTCGGGGATCTCCGGCCAGAAAGGTCATAAAGCTCTGGCGATCCTCTGGCTCCAACCGGCGAAAGCTGAAGCCCTCCCTTTCTAAAACCTTCTCGCTTTCTCTGGTCTCCAGGTCTTGTGAGGCCAGCTCCGCCTCCATATGGAAGAAATCCCCTGTCTTGGTATACCCTTTCCTGAGCAGAAAGGCCACGGCCTCTGTGTTGCGAGGATCAATGCCCGGTTGAAGATAGTTGGGAGCGCTATCGGAAACCCGGATCTCCTGAACTCCGTGATTCCGGAACCTTGTCTCCAGCTCCTCCAACAGGCGTGAGCCGATTCCCTCTCGTCTCCTTCCCCTCTCCACGGCAAACCACTTGATCCAGCCGATTCGCCGATCGTCCTTTTGCTTCCACAGCCCAGGCATGAAGGCCACGATTTGGCCCTCTTCCCTGCCCACAAGAACGTTTTCCGGGTCGAAGTGAGGGTCTCCAAAGATCTTGTCTTCGATAAGCTGTAGCGTGAATTGGTCGTATTCGATATTCTGGTTGCAGAAGCGACTCAGATCTGCCAAATCCTCTCGCGCGATGGTGGCGATGTCCATTGTTACCTCACTAGGAAATTTTTAAGTGTCCTGGAGATAGGGTAAAGCAAGATGCCAGGTTTGTCAAGGGGAAAGACGTGATTCGTGAATCGTGGATCGTGAAAAGATAGAGGCGAGGGTTCAAGGATTCCAGGGTTCGAAGCGAAATCGGAAACAAGGATCTTTGAATAATATAGAACCTCAATATATTAATCCCTCTTAGGCGGAGTTTGGGTGAGGGCCCGAATCCCGAGTCCCGTACCCCTAGTGTGGTGTGGTGGAGAGGAGAACGAATTGGAGTAGTTTAGTGATAGGGTAAAGACAGTGCTGTTGTTTGTCAAGAGAAAAAGAGGTGATTTGTGGATCGCGAAAAGATAGGGGTCGGGAATTCAAGGATTCTAAGATTCGAGGTGAAATCGGGAACCGGGAATTATGAATAATTTAAGGGCTCAAGATATTGAGCCCTTTTGGGTGGGATTTAGGCGAGATCCCGAACCCCGGATCCTCAGTGTATTGGGGTGAAAGGGGGGACTGTCTCTTGCTTACTGCCCACTGACACTTTGGGCGAGTTCTAAAGACATCGGCGATCCCCAGCATAACTGGACATACATAGTGATAGTAGTAAACTGTTCACAGCAGGAGATATCCAGATCTAACCGGGCGGGAGAGTTTGATGTGCAGCTAATAGAGGTGGGCAAATAGGCGTGTTATCGACGAAACAAGCTTGGATTCATGAGGTTCTGAGAGTGCTTCTTGTGTGAAAAAGACTCGAGGACTTAAGGATTCTGATTCAGCCCACTTCGATATCACTCATGTTCTGATAGATAAAACTTCCAAAAGTGTTGAGATTTTAAGGTCCTCAAGATCTTTATTGCGCTAAGTTTCGCCGCTGTTCCAGTTTATTTTTGTTTCCCTTTGTCCTGAAAACGCTCGGAACAAACATATATTTTATGAGCCTCGACTGCGGTATTCTCTTAAGCTTTGGAACGAGGTAATTTTTTTTCTTGACAAATGCTCGTAATTGTAATAGAATACTCGTATACTTTCAGTAAGTTTAGGTGTAGTTTTTAGGAGGTTTTTTTATTGTTGGAAGATTTTTTCCAAAGAGTGTCATCATTTATTCATCAGTATCAGGCGATCTGAAGATTCCGTTACTTTTAAAAACCCTATCCTCATAGGAGCTTAGTCATGAAAACGATCGTTTTTGTAGGGGTTCTGGTGATGTTCTCGCTTTCGATGATGGCATATGCCGATGTACCTAGCCTGATGAATTTTCAGGGGACGCTTACCGACACTAACGGCGTGGCGTTGGACACCACCGTCTCCATGACTTTCTCCATCTATACCGATTCAACGGGGGGAACTCAGATATGGAGTGAAACACAGCCTGTGGTGGTGAGTCGTGGAATCTTCAACGTTTTGCTGGGCAGCGTGAACGCTATCTCAGATACGGTTTTTAGTGGTCCACAACGCTGGCTTGGCGTACAGGTGGAAGCCGATCCCGAGCTGGCGCCGAGGCGGCGGATTTTGAGTGTAGGATATGCATTTAGAGCTGCTGAAGCCGATACCGCCGATTATGCTCGGATAACTGTCGGTGACGGTGACTGGACGATTGCGGGCAATAACATGTATTCCGCTGTTTCTGGAAACGTGGGCATCGGGCTAACGAGTCCAACGGCGAAGTTACAAATCGAGGGCGCCTTGAGATTTGGGTCCGCCACTGCGAAATATCAGATTCAAGAGGTGACTCGCGATATTAGCGATTTTATCGATTTTGGAGGCCTTGGGATTAGAAGCAATGACGGCTTTAATCGGCAAATGATGTTGTTTACCGACGGCCAGGCTTCAGATAATATCTTTACCGTGACTGTGAGCGCAGATCAAGGATCAACCTGGACTGCGAACTTCGTTATTCAGCAAAATGGCGACATCGGCATCGGCACGCCAACCCCGCTGGAGAAACTGCAGGTTGAGGGGGTTGTCTACTCCACAACCGGTGGCTTCAAGTTCCCGGATGGTACGGTACAGACCACTGCGTTCTCTGCCTCAAGTCTTGACTCGGTTGGGTATGCGGATTCATCTGGGTATGCGGATGTGGCTGGGTTTGCACCTATGCCAGACTCGGTCGCCTATGCCGACTTAGCTGGGACAGACAGCGACTGGGCGATTTCTGGCAGTGACATGTACTCTGCAGTATCGGGTAACGTGGGCATCGGGCTGATGGGTCCACAGGCGAAGTTACACCTCCAAGGTGCAATGAGATTTGGAGCCGCAGTTGAGCAGTTTCAGATTCAAGAGGTGAGTAATTTGGGGAGCGAGTTTATTGACTATGGCGGCATTTTAATTGGCAGCAATAACGGTTTTAATCGACAAATGATTATGTTTACTGACGGCCAGGGTTCCAATAATATCTTTACAGTGGCTGCGAGCGCAGACCAAGGATCGACCTGGACTGCGAACTTCGTCGTTCAGCAAAATGGCGACATCGGCATCGGAACGCCGGTTCCGGTGGAGAAACTTCAGGTGGAGGGTATTGTCCGCTCCACAACAGGTGGTTTCAAATTTCCTGATGGGACAGTGCAGACCACCGCTTTCTTTCCCTCAAGTCTTGACTCGGTTGGCTATGCGGACTCCTCTGGGTATGCGGATGTGGCCGGTTCGGCGCCCATGCCGGATTCGGTGACCCATGCGGTCTATGCGGACACGGCCGATTATGCAGCAGTGGCGCCTATGGCTGATTCTGTGACGCATGCGGTCTATTCAGACACGGCCGATTATGCTGTTTTGGCGGATACGGCCCGGGTGGCGGGTTATGCGGATGTGGCCGGATCGGCGCCCATGCCTGATTCTGTGCTGTATGCGGACTCTTCAGCCTACGCCGATGTAGCTGGTTTTGCGCCCATGGCTG
>LJUY01000097.1 GCA_001304015.1 candidate division Zixibacteria bacterium SM23_81 | reverse complement strand
CGTCCCTCCGTCGGAAACAGCCACAGCTCTCGCCCATCCTCCACGGACAGGGCGTGAAAAGTGCCCGAGCCAGAGCTCACCAGCACCGTCTGAGGGGCCAAGGTCAGCGACGAAGAGACATCGTAAATGTCAGCCTTCCAGCGCACATCTCCGCTGAATAAATCCAGGGCATAGACGATGTCGTCGCCGAAGTCTGTGGCGAAATAAACGCTCTGCCCTCCTATAGCCACAGAGGCGGAGATGCTGGAGCCCGTCTTGCGAAAACCCAGCAGCTGCCCGTCCCTGGCCGAAAGGAAGTACAGCCTTTTGTCCAGGGAGCCCAGACAGACCACCCCATCCACCACCGCGGGCGATGAAACGATGGGACCCTTGGTGCGAAATCGCCATAAGAGCTGCAGGGGAGGGCGCAGAGATCCGTCATACATACCCGTGTGTGCGCTGTTTCCGCCGAGCATTGGCCAGCCGCCAGCGGGATCATAACCATCCCCAAGGCGAAGCCCCCTCATGCAGAACAGACAGCAAGAGACTGCCAACAAGGTCACCACGGAGATATATCTCAGATGCCTTTTGCGTTTCAATAGTTCCATCCAAAGAAAAATTGAACCTTCGTTTGGGGAAAAATTCTGTCGAAGTCGGTCAGCTTGGCAAAATCGAGGCGGAGAACGGTGAAATAGCCTATCCTGGCTCGCAGGCCAAGACCGAAAGAGCCGTGGACCTGAGACAGCTCCTTCTTCAAGCTCAGATTCTCATCCCACGCATTGCCCACGTCCACGAAAAGGGCGCCTCTTATGGATTGGAGCTCTAGGTTTCCAAAAGGAAAACCCACCAGGAGATTGTCGATCACCGGCACCCGAAGCTCATTGTTGAGCAGAATCAACTTTCGGCCCATGAAATGCCTGCGAGGATAGCCCCTCATATCCCAACTTCCCCCCATATAAGATATCTGGGGTTCCATCCCTTGGCTATATCGGCCCACCAGCCGAACGGCATGACAGATCCTTCGGCTGATCCGAAAATACTGGCGCAGGTCTCCCCTGAGGTTTCGGCTGAAGACATGCCCGGAGGTGGGTTGCCAGGTGAACCCCAGGGTGAGGTTCATCCTCATGCCATCCACAGGCCCCACAGGCCCCCACAAGGAGGTATCCCTGATGAAGGAGAGATAGGCAGAGGACAGGAGGGCCGACCTAGTTCTTCCGGTATCGTAATTCTCCTTGTCTGAATTCTCCAGGAAGGTGCTCAGCTCTATCCGGTGGAACTTGGAAAAGGGATGGCTCACTGCCATATAGCCACCGTATTGCCTTTCGAAGTACCAGCCATGATAGTCGTCGAAATAGTCGTCCACGAAGTGAAAGACGCCTCCCCCCAAATTTGTGCGCCGGGACAGATCAAAATAGCTTGCGCCGAAGTTAAAGCTGGACAGGAAATCCCGCCGGTCGCTGGCGGTGTTGTTGAGCAGGAAATAATACTGGTGATTTCCTAACATGTCCGTGAGAGCAATCTGCAGACCTCCCCCGACGCCAAAAACCGGATCATAGGAGACGGCGCTTTGGGCGATGTCCAAGGAGAGCTTCTTTCGATACCTTGCCGGGGAAGGGTTTTGCGGCGCACTGAGCTTCATCGGTCGCCAGGGTTCTTCCCCCTCCGACCTGGAGACCAAAACCCCGGGACCCAGAGAGTCGGGGATTGCCATACGGTAGATTTGGAATCGTTGGTTCTCATAGGCAGAGAAGATGATCTGCTGGCCGTCTGCGGACCAATCCGGATCAAAGCATCCGGTGAGGATATTGGTTAACTTATAAACATGGTGAGCCAGCCCATGGACTTCCTGGAGGTACAGGTTGCACACGCCCTCCCGATCCGAAGAAAAGGCGATGACATCTCCATCCGGAGCCCAGGATGGCGCATAGTCATTATGCGCCCCTTCCGTCAGCCTCTCCACCTGCCCATCTTCCAGCCAGTACAGATAGAGGTTATGAAATCCCCGATGCCCCTGAGGAGATCGATCCGAGCTGAAAACCAGGCGATGGCCCTGGGGTGACCAACTGGGATCCCGATCGTCATAAATATCAGCCGTAAGTTGGCGAAGTTCTCCGTTGCTCAGGGTCAGCAGATAAAGATCAACGTGACCCTGCCGATCAGTCCCGCTGATGGCAATTCGGTCGCCTCGCGGAGACCAAGCTGGAGAAGACAGGGAAATCAGGTGAGGAAACTGATATCGCTTGATCACCCGGCCCGTCTCCATGTCCCACAAGTAAAGCACATCGGTCTCCTGACTCTTGGACACGAAGGCTAACTCGCCATCCGCAGAAACGTCGAGCTTGCTTTTCAAGAGATGGAGGGCCTCGAACTCCACCGTCCGCTCACCTCGGATCAGTCGCCTTTCCTTGCCTCCTCCTCCCTGTCGAGGAAGGAGGTGATAAACGGCCACGTAGCCCATCCGGTTTGACATGAAGACGATGCCCCCCTCGTCGGAACCGGTGGCAGGGCAGACGGCTGGCTTAACGTTGGAGCCCACAGAGGTCAATTGTTCGGCCACCTGATCGGGCATATCGTGGTCTTTCAACAGAGGATAATACCTCTTCTTCAGGCTGTATTGCCACTGGCCATCCACTTCCTTTAGGGAACTTCCCAGGGTGATCTCCAGGGCATCCTCAAATTTCTTCGCCTTCCACCAATTTTCGAAGAGGCGCAGGATCTTGTCTGGGCCATACCTTTGAGCGATGAACTCCATGGCTGACTGGCCCTGTTTGTACATTTGAAACGTGCCGCTGATTCGGTACATCTGGTCCAGAGGCACCAAGTTTCCCGAGATAGCTGCGTCTCGCATGACCATCTCGGCCTCTGCGTCCCAGCTTCTGGACCAATATTCGGCCAGCCCCTCAATCATCCACAGAGGGGGGAGATAGTATTGATGTCTATCATGATCACAAAGTACAGCCCTGAATTTGGCCAGGGAGAACACATGTACCAGCTCGTGTCTGATGACTCGATCCAAGTTGGCATAAGAACCATCAAAGGGGACCACCACCCGGCCCTTCATAAATTCCATGAATCCACCCACGCCCTCGGGCAACAAGTAGGGAATGGTATTAGTTTGCTGAAAGTAGTTATGGGCACTGTAAAGGATCAGGGGGACGGGTTGAGAAAGGATGAGGTGAAACTTAGCCGCCAGATCATAGTAGCTTTTTTCGGCCATGGCCGCCGCCGTCTCGGCCAATTCCCTCTCCTCCGAATAGAAGTACACCTCGAAGTGTTCGGTGTTCATCACCTGCCATTGAAAATTGGTATACTGAATCTTGTTCTTTCCAAAGTGGTACTGGGCCTGGCTATTTGAAAACAGGACCAGGAACAAGATCAGGTCAGTGAATAAGAAAATGATGATGAATTTTTTCATTGGATATACTTCCACAAGTACTTTTTTAACACGTTTTCCCAGGACAAGGCCTCCACCATCGCTCTCGTTCGAGAGGGCATACCCTTTTTCAGCAGACGGATCTTGGCCCACACTTCCTCCTGGGTTTCAGCAAAGAGGAAGCCATCCGTCTCGGGAAAAAAATCTGCCAGGCCGCCGTATCTGGTGGCGACGACTGGCAGGTTGCAGGCCATGGCCTCCAGAACAGAGAGAGGCAGCTCAATGGCAGCCTCTTTCGATGACACCTGAAAGAGATAACAATCTGATAATTGATAGATTTCCTGTATCTTAGGGATGTAGTCTCGTATGACCCTGATCCCGGCATTCTTCAACTCCAGAATGAGTTCCTCGTCTTGAGGGGTACTTGTGCTACCCACCAGGAGCACTTGAATTCCAGATTCTGCCTGAAGCTCTTTGAAAATACTCAATCCCCGGTGAGCATTGATGTGTCCAACGTGGAGCACTAGGAAGGCACCTGAAGGCAGATCCCACTGCCGGCGCAGTTGCCTCTTGTGTGATTCCGAAATTGGGGTGAACCTGTCCAGTTCCACTCCGCTGGGCACGACATGGACTAGGCAGCCCAATTCCTCAAGGGCTTGGGCTGACTGGCGGGACTGAACCAACACCACGTCTGGGCGAAGCCAAGGTATCCATCTGGCCTGAAGGGGCGAATAATCGCGCGGCTGCAGCGAAACCAGGATAATACGAGTCCCTCCCCCATACCATTTAAGTATATGAGCTCGCAGAAAGCTATTGAAAGTTCCCGATGAGGAGGGCACGTAAAAGATGATCTCAGGAGCAAATCGCGCTATTCTACGCCAGAGGCTCCAGTTCAGCAGGAGCCTGTTCATGGGAACCTTTTCCACCAGGCACTCCTGGTCACACAAACCCCACTTGCTCAGGGTGAGCACCTGATGTCGCGCAGAAAGAGCTTTGATCAGGGACCAGGAGTATTTCTTAAAACCCTCATCGAGGGGACTGGCCAACTCTTCAGATACGACGCATATCCTCATATCTCATAGCTCCTCGCTTTTAAAATAGGCCTTGTAACTAACCCTGTCAACCTCAAATTATGATTCGACTAGCTATTCTCACTAGCCTTGACGAGTTTCGCAAATGCCATGACACCATCTCACCAGAACGTTCTCCAGACAGAGCAAAGGACAGAGGGCTATCTTCCCTCTCTCTCTTTGAAAGGGAACACAAAAACCCTGGCAAGAGCGGGAAAGTTTTTTGAGCGGGGGGTCTTTTAAGAGTTGCTTTTTGACGCTTTTTACTGTATTATTTCAAAATAGGCTTTAAAGAATTCTAAGCTTAGGATTATAGAGAAACTTCCAGGTCTTAAAGCGTGAAAGACTTGTTTGTATACAGATTCTGGAGCAGAGCCTAACAAGATGCACAAATGTTTAAAAACGACAGGACTGGACAAAAGTAAGCTGACAGTGAAGGTATCGCTTCTGCTGGTAATAAACGTCGATGAGATTTCCCCAGCAATCGTGACTTCATAACAACGAACCGACAATTGGATATGTCAGAAAAGGAGGTGGCATGGCCGGTCAAAGGAGACGCAAGGGTGTTGAGCTCTTAGCTAAACTGGGTATCATTGGGGAACTGCTGCGAGCCTTA
>LJUY01000056.1 GCA_001304015.1 candidate division Zixibacteria bacterium SM23_81 | reverse complement strand
ACACGGTGGTTGGGGATCACGTTATTTGACGATCCGGAGATGCAGCCCCGGCAGCGGATTGCGGCGGTAGGGTATGCCTTTCGGGCCGCCGAGGCTGACACGGCCGATCATGTTCGGGGTGGTGGAGCCGGCAGTGACGGTGACTGGACCATAGTGGGCAGTGACATGTACTCGGCGGTGTCGGGCAATGTGGGAGTGGGGGAGTCGAGTCCACTGTCGAAATTAACGATTAGAAATATAGGTGCAAACGAATTGCAATATGCCCTTCGCCTGACAAATCCAGATGTGACCGATTCAGGTGGCACGGCTACCGGAATTCTGTTTGAGACCGAGCCCAACGATTATGGAAAGGGCGCTCTGGTTTATGAAAGGAAGAGAAATTTCGCTCGGGGCAATTTCCATTTTCTACAAAAGACAACTGGTGATTATAGTTCTCCTACATTAAGCGATGCTGTGGTCACCATCAATAATGACGGCTATATGGGAATAGGAACGACAAGTCCTCAATCCAAATTATCTTTGGGAACGGATTTTAATGCAAAGAAACTGGCATTATGGGATGGTGTGGGGGATTTTTATGGATTCGGAGTCGAGCTCGGTCGTATCACGATTTATACCAATGACACAGAGAAAATGACCGTCTCCAATAATGGCAATGTGGGGATGGGCACATGGCTTCCCCTGAAGAAGTTGCATCTGCTGAGAGAAGATGAGCCTGTGACCCTTCGCATCGAGGATTGGGGGAATATCTATTATGACCTCACTGTTGATAGCCTAGCTCTGAATGTGAGTTCAACCGTACACAGCGATATCCTGGTATTAAAATCGGGCAATGTCGGCATTGGGACAAGCGATCCTAATACTAAACTCACTGTTGAAGGACCAAGTAATGGCATGGCCCTTGCCAAGATTAACCAGACGGGAAACCGTGCCTATATGGGATTACGGTTGGACAGAAACGATACCGAGAAATGGCTTGTAGGCATGGACCATGTTAACGAAAAACTCCTCTTCAGAAGAACGGCGAGCAGCAATGATATGGTGATTGATACACTAGGCAACGTGGGCATAGGAACGACATATCCCAGCCAGAAAGTGGACATCGATTGGGGAAACCTGATTGTACAAGGAACTGGAAGCTGCGATGCCGTGGGGGAAGAGGGAATTGTCTATCTGGGTACCCCTCATCACCACATCAAAGGGGTATATGGATTCGGTGTAAAGATCGGAACATATGCCGTGGGCGACTCTGCCCTGACTATCAGAGAACTGTCCGGCAATGTGGGCATTGGGACTACAACCCCAGATGAGAAGCTTCACGTCGATGGCACCGTGAAGTGCGACGTGCTCAAGCTCACCGGAGGAGCAGATATCGCAGAGCCTTTTGATGTCGACAAGACCGAAGAGACGAAGCCCGGTCTGGTTTTGACGATCGATGTTGATAATCCGGGAAAACTGAAGATATCCAAGAAGGCTTACGATCGTTGCGTTGCGGGCATCATCAGCGGTGCCGGCAGCATCGAGCCCGGGTTGGTAATGGGTAAATCGGAATCTGTGGCTGGTGGGGAATATCCTGTGGCGCTGACCGGTCGAGTCTATTGCTGGGCCGATGCTTCCGAGGAATCCATTCAACCAGGAGACTTGCTGACTACCTCTGAAATACCCGGACACGCCATGAAGGTCATCAATTACGAGCGAGCTCAAGGGGCGGTCATCGGCAAGGCCATGAGCTACTTGAAAGAAGGGCGGGGACTAGTCCTCGTTCTGGTGACCTTGCAGTAGGATAGACTGTGTAGAATAGGGCAAATTTCTTACGATTATTTAAAAAAGGACTTTGGTCATGAACGCAAACAGAATACTTGGAGCTTTGACCATAATCCTCAGCCTGATACTCCTAGCCACAGCCATATCATTGGCACAGCCGGCGCCGATCCCTTTTCATCAGGAATTGTATACGCTGAACTCCGGCGTGCATGATGGGCTTGCAGACAAGTCCATAATGGCATTCCGAGAGGTAGTTAGAGCTCCTGGAGCTCCATGGCTGCAGCTGCACTTCAGCGATTACAACCTCGGTCAGCGGAGCTATATTACCCTCACGTCGGTTCAGGATGAAAGCCAACAGCGTCTCGACGAAAAAAGCTTGACCAGATACCTGGGCTCGAGCGCGTATTTCAATGGCGATGCGGTAGAGGTGAAACTCTATGTGGCTCCCGGAGAAAAGGACATCTTCTTCCGCCTGTCTGAGATCATCGTGGGCGAATGGGCAGGTCAGCCTAAATCTCTCTGTGATGGAGATAATCGTGTCTCCTCCACAGATCCCAGAGTGGGTCGCATTATGCCGATAGGCTGCACGGGCTGGATCACCTCAAACGGCGCTCACCTGACGGCCGGTCACTGTACGGCCGGTGCCCTGATGTGGTGGCTGCAATTCAACGTCCCCGCATCCTTGCCGGATGGCACTGTTCAACATCCTCCTGCAGAGGACCAGTATTGGATTGTTCAGGGCAGTATCGTCTGGTTTGACGATGGCAACGGTCAAATCGGTAACGATTGGGCTATATTCGCGTGTGAGCCAGACGACAGCACTGATCTGCTGCCCGTTCACGCGCAGGGGGCGTTTTACCGGATGTCCCGGGATGATAGTCCCAGCAGCGTCCGGGTGACAGGTGTTGGTCAAGACAATACACCACCCGGCTCTACCGGCGGCCTTAACTCCGATAGCCAGACTCTGCAGACAGACTCTGGATCCT
Organism: candidate division Zixibacteria bacterium SM23_81; assembly: GCA_001304015.1. GTDB lineage: Bacteria > SM23-81 > SM23-81 > SM23-81 > SM23-81 > SM23-81. The sequence goes on along the minus strand of LJUY01000056.1, from coordinate 29,634 downwards.
ATCTTGGGGAAACGGTTGAGGGCCCCTCTGATGTCCGTATCGAATATACCGTTGATACCATGCCCGGCAGCTCTGGGAGTCCGGTGATCATCCTCGGCACTACGTTGACGGTGGGTATACACACCGACGGCGGATGTAGCCCGCCCTCTGAGGGCAACGAGGGAACCGGTTTTGAACATGACAACCTGGAAAACGCGATTGGGACATTTCCGGGGGCGAATGCCATCTATGTGGATAAAGGTCATCCCGTCGCCTTGGAGGATGGCACGGTGTTCAGGCCGTATAACACGGTGGCTGAAGGGATTACCGCGGTTTCATCGGGTGGTATCCTCAGCATCGTTACCGGCTCTTATGACGAGACCATGGCCATCAGCAAGGCCATGACCTTGGTTGCTCCCGTGGGCATAGTGACCATCGGGCAATAGTCAGAGGCTATTGGCAATTCAGGGAGACTTCAGGAAAAAATATTCTGCCATGAAATTTCTCAAGAAAACATTGCCATTTGTCTTAGCTGGACCATTACTTTGCTTGGTATGGCTTTCGCCCCAGGCGATGGCTCAAACAGCCCAATGGACCTATATGGTCTACCTCGATGGGGACTGCGACTTGGAGCTCAGCGCCATCAATGACTTCCTGGAGATGGCCACCGTGGGGTCGAACGCCAATGTCAAGATCCTGGCGCTGTTTGACCGGACGGCCGCTCACGATACGACCTATGGCGACTGGAGCGAGACGCGCCGGGGCATCGTCAACCTCAACGACACGCCCAACTCCACTTGGGGCACCAATCTGGGGGAGCTCAACATGGGCCATCCCCAGACCCTGATTGACTTCGTCGAGTGGGGCATGCAGACCTATCCGGCCTCACGGTATGCCGTGGTGCTCTGGGATCACGGCTCGGGATGGCAAAAGGAGGCTGAGGACTCTCTCAGGTTCAAGAGCGTCTGTATCGACGAGACCTCAGGCGATCGGTTGTTCATGAGGGAGGTGCGAGCTGCTCTGGATACCATCGAGACGAATGAGGTGCAGCCGGACCTGCTCGGCTTCGACGCTTGCCTGATGGGCATGGTGGAGGTGGCCTATGAGATCCGCCAGCATGCCAGCGTCATGGTGGCTTCTGAGAAAGGAATCCCCTTGGCTGGCTGGCCCTACCATACCATTTTGGCCGATCTGGTGGCCAGCCCCACCATGAGCGCCAGCCAGCTTGGGAGCGTTACGGTCTCCCGCTACTATCAATCTTACAGCAACAGCCAAATTCTATCGGCTGTCAATCTGGCCTCCATGGATGATTTGTCTGCCAAAGTGGATGTGCTGGCCCAAGCGCTGAGGTACAACTGGAACAGCGACGCCGGCGCGTGCGTGCAGGCGGCCTGTGGCGTGATGACGGCCATCGATGCTGCCGTCATCGCCGAGGCACATGGCACCTCCTGGCCCGGTAGCAATGGGCTGGCCATATACTATCCTGAATTGAGCGCAAATTTCAGTAGCGATTACAATGGTACCACCATCCTGTTCCCGCTGGATACGCACTGGGAGGAGTTTCTTTCTGATTTTTACACCTACATGTCCGGCTCCTGGGTCGCGGACGCACGCGATCAAAGTCAGGAGTATAGCACCTGCGGAGGGTGGTGTCCCCATCACGTAGACCTGTACGATTTTTGTGAGAAGCTGATAGAGAACGCCGCAGGCCTTGTCTGGGCGGATTTCGACCACGTCGGCGTTGAGAACGGGACCTATGATCAACCTTACAACACGCTGACGGAGGCGGTAACCGCTGCCAGTGGTGGTCAGACCATTTGCATAAAGCCGAGCTCGTCGTCTGAAACCCTCGACATCACCAAAGAGTTGACCCTCCGGGCATGCGGGGGAATGGCCATAGTCGGAGAGTGATCCTCATGGCTGTGATGAATCAATCAGGTTCGGACTGACAAACAGGAAACTGCATAATGAAACGGATGAAAAATAAAGTGACACACTTCAAGTGGTCTTGGGGATTACTCCTGATCTTCTGCCTGATGATTGTCCCCATGTTTCTCCAAGCAAGAGAGCTGAGGGAATACGAAGTGCGCACCGCTGTGGAGACCTGGGTGCGGCACGTCGCTCCTGAGGCACGACCTGATGCTATCATCGAATGGCTTGAGCCCTTCGAGATTAACGGAGAAACGGGCGCTTATATCGCCCATCTGGATGGCAGCGGATTCTGTCTATGCGGCGACAATGAGATGGTCCTTCCCATCTACTGGTATAGCCCCTATGGTCGATACGATCCCAACATTCCCGATTTCGAGTATATCCTTGGTGAAATTGCTTCGCTGAAGATGAAGCTGAATGGCTTAAAAGATGAAGATTACGGCAAGTTTCAACAGCTGCAGCCGGTGTTCCAGGAAAGAGCCGAGCTCTGGGAGGACCTCCTCAAAGGACACATTCCCACCAGACGACAGCTGCGAAACAGAGCTAAGGCAAAGGCTGCGCCCGACTCCATGAGCCTGGCGCTGACCACGATATGGGACCAGAACGATCCCTATTATCTGCAATGCCCGCAGCTGCCGACCAGCGGGTTCAACTGCAAGGTCGGTTGCGTGGCCACGGCCATGGCCCAGATCATGAACTACTGGAAATGGCCCGCTTCGGGGAACGGCAGCGAGCTCTGGTTCTATGAGTATCGCTGGAGAAGTAATTGGGACCAAGAACCTCTGGCGGTGAACCCCGGACTGAACATCTCCGGCTGGTGGGTGGGCCGCCTCGATTATGACACTACCGCAGCCGTCCTGAAAATGAACGGCTATTGGGATCACAGCTTTTATCTCGCCGCTATCGGTAAGAGCGACAGCACCGGCTACCGTCAGGCTCTGGACGCGCTGTGGAGCCGAATGGACGAGGACACCACCTGGCTGCCGGTGAATTACGGGGCCACCACCTATCGTTGGGACCTGATGGCCGACAGCGCGGCCGCCTTCTCTCCGGATGGAAGGGATGCGGTGGCCACGCTGTGCTACCATGCCGGGGTGTCCTGCCACATGAACTATCACGTGTTCGTATCCACCAGCAATGAGGGCGAGATGGTCAATGCCCTCAAGGACCATTTCTTCTACGATCCCGATGCCACCACCTGCGGAGTGGATATGAACACCATGACCGAGGAGATTCAATGGCTGCGGGCGTTCGCCGCAGGTGGGTCCGATACCGCCGGAAGGGGCTCTCACACGTGGACCTATTTCGGATATGACACCTCGACCGATCCCGACCGTTCGTTCCGGATGAACATGGGCTGGGCGGGCAGCGGAGACGGCTGGTTCACCTATGACACCGTGGCCACCAACGGATTAGTCTTCGAGGTGACCGATAACACCAAACAGATCGCGCCCACCTTGGTCAGGTTCGTGGGGGCCGCCAGCCCGGGGGATGGCTCCCCCAACGACCCTTACCGGGATGTCGAGGAGGCCATCGTGGAGGCTCCGGACAATTCGACGTTGATATTCAAAGCCGGCTCCAACAACGCCTTCGCGGCAGCAACGCTGACCATCAATCGGCCCTTGACTCTCACAGGCAGGGACGTCACCATTAGCAAAAGTGGTAGTCGGGGCCCCTCTAGAAATTACGATGTAGAGAAAGTTGATCGGCAAACGCAAGATGTTCTAAAAGAAGAAGTTCGCCGTTTTGATGAACCGTAGAAGGGTTAAGAAAGGAGGCGGTGACATGTCTGGAAGACACAAAAAACTTGGCCACGGTGTGATTCTTCTGGTTGTAGTTTTCCTGTTCACGTTCATATTAACTGGACAAGCCGCAGCCGACGCGCAGCTGGCCACTTCGGTGATGGGCTCTGCCGGAGGTCAGGGCAGCTCCGCCAACTTCATTGTGAAGTCCACACTGGGTCAGTCCACGCCCATCGGGCCCTCTACCAGCACCAACTTCGGGGTGGGCGCCGGATTCTGGTATCAGGACCCCGTGGCTCCCTCGACTATCGGGGATTTGACGGCCAGCCTGGCCAAGAATGACATCCTCCTGGAGTGGTCGCATGCAAGGGACAATGTGGCCATCGACCATTATGTGATCTATCGGGCCACGACGCCCTATTTTGAGGCCATCGGTGGAGATTCTGTCAGCGGAACCAAGGGGACAACGTATCTGGATCTGGGTGCTGCCGGGAGTACCGTCACCAACTATTTTTACGTGGTCAAGGCAGCGGATCCCAGCCGCAACCTGGCGGAGGATTCCAATCAGGTGGGTGAATTTGACCGGGGGACGACGGGCGGACCAAAATAATAGTTTTGACACAGCAGGATTATGGGTGTAGGGGCGCAGCGTGCTGCGCCCTTTTTTTATGCAAGGCAAACATGATCACAATGTAAGGGCGGGTTTTATACCCGCCCCTTTCGATTGTTGGTGGTTTTTTAGACGACAAACGCTGGACGACATCCGACAGACGTAACGCCCCTACAACTCTGTCGCCGGCAGAGAATAAAAATCGAAGTCTAGAGGGAAATGTGAAATAATCGGTATAGATTTTGCTCAAGACATAAAAACAAAGAGGTTCTATCGTTGAATCTAGAGCACTAGACACAGTTTAATGAATTACAAACCAATATCTTATGCGAAATCATCCGCTTGAGAGAGTATCCATCTGTTGAGAGTGCATTTTTAGGGTGATACTGTAGAAATTGAAGGTTGAAAGGGGGTGAACGCTCGTGAGAAAGGTTCTATGCCAATCGGTACTTTCTCTGGTCTGCCTGGTTCTGTTGGTCACCACTGCAGCCCAGGGTGGCTACCTGCTGGTTAAAGATGTGCTCAGCGAGGGCGGAGGGCATGTCGAGTCGGCCAGCTATATGCTAGACTTTTGCACAGGGCAGGTAGCCCTCGGCCAGAGTGTGGGAACTGACCACATCGAGTGGGGTGGTTTCTGGGGATGGTCTCGCTGGGGCCAAGTGGTCTTTGCCCAGGAGGAAGAGAACAGTGAGCCTTTGCCCAGCGAATATGTCCTGTTCCAGAATTACCCAAATCCATTTAACCCTGAGACGAACATAAGTTATCAGCTACCCAGTGCCGGACATGTGAGCCTGATGGTCTTCAACGTGCTCGGCCAGGTGGTTCACAAACTGGTGGATGAGGATCAGGCTCCTGGCAAATACCTGGTCAGTTGGAATGGCATTGACCAGACGGGCTGCCCAGTGGCCAGTGGCGTCTACTTCTATCAGCTGGTCGCCGGTGAGTTTCGGCAAGTACGCAAGATGCTTCTGCTGAAATAGCAGATGAAATGTTTTTGGCCAATGATCCTTTACCTTTGGGAGGTATGCCATGAGAACCAAGACTTTTGTAATGGGGCTGGCGCTGGTCGTTCTGCTCGGCGCCCTTTTCTCAGCGACCCATGTGACCGCATCGAACAGAGACCTGGGCCTTGAGGGTCAGGTTCGCACGGTGGACGGTTCCAAGTCCGTTCCCAACAAGCTGAACTACCAGGGGCATCTGACCCACGCCTCTGACTCCTCGGCGGTCACCGATACGTTGGAGATGACCTTTCGATTCTTCGATGCGAAGACGGCAGGAGCTGAACTTTGGTCTGAGATTCATGCGGATGTGCCCGTCATAGACGGATTGTTCAGTGTCGTTCTGGGAGAGAACACCTCGCTTCCCACGGGTTTGTTCGACGGTTCGGCCCTGTGGCTGCAGACGGAGGTGGGCGCCGAGGTTCTTTCTCCTCGTAAGCCTCTTGTCAGCGTGGCCTACGGCATCCGTTCTCAGGAAGCTGATCATGCTGCGACGGCAGATTATGCCGTGGAAGCCGATCATGCCGTTCATGCCGACACGGCCATGTTTACTCAGCCAGACGTTGATTGGGAGGTGAGTGGCGACGATGTGTATCATATGGATGGCAATGTAGGCATTGGGACGACAGACCCGGGGCAATCCCTCAACACCAAATTCGATGTGTTTGGCAGGGTAAGCATGAGAAATGAAGCGGGGGAATACGCTCTTATAGCGGATTATAGCGACGCGCCGCCAGCTTATCAGCGGCTGTATTCGGCTAAGACTGGAGGAGGAACTGCCAGAGATTTCATATTGGGTGTCTATCCCTCAGGACATATGGATCAATTGGTCCTGAAGAATGACGGCAATGTGGGCATCGGTACCACAAATCCAGCCAACAAATTGCACGTCGAGGGGACAGCCCAGATGACGGGCTTCAAGATGTCCACCAGCGCAACCCCTGGACATGTGTTAACCGCAGATGCCACTGGAGTGGGCACCTGGCAGGCGCCAGTTGCCTTGCCTGATGGAGATTGGTCAATTGCGGGCAACGACATGTATTCTGTCGTCCCAGGCAACATAGGCATCGGGACGAACGCGCCAGAGGGCCTGCTGCACATTTACGGCGGGTCCGCGGGAACCGTAACGTCAAATAGTGCCGCCAAGCTGGTCATCGAGGGTAATAATACTTCGACGATAAACTTTCTTACTCCGAATACATACCCTCAGGGAATTCAGTTTGGGGATTCCGATGACGAGGCCATAGGTTGGATTTTTTATGATCACAACGGTGACAATATGCGGTTCGCCACAGACAATTCGGACAAGCTGACCGTCTTGAGCAATGGCAATGTGGGCGTCGGGATATCGAATCCGGCGACAAAGCTGGATGTGAACGGTGTCATCCAGGCCACAGGAGGGCACTCCAGCAACTGGAACACAGCCTTTGGCTGGGGGGATCACTCCGCCATGGGTTACTTAGATATGGAGGCAACAAACAATTCGTCTGCAGAGACATTCTGGAACTCCACATCTCCTGCCAATGTTCTGGACATCGACAGCAATACTCCCTTGGCGGCAGTTTATATTGACAACAACTATGCTGGCAACACCTGGGGCCTATCCTCCGGACTCACCTCCTCGTCTGCGGGCGCAAGTAGCTATGGCGTTTATGGCTTCAACAACGGATCCGGTTACGCTGTCTATGGAAGAAACTATCATGCCAGCGGTATCGGTGTTCGAGGCATAAACAATTCAAATTCCAATTTCGGCGATTTGGGCACGTCACTCTACGGTGCTTATGGCGAACACAACAGTGGCAACAATGGCCTTTTGGGAAGCAGCAGTTCTGGTGTCTATGGTAGCCACGTCGATGGCAATTATGGTTATGTAGCCACAAGCAGCAACTGTTTCTATGGCAATTTGGTAACCACCGACCCCGGGGACTATGCCATTTATGGATATGGAACCGATGCTTCTGGAGAGGATGGGACGGGTTATAGCTACGCTACGACGCTGGGTGCAGTTAAAGGCTATAACTATTATGGCAATCCGTATACCTTTGCTGTCGGCGGATTTTCTTATCTGGATTTTAACCGTAGTGGCGGCTGCTTAGGTGGAAAACACACCGGCGCTGTTTGGGGCTCACTTGGTTATCAGAACTCCGCAGGTACAGAATATGGTGGCTATTTCACCAGCTATACAAGCGGTGTGGGTAAGGACGATACAGCCATCGGAGTGGGCTTGGGCTCCTGGGGTGATCTGTTCGGCGCCGATATTCACGGCCAGGTTTACGGGACTTATACCGAGGGCGGCAATTATGGCCTGTATTCCCATGGAGCCATTTTCCGGGACGATTTAGACGTCCACCTGCAGCATGCCGAGAATAGCTCCACCACCGTGCTCTACACCAATGTGAGCACAGATGTGACCGTGCAGACCAGCGGATTCGGCACCTTGTCCCAGGGCTCTTGTGAGATTGAATTTGGCGACAATTTCACCAACGCGGTTTCCTCTGCGGAGCCCATCATTGTCACGGTGACGCCTCACGGGAACACCAATGGAGTTTACATCTCAGATGTTAAAACCAGTGGATTTACCGTGGTGGAAAACAACCAGGGCAAAAGCACTGTGGACTTCAGCTTCATCGCCATAGGACGCCGCGCCGGGTATGAAAATCCCCAGCTGCCCGAGGAGGTCATCTCAGCAGATTATATCAACAAGCTCTCCAGAGGTCTGAACGCTGATGTAAATATCAACGTGAATGGTGAGGGACTGTACTACGAAAACGGACAGCTCTATGTAGGCGCGCATCCCTCTACTTTGCCTGATCCTTACAAACCCCCAGAACAGTTAGATGCTGTTGAGGAGATGAAGAGCAGGCCAGCCGAGATCATCACGGATACACAAGACGCTGCCGCCAATGGTCAGGCACCCTCTGATCGGGCACCCAGGTCCAAAGAGGCAAGATAGCCGCAACCGGTCAGACCGGTCAAACGAAGGGGGCTCTCTCCAGTTTTCGAGAGAGCCCCCCTTTTTGTGATAAATAAATGTTCTGAGGACCCACGGGTAGAGGGAAGGATGCGGCTCAGAGCAGCATCAGGTAGGATAGACATCACCTCGGAAGAGAACACAAAGGGCCAAAATGGAGGGGTGAGGGAATTTGAAGAGCCCCACACTACACCACAGAGATGACCTGGATTTACGGGAGGGTGAAGCTTGCCACGGTGGCGATTGGCGAACCGCAAAAGGGCAGAAATCGACAATTTTAGTCAAAAAAATCAATGGCTCAATAAAAGTTCCTTGACAAGAATCGCTTTGTCTGGTAAAATGTGTATGATAGGAGATTTTCTCTTGGTGACAAGATCTTTGAAGAAGACCTCGAGTGAAAAAGGGGCTTAGCCCATGAACATGGGAGTGGTTCGTTAAAGATCTGAGGGCGGCTTCTTTTTTCACCGCAACCCGTTTTCAAGGGGGGGATTCCATGCCCAGGATTAACGTGAGGATGCTGAAAGGTTATTTCTTGCTGCTGGGATTTTTCTGCCTGATCATCCCGGGCTTCAGCGCTGCAGAGACTCTGACCTTTGACGGCAGCTGGGGACCGCCAGGTTTTCAATTGGTCTCTCAGAGAGACAGCGGCGTCGAGATCATCTACTCCATGGGCTCGATGCGTATGGACCAGAAGGAGTTAGAAGGCGAGATGGTACACACTCTGGGTATCCCTGGTGTGTCGCTGCCCAACAACGCCGGCGCACCTGATCTGCCCAGTGCCGGGAGGTACATCGCCCTTCCTCAGGGGGCCACCGTCAAGCTCGAGATCGTGGAGACTCGAACCCGGGTTCTTCGCGATATGAACATCGCCCCTGCACCCCCCATCCCCCAGGAAAGTGACGACTCCCCTCTGGTCTACATCAAGGACCCGGGAATCTACAGCACCAACGACTATTATCCTCGTGAGCCCATCGCTTTATCACAACCACTGAAGATGCGTGGAGTGGACGCAGTGATCTTAGGCATCACTCCCTTTCAGTACAATCCCGTCTCCAAAGATCTGCTGGTTTACACCGATGTGCGGGTTAGGGTCAACTTCGAAGGCGGCAATGGCCACTTTGGTGAGGACCGCTACCGCAACCGCTATTGGGATCCATTACTCGAGGCCAACCTAATTAATTATAACGCCCTGTCCCAAGTGGACTTCAATCGTAGAACAGGGGCCAAGGAGACCGGATACGAGTACGTCATCATCGTCCCGGACGATCCCGACTTCATTGCCTGGGCTGACACCATTCGGCACTGGCGCACCCTGCAGGGAATCTCCACCGAGGTGTTCACCCTCACAGAGACCGGTTCCTCAGCCTCTCAGATTGAGAGCTGGATCAACAATGCTTACAATACCTGGAACATTCCGCCGGTGGCGGTGTTGCTGCTCTCCGATTACCCCAGCTCGGGAAAGGCTTATGGCATCACCTCTCCCATCTGGGACAGCTACTGCGTGTCAGATAACATATACGCCGATGTGGATGGGGATGATCTCCCCGAGATGAACTTCGCGCGCATCACAGCCCAGGATGCTACAGACCTTGAGGTGATGATCAATAAGTTTTTGGACTATGAGCGCAACCCTTATACTGACACAGGATTTTACGATCACCCTGTTTGTGCTGGCGGGTGGCAAACGGAGCGCTGGTTCATCCTCTGCTCGGAGGTCATCTACGGATTTCTGGCCAATGTTCACGGCAAATCACCGGTGCGGGAATACGCCATCTATTCCGGAACCCCGGGCAGCCAGTGGTCCAGCAATCCGAACACATACATGGTGGTGGACTATTTCGGGCCCAGCGGGCTGGGTTACATCCCGGCCACCCCAGCGCACCTGACCGATTGGGGGGCCAACGCCACGCGGATGAACAACGATATCAACTCCGGCTGCTTTATCGTTCAGCATCGGGACCACGGTGCGGAGACAGGTTGGGGAGAGCCCGACTACGATAACACCGATCTGAACGGCCTGACCAACACCATGCTGCCCTTCGTCTTTACCATCAACTGTCTCACCGGCAAGTACAACTGGAGCAGCGAGTGCTTCGTGGAGAAGTTCCACCGCATGGAGCACGGTGCCCTGGGCTTAATCGGTGCCAGCGAGAGCTCCTATTCATTTGTGAACGACACATACGTCTGGGGCATGTACGATTGCATGTGGCCGGAGTTCATGCCCGATTATCCATCCTCGGTGAAAAATGCCGGGCCGGAGAACTTGCGCCCGGGCTTTGCCAACGTCTCAGGGAAGTACTTCCTGCAGGCCTCCAGCTGGCCGTATAATCCAAGCGAAAAGACTGTCACCTATCATCTGTTCCACATGCATGGCGACGCCTTTACGACCCTGTACTCGGAGGTGCCGCAAGCCCTTTCGGTGAGCCATCCCGGAGTGCTTTACATCGGGGCCACCTCCTTTCCGGTCACCGCCGACGATGGCTCGGTTATCGCCCTGACCATAGAAGGCGAGATCATCGGCACCGCCGATGGGACCGGGAGCACCGTCAACGTGCCCATCACGCCTCAGTCTGCTCCTGGTTCTATGGTGGTCACCGTCACGAAGTTCGACCACCATCGCTACGCCCAGACCGTCCCAGTGCTGCCTCCTGAGGGCGCCTTTGTGGTCCACTACAAACACGCCGTGGACGATGACATGTCGGGAGGCTCCAGCGGAAATGGGGACGGCGTCGTTAACCCGGGAGAGACCCTTGAGCTGAACCCTTTCTGGGTGATGAACTATGGGGTAGATACGGCCTTCACCGTCCAAGGGGCACTGCGGCTTCAGGGCTCAGACCCTTACGTCACGCTCACCGACACGCTGGATGCCTATGGCACCATAGCTCCCTCTGATTCGGCCATGGGCGCCACGGGCTTTGTCTTTCAGCTGGATTTGACGGCTCCCAACCGTCACCGCATCGATTTTCTGCTCCAGTGCACCGATGGCGATTCCCTTTGGGAGTCCTATTTCAGCGAGATGGCCCTGGCCCCGATTCTGGAGTATGTCTCCAACCTCATCGACGACAGCGGAGGGGGCAATGGGGATGGGCGCATCGACCCAGGGGAGACGGTCGATCTCAGCGTGACCATCGAGAACTCCGGGGGAGCGGGAGCCACGGGTATCGCGGGAACCCTGTTTTCTCTGCATCCCTACGTGAGCGTCATCACGGCCGTGGCGAATTTTCCGGACCTGAATCCCAGCGATCAGGGAGCCTCCCTGACGGACTTCACCATCTCGGTGGATCCCCTCTGCCCCGCGCCCTCTCAGGCCTCCCTGGCCATCTCTTTGACCACGGCCAGAGGTTTCGCCTTCCAGGATACCTTCACCGTCAGAGTCGGTATGAAACAGGTCCTCTTTGTGGACGATGACGAGGGGGATCCCTATGAGACGTACTTCACAGACGCCCTAGATAACCTGGCCATCGATTACGATGTCTGGACGGTAACCTCTCAAGGATCACCCAGCCTGGCGGTCATGGAGGAGTATATTACGGTGATCTGGAACACGGGGGACGATTTTTACGAGACCCTCAACTCTAGCGACGAGGCCAACCTCATGTCCTATCTTGATGGCGGCGGCACTCTGTTCCTCTCCAGCCAGGACTACCTCTACGACATCGGCTCGTCCACGACCTTCTCAACAGACTATCTCCACGTGGTCTCATGGACCAACGACGTGGGTGTGGAGGAAGCGGCCGGCATTCCCGGGGACCCTATCACCGATGGGATGAGCTATGTCCTCTCATATCCCTTTTACAACTGGTCCGACCACATCGTCATCGATGCCTCGGCAGCTGCCATCTTCGAGGCCACCGTTTCCAAGAGCTCAAAGCCGTTGCGGCCACCGAAAGAGGGAACGTCTGCTCGCTTCCGGGATAAGGAGTTCGAGCCGCCGAAGCAGAACTACTGTGCGCTGCGCTTTCCGGCTGAGGGAGACAGCGGCTATCAGGTGGTCTTTATGGCCATTCCCTTTGAATCCGTGCCCACCGCGGGAGAGCGCGACCTGCTGATGGAGAAGATCCTGAGCTGGCTTCAGGGAGACGAGGAGCCGCCATTGGTCGCCGTCATCGCACCCAACGGAGGAGAGCTCTGGCCGGTGGGCACCCAACACGACATCGACTGGCTGGCCACGGACCCCTCGGGCGTCGACTCGGTATCCGTGCTGCTTTCTGTGGATGGGGGCAACAGCTTCCCTCATGTCATCTCCAGCGGAAAGCCCAACCTACCGCCTTACTCGTGGATCGTTGCGCCCCTGTATTCCGATAGCGCTCTGATCAAGGTGGTGGCTTACGATGCCCACAAGAACACTGGGTGGGACATGAGCGACAGCTTATTCGCAACCGCGGATATCGTCCCTCCTGCTGAAGTGAACGACCTGTCCCTGGATATCATTTCGGGGAGCAAATCCTCAAGCGGAAACGCTCTTTTGTGGTGGAGTCCTGTGGAGGATAACGTAGCGGTTGAGTACTATATCGTCTACCGAGGCTTGGATCCCTATCTGGTGGGCGACTCCATCGCCGCTTCGCCGGAGACCACCTACCTGGACGCGGGAGCAGTGGGTGACACCCTGGCGAACTTCTACTATGTGGTGAAAGCAGTGGATACGGGAGGCAATAAGTCTGACAACTCTAATTGCGTGGGGGAGTTTGATCAATTTCTGACCAATGTTGCACCAACGGAGTCTCCCAAGAGAAATCCATAGCCAAGAACATATTCACGTTTACCGCCTGCGGGCGGGTGCCGATTGTTTGAAGCAGGCTTTCTCATGCTAACAAGATGAGGAAGGAACCCCCTCACCTCTGGAACCGGGGTTTTCGGCAACCGCCCATTTTCCATCATAAAGCATGGATTCATAAGGTTTTTTAGGCGAACAGGCGATGGCCCCTTTTTTAAGTTATCCAATGCGATGATCGCTATAGGAGCATGGCGCGAGGTGTATTTGCCTTTTTTGTGTTCTTAAGAGGAAGATCCACCACACTTGTCTACATTTAGGCACGGGATTTGCACAATCTATCAGAAGGGTTTCTTTTTGTATGGTAGGTTTAGAGTTTGAGGCGGCTAGAGACAGGGAGCTTGAAGAGGAGAGGACGTCATGTAAGCAAAAGAGGTAACGCATCGGGTCGTTAAACTCATAACCGGTTTTAAAACCGAAGGAGTGAAGGACCATGAAAAATTTAATGTGTAGATTATTCTTGTGTATTGTTCTTTTAGCAGGTGCGGCAGATGCCCTTGCTGACTGGACACAGCAATTCCCCGATCCTCACCCCACGGCGCGAGGCTACCATGCCATGTCTTACATCGGGGGGGATCAGGCTCTTCTGTTCGGCGGCTTGGGTGATATTAAGTACAATGACACCTGGTTGTATGATCTCAGCGAAGGCACCTGGACCCTGTTGGACCCCCCCACCAAACCATTGGCTCGATCCTATCATGATATGGCCTACATCGGGGGAGATAAGGTCCTCATGTTCGGTGGCCACGACGGTACAAACGATAAAACCTGGTTGTTTGATCTCAGCGAAGGCGACTGGACCCAGATAATCCCGCAAACCAAGCCACTTGGACAATACGGGCATTGCATGTCTTACATCGGAGGGGATCAAGTCGCCATGTTCAGCGCCTACACATACGCAGATCCTTATCCCTACGGGGGTTGGTTAGAAGACACCTGGTTGTATGATCTCAGCGAAGGCAACTGGATTCTGATAGAGCCCCCTGCACACCCATCGCATCGAGCCTATGCAAAAATGGCCTATGTCGGAGGGGATAAAGCCTTCATGTTCGGCGGCTTCTGGTTCTTTGATGAAAACTGGTTGTTTGATCTCAGCGAGGGCACCTGGACTTTGTTAGAGCCTACCAACAGACCGTCAGGGCGACATTGGCATGCCATGGTCTCCATGGGAGATGATCAGGCCCTCATGTTCGGCGGTTGTGATACTCATCCTAATGGTTTGACGGATGAGACCTGGATTTACGATTACAGCGACAACACCTGGACTCTACAAAATCCTTCGGTAAGCCCGTCACCTCGGAGGGAGGTCGTTATGGCTGATATCGGAGGGGATCATGTGCTTTTGTTCGGCGGGAGGACCGAGGCCGAAGAACCCCGTGTTTACTTTGATGATACCTGGATCTGGAATGCAGAGGCTTCTCCGGCAGCAACGCCTTCCACGGCCCACCTGCCTGAGAACTTCTTTCTCAGTCAGAACTATCCTAACCCATTCAATGCGGGGACCGAGATAGCATACGAGATCCCTAAGGACGTGTATGTGACTTTGAAGGTATACAACGTCCTTGGTGTCGAGGTGGCCACGCTGGTGGACGCCTATAAGGAAGCCGGTTTTCATACCGTACGCTGGGATGCCAGGAATGTAGCCAGTGGAGTTTATTTCTGCACCATTTGGGCGGGTGATTTCAAGGCCACGAAGAAGATGGTTATGTTGAAATGAGGGTGAAAGATCGCTTTCATGGTAGAGGCCCTCTCGGAGAGATCCGGGAGGGCTTTTTTCATCGAAGAAACAGCGTCATTAGGTTATGTAGGGGCGAACAGCGTTCGCCCCAATTTTTCATAAACCCGCCCCCGCGACGATCAACGATCCACGAATCACAATTCACGAAATCACCCCTTGATCCCCCCCGCCGTCAATCCGGCCACTAAAAACTTCTGGGTCTGAAGGAAGAAAATGACCACCGGGATGGTGATCAACACGGCGCTGGCAGCCATGAGGTGCCAGTCGGTCTGGAACTGGAAGACGAACTGGCGCAGGCCCACGGGCAGAGTGTAGAGCTTCTCCTTGCTCATAAAGGTGAAGGCGAACATGAACTCATTCCAGGCGGTGATGAAGCTGAAAAACGCGGTTACAGCCAGACCGGGCAAGGACAAAGGGAGCACAATGCGGTAGAAGGTGCCCAGGGGGGACAGGCCATCCACCATGGCGGCCTCCTCCAGTCCCCGGGGAATGGTGTCGAAGAAGCCCTTGAGCATCCAGACGCAGAAGGGCAGAGCCACCGTGGCGTAGGCCAAAATCAGGCCGGGGAAGCTATTCAGCAGACTGAGCTGGCGCATGATGTTGTACAGGGGCACGATGAGGATGGCCCCCGGGAACATCTGGGCTATGAGGAAGATATAGAGCCCTCCCTGGCGGCCTAGGAACTTGTATCGCGAAAACGCATAGGCGGAGGTAGAGGCCAGAAACAGGCTGATAACGGTGGTGATCAGGGCGATGACGGTGCTGTTGCGCAGCCAGATGAAGAAAACTCCCTCTTTCATGGTCAACACGTGCCGGTAGTTGTCCAGGGTGGCGTGGTCGGGCAGCAGGTTCAGGCGATCGCTGAACACCTCGGGCTCGGGCTTGAAGGAGGTGGACAGCACCCAGATGATGGGAAATATGGCAGCAATACAACAGATTGCCAATACCAGGTGCAGGATCCAGCTATTTTTCTCTGGTCTCAACTCAATAGACCTCCTCGGAGCCCCGCAGAGCTCTGATGTAGAAGAAGCTGAAGGTTAGCAGAATGCTCAGAATGATCACCGCGTAAGTGGTGGCCATCCCGAAGCGCCATTGGTGAAAGGCTTCGATGAAGGCGAATGTGGCCAGAATATCCGTCTGGTGATGGGGTCCCCCCTCAGTGACCAGGTAGATGACGTTGAACATGTTGAAGGTCCAGATGATGCCCAAAAGCGTCGCCGTCAGGGCCACTGGTTTGAGCAAAGGCAGAGTGATTGACCAGAACTGGCGCAGGCGGCCGCAGCCGTCCACCTGGGAGGCCTCGTAGAACTCCTGGGGGATACTCTGCAGGCCGCCCAGAAGGACGACCATCATGAAGGGGAAACCCAACCAGACATTGGTGGCGATGACCGCCACCATGGCCCAGATCTCGTGGGATAGCCAGGGGATGGGCGAGAGGCCCAGGCCTTTCAATGCCAGGTTGAAGAAGCCGTACTTTGAGTTAAACAACCACCGCCAGGAGAAGGCGGAGATGTAGGTGGGCACAGCCCAAGGGATTAACAGCAGCGTTCGATAGATGGCCCGCCCGCGGAACTTGCCGTTGAGCATCAGGGCCAGGGCCAGTCCGATGGTGAAGTGGAAGATGACATTGCTGACTGTCCAGATGACCGTTTGCCAGAGGATATCCCAGAACTGCCCTCCGGTGAGCACACGGATATAATTGAGCAGCCCAACGAACCGGTAGGAAGACGGGATGAACTTGCTGCCCATGTTGTACTGATTCATGTTCGTGAAGCTGATCAGCACGCCCCGGATCAGGGGGTAGAAGACGATGGCCGCCATGACAGCTACCGTGGGCAAGATCAGC
This sequence comes from candidate division Zixibacteria bacterium SM23_81, assembly GCA_001304015.1. GTDB lineage: Bacteria > SM23-81 > SM23-81 > SM23-81 > SM23-81 > SM23-81. The sequence continues at coordinate 13,047 of LJUY01000056.1, read as the reverse complement.
AGATAAGCTAGACGATGGCGGCGGATTTTCTGAATAAGAGACAAAGGTTTCCCCTCAGCGCTGCAGCAGCTCCTGCCAGGCCTCGGCCGTGGCATCCAGGGCTTCCTGTGGCGTCACGCTGCCGTTGAGAGCCGCCTGCAAATTTGGCGTAAAGTCCACGAAGATCAAACCCCCCTCGGGAATCACCGGCCGGTTGTGGGCTACCTCAAGCTGGTTCCGGAACCCCTGGATGATGGCGTTATCGACTACCCCGGGAAGGTCGTAGGCCGATTTTCTGGTTGGGAGCAGGTTATTACGACGGGCCAGCTCAGCCTGATGCTCGGCCTGGTTCAGGAAGTGAATAAAGCGGTAGGCCGAGGGCACCTCCTGGCAGCTGGAGGTGATGACATAGTTGTGGCCCCCCACCGGTGAGCCGTATCCCCCGGGACCCTCCGGAATCCGTGTGACCCCCAAGTTGGAGGGATCAGCAAATTCCTCGCCCGAGAGGATATCTGCCGTGGCCCAAGGTCCGTTAAAGATCATGGCGTATTTGCCGGTCTTGAAGCCCACCAGCATGTTCTCATAGTCGTTGGCGAAGTCCACTTCCGGGGGGACAACGGCATAATCATCTCGAAGAGCGATGTAGAATTCCAGACCTCTCACAGCCCCGCGGTCGTTGATGTAGATTTCACGGTCCTCTTCGTCGATGAGGTCTCCACCGAAGGCCCAGATGAAGGGCAACAGCCAGTAGGAGTCTCCTCGCCAGAAAAACCCGTATTGTCCCCTCCCTGGATTGGTTAGCTTCTTGGCCACTTGAATCAGCTCATCCATTGTAGCCGGCGGCTTCACCCCAGCTTGGTGGAGCATTCTCTTGTTGTAAAGCAGGGCCAGGCAATCGGTGACCTGGGGAATGCCCCAGATGTGCCCCTTATACTGGTTGTACCTGAGAGCGCTGGGCAGGTAGTCCCGGAGATCCGCTGGGGTAACGTAATCGTCCAGTGGCACCAGAAAGCCCAGCTCGGCGAATTCCGGGGTCCAGGCTATTTCTGCGCGAAAGACGTCCGGCGCGTCTCCGGCCTGGGCCACAGTCTTGAACTTGTTCTGGGCGTCGGAGAAGGGGACCACCTGAGCCTGGACGGTCATATCGGGGTTCTGGTCCATGAATTTCTGGACCAACTCGTTGAGGGTCACCGTCTCCTCCTGATTCATCGTGTGCCAAAAGGTGAGGGTGATGGGTCCTTCTGTTTTCTCTTTTTTTCCACCACAGGCGAGAAAGATCACAGTCAGGCAGAGACTTAAAATGAGGAGCCTTTTCATGGAGCCTCCTTATTAAAAAAGGAGATTCTGGTAACTGGAATCGAGATTCGTGAAAAGCCAAACATTCCTGTCATTCTAAGTCACGAGCGCAGCGAGTGACGAAGAATCTGCTTTTCGGTGGTTGGGCGTAATGTCTTGATTCCTGACTAGTGCATATCAATTGTAAATTTAAATTTCCAATCTTCAATATCTCTCTCGCGCCTCTACTCAACCCTCACCATTGGAATCACCACTTGCTTCCCGGTGGTCTCATACGCTCCCAGAATCTCCTCCTGGCTCTGACCTTCAGGGACCAGGATATCGATGATGTTCGGGTCCAGGTTGTCGTCCCGACCACCGCCGAGACGGTACTCTTGAGCCTCGGAGAGAACTTCCCTCACTCGCCAGTTTCCCGCCGAAGGAAAGCCCTCCTGGCTGGTTAGTACCACCAAGTAGCCCCAGTCTTGAGGTTGGTCGCCGATGATCTTCTTGGGCACCGTGACAGTGATGGTGTGCTCCTGGGGAACGATCTGGGTCTTCACCTCGCCCAGCCGATTCGGCAGTCCGTCGGGACTCACTGCGTGAATCTCCTGCTGCCAGCCCTCCACCCAGATGCAATACTCCCAGGCATCTTCAGGAGTAATTTGGGCATTTCGCCCCGGCAGCAACTGGGTCGCTCCTGAGCCCGGTTTATGATCTGTGTCGATGTAGATATCCAGGGTCTGTACACTCAAGTCGATGGGGGACCCCCAGGGATTCTCCACCGGACCAGCTATCCTGGCGGTGAAAACCACAGCTTCGCCATCGTCCATGACGGTGAACTTCATCAGGTCGAAGACACCGGGCTTAAAGACAGGGTTTGTGGGATAGATATAGCTACCGGGGCCGTGGTCGTCGCCAATGGGATCGGTCAGCGCCAAGACGGCCTGTCCTCGAGCGGTTCCAGGCACCGTGATCTTCACGGGCCCCGCTGGCGCATAATCGAGATCCTGGCGGTTCTTGGCCACAGCCAGGGTGAATCTCAGAGGATCATAGGCCTTAGCGGCGATGTCCTGAAAGGCCAGGGAGAGCTCCAGAGAATTTCCGGAGAAGGCCACGGCCGATCCTCTTTTGGCCAGCATCCAGGAATCTTCGCGTCCGGCCTGACCCAGATGGGTGACGGAGGGATCCCGAAAGTCGATGCCCAGCTCCCAGCTCAGCCCATATCCCAGAGGTTTCTCCTTGTTGCCGTAACGGGTGAATGCGTTGTTGATGGGTGCTTGTGGAGTGGAAATGTAAAGGGCTACCCAAAGGTCTCGCCCAACTTGTGTCTCCAGATCTTCGTTAAACTCAATGCCCAGATAGAGGTTATTCTCGTCGTATCCGTAGTGGAGGCGCCGGATGACATCCGCGCCAGGTTCCGCGCTGAGGTCTGGATCATCGTAGTATCCCCCGTTAGCCCATTCGGCCTCCTCGATCTTGCCATCGATCCAGGGAGTGAATTGCCCCGAGAGCTCTCGGCCTGGTGGCGAAGTCTCTTTTGGGATGACGGGGATGTAGAGTGCAGGGGGTGCTTCCTGGCTAAGGTTTTCGTAAACCCGCATGAGGGTGTGCCGGAATATGGCGTCAAAACTTGGATCGTCCAGGGAGGTCTGATCATCTCCATACCACCAGAACCAGTCGCTGCCTTCGGCAGCGTAGATGTTCTCCATGGCCTTTTGGTAGCCCTCGTCCTCGCCCTTGACTTGCCGGTAGCTCTCCACGGCCTTGCGCGCCTCCAGGAGTAGATTCCAGGCCAGATTCTCCTCATCCTCGCCAATCCAGGTGTGAAAATCGGCGCTGATCCAAGAGCCGGCCCACAGCTTCTCGATGGTCTCTTGTGCCCCGAATCTGCCCAGAAACTCGGTGGGGGTGATGGTGATCACCCAGGGGTCCTCGCTGAGCCGGGAGTAGAGAGTGTGTAGAAAATCTTTGCCATCGTTTCGGTAGTGCTCCCATGCGTTTTCCCCATCTAGGATAAGGGTTATCAGAAAAGGACCCTCTTTTGTCTCCAGCCGACGAGCGGCGCTATGGATGTGGCCGATTAAATCTGCTGCCGCCTCAGCCCCGTTCATTCCTGAATAGGCGAAGCCGATCTTATCAGAGAGCAAATGGTCTCGGAAGAGCACAGCCACCTCTTTTCCATTCTCCTGAACCAGGTAGGGACGGTAGAGAAGCTCGGGGTTGTGAAGATCATTGCCCTTTCGAACTAAACTTTGACCGGTAGACTTCTCCAGGACCCCTTCGTCCGAAGCCATCCATTGGATACCGGCGTCGGCCACCATGCCGACCATATTTTGGGCTACCGAACCCTCCGCCGGCCACATACCCTTGGGAGGGCGTCCGAAGTGTTCCCGGTATGACTGCACCCCCAGATCTACCTGTGCCTGGGCGTCTTGAGGATAAGAGAAACGCGAGGGCAGAGAAGCGTGCGGCATGGCCATCTGGGCCAGATCCGTATCGAAAAGGAGGGGCAGTATGGGGTGATAAAAAGGAGTCGTGGTGACCTCGATCTGGCCGCTATCCTGCATCTTGCGATGCAACGGGATGACCTGCTTCATAATCTCGCGGTGTTTGTTCAGCACCAGGATTTTTTCCTCTTCGCTGAAGCCATGATCTTTGGCGATGAGAGATTTGAAGGGTTCCTGCGCCTTGAAATCGGGGTCCAGCCAGGCAAGATTAAACCACATCTGTAAATCCCGAAAATCTTGCTCGGTGAACCTCTCCAGGGCAGCAGCGATGCTTGCATCGGTTACGGTGCGCCCCCGTTTATCCAAAAGAGCATCGTATCTAGGATGAACTCCAATGAGGTTGTTCCAGTTAGCGTCGAAGAAGCGGCGGAGAATGTACTCCTTGTCCTCATGAGTGAGCTGATCGGCAGGCCGTTCGGATACGTCCAGGTAGCGATCTGTGGCCCCAGATATGAGGTCGTCTAGCTGGAAGATGAGAGAAGGCACCAAATTGAAGGTGGCATGGACTTCGGGATAATGCAGCAGGATGGAGGCCATATCGTAGTAATCCTTGACGGCGTGCATGCGCACCCAGGGTTTGGCGTAGATGCGCGTTTTGGGGTCGCGGTTGTACATGGGCTGATGCTGGTGCCAGATGATGGCCAGGTAGATGGGTTTCTTGGGTGTGGGGGCAACAGGTGTAACCATGACGTCTTGGGGCTCCTCCTCGGGCGCTACGATGTTACCGTTTCGGATAACCAGAACTGAGTTATAACCGCTGAAGCCGTCGTCGGTGGTGGCGGGATTGTTGGGGTCGTGGCGCCAGTTTCCGTCCACCACAAACTTGTACTGGTAACGACCATCATCGAGACTCACACTCAACTGCCATAAGCCTGCGTCAGTTTGGAACATCAGGTCCTGATTCGGCGCCCAGTTGTTGAAAGTCCCGGCCAAAAAGACCTGACGGGCGCCAGGAGCTTCAAGAGTGAACAGGACCTTTCCCTCTTTCATGACAGGTCCGGTCGATTCTTGGCTCACGCTGTTCCCGCCGACAGCAACCGTCAGGGCAAAGGCCAGACAGAGAGAGAGGAGAGTTCTTTTTTGCAGGATCATCCATGGCCTCCTTTCCGGATAACAGACTTGAAGATCATGTCGCCACAAGCTTTGGGGTTATCATGCGCTTTCACTATTCGTTTTTCCACCGGATCCTCAAAGGAAGGCTTTAATAGAATAAGGGGTTAGCGAGCGCCATCCTGGCCCGCTAACCCCTTATGATCGGCCAAACCATCGATTCTTAGGGGACTACTAACACAGAGTTATTTCCACCAAAGCCATCTGGCGCCGCCTTGGGATTGTTGGGATCTTGAAACCACCGACCGTCGGCGACGAACTTGTACTGATAAGTCCCTGAGTCCAGAGGATACGCGATGGTCCAGACACCGTCACCATCCTCATCGCTCATCAAGTCAAGATCCGGTCTCCAGCCATTGAACTCGCCGGCCAGATAAACGGCCTTGGTGCCCGCCGGGGCCTTGAAGCTGAACAAAGTCCCCTCCGAGGTGACCTTGGGGCCCACGGCCGTCGCCGTGCCTTTCTCCACCACGGCGGCCTTTTTGGTACCAGCGCAGCCAACCAGCATGACCAAGGCCAAGATGGCAACCAGGAAGGTTGACCACCTCTTCATCATACCCTCCTCATCTGTTATGGGAGGCGCCAGCCCGCCGCCCACCTGGTGATCTCAGGAATCGCCAGAATCCTGGTGGCTAGCCCAGGCAGGGAGAATCTTAACTTCTTAATTACTCATTTGTTGTGTGAACATTCACCATCCTGTGTGATGCTCATTTTGTTTAGGATCCATCTTTTGACACCCAATATTGCCCTAACACCAAGGCATCGATTCCACTTTTAGAAAATGTGTTCCACGCATCTGCGGGACTGCTTACAATGGGCTCGCCCCGAAGGTTGAAGGAGGTGTTCATCAAAACTGGTACTCCAGTGGCCTCTCCGAACTTTCTTACTATTTGGTAGTAGCGGGGATTCCATTCCCGACGAAGCGTCTGCAATCGCCCCGTGCCCATGTGATTGACTGCTGGAATGAGGTTCCCGGCCTCACCCTTCCAGGGCAATACCAGCAACATATACCGTGCTGGGTAAAGACGCTCTGGTTCCGTCAGTCCCTCGAAGAAATCAGTCGCTTGTTCCTCCAGAATGACGGGCGCAAATGGTCGGAATGGCTCCCGAAACTTGATCTTGCTGTTCACGATGTCCTTCATCTCTGCGCGGCGTGGATCCGCGAGTATGGAACGGTTGCCTAACGCTCTTGGTCCCCACTCGAATCGTCCCTGATGGAAGCCGACTACCTTGCCATCAACCAGCGCTTCTGCCGCCTTGCTCAGCAACATGTCATCATCTGGTAGGTATTCGTAGATGGCACCCACCCGATCCAAGGTGGCTTTTATTTCCTTGTCTCCATACTCCTGCCCCCAGAAAGTGTGCTCTAGCACGAACTGCCGGGGTTGATGCAATAGTACATGGTAAACATAGAGCGCTGCCCCCAATGCCCCACCGGCATCTCCCGCCGCTGGCTGTATGTAGATGTCATCAAAGGGGGTTTCCTTAAGAATACGCCCATTTGCTACTGAATTGAGCGCTACACCACCAGCCATGCAAAGTCTTTTCATCCCCGTTTGCCGATGGAGAGCATTGGCCATTTTGAGCAACGTCTCCTCGGTCACTCTCTGGATGCTGGCCGCCACGTCGGCATAATGTTGGTTTTGCTGCACGAGTGTGTCATGAGGGTCTGCCTTGTCCGGGTTGGTCAGGGTGGTGATAAACAGGGAGTCTCGTACTCGAGGTTCGCCGAAAAGGCGTATAAATTTGTCACTGAAGCTTTTCTCCGGCGAGTAGTGGTAGAGGAAATAATCCATGTTCAGGTAGAAGCTGCCGTCATCATGTACTGTGATGAGATGTTTATAAATGTCCTCTACGAAACGGGGTTGACCATAGGGCGCCATGCCCATCACCTTGTACTCGCCATTGTTGACCCTAAAGCCCAAAAAGGCGGTAAAGGCCGAATAGAGAAGGCCCAGCGAGTGAGGGAAACGCTGCTCCTGAGTCAGGGTGATTTCGTTGGTGCTGCCATCTTCCCAACTGGCCCGTCCCCATCCCATCGTGGCCGTATTCCACTCACCCACTCCATCCACAGTCATGATGGCTGCTTCTTTGAAAGGTGAGCAGAAGAAGGTGCTGGCAGCATGGGCCATGTGATGATCGGTAAAGAGCACTTTTTCGCGAGGGATATCAAGCTCTCGCATTAAATGTGACTTAATCCACAATTTCTGGTCGAACCAGGTGATCATGGCTTCGCCGAAAGTATGCCAGGATCGAGGAAAGGTACTAAGCGTGCTGAGTAAGATGCGCTCGAACTTCACCAACGGTTTTTCGTAGAAAACCACATAATCCAAATCACTTGCGCTGATTCCGGCCTGACGCAGGCAGAACTGAATGGCATGTTTCGGAAAGCCATAATCGTGCTTGATCCGGCTGAAGCGTTCTTCCTGTGACGCAGCGATCAGGACCCCTTCCTTGATGAGAGCCGCCGCCGAATCGTGATAAAAACAGGATACTCCCAGAATATACATAATTCCCCCATAAAATATCAGAACTGTTCCCTGGCCTTCTCTAAGGTCGCGCTTGCAGGCTGTTGCTCCAACCAGAATGAACTACCCTTTGCCTTACGTAGGCGTAAGGGATCGCTAAAAAAACGTACCGGAACTCCGAAAGGCGTGACGATGATGAAGTAAAAGAAGGCCAAGAGGGCGCGGCCCTGGAAGTTCCCCATCTCTGCAGCAAATGCCTTCCAGACCTGCCACCATCGGCGCAATCCACGAGCGTTTTTGGCTTTTACAGACTCCTTTTGGCTAACTTGGGGATATCTTCTGCGGCGCAGAGCTGTCAGCGCTGCGCCCACTGTTATGCCCACGGCTATCCAGACGAGGATAGCTAGCATCTTCCCTAAAGATGGCCGCGTTCCCAGAGCTCCAACCCATAGGATCGCCACGACGGCGAGATCGAGCAGTCCAGGGACCACTCGCCTTCCCCTACCTCCCAGCACAGTTCCACTGGAATATCCCACAAGTGTCAATAACACCAGTGCCAAGCCAGTTACGAAATCCATATGAATCTCCTCATATCGTCTAGAACAACGTGTAGATAAAGGGAGCCACAGCTGAGCCCTGAGCGAAGATAAGCAGCGCCGCAAAGAGCACCAGCACCACTATCATCGGTATGATCCACCACAATTTCCTCCGCCATAGAGCTCGTAGCAACTCTCCGATGATACCCAGTCTGGCTAAGAATTCTGCGCCCCTGCGCCTCTTTTCACTATGCATTATGTCTCCTTATTATTGCTGCCGAATGACCTATGGCATGTCCTCAATTCGCCGATGGCAAGACTACGTACTTTCCTTTGTCAAGGTTGTATGACCCCAGAATTTCCTCCTGGGTCTTGGATTTTCCCTTAAAAAGCCCCATCACCTTTTTGGGTTCCTGCGGCAGGATCAAATCATAGACATTAGGATTGATGTCCAGCTCCGCCACTCCCCCTCCTCCCCTCCACTCCTGAGCCTGGGCTTCCACCATGCGAAAATCCCCCAGTCCGCCAGCCCCATAGTCATCCTGTAGGCCCACGGCGATGGTGTACTTCCAACTCTCGGTGGGCATCCCGATGTCTCTTTGGGGGACTGTCAGTGTCATGATGTTCTTCTCGTTGTCGACATCGCAGACGGCCTCAGTGGGAACTCTGTTGCCTTGAGCGTCCAGAATCTCGCAGGTATCGCCGGCCATGAAGATTTGAAATTCGCTGGAATTTTCCAGGTAGGCACTGGCGTTGTGCCTTAACTGGTCATCGCCTCCTTCTGAGGTATCTACGGCAATGGCCACGAAGGAGAGTCTATTGCCTACATGCCAAGGATCCACCAGATCTCGAAAACTCATCTGCACCATGAAGTTTCCTTCATCTCGGGAAATGGTGCAGCTGAGAATGTCCGCCTGCCCGCCCTGCCCGAAGGCCTCGTGAGTGGGGTAGACGTAGTCGCCGTCTCCGGTATCATCTCCAGAGGGGTCTTTGGCCTGAAAGAGGATCTGCTCTCCCGCCGCTGGCAGAGTCCCGGCGAGGAAAATCACCACAACGAGCGCCCGAAGCCAGAGCCTTTTGCCATGAAACATCTTTTGCCTCCCCTTATGGCCGCAACGTTTCCTCGAAAGCAATGGCCTCGCTTTCCAGTAGCACCTCCCAGCCAGAGCTGGGCTCGATGGTTGGGTCCTGGACGAATGGTGGATAGAATTTTGCTGAATCGTCGTTTTCCCAGTAACCGCTGACGCCTTCGTCTTCCTCGAGTCCCGAGGCCGTGGCCAGGAGATCATCGGCCCATCCCATTGGGTTGGTCAGTCCGGCGTGCCACCTCCAGACATTCACCCAGCCATCGGCCGGATGTTCCTCTCCTGGGAAGAAGGTGGCTCCACCGAGAATCTCCCAATCGGTAGGAGCTTGCTCGGTGGGGAAGAGAAACATGACCATATCCTCCTCCTCGCTGCCTCTCGACCATTTGGTGTGTCCATCGTAATGCCACATGTCCTTGGCCATGTCCGCCGTAGCATTGGGATCCGGCCAGGCCAGCTTGAAGTAGATTTTAGAACTATCGTGTGCGGCGATGAGAAAGGCTTCGTTAAGACCATTATCTCCAGAAACACCGGACATCTCCAGCTTGGTTTCCCATTTTACTTCGTTGTGTTGAAGAGTTTGCCAGATGACGTCGCTGCCATCTCCATCGATGGTTGGGGATTCAATATCCCATGCTTTGAGGTCAAAGACGCTAACAGTATCTGGTGCCCACTCGCAGGGGAAATAATCAGGAAATTTATAGACTAGGTGTATCAGATGAACGCCATTCCAGATATCATTTGATTCATTGGAGATATAGAGAGAAAAGACCACATCTTCACCTAAGGTGAAAATGTTATCGTCGTTGTTACCAGTATTTAGATCGACAGCCAACTCCAGTGCCCAGTAGTTGTCCCACATCTGAGCCTTTGCTTCCACATCGGCTCGGCTTCCCGAGGGTTGCGCTAGGACGTAACCGGGTACTGTATCTCCATTTTTCCAGGTTCTCCAGTGGGGCGAGATGGGGTTGACCTTGTCCTCACAACCGGCTATCAACAGAGGAATCATCAGCGTCAAAATCATCAGCGAAATGGGCAGAGGGATTCTTTTCATCTGGCGCATCACCCCTTTTCACATGGCAAGGCTCAAAAAAGAATCGTGGAAACAACGGAAAAAATGAATCATAGAAACATATGGAAAAAACGGAAACTACGGAACAATGCCAAACCAAAGAGAAACTAAGTCATGAAACTATGGAAAGACATGGAACCCTTCCGCAGCAGAGGTAAATTTCCACCTTTTCCATGATTCTATTCTTTCAACTGCTTCCATCATTTCCATTCTTTCCATGATTCCACTCTTTCCATTCCCTTCCGCATTCTCCGTTTATTCCATGATGCTACTTGATGACGATCACCGAATTGTATCCCCCGAAACCGTCGTCTACCCGCTCCGCGTTGTTGGGGTCGTGTTTCCAGACTACCCCTCCATCTAGAACGAACTTGTACTCGTACCGGCCTGGTTTGAGGGGGATGACGATCTCCCAGATGCCCTTTTCATTCTTGGTCATGGGATCGCGGCTGGGGTCTAGGGGTCCGATGAGCGTGCCGCCCCAGTCGTTGAACTCGCCGGCCAGATTGACCCGCTGGGCCGCAGGGGCATCGTATTGAAACAGGATGCCACCTTCCACTCGATGAGGTGGCGGAAGGCGATCCTTGATGGCCTGCATGGCACTGCAGGCTAAAAGGTTGCTACCTATCAGAAGCCCCACGAAAACTATAAAGATCAACGAGTTAACATGCCGCTTCACTAGAAAATCACCTCAACAAATGCCGTCAGACGGTGTTCATCCTCCAGGGCATTTTCGGCCCGTTGGACCAGTTCCAATTTATAGTCGTTCTCCTTACTGTAGTTTGGCACGCTGCTGCGCGTGTCGATCTCCTGGACCAGGAAATCTCGTCTCCCCTTGGGCCGTCGGTATCGGTCGAATAGATCCACGGGATTGACCCCCCAGCCCAGGATAAACTGCATCTTGGAGGTGGGACGATAGGCCACCTCAAGATACGGGTTTCCATAATAACGGCGGAAGTAGAGCGCCTCATCGCTGCTGAGGTCGTAGATCTGAAAGCGGAGGTTGGCCCCACCCCAGACGTGGCCGATGATGGGGAATTCCGTGTCTAGGAAAATCTCTGTTGTCTGCAAAGAGATGTCCTCCTGAGTTAGAGCTCCGCCGGCTACATCTAACTGCTCCAAGGTGTAGCGGTGATATTTACCATCCAGCTTGCAGCGCCACTGGCCCAGGGAATAAAAGGCCACAATGGACTGCAGCGTTAGGGTTTGCTTGACATCTCTTAAGTATAAGTCATGAAAGTTGTTGATGTATCCATATCGATCATAGCGTGGGTACTCATAGAAGGCCCAGTGCTCTCCATAAGTGAATCCGTTGATGAGATCCGCATCTTCCAGCATGACCTGCAAGGTGATCTCCGGCTCCTCCAGCAGCCAAAGGGAGGGAGCCTGCCACTGTGCTCGCCCCTTCAGCAAGGTGATCTGGGGCTCGTATGTCACGGGATCGTCTCGTTCCCTTCCCAGGTTTGTGGTCACCTGGCCCTTTTCCAGCTCGTAACTGAGTTCCAATTCCAAAGCCTCGTTGAGTCGTGCCACGATGCCTCCCGTAAATCGATCGACATCGTACTTCTCGTCAAAGATGACAGCGCTGGTGTCGCTGACCTCAGCACCGGTCTGAGTCTTGAAGGTGTGAACATCCGAGATGGCGTTCCAGGCGGGATAACGGCGCAGGGCTATTTCCCCAAAGAAAACGAGGTTCTTGGAGAGAATGGGAACCCTCAGGTCTACCGCGTAGGTCTTGTCTGCCTCGCGGTCAACCTGGAACTTTGTGAAGTGAAAATTGTAATTTACGTCATTGCTTTTGGTGTCTGTGCCGGTAGAATCGTAGTATTGAGAATAGAACTGTCGCCACCAACTGCTGGGTAGAAAAGCCCAGTTCTTTTGGTTGACGCCGGCGATGGTCCGCTCGGTGAGAACAGGCACCGCCTGGACCGGTTTGATTCGCAGAAAGGAGATGCCCACCGAGGGAAGTTCGCCCACCTTGAACCGCAATCCCGTCCGGTCGACCTCTCTTTCATCGTCGGCGTAGAAGGCCAGCAGGTTTGTGCCCGCCTCTTTGGCCAACTTGGCCATGCCCAGGGTGTGGGCCGAGATGGACGAGGATGTGAGCACGATGCCCTGGGTGTTCTCCCCAAAGGGATCGGCCATATCGCCAATCTTGCCCACCAAGGCAAAGGGATCGTCGAACTCCACCACCAGCTCGTTGTGATAAGGGAGCAAGCGATAATATTTCAGGTCCACCACCATGTGGGCCCGGTGGAGCCTCAGGGTGGGATCATCATCCAGCGTGTTGATCTTGGTCTCGGCCCAGGCGGAAACCCCGCTTCCGATGTCCATAGAAAAATCCAGCCGGATGTCATGCTGCGGCCTGGTCAGGCTGAATCGGTTGTCGTCCTCTGGGTTGCGCCGTGTGAGCAGGGTGGTGAGGTACTGGCCGCTGACGTATGGTAGGACACTTCTCTCCAGGGCAGCCACCACGGGCGTGGGACCCTTCTCAGATACCACAATCTGCAAGTTTTCCCCAGAGCCAGTGAGAACCAGCACCGCATTCTCGCCGCCGAAACCGTCGGGACCCGTCTCGAAGGCGTTGGGGTCCGTAGTCCAAGCGCCGTCGATGACGAACTTGTATTCATGCCGCCCCGCCTGGAGGGGTAGGGATAGTCGCCAGATGCCGCCGTCGCCCCTGTCCATCAGGTTGGCCTGAGCGTTCCAGCCGTTGAACGATCCGGCCAGATACACCGCACCGGCTTGGGGAGCTCGACATGAGAACTTCACCAGGCCATTTTCCACACTGGGAGCCAGATCTTCCTCAGCCCCAAGAGCCCGAGGTGGGCCGATGAGGCACACCAGGGCTAAAAAGATGGTCATCAAACCAAGTTGTTTTGCCATCATCATGTTCTCCAGAGGAAACCCGCCTTAAAAGTTAACTTTTGTCACAAAAAAAAGCTTGTGATCGATCTCTCGGACGTTGTCGGCGATGTCGTTGTCGTTAACCAGGTCGTTATCGGTGTGCCA
>LJUY01000096.1 GCA_001304015.1 candidate division Zixibacteria bacterium SM23_81 | reverse complement strand
GGTAAGGAGCTGGAGGAGAAGCTCTGGTCGAGAATCGAGCGAGATTGGCAGAGGCTGCGCAACGGAGTGGAGCAATACCGACGCAATACGGGAAGATACCCAACCAAAGATGAAGGCCTCCAGGTGGTTGTCGATGCCGGATTGTTGACAGGCCAAGATCTCCTCGATCCCTGGATGAGGCCCTACGAGGTGGTCACTGAGGGACAGGATCTGGGCTGGTTCCAGATTCTGAGCTGGGGAGCGGACAAGGTCAAGGGGACCGATGACGACCTGAGTCCATCTCGACACTTTGCCAGGGGAGGGAGATTGGCAGAGGACATGGTCGTGCTTGAGGCCAAGGGAATGCTCGCCAGGCCAGGAGAGATGAAAAAAGCCGCCTTACCAGCTCCAAGTCCCGCAAAGCCAGAGGGAGAGGAACCTCGGGTCCGAGAGTACTTCCCAGAGACCCTGGTCTTCGAGCCAGCGCTGATCACCGATGAACGGGGCAAGGCGCGATTAGATCTTAAATGGGCAGATTCCATCACCAAGTGGCGTCTGACGTCCTCGGCATCTTCCATACAGGGAAAGCTGGGGAGCAAAACAGTCGGGATCACCGTCTTTCAGGACTTCTTCGTGGACCTGGACCTCCCCGTCAGCCTCACCCAGAATGACCAGGTCTCCATCCCCGTGGCGGTCTATAACTACCTCAAAACCTCCCAGAGGGTTCGGTTAGAGCTTCAAGTCGAGCCTTGGTTTGAGCTTTTGGACGATGCAGCCAAAGAGCAAGTCCTGGACGAAAACGAGGTCTCCGTGGTCTATTTCAAGATACGAGCTCAGGAGATCGGCACCCATGGGCTGACGGTGAAGGCCTATGGTCAAGAGCAAAGCGATGCCATCTCTCGAAAAGTCGATGTGGTCCCCGATGGCCAGGAACAGCTCTTCTCGGTGAGCGACCGGCTCAATGCCGACCTGGCCAAAACCCTCTCTATTCCCGCTGAAGCCATCGAGGGGGCGAGCAAGATCTTCGTGAAGATATTTCCCGGAATCTTCAGCCAGATCGTGGACGGTTTAGATTCCATGCTGCGCATGCCCTTCGGCTGCTTCGAGCAGACCTCATCGGTGACCTATCCCAATATTCTCATCCTCGACTATATGCGCCAGACAGAGCAGATCACCCCTGAGATCGAGATGAAGGCGGAGGAATACATCAACATCGGCTATCAGCGACTGCTGACCTTTGAGGTCAAAGGGGGCGGCTTCGAGTGGTTCGGAAAAGAGCCCGCCAACAGGCTTCTGACCGCTTGGGGTCTGATGGAATTCGACGATATGTCCGAGGTTTACGAGGTGGACCCGGATATCATCTCCAGAACGCAGCGCTGGCTTGTCTCCAAGCAGGAGGCCAATGGATCGTGGTTGCCCGATGAGAACTACCTCCATCGTGAATCTTGGGGAAGAATCCAGGCTTCGGAGCTGCTGCCCACAGCCTACATCGCCTGGTCTCTCTTGGAGACCGGATACCGGGGGGATGCGCTGGAAAGGGCGGTTGTGTATATCAGGGAAAACCTGGCCAAAGCAGAGGACCCCTACATGCTGGCTCTCTGTGCCAATGCTCTGGTGGCCTACGACAGAGAGGATATGAGCACGACCAGAGCCTTCGAGCAGTTGATGGAGACAAAGGTGGAGGAGAACGGAGCCATATACTGGAAATCGGACATTCCCACCGTCACCCACTCTCGGGGAAAAGGCGCCGACATCGAGGCCACGGCTCTGGTCGCTGGCGCCCTGATCGAATCCGGCAGATACTCTGAGGTGACCAATAAAGTCTTGACCTATCTGGTTCGCTCTAAAGATCCAAATGGAACATGGGGCTCCACTCAAGGGACGATCCTGGCCCTAAGGGCTTTCCTCGCCTCCCTCAAGGGGTCGGTCGAGGATATAGATGCCACGATTACCATCAGGATCAATGGCACAGAGGCTGCATCCTTCAGAGTCACGCCGGAAAACTCGGATGTGATCAGGCTTGTGGATCTCAAAGAGTTCACCCGGAAGGGCGAGAACGAGGTGGTGCTTCGCTTCGATGGCCAAGGAAGCTCCCTCTACGAGATGGTCACTAAGTACTATCTCCCCTGGACCGGAAAGGCGACTCCCTCGGAAGAGCTTCTGTCCATCGAGGTGGACTACGACAAGACCGAGCTTCAGACCGATGATCTGGTCACCTGTGGGGTGAAGATCAGGAACAACCGACCTGGTATTGCCCACATGGTGATCGTCGATCTGGGCATACCACCAGGCTTTGAGGTTCAGGCTCCAGACCTGAACGAGCTCGTTGGAAGGGAAATCGAGAGATACAGCCTCACCGGAAGACAGATCATCATCTATCTCGATCACGTTGAGGGCGGCCGCCCCATCGAGTTCTCGTACCGACTCAAGGCCAAGTTCCCCATTCGTGCCAAGACCCCCACCTCGCGAGTCTACGAATACTACAACCCGGAAATTGGAAGTCTGGAACAGCCCATCGAGATGGTGGTGCGATAAGCTTTTCTTATTTGAGAGCCCCCGCGCTCAGGGGCTCTCTCAAATTGGCTCTCGTCAAGTGCGCTCTCTGTGAGTTCAGGCAACCAGGGACTCAGCAAAGTGAGGCCAAGTCTCTGTTCAGTTCTCTCTTTTCCTCCTAAAAGGAGGTGAGCAAAATGTTCCGGAAGCTGCTCATCACAATGGCTTTGATCTTCCTGGCCTGGCCGGTCATCGCCAGGGCTGACGGATTCATCATCCCCATCCCTCCCCCGGAGTTTCCCAGAGTACCCCCCCTATCCATCAAATACCACCGCGTCAACGTCACCATTCAGGATCAAGTGGCCACTACCCAGGTGGATCAGGTCTTCATCAACGATTTTCACAGGGATCTGGAAGGCACTTACATCTTCCCCATCCCCGAGGGGGCCAGTATTTCCAAGTTCTCCATGTATGTAGGCGGTGAGGAAATTCAGGGCAAAATGCTCGATAAAGATCGTGCTCGACGCCTCTACGAGGACATCGTCCGTCGGGAGATGGACCCAGCCATCCTGGAATACGTGGGGCGAGACATGTTTCAGGCACGGGTCTATCCCATCCCAGCTCACGGCGAGAAACGCATCGGTCTGGATTACTCCGAGGTCCTCAAGATGGACGATGGAGTTTGCGTCTATACCTATTCCCTGGATACGGAGAAGTTCTCAGCAAGGCCCATCCAGGATGTCTCGGTGACCGTTGATCTTCACTCTCGGGCAGCAATCAAGACCGTGTACTCTCCTACCCATGAGGTTCTGGTGAGCAAGCTGGACGACCACCACGCCCAGGTCACCTACGCCGAGGAGCATACCAAACCCGATCGGGATCTGGTGCTCTACTATACCGTCTCAGAGAAGGAGCTGGGCGTAAACCTGCTGGCTTACCAGGAGGGGAGTGAGGACGGCTTCTTTCTGGCCATGCTGTCTCCTCAGGTGGAGCTGAAGGGACAAAAGGTGGTGGGCAAAGATATTTTCTTCCTCCTGGACACCTCCGGCAGCATGAAGGGCAAAAAGCTGGACCAGGCCAAGGATGCTCTGGATTTCTGTCTTCAGAGTTTGAATCCTGACGATCGGTTCAACATGGTGGCTTTCAGCACAGATCTGGAGACCTTCTCTCAGAACATGATGGCAGCGGGAAGAGAGGAGATCCAGGAAGCTCAGGATTTCCTGGAAAAGCTCAGGGCGGTGGGGGGCACCAACATCCACGATGCTCTACAGGAGGCCTTTAGTCAAACCCCCTCCAGCGCGCGCCCCGCCATGATCATCCTGCTCACCGATGGACTGCCCACTGTCGGGCAGACCAACGTCGACAAGATCTTGGAAATGGCTCGTGGGGCCAATGAGAGGCGAGCTC
The DNA here is from genome assembly GCA_001304015.1 of candidate division Zixibacteria bacterium SM23_81. Taxonomy (GTDB): domain Bacteria; phylum SM23-81; class SM23-81; order SM23-81; family SM23-81; genus SM23-81. The sequence goes on along the minus strand of LJUY01000096.1, from coordinate 1,333 downwards.
GAATCTTTGTTTTTGGGGTCGGCTATGACGTCAACACGCACTTTCTGGATCGGCTGGCCACGGAAAATGGCGCTGTCTCCGAATACGTTCAGCCTCAGGAGAGCATCGAGGTGAAGGTGTCTCGCTTTTACGGCAAAGTGGCCCATCCAGTTCTCACTGATATGAGCCTGGAATTCGGCCGCATGAGGATCACTGAAGTGTATCCAGTGGAGCTGCCAGATCTATTTAAAGGCTCACAAATCGTTGTCTTAGGTCGATATGGACAAGGCGGACCCACTACGATCGTGCTGACCGGTCAGTCCGGGGAGCGGGAGAGAAGTTGCACCTATGAGATCGACGTTCGGTCTGAGGAGCGGAACCAGTTCATCCCCCGATTATGGGCCACCCGCAAAATCGGCTACTTGCTGGATCAGATCCGGCTCCACGGCCAAAATCCCGAGCTGGTGGACGAGATCGTCGACCTGAGCAAACGTTATGGGATCATGACCGAATATACCTCCTTCTTGGTAGATGCCGACATCACAGTGGCCTCGCATGAGCTGGCCCAAGAGGCTGGAAAATTCATGGCCGACGCCTTTGAGCGCAAAACAGGCGCCTCAGCCGTGAGCAGAGCTCTTGACCTGGGCAGCCTCAAATCCGGGGCTGCTGCCCCCAGCAACGTCTACCGGGACGAGACGGGTCAGGTGAAAAAAGTGGCCGGCGTGAAGCGAGTGGGAACCAGGACCTTTTACCTAAAGCAGGGTGTGTGGACGGACAACGATTACTTCCCGCATCAGAAGGTCATCGAGGTGAGACGCTACAGCGAGGCTTACTTCCAGCTCATCCGCCGCTCGGCGACGCTAGCTCGCTGCTTGGCTCTAGGAGATCAGGTTCTGATTAGCCTCCGCGATCTGGCTCTAAAGATCGGCGAAAAGGGAAAGGAAAGTCTTACCGAGGCCGAGCTAGACCGGCTCCTGTGAGAGATGTTCCGGCAACACTCTCTCATGCCCGACACAAGATATGGAAAGGAGCTCATCCTATATACCATGAAGCTATATCTGGTCCAACACGGTGAGGCTCTGTCTAAAGAGATTGATCCCCTGCGACCTCTGAGCGACGGTGGTCAAGCCGACATCTCTCGTCTGGCCAAATTCCTGAAGGCTGCAGATGTTCGGCCATCCCAGATCATCCATAGTGGAAAAAAACGGGCTCAGCAAACGGCAGGTCTCCTGGCACCAGCCATAGCTCCTGGACGGATAGGGCAAGTTTTTCCAGGCTTAGAGCCCAATGATCCAGTGGAGAAGTTTGCCAACCAAGTGGCCGAGTGGAGAGAAGACACCTTAGTGGTAGGGCA
>LJUY01000055.1 GCA_001304015.1 candidate division Zixibacteria bacterium SM23_81 | reverse complement strand
GGTTTTCTCCAATAGACGGCCTAGCAGAATACGGGCCAAAAGAAAGAGAATAAGAAAAGCCAGCAGCAACAAGAGCTGTTGAGGCCGGGGAAAGGGTTTCTCCATAAGCACGTCGCGCATGATGCGGAAACGGGTCGTGATGAAGGCGAAGAGACAGAATATAAACGACCAATAGATGGTGTAGCCTCTTGAAGAAGAAGGTGTTACGCCAAATAAGATTCTAAGAATTCCAACGATCAAGCCAAAAAGTAATCCTATTATAGAGTATATCAACCCAAAATAGATGGGTGATAGGAGAAGAACGCCAATTTGGGATAAATCTGTCGTGAAAAGTACCACTAGTATTATTGATAAGATGCCCAAAGTGATGCCTAAAAGTAAACCTGCTATTAAGCTAGCGATCACCATGAGGAGCAAGAAGTATGCTGTAGATGTATCGCTGAGCAATAACCCTTGTAATGCGGTTTTTTTCAATAAATAGAGTGTAACAATCCGTAATAGAAAGAAGAGGATGACAAAGTATATAACAAAGGCAAGTAAAGCAGGGATGTTCGAGGGGAGTTGGTAACCTATCCCAGGAAATCTGGTACTTATCAAACAAAATAGGCTGAATATGAGTGAGAAGTAAGTTGAATAACTACGTGACGAAGAGGATTTTGCCCAAAATAAAGGACTCCAGATGCCAACGGCAAAACCCAAACCAGCACCGATGCATGTGTAGATGAGTCCGTATAACACTGGGGCATAAAAGAGCACCCACTTCTCGGGGAGATGCGGTCTGGTGAAGATGATGACCACGGCCTCCAAGATCCCCAAGACCGCGCCAGCCACCAAGCCAGCCAGTAAACCCGTCTTAAAATGGATTCCCAACTTATGCAGTCGGTTCAATATCCTGCCCCGTCTTAATGCAGAGAAACTTCGGTTTGTAACCGCCCCTTCTGGCCCATAGGAAAAAGGCGCCGCTCAAGGTCATGGCCTCAGCTGCCCAAAATCCCAGGGCTGCTGATAGGATGGCTTGGGAGTGTCCCAGATGCCTTCCCAACACCAGAGCCTGGACGATCTCCCGGGCCCCTTCCCCAGCCATAGTGGGAGAGATTAAAGTGGCGAAAATCTGGATGGAGGAGCCAAAAGTCACCATCCAGAAGGAAGCTCCCAGAACGCCCACGGCTAGGGCCGTGAAGAAGTACATGGCCGCCGTGGTGAAATGGCCGAAGAAGGCCAAAAAAGCGCCAGTCACCAGAAGTTTCTTCTGGTGTTTGTAGACGGCGGCGGCGGTATTGATGCGGTCTACATACCCGCGAATTTTACCCTTGGCTGGTAAGGGCACCAGATTGATGAAAAACTGAATAATACCCGGATAGAACAGAGCCAGAAAGAAAGTAAAGATAATAGCCAGTGACACGGGGACTGTGAGGGCCACGGTGATGCCGGCATATTCCCCCAGAAGCCTATAGCCGAAGGGGAGAGCCACCAAAAAGGTCAGGAAGATGCCCAAGAATCCCAGGACTTTGTCGATGACTAGGGCTGCAGCGCTCTCGATGACTCGTTTGCTGAAGTGGGCGGCATCATAGAGCCGATAGCCATCTAGGCCGATGGTGGAAGGCATGAAAGTTCCCAAGAAGCGGCCGATGAGAAAGGTCCCCACGATATGCCCGAAGGGAAACCTCATTCCCTGCCCCACCAGCATTAAGTGCCAGCGAAACATATTTCCGAAAACGCCCATAAATTTTACGAAGGTCGCCATGACCGCAAAAAGCAGAAAGGTCCCCAAAACGATCTTGGGTAGATAGTCTCGGATGGCTGAGATGGTGCTGATATGCAGGATGCACACCCTTCCCTGCTGGCCGGAGGTGAGCTCAACATCCACCCCTTTAGCGATTTGCCTTATGTTGATAAAGGGAAGGACCTTTCCTGCCAGTAAGGTTAACCGATCTTTCAGACCATAAGTCAAACGGACGGTTTCCCCAGTATCAAGCCTAATCTGCGGTCCGATCTCCAGAATTCCACGTTGGCCATCGGCTGTGGATAAGACTTCCCCTGCGGTTACCTTGACCGCGGTTTGGTTGTGCAGAACTACATTTATCTCATCCTTAACAGCAATCTTGTGCGTGAACAAAAGGTAAAAGGCCCCGATGGTAATGACCGCTTTGATGATGCTGGTGATGATGCTGCGGCGGCGGGCGGGGAGATTCTTCCAAGATTTCCCTGCTTGCGATAGAATCAATCTCAAGTTTCCGGCCTTATTCCTTTTTTTGGAACGTTTTATGTCGTTACTCGATGTACCCTAGCGACCTGAGACGCTCCTTAATTTTCTCGCTCTCCTCGGCTGAGTAAACCTCCTCTCGTTCGCCCTCTTGCTCCTGATCAGCCTTGACATATTCTACCGGATGGCTCGTGAGGATCTGCTCTCGAAAAACTTCTCTCAGACATTTGCCGTCCATGTCATCTGGCACGGGCAGGCCCAAGGTGTACAAGACGGTGGGGGCGATGTCGGCGATGTTCGCTCCTTGAATTTCTTTTCCCTCTTGAATCATACTGCCCCGGGCTATGAAAATGCCGTCGGAGCGATGAAAACCCACGGGTGTGTTTTCCGCGGAACGGATGATCTTGAGGGAACCGAAATGGTGCCTTCCCAGATAGGCGTATTTTCTTGCCACGAAGACCAGGTCCGGGGCAAACTGGGCTTCAGGACCGCTGTAGATCTCCTCTTTGAACATGACCTGGTCCACCACCTGGTCTCCTGTCCATGGGTCCTTCAGCTCCAGGAGCTTTTCCTTGATGAATTTCCTCAGCTGTTGGTATTCCTGGCCGGGTTCTACTAGACCGAACCCATCTCTCTTGGTGTTGATGAAAATACCCTGAGAAGCCATACTGGCAAAAAAGGCCTTGGTTTGGCCCCAGTCGATGGCGCTCTCCACCTCTGATCGGAAGGTCGATCTAGTGGTTCGGATTCTATGGCGCACGGCCCGCTGGAGCTTGTTAGGAAGCAGTTTTTTGACCCAAGGCGTCTCGCCCAGACTCTCAGCTTGACAGAATATCAACTTGGAAATGGCCTTGCTGGGCTTCAGTTTCAATAGGCCTAAGCGGGCCAGAAATGAGTTCACGTAGATCCAGGCACGAGTGGGGCCAAAACCATGATCGGACATGATGAAAAGTTGCGTCTCTGGATCTAGCTCAGCCATCAATTGGCCCAACATCTCATCGAAGGCTCGGTAGCACTCCCGAATTTTCTCCCGGAGCTGGATGGCTCTTTTGGTGCCGTAGAGCTTGGTGGTGGGATCCATATACTTCCAGAAAAGGTGCTGAATGCGGTCGGCGAAGATGAAGACGATCATGAAGAAATCCCATTGATGCTGCGACATCAAGTGAAAGAAGGCGTCTCTCCGTTTCTGGAAGGAGTAAAGGATATCGCGGAAAAAGACCAGGCAGTCTTCCAGCGCATCCGTGTCGTATCTGGGGATATCGATATTCACCACGAAATCCCCGATGGCCTTAAGGAGTTGTTCCTTGAGTTCTGGTGGGGAGGTGTATACGGACTCGGAGTCGGGGGTAAGCAGCCCAGAGATGACGAAACCGTTGACCCTCTCCGGCGGATAGGTGAGGGGCACGCTGACCAGACCCACCTGTTTTCCATGGTCGGCAAGGATGTGCCACAGCTTTTTAGCTCGCAGAGACGTGGAGTTAACCAAGGCACGCTGGCGGTCTCGCAGAAAGGACTCCCGGAAGTCGTAGATACCGTGTTTACCAGGGTTTTTCCCGGTGATACAGGTAGACCAAGCGGGTGGAGTAGTGGCGGGAACAGTGGAGGCCAGCTCACCATAAGTTCCCTGGCGCATGATCTTTCCAAGATTGGGCATCAGGTTTTCTTGAATCCAGGGCTTGAGCAAGTCGAAGGTTCCGCCGTCAAGTCCCAAGAGGATGACTCGCTTATGGGAGTCCTTTTTGGAGGGAGTACTGCTCATATCAGCGTATCCTTTCCACGTGTTATTCTCGTTATTCTCGAAACCAAAAGTACATCACTTGCCTCTCATACCGAAAAATGGCCACCGGAGCCGCCCGCGGAGCCAGGAATTGCCCTCATTAACGTGGGGATATCTCCGCATATGAGAGGATCTATAAGATGGCCTCTCCGGTCATCTCCACTGGCTGCTGGATTCCGAAGTAAACTAAGCAAGTGGGTGCCATATCGATGATGTTGGGATGGTCCTTGACCCATTTCTTGTTGCAGAGGATAATCCCCGGGGTATCCGCAGTGTCCGAAGCGGCATGATCGCCACTCCATTTTTTGGTGTTGGGAACCACCAGTTCTTTGGGGATGCCTCCCAGCGTTGTTTCCCAGGATGTGCGATATCCATCTTTGAAGCCCAGACGTATATCGGGAGCATCCTGCAGATGTCTGCCATGGTAGGTGGAATGGCCCTTGTAGGCCTTGGATACGATTCTTTCACCCGTTAGCCGGTCCCGCACCTCCTCCAGCCCTCGAGCGATTCTGCTGATTACCTCTTCATATTCTCCATACGGAGACACTATTCCGTGCCCCTCTCGGCCCTGCAGATTGATATAAATCTGGCCTGTACCAAGAGAATACGCCTGGGTCTGACTCCAGTCCACTTCCTCAAGGAATTCTTTCTTGCTGTAAAGTTTTCCTCTTTTCAAGGTCATGAAGCCATTTTGGACCAGCCATGAGTTCACGTTCAAGCCCCTGCGGAAGCTGTGGAAACCATGGTCCGATAGGACGATGAGCGTGTCGTTTTTTCCAAGAGCGGCCATGACCTGACCCACCACGTGGTCCGCCTTTTGGTAAACCCGCAGGAGGGCGTCGCCATATTGACCAGCTAGCCTCGCGTCGTATCTAGGGTGCTTTGAATCAAGCAGTCGATAAAACATATGGGCGGCCCGGTCTGTGGCCGTGAAGACGGATATGAGTAATTGATCTTTGCCCTTCTGGAGTTGGGTCAGGGTCATATTCTCCCGCCAGTCCATGATGGCCAGCGCTTCCTCCAGAAAAATCCTTTCATCGATTCTCTCGGAGTTTAAAGCCGAGGTATCGTGCACCCAGCCAACGGTCTTGAAAAGCCCGAGGCTTTCAGCCAGCCGACGGGAAAAGTCAGTGGGGGTGGAGATCGGGATATAGGGGTCCCTGGGATCGAAGCAAAGGGGCGATAGGTACAGCCGCAGTTCCGGGGTGGTCTGAATAACGTGAAAACGACAGATACTCTTAGCTGAGAAATGAGGGGTCATCTGAAATTCAACGCAATACCAAGGGCTCCAATGCCCCTCCTGGATCGAGTGTTTTTGATCTTGGAGCTGGATGGTTACTGATTTGGAACGCTCATTAAGGGAACATCGCAAAGGCACTTTCAGACGCTTCCGCTTGTTTCCGGCAAAGTCCTGGGGTCCCTCGATAGAGGCCGCCAGATATGATCCCAGTGCCCGGAGTTTAAGCAGCTTTCCGCCGGCGATGCTCATGCCGCTCTCCTTCTCTGGAAGGTCTGTGGCCAGGTAGAAAAAGGTGCTATTCGTACCTCTCAGATCCGGAGTGCCAAGAGCCGATAACATTCTGCCATTCTTGATGATATCTGGGGGAAAGGCATAGGGCAAGTTAAGGATGGCGCTTCGCACTCCCGACTCTCCCGCCAGCACCCAAAAGGGACGACCGTCTCGGTAAGTGATGGCCTTGGGGGCTTTCACCAGCCGGCCCTTGGTGTCGAATTCTGGATCCTCCGTTCGGCCTGTGGCCAGATTGGGCAAATAGTTCTGGGGGTCCCTCTTAATAAGGTCAAAGATGTTATGCTCTCCTGGATTCAATCCAGTGGCGAAGGTCGACCAGGCCACCGGAGAGTTGGGAGGATTTGTAGAGCCCAAGTGGGCGTAACTTCCCATATCGGCGAGGCTCTGCATATGAGGAAGTTTGCCCTGAGAGGCCCAACTTTCGAACAAGCTCGGCTCAACGCCATCGAATCCCAGGACGACAAGTCTGTTTTCTGCTCTTTCTAAGCTCTTTTGGCCACAACCCAGTACAAAAGGGAATTGTCCCACGCTCATGGCGGCCAGGCTGGCTCGAGCAGTTATTTTGAGGAATTCCCGTCGCCTCATAGTGTTGCTTTTGACTCCTGATACCTCAACGTGCCTTCCTAGAATGAGCAAAAAAAAATACCTGAATTTTAATATATCCAAATCCTGGGGGGAAATCAAGCTAATTCTCCCCAGCTTAGTAGATGAGGCCTGGGTTTTGAGCTTCCCTGTGAGTACCGAATCTGTTTTCCGTTAGGGGCAGAGGACCATTAAATCGGACACATCGTCCTTTTCAAGGTGTTAAGCAGCATCTCCATTAAATACCTTTCTTTTCGGGGGATAGTGGATTCTTTTCCTGAGGTGCTGTAGCGTTCCGCGTTCAGGAGACTATGCTTGTCCCCTGAGCTGTTTGTTGACAGGGGGATTGGCGGGATCTCTTTTGGGTCGGGGGATGGAGGGTATGTGTCGAATAATAACCCGTCGATGGAGGGATGAGTGAAAGATGAGAGCAGATAATATACTGGAATTTCGGGGACATCCTAAATGTGTGATTTGGCATGTTCCTTGGCCCACCGCTGATATTCCCTGGCCTGATGCATAAAAGCCTCCAGGCGGGTCATGGCTGTGTTCTCCTCCTGGCCGTCGTAAGCTATGTTCAGCCACGGGATGTTGTGAAAGTCTTCGCGAAATTTCTTGGATATGGCCGTGACCACGAGGCCAGGCATGCAGGTGAAAGGCATGGTGTTGATGATCCCAGAAGCGCCCCTTTTGATGTAATCGATAGCCTTGCCAACGCTCAGAATGGCCTCTCCCCCGAAAGAAGGATGCATGTAAGGAGCGCTATATTCCAAGACCTTCTTGGTGCTGGGCTCCTCGGCGTTGAGCAGCATATGGTGGAAAGGACGGGCCAGCATATGCTCCATCCACACTTGGATCTGGTTCTTAAGACGAGCCTTGAGGGCCTCGAAGCGCTGGCCCAGGTCGCGACTGCGGGCCAGATATTGGTAGTTGGTATAGAAGATCCACTCACAGATGGGGGCGACCCAAGCCTCTCCTCCCAGGGCTTCTATCTTACGGACTAAATTATTGTTGGTAAATCTGTTAGAGCGAATATAGATCTCTCCGACCACGCCGATAATGGGTTTTCTGACTCGCCGGTCAAGGGGAATCTCCGAGAATTTGTGCCGAACGACCCGCATTGTTTTCAAGATAGATGCCTTTCGGCCTTCCAGGTTTTGGGAGATCAAGCGGAGGCACTCCTGATAAACCCGATCCGTCTGGCCAGGGATGTGCTCATAGGGGCGGGTTTCCCGAGCCAATTTTTCCAGGATGTCTGTGGCCACGATGCCCAACCAACCCCGTATCTGGAAGTCCAAGTTCAGTCCTTCGATGCTGCTGTAGGAGTCCTGTGAGTCGGGCGAAAGAACCATAACTTGGGGTAAGCCCACTTTGTCCAGAATGATCCGATGAAGCTGGCAGTACTGCCCAAAACGACATGGCCCATGGGCGGTGGGCATAAAGAAGGCGGCGCGCTCGGGAACAAAATCAGGCGATTTCGTTTTCTTGACGATATCGCCGGTGGTGGTGATGAAGGGAAAACATTCTTTGCCCGAAGAGTATTTCTTGCCCCACAGAAGCGTTTCCTGATCAGATTCTGGCAGTACCTCAGCATCGAAGCCAGACGCTCGTAAAGCAGCTCTGACGACATAAGCGTGATCGGACATGTGGGGAATATAGATGGTTCGTCCCATCCTACGTTGAGCTGATGTTGACATGCGCCCCTTGGTCTCCTGAGTGAGGTTTTTTCCTTTGGGTGGTTTTGGCGGATGTGATCTCTTGCTCGACAATGATGGACTTGCGCTCCAGGCTGTCGAAGAAAGCCTCACACCGTGTGATCACTCCAGCGTCGGCGCTGTGCTCGTCTACTTCGAGCTGGAGATATGGTTTTCCAGCCATCCTGTGGCGCAAGAAATGAGCGATGAAGGAGTCAGGCCCGCACTTGAAGTTGGTGATGAAAATACCGTGCAGTTGGGGGTTCTTCTTGATTAGATCCCCTGCGGCTATGATGCGTTGGCCACTTTTCCAGTACATGGAGGCCAATTCCGGGAGGATCTCGCTGGTCTCCAGAGGTAGGAAATCCATGGGAATGGCCAAAACGCCCATGTCGCGCAGTTTTTTGGGCAGGCCTAGGTTTAACCCTGGATCGCAGCCATTATAGGATCGGCTGATGATCACCACCGCCCGTGAGGCGTCGTCCAAGCTAGATAGGATCTCTTGGCCTCGCTCAAAGCACTTTCTCTCGAAGGTCGCCTGGGCCTCCTGAGCGGCGGCGAAGGCCTCTGTGACGGTCTCCTTTGACTTGCCCAGGCCCTGGCCGAAGCGGTATATCTCCCGGAAGAGCTGCCGTCGGTCACGCTGAAAGTGAAAATAAGGATCCAAAAGCTCAATGTGGCCTTCTTCGATGGAGATGGCCGATTTCGCGATGTACGGGATGGCCTGAGATAGGGGACAGAGGTAGTTTTCTTGGTGGTCGGGATGAGATCGAGGCATGTTGATGATGCTGGGCAGAAAAATTCGCCTGACCCCCTTGTCCAGCAGGTCCAGGATGTGGCCGTGGACCACCTTGACGGGAAAGCAGGTTTCGGCAACCACGTTCTCCACGGAGCGATAGATCAGTTGGGGGTTGGTCACCTCCGAGAGCACCACCTCAAATCCCAGCCGATGGAAAAAGGCGGTCCAGAAAGGAAGCAGCTCGTAGAAATGAAGGACGCGGGGGATGCCGATTTGCCTCGACTGGTCCTTTGTTTTCTCCCCGGCACTGTGGCTGTTGAAGTCAGCCAGGAGAAGATCCTCTCGTTCTTTAAACAGCTCCGGCAAGTGAGCCCCTCGGTGCTTCTTGTCATCATTCACCTCGTATTTCTCACACCGGGCTCCGTAAAACAGGGGCTTTTCTTCCCCGAAGGTGACCTTGCGAATCTCACACATGTTCTCGCAGCCCTTACAGGTGAAGGAGGAGGAGCTATGTTTTCTGTGGCGCAGGTCGAATCCCTTGAAGGAACTTCCCTTCCCCTTATCGGTCTCCATGGCCAGGATGGCCGCTCCAATGGCTCCGGTAACGTCGTGATGGGGCGGGACGGTGATTTTCTTGCCGGTGACCTTCTCGAAAGCGGATACCACTCCGCTGTTCCAGGCCACTGCCCCCTGGAAAAAGATGTTGTTGCCCACCCTTCGGTCTCCCACCACCTTATTCAGGTAGTTGTACACGATAGAATAGGCCAGACCAGCCACGAGGTCCTCTTTGGGCACTCCCTTTTGTTGGTGAGAGACCAGGTCGGACTCCATAAAGACGGTGCAGCGATCGCCGAATTTTCCTGGGTTGCTAGAGGCTAGGGCCAGCTTCCCGAACTCCTCTACGATGTTGATCCCCAATTTCTCGGCCTGCTCCTCCAGGAAAGAGCCCGTCCCGGCGGCACAGACCTTGTTCATCTCGAAGTCCACCACGGCTCCGTCGTCGATGCTGATATATTTGGAGTCCTGCCCCCCAATCTCGAAGACGGTATCTACCGTGGGATCGATTTCGATGGCAGCGGTGGCCTGGGCGGTGATCTCGTTACGGACCACGTCCGCGCCCACGAAGTCACCCGTGAGATAGCGACCGGAACCGGTGGTTCCCACGCCACATACTCTGATCCGAGCCCCAATTTCCTCTCCGATTTCCAACAGTCCCCGCCGAATGGCCTCGATGGGTCGTCCCGCCGTTCTGAGATAGCGACGAGCCAGAACTCGCCGGTCTCGATCGATGGCCACCACGTTGGTGCTCAGCGAGCCCACGTCAACCCCCAAATAGACGTCGATCAGCTCACTTCCGGAGTCCAGAGCCACCGGCTTGGCGGCGAACCTCTCGTTCTCCACCTCGTAGTCTAGATGCAAGGCCGTGAGCCCCTGGACCGGTGCTGAGTGTGTCTTCCGGTCTGACTCCAGAGCTTCCAGGCCGCGGAATCCGTCACCCTTTGAGTCCTGCTCCATGACGATAAATATGGCCCCCAGAGCCCCCATAAAGGCGAAATATTCGGGGATGATCAGCTGACCCTGCTCTAAGCCCAGGATGTCCTCGAAGGCGCGCACCAATCCCGGATTAGCGGCCACACCACCTTGGAAGGCGATAGGTTTGATAAAAGTTTTTCCCCGGCCGATGTTGCTCTTGAAACTTCTGGCCACGGCATAACAGAGCCCGGCAGCGATGTCGTAGTCTGGGGTGCCGATCTGTTGCAGGTGAATCATGTCCGATTTGGCAAAGACGCTGCACCGGCCGGCCATGCGGGGGGGAGTCTCCGATTTCAAGGCCAGGGTGGCGAACTCCTCGATGCTCAACCCCAGACGACTGGCTTGCTGATCTAAAAAGGAGCCAGTGCCGGCGGCACACATGGTGTTCATAGAGAAGTCTTCCAGGATCACCGAACCTTGCCGTGGATCTGGTCTCAATATCAATAGCTTGGAGTCTTCGCCGCCGATCTCGATGACCGTCCTGATGTGAGGATGAAATCGGCCCACAGCTTTTGTTTGGGCCACGATCTCGTTGACGAGAGTTCCTCCCAAACGCTGGGCCACCAGCTTTCCTCCTGATCCAGCGACGGCCAGCTTGGCCACCCTGTCCAGAGAATGGCGACCGTGAACATCCTTGAGAGTCCGGAGGACCGTCGCCATGGGCTGGCCTTTGCTGCGGATGTAATGGTGCTCCAGGATGTTTTGGTGGGCGTCCAGGAGAACCACTTTCACGCTCACCGAGCCCACGTCGATGCCCAGATAGAGGTCTTTTCCCTCTTGGGTCATGCCCAGGTTTTCTCCCTTCAATGATGAGTATGCTATGTGGGAATCTTCCTATAAGATTTTATTTTAAACTTTCTTGTCGTCGGAGTCAAGGGAATTTTAGTTCCCGTATGATTTTAGCTAACTCCAGATTATACATGGGAATGTAGATTTTTTTATAAAAAATACCAGATGTAGCGTTTTTTCCTTGACACGGGTATCATCAGTTTATAATTTAATTTCGCTTTTGCCTCTCAAGTCGAATAGGACTTTCCGCTCGGCGAGAACATGCGCTACCGAGGGAATTCTTTCCCCTCCCTCAGCCGCTCTGCTCGTCGCAAATTCATCTCCTCCATCCTCGATTGACAGGCACAAAGCCCGTCTATCATGAGTTGGATAAACACCTGACATAGAACGTTGCTCAAATTTATTTAAGCTGCTTTGACGAATTTCGAGGCATACCAGGAAGTAATTGCCTCTGTGGCGTTGTCTGCTGGTGCCGAGCCGCCGAGGCCTTGGTCTGTCCGGGCAACTCAGAAGTAGATTTTATGGAGACTTTCTGAGGCGACACCATCAGCCCAGTCATCGAGATGCCGCGACGTACAGTCCGCTTGCGAGACGAAGAACCCAACTTGGCATTGTCGAACTTCTGGGAGGGACAGAAAGGAGAAAAGGAGATGCGAGGGTATCTGCCTTTTGCAGCTTTTTTACCGTGGCTCGTCATGACCATTCCCCTTGTTTTCATCTGTCATCGCCTGGCTAAGGAAAAGGGGAAGAACGTCACTCTGTGGACCGTATTGGGGATCATTCCAGTGGTGAACTACTTCGCCCTGGCCTATTTGGTCGGCGCTGCGAATACACTTCTGGAGAAAAAAATAGATCGTCTTCTCTCTCTTTTGGAGAAGAAAGATGAGCAGGGCAAGTGAGAGCAAAAGCAAACGCTGAGGAGGAGCAAGATGGCTGACTTCACAAATCGTATGATTCGGGCGGCCAAGCTCGACGTGTCGCTGTATGAAGAGGTGGAGGCCGACAAGACCGCCATGGGGCAGGCCATGATGGTCGTGATCCTGTCCGGGATCGCCGCGGGTGTGGGGAACATTTCTCGGGGCGGCGTTATGGGAATCATCTGGGGCACCATTCTCGCCCTAGTAGGATGGTATGTCTGGGCCTTCCTGACCTACTTCATCGGCGCCAAATTACTCCCGGAGCCTGAGACCAAAGCCAACCATCAGGAACTGCTCCGGACCATCGGTTTTTCAAGCTCGCCGGGTATCTTGCGGGTGCTGGGCATTATTCCCGGTTTAGGATCGTTTCTCGTTTTCGTGGCCTCAGTCTGGATGCTCATCGCCATGATCATCGCGGTGAAGCAGGCTCTAGATTATTCCAGCACCTGGCGGGCCGTGGGTGTCTGTATCATAGGCTGGATCATCCAGATGATCTTTGTGTGGTTGCTAGTGGCAATATTTGGCGGTGCCCAAGCGCAGTTGTGATACTCGAGGTCTCTCATCGATTGTACCAGGAGTCAATAATTGTGTCCTGGATCACCGCCATAGGATGAGGCTAAAACCACAGGGCAGTTGCAGGAGATCTACCGGGAGCTGAAAGAAGAGCGGGGCAGGGTCGCCAACATCTGGAAGGTTCATAGCCTGAACTCCAGGCCATGAAAGCCCATCGGGATCTCTATGTGACCCATGTTTGGGAGGTCGGGCTGGTCTGGCCAGAGAGGTAAAGGGCTACAAGGCATAACCGGAGTCAGGGGCATGTCCCAGACAAGGGTGGAACAGTTCAAAGAGGAAAGGGAGCGGCTGAATCGGTTGGTGATGGAATACGCGGGCCTGAGCATCAAGAGGTTCCATGGCTTGGATGCACAGGTCTATCGGCAGGGCACCCTCTCGAGGAAAACTAAAGAGCTTTTGGGGCTAGTGGCTTCCCTTGTGCTTCGGTGCGACGACTGTATTCAATACCACCTATTGCGCTGTCATCAGGAGGGACTGAACAGCGCCGAGCTTATGGAAGCACTGGCCATAGGGCTTGTGGTGGGGGGATCCATCACCATCCCTCATCTGCGAGGGGCCATGGAAGTGTGGGATGAGTTGGTGGGTGGGAAGAAGACCTCCGGAAAGGGAAACAGGTGAAGGATAAGAGGGACCTGTTCGGTCGCCTTCTTAGCCAGGTGAAGGAAAGCACCAGTGGCCCGGGTTCCAGGGAGGAGAAACTTTTGGCGGTCTGCCAGATGCTCCGGGACCAGGTTCGGCATTACCATTGGGTGGGCTTCTATCTGGTCGGCGAATCGAAAGAGGACCTCATCCTGGGCCCCTACGTGGGGGAGCCCACCCGCCACACCAAGATATCCTTCGGCCACGGCGTGTGCGGTATGGCCGCGGAGAAGAGACGAACCCTCATGGTGCCGGATGTTTCCAAGGTGCGCAACTATTTGTCCTGCAGCCCCAAAGTTCAATCGGAGATCGTCGTCCCCATTTTCAAAGATGGAGCCATCGTAGGTGAGCTAGACATAGACTCTCACGCCGCAGCTGCCTTCAAAGGCCAGGACAGGGTTTTCCTGGAAGAGGTATGTGAGGAATTGGCGAGTCTATTTTAAGCGGCTGAGGGCGGCTGGTGATTCGTTCTCTACGTCTCGTGTTCACCTAGAGCATCTGTGAGTTAAAGGGCGTCGAATTAGGAACTTGCAGCTTCGTTTCGAGCCTCGACACCGATAAATGAGCTTCAGTTACGAACCATGCCCGTCAGTCAAAGCTATCGACAGTACGTGTTGGATCAGCTCCAAGCTCTTGGCGGCGTCACCGCCAGGAGCATGTTCGGCGGCGCAGGGCTTTACCGGGACGGGTTGATCTTTGGGATCCTGGCCAACGATACGCTCTATTTTAAGGTAGATGATTCCAACCTTCCGGATTACAAAGCGGCGGACATGGGGCCCTTCTGCCCTTACGGGACCGCCATGCCCTATTATCAGGTTCCCATAGCAGTACTGGAAGACCCCGAGACTTTGAGGGTGTGGGCAGAGAAAGCCCTGGTCGTGGCCAGATGGAAATCTGAAGAAGGCGGTAGAAAGAGGGGCACGGGGGCGAAGCGGTCGCGGAAGAGCTGATGTGAAGAACATCGCCTTTCCCATCGACGAAAGACAGTGGCATCCCAGCCTGATCCTCTTCCTTGAGGACGGTATGTATTCGAGAGTAGTCGACATCGCTCGAGTTGCTGAGAGCGACGTTGAGAATCTGGAGATAGAGAAACCGAAGATAAGTTCTGCTGTGAAGCGACGCAGCCCAAATCTGAGCACGGGTGAAAGATCGGAGTCACAAATATGCTTGAGGATATAGTTCGAGAAGAGAGCAGGCCGGCAGATGTGGGCAAGCTCACTTTCGATTGCTTAAATGGCTCTGGCTGGTCGAGCTGTCAGGGAATTCGCCAGCTGCTGAGGCAGTGGTGTGATGATATTCCCTCAGAGGTTCAGCGGGAATTGCGCTCATGCTTTCGAACTAAAAACGGCCGCCAGCATGTTGCTGCATTTTTTGAACTGTATCTGTACGAGTTGCTTTCCAAGTTGGGGTTCGGTTTAGAGTTTCATCCTCATATAGAGGAAAAAGGAACCCAGCCCGATTTTAAGATTCTCAAAGATGGGAAGCCTCTGTTGTATTTAGAGGCAACTTTCGTGGTGCTGCCCGATGGAGCGCAGGGGCGAGAATCATGTGGGAGTGCTCCTCATATCGGGATTCGCGAATCGATTCAAAATCGGGCCTGCCTATATGGAAAACTTGGTTTGCCTTATGTCATTGCCGTAAACGTTATCGATGAGCTTGGTGTGGATGACATCGATATTGGCAATGCGTTGCTGGGAGAAGAGCAGCTTAAGGTCGTGTTTCGAGAAAAGAAAATGCTCACACGGAGCCCTGGGAGAGCGCCAAATGGCCTTTGGCATGGTCCCAGAGGACCGAGAAATCGTCGTGTCAGCGCAGCGCTTATCGCCATCAATTTGTCGCCCTGGAACTTTGCTAAAGCCCTTCCCATGCTCTGGCATAACCCGTGGGCAGACTATCCGCTGGCTCGAGACATCTGGCCGCTTCCGCAGCTGGTCCCAGAGTTAGGCAACGATTAAACTTGAGAGCCATGTGATGATCGGGTCAGATGCCACCGTCGAGTGGTTGTTGAAGGGCGATCCGGCCATTCGCTGGCAGACGATGCGAGATCTGGTCGGTGAGAAAAAGGAGGTCGTTGAAGGGGAGCGTCGACTGGTGGCCCAGAGAGGTTGGGCTGCTCGGCTGCTGGCCCGGCAGGAACGCTCGGGCAGGTGGGGTGGGGGACTTTATTCTCCCAAGTGGATTTCGACAACCTACACCATGCTGTTGCTCCGCCGGCTGGGCCTGCCCCCGGGGCATTCCCAGGCCATGAAGGCCTGTCGGTTGTTGCTCGACAACGGGCTGCACCACGACGGCGGGATTCAGTTTTCCAAGCGCCACAAATATAGCGAGACCTGTGAAACTGGGATGATCCTGTCCATCCTGGCGTATTTTCGTTTGACCGATAATCGCGTCGATCACCTGGTGGCGCATCTGCTGGAGCAGCAGATGCCGGACGGCGGTTGGAATTGCCAGTCCTATCGCGGGGCCACTCACAGCTCTTTTCACACCACCATCAGCGCCCTGGAGGGGCTCAGAGAGTACCAGAAATTTCATCCCCGGAAATTTCCACAGGCTCTCAAAGCTCAAGCAAAAGGAAGGGAATTTCTGCTGGACCACCGGTTATTCCGCTCCTCGACCACCGGAGAGATTGTCAGGGCCGAGATGACCCGTTTCTCCTTTCCGCCTCGGTGGCACTACGATGTGCTGCGAGGCCTGGATTACTTCCAGGAGGTCGGGGCGGAAAAGGATAACAGACTCCAGGACGCCATGGAGATCGTCTATAAGAGACGAAAAAAGGGTGGCCGCTGGGTGCTCCAGAACCGATATTCTGGCAGGACCTTCTTCGAGATGGAGAAGGTGGGGCAGCCCAGCAGATGGAATACACTGCGAGCTTTGCGGGTGTTGCGGTGGTGGGAGGGGTGAGTAAAGAGGATACATTATGAAGTAACACTATTGATTGAAGACAGCGTCGGGTCACCGGACCCAACGCCGTCAGCATAGAGTTGTCATGCCTGCGCAGGCAGGCATCTCAGAGAGAGGGATAACTACAGGGAAATCTGCTGGTATGAGATTCCTGTATTCGCAGGCATGACAAAAAACAAATACTCGTCGTACCAGTTGCTAGCAAATGAAACAGACTTCGTGTGAGGTCTCACACGACGGCACCTATGAACCAACGTATGCATAAAATCTATTGAATGTGAGGGTGTTATGAAAGCACAAAAAAGCAATCACAGAAGCTTTTTTAGGTATTTAAAACGAATCATCTTTATCATCCCGGTTTTATTGGCAGCTTCCTGGGCTGGGAGTTCTGCTCAAAACGCCCCTGTGTGTACCGCTCCAGGCGATCAGGGTGCAAATTTTTTAGACATCGCGTCTACGGGAAACGGTACAGCCATTGTGGTATGGAGAGACCAACGTGATGAGAGCAACGGCAGTGACATCTACGCCCAGCGGGTCAACATTCATGGCGAGGTGTTTTGGGCCGAGGACGGTATTGTGGTGTGCGATGCACCTGAGAGCCAGTATGATCCCAGGGTCGTAGAAGACGGGCAGGGTGGCGTCATCATTGCCTGGGTAGATTCACGAAGAGATACCGCCCGGGATATCTATGCTCAGCGGGTCGATTCCAGCGGCACCATGCTCTGGTCAGATAATGGCGTAGCGGTTTTTACTGCCACAGGAGGGTCGGGGGCAGACGTTGATATGATCAGCGATGGACAGGGAGGAGCTATTTTAGCCTGGGGAGATGCGCTTCCTGGTCGCGCTACATTTTTTACCCAACGTATAAATTCAAATGGATACCGGGTATGGGCAGATGATGGAGTCCATATTGGCGGTATTTCCGCGAATACGGATGCAAGACTGACCACCGATGGCTCCGACGGCGCTATCTATGCCTGGACAGACGGCCGGAATGGCGTTCAGTGGCGTTCTGACGTCTATGCACAACACCTTAGCGGAGGAGGCACAGAGCAATGGGGTGCAGACGACGTGGAGATAATACATGCTGAGTATGGACAGCTGGTACGCGGAATTGTAAGTGATATGAATGGAGGTGCCATTATTGCCTGGTACGATTGGCGCGGAAATAACGGTTTGTACACTCAACGTGTTGATTGGGGCGGGGGTAAAGTATGGCCAACCAACGGTATCGCCGTAGATTCCACTGATACTTATACCGATGTTGCTGTTGATATTATCAGCGATAACGCCGGCGGAGCCTGTTTTTTTTGGACGGATATTTCTTTCTCTTCGGACCAAACTGCTGACCTTTACGGACAGCGACTCGACCCAGTCGGTTCCCGCGATTGGGGTATGGATGGTATTCCGGTATGCGATCATCAAGGACACCAGTTCTCTCCCATGGTTGTTCATGATGGTTCAGGCGGCATGATTGTGACCTGGAATGATAACCGCGATAATGACAGCACCAGTTGGGATATTTATGCCCAACGTATGAGAACATGGGGTGAGAGAATTTGGCCCGATGAGGGGGTATGTATTTCTAACGAGCAGCACCAACAGGCAAATCCGAAGATAGCAGGCTGCGATACCTTAGGTGCCATTATTGTCTGGAGTGATAGCCGTAATTTGGATACCAGTGGAAAAGATATCTATATGCAGGGGGTTGATATTGACGGTAATCTATATGATGTCCCAACTTCTATATACCATCGTTCAATGGAAAAAGTACCGGCTCAAGTTACACTGCATCAAAATTATCCCAATCCCTTCAATCCTATAACACACATAGGTTATGAATTATCCAGTTTCCATGAAGTGAGTATTTCTATTTACAATGTGATGGGACAAAAAATTAAAGCATTTCCATCTAAAAGCCAGAATCCGGGATATCATAGCGTCGTTTGGGATGGAACCAGTGACACAGGGCAGAAAGTTGGCAGCGGAATATACTACTGTCGGATTAGTGCTGGAAGCTACAGCGTTGCTAAAAAAATGCTTCTGTTACAATAAAATATCTGATTTTACCCTCGCTCCTTGCGGATGTTATCATCCGCACGGAAAGTGGACTATACTTATTCAAGCGTCACCTTCTATTGGGAATTGAAGACCGTAAATTCAAAAAGATGATCCTGATCAAGGGGTCCATAGTATTTTTCTTGACGGTACTTCAATTTAGCTAAGCAACAATCGGGTAGGGTTACCCGACGGCACCTATGAACCAACCTGTACATAATCACTATATTTAAAACGAATCATCTTTATCATCCCGGTTTTATTGGCAGCTTCCTGGGATGGGGGTTCTGCTCAAAACGCCCCTGTGTGTACCGCTCCAGGCGATCAGGATCCAAATTATAAGGGCATCGTGTATACGGAAAATGGAGAAGCCATTATTGTATGGAGAGATAATCGTGATGAGAGCAACGGCAGTGATATCTATGCCCAGCGGGTCAACATTCATGGCGAGGTGTTTTGGACCAAGGATGGTATTGTGGTGTGTGATGCACCTGAAAACCAGTATAATCCCAGGGTCGTAAAAGACGGGCAGGGTGGCGTCATTATTGCCTGGGTAGATTCACGAAGAGACACCGCCTCGGATATCTATGCTCAGCGGGTCGATTCCAGCGGTACAATGCTCTGGCCAGATAATGGCGTAGCGGTTTTTACTGCCACAGGAGCATCGGGGGGAGAAGTTGATATAATTAGTGATGGACAAGGCGGAGCTATTTTAATCTGGGGAGATGTGCTTGAATACCGTCCTACATTTTTTGCCCAACGTTTAGATTCAAGTGGCCAGCGGGTATGGACAGAGGATGGAGTCCATATTGGTGGCATTTCCTCGAATATGGATGCAAAACTTACCACCGATG
>LJUY01000004.1 GCA_001304015.1 candidate division Zixibacteria bacterium SM23_81 | reverse complement strand
CCCGCCGGATGGAGGATCACTTTCAGAGCTGGATCCTGAAGACTAAGGGGATGTTTCGGGAGAAGCTCAAGGAGATCATGAGGCGTAAGAGAGAGGAGTTGGGGGCGGGCTGAGGGAGGAAAACTACTCCAGCCCATATGTATCCAGCTCACATTTAGAGAAGCCCGTAATCTTAGATTATTTTTCCGCCTTCTCCAACTGATCGCTTCGCCACTTGAAATACTCTTGGAGGGCAAATTTGGTCACATATCCTGGCTCAGAAAGGATACGGTGAACTATTTCAGATTTAGGCTTACCGCTGGCATTAAGATGCATGTCATAATAACCTGACACTTTTGCAAAGACAGTCCGTTCACTGTTCAGCTTCGGTGGGGGAACGGGAAACGTTAGATACGCCCGTTGACCAACTTCTGGCATGACATAGTAGTTTGCATCAGTGGATTCAAGAACGGAGCGTAGATCTACTCCATCGTGGCCAGTAGCGCTACTGGCAGAGATGTCGTGGAATTCAAATGGGACATCTTGAGAATAATCCACCGCGAAAGAATTGAGTTGCCAGAAACCGGTCGGCGGTGACACTCGGATCTTCAGCGTGTCACCTTCAATGTCTGCCAAATCTAGCGGCACAACCCGCTCTTCCGCTATAAAGGGTCCACCTCCCATGATCTCTCCGCGATGAGCCCAAGTATTGGCAGCCCAAATATAGACCTGGAGTTTATAGATTTGCTCACGCTTATTCCAAGCGTTTAACATCTCCTTTTGTGCTGCGTTGTTGAGTCCCGCGTACCAATTCTCTAATTGATCCCCTCGAATTTCTGTCATCCTCCTGAGCATTTGTGAGCCCCATAGGGTGGTACAGCCATGCACGACCAACTTAGCCTTGTCAGCGTTGGCTGGTTTCGGGAAAGTCAAAAAGAGGGTATCTCGAAGATCCGCAGGATTAGCGGGGTCTTTGGAGAGAACGTCACTTTCCCAGAAAAGAAGATCCTTTTCGGAGAGCCATTGTTGCAAGTCCTCATTACGATGATCCACGGCTAGCAGAGGCTTTTGGAGAGCAGCCACGGTATATATGTTGCCGTCGGCGTCCTGTATCACATCCACTTCCTGGGGATGGTCCACTACCAAAAGCTTGAACTCATCCGTGTATTGTGTTTGGTTCACCTCATTGGTGAGCAGAAGGCGATACTCACCATCCACGGCGTTTAGATGTTCCAGCCGGCACAAATCCGTTCGCTGAAGACCTTCACAAATAGCACCCCCATAGGGTTCTCCATCGAAAATGAATTCATCTGCGTTGTAGGAATACACGAAGGGACATAGCCCCTTTTCGGTTAATGCATAGGACAAACCGCCCACAAACAGCAGCACTAAGACGCTTATTCCCAATATGCATGATCGGACTGCGTCAAACCTTTTAATGTACACCATCTTCACCTGCGAGAGTGGAATGCGTGTTAAGGTGCCATCTTTTAGGCGTCCTTCAATCATGTTCTCTCTGATATGGGCTCGAAGTCCTGGTGACGTCGTGAATTCAAAGATCTCCCCATCAACCGTGACCACTTTGGCGATAGAACAATCGGGATGTTGTTCCAGTTGCTCGCGGGAAATTTGACGTGGGGAGTAACATCCCTGCAAGTATGCGACAAAGCAGATCAAGGTGAATGCCACAATGGTTCTTTTAAACATCATGGGCCTCCCCTCTTGATAAGCCAGTAAGATTATTTTCCGAGTTGATTAATGAACTTGTTAAACTTTATTTAATAAAAAGCATTAAATTATGAGAAAAGTCAATTAAAATTTTCTTTTTCCCCAAGGCAACATTTGCCATTTGAGTTTACGATATTCATAAGTTCGTCCATTTCAACCTCGAGCTGCACTTTATAGTTCCCTGATATACAATACAAAAAAGGCGATCCTAAACCTTCGTCCCGCAGAGGCTCCCGCCTCTGCGGATATCGGGGTCAGGAGACCCCTCCTACGAAAATTTCGATTTTCGGCTTCCGGTTATCGGTTTCGATATCCGTTACGTTTGTCGCTTCCCGTATTTCGTTTGTCTTCAAACCCTAACCGTGTATTCATCTAGGCTGACAAAATACGACCAACGATTCTCGACGGCCGTAACGAGCTTCGAAACCGACAAACGAAGTTCGGTTTTCACGTGGCGTCGGGTGGCCTCACCCGACGCCGTAAACATACTATTCTTCTTCTTGTCATTCCGGCGAATGCCGAAATCTCGTTTTTACCAGATACTGCATGTTATGCTTTCAAACGAGATGCCTGCTCCCCGCTCCCCGCTTTCGCGAGGACAAGCTTCGCGGGGACAGGCTTCGCAGGCATGACAGGGTACTTAACAGCGAGCTCCGAACTCTTTCAACTCCCCAGATTCTCTCAACTCTCTTAACTTCATAAAAAAAAGCGGCCTCAACCAAGGCCGCCTTTTCACTATCTATGGAAAGCCGATCAACTTGAACGCACCGCCCTCCCCTCCCCATACACCAGCTGCCGGTAGCACTACCGCCCCGCTCTCCGGTAGCTCTCCTCTACGGCCCAAGATAGCGTGGATGAACAGAGCCTCAAAGCCCTTTCGCTTGGCTAATTGCATAAGGGCAAAGAGATGCTGGATGGTGCCGTGGGAGCTGTAGAAGGAGACGATGCCCAACAGATGAAGGTTGGTACCATCCCTCCGGGCCCCATCCATGGCCCACAAAAAGGCCTCATTCTCGAAGAAAGTTCCATCCTCCACTGCTTTATCAATTCTGGTTCGATCCGAGAGAATCTTCCGGCCGGCCCCGATGTGGAGATGCCCGGCCTCGGAGTTGCCCACCTTGCCCTCGGGCAGACCCACAGACGGCCCGGATGCTTTCAGCGTGGTATTCGGACAGGTGGCCAGCAGCCGGTCCATGTTGGGGGTGTCCGCCTGGGAGATGAGGTTTGTCTCACCAGGAGACTGCACGCCCCAGCCGTCCAGGATCAGAAGGAACAGCCGCTTCCGCTTGCCGTTCTCCGAGCATGTATAATTCTCCAGCAAGCTTTTTCCCGTCATGGCCTCAGGCTTGTCCAGCCCCATGATCTCCAACGCGGTGGGGGCCAAGTCCGGCAGGGCGCCGCCATCGCGTAGCGTGACCCCCGAACCCTTGGGCAGCTCCGGATCCACTAGAATGCAGGGCACCGGGCTATTGGTGTGGCCGGTGTCGATGGCTCCGTCCGGGTAATACCACTTCTCCACCGTGCCGTGATCAGCGGTGATCAGCACTGGTACCCCAGCCTTTTGGGCCGCCTCCACGGCCAGGCCCACCTGCGTATCCACCGCCTCTACGGCCCGCCTGATGGCCGCCTTGTTCTCCACGTGGCCAACCACGTCGGTGTTGCAGAAGTTGGCCACTACCAGGTCATAAGAGGGATCGTTGACTTTCTCGATGGTCTTTTGGCAGACCTGGGCGATATTCATCTCGGGAATTTGATCATAGTCACCCTCGATCTTCGGGGAGGGCACGATGACCCGTTCCTCTCCCGGAAAGGGCTCGCTGATCTTTCCGTTGAGGTAGAAAGTGATATGCACCGCCTTCTCCGACTCAACCACCTTGACCTGCTTGAGCCCCTGGCGGCTGACCACCTCGCTGAGGGTGTCGCGGATCTGTTGCTCAGGAGGAAAGGCCACCCGGACATCCAGCCCATCGGCATATTGGATCATTGTGCTCATGTTCACGCGAAGGTTCTTTTCCGTGGCGAAATCAGCGAATCCATCCTCGATCAAGCTCCGAGTCAACTCCACCTCTCGTTCTCCCCTGATATTATAGAAGATGACATAATCGCCGTTGCGGATTCTTCCGATGGGCTTTCCGGCCGCGTCCACCAGCACCAGGGGTTCCAGAGATTCATCCTCCTGACCGAGACGGTAAGATTGCCGCACCGCGGCAGCCATCGGAGACTTGCCTTCAGTCGACTTGCTCCAGCTCATGAGTTTCTCCAGTGGGATACAACTCCTTTATTCGCTTCCATTAGAATAATTGTATCATGACTTCTCATAGAAGTCAAGGATTATCGAAGACTTCAAAAAAAATCGTGGATCCTTATATCTGCACAGGTGGGAAAAGGTTCCTTTTGTCGATCTTCTCCAATTGCCAATACGGTGCTTCCCTTTGTCCTTAAGGGTCGAAAAATATCTTGCCTCCACAAGCATTTCCATGTTATACTACCTCAGATGCATTCAGGGCTAATTGTGAGACAAATGAGGAAGTTTCGACTTTCACCCCAACAGGAGGATTTCCGTGAGGAGAAGTTTTTGGGCAGCAGCGGTTGCTCTTGTTGTGCTTCTTAGCCAATCGCCAACTGTTGCCAGAGTTTCTGACCCTGTGAAGGACCTCCCCCCTTCTGAGATCCTAAAAAAACTCCCTCGTCACGAGGACAGGGAGCTCTTGCGCGAAGGAAAAGCTCGATATGAAACCCTGCTGCGAGCGGAAAAAGCCTATACGCCGCACTCATACGACGTCCTGCATTACGAAATTAACATGCATATCGATATCCCCGCAGACAGCGTGTCTATGGCTGCTGTGTTCATCGACTGCCGTAGCCAGACAGACACCCTGACCACAGTGGATTTGGACTTCTACGGAATGATCATCGACAGCGTGACCGTGGACGACGTCTCTATGAGCTATACACGCCAGGAGGATCGGCTCTTGGTTCCGCTGGGCACTTCTGTGAGTGAGGGGGATTCCTTTCGGGTGGGCGTCTACTATCACGGTCACCCCTACAGCCCGGGCTACTTCGGCCTGGTTATCGATCCGGACGTGACCTTTACCATGTGCGAGCCCGAGGGAGCCCGTCTGTGGTTCCCATGCTACGACAAACCCTCCGATAAGGCCACCGTGGACCTGAATATCGGCGTGCCGCCCGGCTATATCGTGGCCTCCAACGGAACGCTGGTGGAAACCGTGGTGAGCGAGAAAACTCCCCTGACTATCTACCATTGGTCGGAAGATTATCCCATCGCAACCTACTTGATCTCTCTGGCCATCTCACAGTATGCCACCTTTAGCTATTGGTACCACCACGATGGGGATTCCATGGAAATCGCCTGTTATGCTCCTCCGGCCGAATCCGCCAATGCCGCCGCTGATTTCGCCAACCTGCCGGAAATGCTCGCCTGTTACTCCGGGCTGTTTGGCCTCTATCCCTTCATAGAGGAAAAGTACGGCATGGCCACCTTTCCCTGGGGTGGTGCCATGGAACACCAAACCTGCACCTCCTGGGGTTTTCCTCTCCCCGGGAATCAGTACTATGATTGGGTGGTGGCCCACGAGCTGGCCCACCAGTGGTGGGGAGACTGGGTGTCCCCTGGTGATTGGCGTGATATTTGGCTCAATGAGGGGTTCGCCACCTATTCCGAGGCCCTATGGTGGGAGTACCTCTACGGTGACTGGGGCCTGAGATCATATATGGGCGAAATGCAGGACTACTATCTTTGGTGGGAAAATTCCGCTTACGGAGAGCGTTTTCCCATCTATGACCCGCCCCCCGGACGCATGTTCTCTTCCACGGAATATGAAAAGGCCGGCTGCGTCTTGCACATGCTGCGTTTCGCCGTGGGGGACTCAAACTTTTTCGACATCCTCAGGACATATGGCACCACCTTCGCATATGGCAATGCAATCACCGACGATTTCCAGGAAGTCTGCGAGGTCGAGAGCGGTCAAGACCTTGACTGGTTTTTTGACCAGTGGATCTACGACCAGGGATATCCCGAGTATAAATTCGTCTGGAGCTTCGAGAGCCAGGGGATGAAAGGCTATGAGGTGAACGTCTCCGTGGCTCAGGTTCAGGAAAATGCGCCCGTCTTCAATATGCCCATGGAGTTGCGCATCGTCACTGCCTTAGAGGAGATCATGGACACGATAGTCGTAGACCAGGCCTCTGAGGTGTTTCAGTTCGTCATTCAGGACGAGCCCTTGAGCGTAGAGTTGGATCCCAAACACTGGCTGCTTTGCGAAAAGGAGGAGATTCACGCCACCGAGCCCATTCTGGTCCTGCAAGAATGGATGGTAGACGACCAATTGGGCAATCAAAATGGTTGGCTCAGCCCTGGCGAGACGGTGAATTTCATCGTCTCTCTTGAAAACCAAGGAGCCACCGCCCGTGGAATGACGGGTGTGCTGCGCACCCACGACGTGGCTGTGACTGTCGTCGACAGCACAGCCAATTATGGTGAACTTCGTTTTAACGAGACGGGCAGCAACGAGGCCACTCCCTTCGTTCTGTCCTGTGCTGCGGATCTGGTTCCTCACTGGGCCACCCTTGACCTGGTGATTCGAGCTGATGGGGCCTTTGAGGACACCGTCGCTCTCCGTATCCCCGCCGGCGACCCCGCTATCCTTCTGGTGGACGACGATGGCGGAGGCGATGAGGACCTTTTCCACATGGGGCTTCTGGATAGCCTGGACCGCATCTACGTTCTGCATGAGGTTTCTAAGGCTGGCTCAGGCTTGGATGATCTGGGAGCATTCGACCTGGTCATCTGGTTCACGGCCCGTCAGGTTAGCAACACCCTGACCACCGCCGATCAGGAGAGCCTGGCCTCCTATCTCGACAGTGGAGGTGCATTGCTGATTTCCGGCACTGGTCTGGGCAACGATATCGGGTCAACAGATTTCTACGGAAATTACCTGCACGCGAACTGGGATGGTGAGACCACCACCACTGTGTTGCAGGGAGTAGCGGGTGATCCTATCTCCGAGGGCACTCTGATGCTGCTCTTTGATCAGGACGGCGAACAGGACGTCCTCTCCCCCGATGCGCAAACGGGCTCCTCCAGCTGCCTCAACTATGTAACCGGCGGGTCCGGGGCCATCAAGCACGAAAGCTCGTACAAGGTGTTTTATTTGGGATTCGGATTGGAGGCCGCCAGAGGCGACAATCCCAACACGCTCTCCCCTTATGAGCTGATGGATGCTATCCTCAACTGGGTGCTGGGCTCCACCCCCGTGGAACCAGGCGAAACGGCGCCCTTCTCGCACCCGGAAACTTTTTCACTGGCCAACAATCATCCCAATCCCTTCAATGCCTCTACGCGGATCACCTTTCGAGTACCTCGGGCCTCCCAGGTGGAGCTGAAGATCTTCAACGTCCGCGGGCAGGAGGTGAAGAACCTGTTAGACGATGCGATGGGGGCGGGCAGCTACACGCTGCTGTGGGACGGCACCGACAGCCAGGGAAGGGCAGTGGCCAGCGGCATCTATTTCTGTCAGATGAAGGCCGACGCATTTCGTCAGTCCATGAAGATGCTGTTGCTGCGCTGAAGCCATCTGAAAGTGTTATGATCTGTCCTCGCTGCAAAACCAAGATGAGGGAACAAAAGCGCAGCTTTCACAAGAAACGCAAATGGGTCTGCAAAAAGTGCGGGCTGGTGAAAATGCAGGAGGTGAAGAAAAGAACGGCGAGATAATTCAATAGGACAGGGGATGCATCCCTAAAGGTGTTCCTCACCGATAAGACCAAATGCGGATCGCATAAAGGGAGCCATTTAAATAGCAAGTGTGGCTCCCTTTTTTTCGTCGTTTTCCGATATCAGGAATTCTTTTTATAAAAAGGTCTGGGTAGTAATCTGAAAATGCTCTTGACAAGCTTTGCATCATAGTTTAAATTTCCCGCATTGTAGACAGAAAATTCTTCCATAATTCAAAGGTAAAATTAAATCGCCTTATGCCTTTTTAAAGGATTGTGAATACAAGGTCGTATTGATGTCTCTTTTCACAGAACCTGGAAGGAGAAACGTTGTGAAGACGATTTCCATTCTTGGCGCCATTTTTGCCGCTATGGTGATTATGAATTGCCAGCCACCAGTCGATATCGAAGCCGAGAAGGTTACCATAAGGGGCGTCTTGGATAACTACATAACGAGTATTGAAAACGAAGACATGGAACTCTACGGACAGAATATGTCACATGACGCTGACATGGTCAACTTTGGAGCCTTTGGCGATCCCATTGTAGGGTGGGAAGCGCTAGAAACACTGATAACAGGCCAAAACGAAGCATTATCTCAAACAAAGATCACTGCCCGCGATGTGTCAATTCAAGTTGCTCCCTCGGGAAACCTGGCCTGGGCTACCTCGCTGTGGAATTTTAACGCGATGATAGGAGAAGATCCTGTCGAGTGGCCAGTAAGGTGCACATGGGTACTTGAAAAACGTAATAATGTTTGGGTTATTATCCACTTCCACAAATCAATAGCAGCCGGTTGAGGATTTTTTCAGTCTGGCCTTTGCCTTCCACGATCTGTTTTAAATTGTAATGACACTTTAAAAGCAACTATCCTTAGTTTTCAGGGAACTATCCCAGATATCGGTTCAAACTAATTCATTTATCCCGATATTACTATCTGCTTCGGATGGCGGCCATAGTAGAATGGATAATATGGCGAGATTTGCAAAATTGAATCGCAAAATCAATAACCAAAACTCAGCGTTTAGCAACCTAGGCTTCGTAAAACAGAAAATGTTGACCGCCGTGTGCCCCCTGGTTCTAGCCATGCTGGCACTCACCATCAAATGGGAAAAGGAGGTGTTCGCGTGCAGAAGCTGATCTTTCTGCTGCTGATGTTGATTCTGTTACTGAGCTTCCTAAGCTTCACAAACTGTTCATCACCATATTAATAATCACGAGGACTGAGGGAGGGGCGTAGCCGTGATAACACTGGGCGGTTACCGCCCATCCAAGCGAGCAAAGCCTGTGGGCATTATTCCATACGTGCCAAGCCAAGTGGGCACACTGGCGGCTCACAGCTCGTGTCAAAGTCACAATATATGTCTCAATATGTCTCAGCTCGAAGATCTCAGCGAGCCAGCGAGCGGATATTCGCTGGCTTTTTTTATGCGGCAACGATCACTTATTTTCTTGAAATCGAGTCTGGAAGGAAGTATTATAAAGAGAAAATGCAACGCTCAAGGGCAACCGAACTGTTGGATTTCTACCGCCAACAGCTCCTGGACGACGTGGTTCCCTTCTGGGCCACACATTCTCCCGACACAAAGTTTGGCGGCTATTTCACCTGCCTTGATCGCCACGGCTCTGTGATCCGGGGAGACAAATACGTGTGGCTTCAAGGCAGGGGAGTGTGGACCTTCTCGGCCCTGTATCATCGCATCGAATCCCGGGCTGAGTGGCTCGACCTGGCCCGGCTGGGCGTTCAGTTCCTTCAGAAGTACGGCCGCGATGGGAAGGGCCATTGGCATTTTCACTTGACCCGAGATGGCCAGGTTGTCACAGGCCCTGGCAGCATTTACTCCGACTTCTTTGCCGTCTACGGCCTTTCAGAATATTCCCGTGCCGTGGGCGATGAGAAAACGCTCGAGCTGGCCAGAGAGACCTATTGGAGCATTCTCAGACGAGTCCGTGATCCTCAATTTCAGGCATTCTACCCATTCCCAGGGTCCAGAGACTTCTCTCGACACACCCTATGGATGATCCTTCTGGAAGTCACCCAAGAGCTGAATGAGATCTCGCCTGATCCCAGACTCCAGGACGTCGTTGAGGAGTGCCTCAAGGCCATTCTCGACCATCATGTCCGAAGGACAGATGGAGCCATCCTGGAGAACCTCAGCCTCGATTTCCAAGCCCTGGATACACCCCAGGGCCGTCTGATCAATCCAGGACACGGTTTCGAGTCGGCCTGGTTTGTGATGCATCAGGGACGGCGCAGAGGGCAATCGGAGGTGATCAGGCGCGCCGCCCAGATGGCCGAGTGGTCTTATTTACGAGGATTGGACCAAAAATACGGTGGTATCTTCGCCTTCGTCGACCTCTCCGGCCAGCCTCCTTATTCGCTGGAATGGTTTCAGAAAGAGGGGATAAGCTGGTCCGATAAGGTATGGTGGGTTCATGCCGAGGCGCTGTATGTTCTTCTATTAGCATATCATCTCACCGCTGACAAGAGATTTTTAGATTGGTATGAACAGGTCCATGAGTGGATCTTCGCCCACTTCTCAGACCCCGAATTTGGGGAATGGTTTCCCTATTTGTACCGGGACGGGCGACCGAAGTCTCAGCAAAAGGGGAATCCATGGAAGGGACCCTTTCACGTCCCCAGAGCTCTTTTGCTATGTTATAAACTTCTCTCAGAGATGACATCTGACACACCGCCGGTCATAGTTTGAGAAAAGAGAGTTGAAAGCGATGACCTTCGATCTTTTTTACATGCAGATCTTTTGTTTGGGCCTCCTCGTGCTGGTTGCGCACTTTTGTTCGAAGATAACCCGTCGTTTGAAAATAGGGGAGGTCGTGGGCCAGGTCCTAGGGGGATTAGTCGTAGGTCCCATACTTCTGCTCTTTATCGAGCACGAATTCCCCGTCTACCGGAATGCCCTCAATTCACTTCACTTTTTCGCCTTCGTCTTCTTAAGCCTTATCGCTTTTGGCATCGGCGACGAATTGAATCGCACCAAGCTTAGAAGCCTCGGGAAAGGGATGCTCGCCCTGTCCCTCATAGAAGGCTTCGTCACCTGGATATGCGTCACCATTAGCTTCCTGCTCCTAGGCTTCAAGCCCATAGTGGCCTTTCTCATCGGCAGCATCGGCATCGCTACGGCACCGGCCGCCACCTTCGCCATCATGAATAGATTAGATATCGGTGGTACCATGCGCAGCATGCTCGGTGGAATGGTGATTTTGGATGACGTCGTCGAAATTATCGTTTTCTCCATTACCTGCCAGGCGGCTCTTTTGCTCGAGCGGGGAGGATCATTTTCCCTAACGGGGCTTTCTCTTCCTGTAGCTCAGGAATTAATCTTCGCCCTGCTCATTGGATTCGGGGTCTTCCTCATTTTACGACTTACCCTGGAACGGCGCTGGCTCAGACCCGAGGGAGACAGGGGGACAACGAAAGCTCTTCCCGGTCCGGAGTTTCTCTCCAGGCTTATCTCTGAGTTGCCCGGCCCGGCAGTGAGCGTCTTCATCATCGTGGCCGGATGCGTCTGTCTTGGGGTGGGCCTGGCCCTTCATTGGCACCTTCCCTTTCTCATCACCGCCGTCAGCGCCGGCATCCTGATTTCCAACCTTTACTCCAGAGAGGTATTTCAATCGCTCCGCATTGAAAGTGCCACCTCCATATATACTCTGGTCTTTTTCGCCCTTATCGGGGCCAACGCCGACATCGAAGCCTTTCACCCCGAGAACTTCCTTTTTATCGGCGCCTATGTGGGAGCGAGAGCCATGGGCAAAATGGGGGGGTCGTGGCTTGGCTGCCGGATCATGGGGGTGGAGCGCCGAATTGCCAATACCCTTCCAAAGCTCATGCTACCGCAAGCAGGCGTGGCCGCGGTGGAGGCATTCTACGTCGCTTCCGTCTTGGGCAAAGACGGAGGGACAGTTCTGAGCATCATACTTCCCGGACTCATATTCTTCGAGATCGTGGGCGTGCTATCATCAGAGCGCGCATTGATCAAATGGCGCTCCTGGATGACGGGTGGCGGCGAGTTCATCGGCGAAGAGGAGTTGATCCGGGAAAAGCTTCAAAAGGAGCCACTGACTGTCAGCCAGGTCCTGCCTCCCGATTGCCTCCGGGTACCCTTACAAGTGTCTTCCAAGGGAGAGGCTGTCTGGGAGCTTATTCGCACTCTCGAATCGGCGGGATACATCGAAAATCCCGGTCAGGTTCTTGAGATCATCATGGAACGAGAGCGCCAGGGGGGCGTCACGCTGGGAAACGGGATCGCCATTCCTCACGGCCGGATCCCCGAACTTCGAGAACCAGTCGTTGCCATGGGTATTATGCCACAGGGACAGCCCATTCAAATTGGCGGTCCTGGTGACCAACCGGTCGATATCATGTATCTAGTGCTCTCGCCCCCAGCTCCCCACGAGCTGCACCTCCAAGTGCTGGCCGCCATCGCCAAGCTGCTGCGGAACAGGGAAGTAAGGGAGCGGCTACGGCGAGCCCAAAATGCGCGAGAGGCCATGGAGATCATCAACGAATATTCAAAACCGGATTCATAACGCACAGCAGGCAGATCACTCCACGCCCAACTGCAGGCAGCATGGCTCGCGCTTCTTTGAGGGTCTCATCTTCGGATCAGATCAAATCTCGCAGATGAGTTGCCATAACAAAGGACATCTAACTTAGATCATATGAAATTACAGGTGCGCGGGGAGGATTGACGAGTTGCCTAAGAACAGCCTGAGGGTCGCCACCTTCAACGCCAATTCTATCCGTATCCGATTGGATCTGGTGTTGAGCTGGTTGGACCAGCACGACCCCGACATCCTCTGCCTGCAGGAGACGAAAGTTCAGGACAAAGATTTCCCCGCGGAGCCCATTCGGGAGGCCGGCTATTATGTCATCTTCCGAGGACAAAAGGCGTACGCTGGCGTGGCCATCATCAGCCAAAAGGAGCCTCAAGAGGTCTCCTTTGGTTTAGACGATGGTGGACCGCCGGACGAGGCGCGCCTGATACGGGCGGTCATCGCCGACATTCCTGTTGTGAACACCTATGTTCCTCAAGGGCGGTCACCAGATTCGGAGCATTTCCAGTATAAACTTGAGTGGCTGGCCCGGATGCGAACATTTTTTAAACGGCACTATTCACCTCAAAGGCCTCTTCTTTGGCTGGGCGATCTCAATGTCGCCAGAGAGCCCATCGATGTGCACGACCCCGTGAGGCTAAAGGATCACGTGGACTTTCATCCCGAAGCCCGGGCAGCTTTGGAGAAGGTGCGACGATGGGGCTTTGTGGACGTCTTCAGGCGTCACCACAAGGGGGAGCCAGGACAGTATACTTACTGGGATTATCGAGTGGCCGGGGCCATGGAGCGCGGACTGGGCTGGCGGGTGGATCAGATCTTCGCCACTGAGCCTTTGGCTCGTTGTTCCACCAACGCCTGGATCGATCTAGAGGCGCGGAAGCTGGAGCGTCCTTCGGATCACACTTTTTTAGTGGCTGAATTCTCGTTTCTGTAACGGAAAGGATAAGCAGATGAAACCCAAAGAGGGCGAAGACGTGATCATCAGCAGCGACACCCAGAGGAAAAACCGAGTTCCTCCGGGACAGAGACTGACACAGAGCTGGCCCGTTCTACACGCCGGAAAAGTACCGTCCTTTAACGAGAAAACCTGGGATTTTCGTATCTTTGGCCTGGTGGAGGAAGAGGTCGTCTTGACCTTCGATCAGTTTCGGTCATTGCCCATGGTCAAGGTTTACTCGGACATCCACTGTGTCACCGGATGGTCCATGCTGGACATGCTCTGGGAGGGCGTGAGCTCCATTGAAATCCGAAAATTAGCAAAGATCTCGCCAGAGGCCAAATTCGTCATGGTGCACGCCATGGGAGCATATACCACCAACCTCCCCCTGGAGGAGCTCTTCGATGATGATGTCCTCTTCGCGCATCGCGTGAATGCGGAAAATTTAACCCCGGAACACGGCTATCCCCTGCGCTTGGTGGTGCCCAAACTGTACTTCTGGAAGAGCGCCAAGTGGGCTAATGGCTTGGAGTTCATAAAAGAGAACCGAGCAGGATTCTGGGAAAACTACGGGTATCACATGCACGGCGATCCCTGGAAGGAGGAGCGATACGCGGACAGATAAACCATCGAGCAGAAAAAATTTCAGGCCGGCGTTCCCGCCGGCCTTTTTTGTTAACCAAGTGAGCTTATTCTATAAGGAATTGGATATGAGGTTTGTATGACGATCTTCAACTCTCACTCTTGCGGAGGGTCCACGATTTTCCCGATGAACAGGATCGTCCCCGACTCGTTCTCGCGGATCATGAACACAAAGGGGTGATCAGCACGAAAAGTGATGGGCATAATGGGATCAACACTGGTGGCTCCCATCTCCACTGATGTGACCGCAGCGGCTTCGGTTCCCTCTTCGTTCACCTTCACGAATGTTTTGTGCTTTACTGCGCTGATGTAGATATCAGCGTCTTGGTACATTTTGGTGAAATCAGCCGCATAAGGGGTGAAGGCAATGCCCATTCCCAGAGCCGTCAGGGCGTCGTTCAGGGACAACTCATATTCCAGTGTGAACCTGGGAAGGTAGACGTCCACGGTGTCACTATAGAAGTGGCTTATCCAATGCTGTAGGCTGTCCGGTTCCATTGTGGCGATGAAGGCATCGAGATCGATTTCCCAGTAGGGTAAGAAAATCGTCATGGTGAAAGACCCTTGGCCATATAGCATGTCGATGGCTTGAAAACGGTTATTCGAGTAGTACATGTGTAGTGCCTTTTGAGCCATCATGTTACAAGATGTTTCCGAACCATCCGGTAGGAAAAACATGTCATCTCGGGTTAGATCTTCATCAAACTGGTACGTCCACGTGCCTTTGAAATAGATGGCGTTAATCAGAAACATCACCGTTAAAGGATCGATAGGGGGCCTCACGATCTCTTTGATTTTCCCTTTGGTGTTCTCATCGACCCAGGCATTGATGATGGCGGCGGCGTTGGGATCTGTGAAATTCAATCTGGTCACCAAAGCATCGAAATAGTCGTTGCAATTGGTGAGAAATTCTGCCTCCGGCTGCTGGAAGTCCTCCCGGTACCAGATGGAGTTGGCAATGTCAAATTGGACCTTGGGATCCAATTGTGTCAGAAGATCGATGAGATGGCGGTAGGATTCATTCACCTCCTCCAGGGTCAAGCCGGACAGCTCCAGGGTCTGCTGCATGGCCTCCTGCGTGCTCCCGTTAGCACCATTATAGGTCATCCCCAGGGCCATGGCTACGCTTAGGGGGGAGATGAAGATGTTTTCGCCGCTCGCTTCTGACTGGTTGACCATTTTGAACAGCTTCAGTCCGAAACTGTTGTCCGATTCGATGAGGTTTTTTTCCGCTGTGGTCAACTCAAATGGCTGCTTTGGAGCGGAAACCGGATTGCTTGAGCATTGTAGGAAGAGAACGCCTATTAAAAACACTAGAAGAATGCTCAAGGCCGTATTGGATTTCTTTGCGGACATTCTGATCACCTTCTTTCGAAGACCTCTAATTCTCATCCACCAGTTGGGTCCACAATCTTCCCGATGAACATGATAGTCCCCGACTCATTCTCGCGAATCATAAAAACAAACGGTCGATCGGCCCGAAACGCAGGATTCGTAACAGACGAATATCCCATCTCAACATCCGTCACTGCGGCAGCTTCAGTGCCCTCTTCGTTCACTTGCACGAAAGTCTTGTGTTTCACCTTGTCGATCCACACTTGTGGTATGGAGCTATACATATTTCGAAAATTAGCCTCGTCAGGATCGAAGGCGATGCCCATACCTAAAGCAGTCAAATCAGCCTTCAGCTCTCGATCATATTCCAGCGTAAATCTCGGGATGAACACGTTCACCGAATCGCTGGAAAACTGGCTCAACCAATTGTTCAGGTTTTCAGGCTCCATTTGGGCGATGAGAGCGTTGATATCCCCGTCCTCCCAGGGAAGGAACAGAGTCATGCTGTATGCTCCGTCGCCATAGGGCAGATCAACAGCCTGAAAGTCGTCGCTAAACAGAAATCCATGGATCGCCTTTTGGGACATCATCTTGCAAGTCGCCGTCGTTCCATCCGGCAGGTAGAACAGCGTATCTTGCGTCTGGCTCTCGTCGAACTGGTAGACCCAGCTGCCTTTGAAATAGATGGCGTTGATCAGGAACATGCAGATGAGGGGATCGATGGGGTCGTCAACGATTTCCTCGATCTTTCCATTTGTGCTTTCCTCGACCCACGCGTTGATGGTCGACGCAGCATCGGGAGCGCTGAAATCTAAGCCGGTCACCAAGGCATCGAAGTATTGCTGGCAGCGCTGGAGGAAATCTGCTTCCGGCTCAGGGATACTTAACTTATACCAGATGGAGTTGGCGATATCGAATTGGACTTTAGAGTCTAGTTGAGTTAACAGCTCGATCAAATTCCGATAGGATTCATTGATCTCTTCCAGAGTGAGGCCCGAGAGCTCCAAGGTCTGCTGCATGGCCTCTTTTGTGCTCCCGTCGGCGCCGTTATAGGTCATTCCTAGGGCCATGGCCACGCTGAGGGGAGAGATGAAGATGTTTGAGTCCCCCTGGGCCTCGTTGATCTCTCTGAACAGCCTGAGCCCAAAACTGTTGTCCGATTCGACGAGCTCCTTTTCTGCTGCAGTCAAATCTAAGCTCCGAGTTGGGGCAGTCGTAGGATTCTCTGAGCACTGCAAGAAAAGAAGGCCGATCAGAAACATTAAAACAAATCCCAGCCCCTTTCTAGGAGTGCCCCGCCACCCTGAATTTGAAATCTCGGCGAACATCTTGATCACCTCCTGAAGGCAATCTTTACCCACCAGTTGGATCCACGACCTTTCCCATGAACAGGATCGTCTGGGAGTGGTTTTCGCGGATCATAAACAGGAAGGGATGGTCAGCCCAAAAGACACCGTCCATGCCGCTGGTTACGATGGTGGAGGTGGCAGCAGCAGCCTCGGTGCCCTCTTCGTTTACCTCCACAAATGCCTTGTGTTTCACCTGATCAATCCACACCCCGCCATCGGCATACATCTTGGTGAAGTCAGCCATCTCTGTGAAGGCGACACCCATTCCCAATGTCGCCAATATGTCCTTCAATCCCGACTCGTATTCAAGAGTAAACTTGGGAATGAAGATATCCAACGAATCGCGCGAAAAACTGCTTAGCCAATAGCGCATCAGCTCTTGGTCGAAGTTTTCGAGTCCAAATTGTGCCATCAACGAATCGAGACCGACTGTGCGAGCCGGAAGGAAGATGGTCATTCTGAAGGCACCGTCGCCGTAAGGCAAGTCTAAGACTTTGAAGTCCTCATGAAAGTAGTACTCGAACGATCCGCGCTGTTGCATCATGGAGCAGGCCGTTTGAGAGCCGTCTGGCAGGTAAAACCAATCATCAAATGTCAGATCTTCGTCAAACTTATATGTCCATTCGCCATTGAAATAGATGGCATTGATCAAAACCATCACATAGCGGGGGTTAATGGGGTTGTCAACGATTTCCTCGATCCTGCCATCGGTGCTCTCCTCAACCCATGTGTTAATAATGGACGCCGCGTTTGGATCGTTGAAATTCAATCCGGTCACCAGGGCGTTGAAATACTCAACACAAACGTTGAGGAAACCTGTTCTCGGCTGCTGGAAGTCCCCCCGGTACCAGAGAGAGTTGGCGACTTGAAATTGAACCGAGGGATCGAGTTCTGTCAAGGCGTTCATCAAACGCTTGTAGGATATATTGACCTCTTCGATGCTCAAGCCTGAGAGTTCCAGAACCTCCTGCATCGCCACTGCTGTGCCTCCCTCGGCACCGTTGTACGCCATCCCTAAAGACATGGCAATGCTCAAGGGGGAGATGAAGACGTTTTTATGCCCCTCAGCCTGGGCGATTTTCTGGAACAGCTTGAGTCCAAACTTGTTATCCGATTCGATAAGTACCTTTTCTGCAGTGGTTAACGAAAAAGAATTCCTTGGAGCCGAAACCGGATTGTCCGAACACCGAAAGAATAGCCCTGATAGAAGCACCAATAAGAGTTTCGGTGCCATTTTCCAGAAATTCGCACTCATTGTGGACATTTCCTCAGCCACTCGGGAAGAAAAACGTTCATATCCGCTTTCATTCTATAAAATCGATGTGGAAGAGTCAAGGGTTTTTTCCAAAAGCTCTCGACCGTTTCAATTCGAATATTGGCTCTGTGAGCCGACAGAGGAAAAAATCATTGACAAATAAGAATTATTACTATATAATAATAATATGCGAAAAGAGTCTGATAGAGAGCTTCTCGATTTCTTCATGGTCACATGCAGGGAGCACCATCTCCGGGTAACACCTCAGCGTTTGGCTATTTACGTGCTGCTTTCCGAGTCCAAAGAGCATCCGTCTGCCGACGGCGTTTTCCAGAGTATCAAAAGGGAATTTCCAAGTATCTCTTACGACACCGTCAATAGAACGCTCCTCACTTTCTCTAAAATTGGCGTCGTTGGCATCGTTGAAGGGCGCGGCGAGCCAAGACGTTTTGACCCGAATATGAGCAGCCATCATCACTTTCACTGCAGGAGGTGTGGTACAATAACAGACTTTTTCAGTGACGATTATGATAACCTGGAAATTCCGAGAGACCTGGAAGAAAAATTCACCGTCCTTAACAAAAGAGTTGTGCTGGAAGGAATATGCGATACATGTAGAACAAAGCAATCGCGCTTATAGCTCACAAATCGTTCATCCATAACGGTCACCCCAATTAGAAGGAGGTCACTGATGGCCAAGACCGAAGAAAATCTGAAGGCGGCCTTCGCCGGTGAGTCCCAGGCGAGAAACAAGTACACATTCTTCGCCCAGGTAGCTAGAGAAGAAGGTTACCATTACATCGCCAAGATCTTCCAGGAAGCTGCCGATAATGAAAAGCAGCATGCCAAAGATCATTTCAAACTCCTCAAGGGCCTTGGCGATACGGCAGCCAATCTGAAAGAAGCCATTGGCGGCGAGCATTACGAAACGGTGGATATGTATCCCACCTTTGCCAAAGAGGCTGAAGAGGAGGGGAGCGCCGAGGCTGCCATCCTGTTTAAGCAGATCGGGAAAATAGAACAGCACCATCGGGATCGTTATAAGAAGCTTTTGGAAATGGTGGAGAATGGAACGGTCTTCAAGAGAGAACAACCCATCAAATGGAAATGCAGCGTGTGCGGCTTTACCTACCAGGGCACTGAGCCGCCCCCGAAATGCCCGTCCTGTAAGCATCCCCGGGAATATTACGAGCCGGCAAGCCTCGATTTCTAGCCCGATCTATTCATAAAGTTGCTTTCTGCCCCAAAGTGACTCCTGCCTCTGCGGACAGGGCCGAAGGAGCAGAATCCCCTCAAGGATAAATGAGTCGTGATTCGTTTGGCGGCTGCTAAGCTGGTAAGGAGAATCGAGACTCGAGACTCGTGATTCGTCAAAATCAGAATAGCAATTGGCAATGGTAATCCCCTACTCACAGCCGCCAAGTGGGCAGTGAGAACCAGACAGTAGGCATTCTTCACGAGTCTCTGGTCTCGAATCTCGATTCACGATCAACGATTCACGAATATCGAATCTCACGAATAACTCAGGCTAGAGGAGGCACCATATGGCTATCTACCGATGTTCAGTCTGCGACACGATTTTCGACGAGGAGAAAGAGGGCAAGAAGTGGGATGAGCTTTCCGCCGGCTGGGCTTGCCATGTCTGTGAGTCCGGTAAATCGTTTTTTCAGCGCGCCGATGAAACAGCCACTATGGTAGACATTTCCGGCGGGCTCTCGCAGGAAACGACCGGTTTTGCCGGGGAGCTCCCGCGGATTTCGGAGACGGAGACCCATATGGCGGATATACACCAGATGGCCGAGACCGGGGAGTCCATCATAGAGCCCATGAGGACGAAAGCCCCTAGCTTTTCATGGGATGAAATACTCATCAAAGGGGCTCAGCTGGCGACAATACCTCTGAACCGTGGTGAGCCTGTAAACTCAGAGACTGTGATAGGACCTGGCGCTAAACAGCCAATGATCATCGGCACGCCGATATATGTGACGCACATGTCCTTTGGGGCTCTTTCCAGAGAGGCCAAGATCGCCCTGGCCAAGGGAAGCAGCGCCGCTAAAACCGCCATGTGTTCTGGGGAAGGCGGCATTTTGCCCGAATCCCTGGAAAACGCTTACCGGTACATATTTGAATATGTGCCCAACCAATACAGCGTCACTGAGGAGAACCTGAAAAAGGTCGACGCCATCGAGATCAAAATCGGACAATCGGTGAAGCCGGGCATGGGCGGTCATCTTCCTGGGAAAAAGGTGACCGGGGAAATAGCTGCCATTAGAGGCTTTGACGAAGGTGCCGACATCATCAGCCCCTCTCACTTCGATGATATCCTCAGCAGCGACGATCTCAAGAAGAAGGTCGCCGAGCTCCGGAAAACCTCAGGTGGTAAACCCATCGGAGTGAAGCTGGCGGCAGGAAATATAGAGGCGGATCTTGAAGTGGCTTTATATGCGGAGCCGGATTTCATCACCATCGACGGTCGTGCTGGAGCTACAGGGGCCGCGCCCAAATTCATCAAGGCCGCCACGTCCATTCCCTCGGTCTTCGCCCTGTACCGGGCCAGAAAGTTCCTCGATATAAAGGACTCCAAAGACGTGTCTCTGGTCATCACGGGGGGGTTGCGGATCTCACCGGATTTCGCCAAGGCACTGGCCATGGGAGCCGATGCAGTTGCTATCGGAACCTCTGCGCTCATGGCGCTGGGTTGCCAGCAGTACAGGATCTGCAATACCGGCAAGTGTCCGACAGGGATCACGACCCAGGATCCCGAGCTGAGAGCGAAGCTGGACGTAGAAAAAGCCGCCAAACGGCTGGAGAATTTCCTCAAGATCTCCACGGAGGAGCTCAAGAGTTTCGCCAGGCTCACCGGTAATGACGACGTCCACAAGCTCTCGATAAAAGATCTCTGCACCACGAATTCTGAGATCTCCAACCACACAGCAATCCAGCACGCCTGATGCTCAGATTCTTGCCCTCTGGAAGCATCGGTTTTGAAAGCTGAATAGCCATAGAGCCTAATTGGGTAACCGGCAAGCTTTGCGCTTTTGCCGGCCTGAATTCATCCTGCCTTTGAGTCAACGCTAAATATATCGTAAGATATTCTTTTCTCGCAGGGAGCCGTTTGGCATCAGAATCTCAATTCTGCCAAAATCTCCCTTCTTTTTTCTCCATTAATATCACCTTAACGAAAGATTTAATTGATCTTATATGTCCAGCGTGACTATATGATAACTCACTAATTACAAATAAATTACCGGACAGAACTGTGGGCTGTATGCTATGCCAAGGCGCAGGTACACCACCGGTTTAAGCTTCCGTTTGTGACCCAATGGGAAGTGTGGCAACCAAAAAAAAGCCCTCTTTGCGAAAAAAGGGGTTGACAACGGCCTCAAGATGTGCTAATCTAGAGAGAAATTGGTACTTGATAACTCCTGAAAAAATGGTCAATTTTACGAAAAACTACCTTTTTTAAGGAGGATTCTATATGCCCAAAGTTAAGCAGCTCAATGTCGTTGTCAAGGGCAAAATCGGGGCTTTGGATCGTCTCTGCTCTGCCTTGGGAGAGGCGAAGATCAACATCAACGGAATGATGGCCACTCGCGAAGTGGTCAGAATGCTGGTGGATGACCCCGAGAAGGCCAGCTCGGTTCTGGACGAGATTGGCATTTATAACGCCATCGAAGATGTCCTGGCCTTCGAGTTAGACCACATGCCGGGCTCAGCATCCGCTGTAACCACAAAACTCGCCAATCAGGGCGTTAACATCCGCTATGCCTACACGGCAGCCCATACCGAGTCTAAGAAGGCCATCTTGGTTCTCTCTGTGGCGGATATGACCGATGCTCTGGAAGCAACGAGATAGGTAAAGGGGCCTTGCCGAGGAGGCAGCGAAGTGGCGAGGGTGACTTAAAGCCGCCTTCAGCCCCCTGTTTGAAACGAAAGGGGCGGATTTTCTTTTCGCCCCTTCTTTTTGGCCAAGTTCCCTGATTAGATTGGGTGTTTGGCTCGAGACGTTGTATTGCCTTAGCTCATAGTGAAATCCTGACCTCTCCGGATGAAGAAGAAGAGGTTTTTCTCAGATGATCGAATATAATAATGGCCTTTACGTGCCAGACCTTGATCTCTGGCTTGACGCCCGGCGAGTGAAGGATTTTTCTTTCGTGTCCCATGCCCATACAGACCACGCCACCCGCCATCGCCGCGTCCTGGCCACACCGGAAACCCTGACCCTCCTGGAATATCGCCGGGGCAAAACCCAAGGCAAGCCCGCCGAGTACAACCAGCCCCTGAACATCAAAGATCATCAGGTGACCCTTTTCCCAGCGGGTCACATCCTGGGCTCAGCCCAGATCCTTGTCGAGGGAGAGCAGCGTCTGGTGTACACCGGAGATTTCAAGCTCCGTCCCGGGGTCTGTGCTCAGCCCGCCGAGGTGAAATCCTGTGATATCCTGGTGATGGAGTGCACTTTCGGGCTGCCTCATTATCTCTTTCCACCCCGAGAGAAGACTAAAGAGCGCCTAATTCTCTTCATCAAGAAGACCCTCTCCGAGGGCTTGACTCCCGTGGTGTTGGGATACACGCTGGGCAAGGGCCAGGAGGCTTTGAAGATCGTCGGGGACGCCGGATATAAAGCCGTGGTGCACGACGCCATCTACCAGGTAGCCAGGATTTACGAGAAGCTGGGGGTGGAGTTCGAGCCCTACCAGAAGTATCCCGGCACGGATTTAGAAGGAAAAGTGGTAGTGGCACCCACTCATATGAACCGCCAGCAGCTCCAGGCCGACCTGGGCCGTTGCAGAACGGCCTATCTCACCGGCTGGGGTTTGGACCCTGACCGTCGCTTCGCCCTGGGTGTGGACCTGGTGCTGCCCCTCTCGGATCATGCTGATTTCAACGAGCTGGTGGAGTATGTCCACCAGGCTAATCCCCGCAAGATATTTACTGTTCATGGATTTCCCCAATTCGCCGCCCGCCTGCGAGATCTGGGCTTCGATGCTCGGCATCTGCCGGAGAAGCAGTTGTCTTTGTTTTAATTGGCTTCCCCCTTTATAACACAATTGCGAAGTCTGAAAGGATAGGGTTCAAGGGGCCGAGGATTCAAGGGGTCAAGTGGCTCCACCCTACCCCAGATTAAACAAGTTGAGCTGGATGGCAGTTCTTATTTGTTGGCATTGGATCGCTCTATCCAGCACCGATCAACTTGTGGATGGGATATTTTATTTCCACCTTGTCGCAACCTTAATTAGCACTTCAGTGCTCGCCCTCATCAGTTTGCCTCCACTGTCATTCCCGCGAAAGCGGGAATCCAGGATAGCGTGAGTATGTTGACGAATCGTCGAGTGAGGTCACCCGACGGTACCGGCTACGCTCTTGAATCGTTTATCGGCCTCGACGGTCGATATCTGAATGCAATGAAGGAACAGGCTCCGCGAAGCAATCTCTGTGAGGGCGTCTCATGACATATAAGCTGAGATTCTTCGGGCGCTGAAGCGCCCTCAGAATGACAAGGAGAGATGTTTCACGCAACACGCATGTCGTATCCCAGCTCCCCCATAAACTACACCCTAACCAAACAAAACGCCGCAGCGGCTGATATCTGGTCGTCAAATGGATCCAGAACTTCGCCGCATCCGGGAAGAAATCCAGACAACATCCTGTTACGACTTAGCCAGCCACCTCTAAAAAATTAAAAAAAGACCTTGACAGAAAAGCCCCGATATGATTAAATAAATTTGTACAAAAAATCCTGTGCCACGGAAAGGAGGGCTCAAAACGAGCTCGCGCGTGGCAGTTTTTCCACTCATCCTCATGGTCTTGTTGCTGTCGTCCTGCGGCATGGCTATCGCCGATGAGACCGATCTGGTCTGGAGCACCTTTCTAGGAGACACCAATACCGACGAAGGTGAAGCTATCGACATAGATTGTGCGGGCAACGTCTATGTGACCGGGGTAACGCGGTCAGGAGCTTTCCCCACTACGCCCGGAGCTTACGATGTCGTCTGGAACGGTTGGGATACCTTTGTGTTTAAGTTTAACCCAACAGGGGCAACTCTGGATTATTCCACATTTCTGGGGGGCGGTGCGAGCGAATGGGGTTTTGACATAGCCATAGACAGCGTCGGCTGTGCCTATGTGACCGGATATACCACTTCAGGAGACTTTCCCACAACTCCTGGTGCCTTTGACGATACCTTTGGGGGCGTGTTCGACGCCTTTGTCACGAAACTAAACGCCACGGGAAGTGGATTAATTTACTCCACTTATCTAGAAGGGGGCTATCAGGACGAGGG
This sequence comes from candidate division Zixibacteria bacterium SM23_81, assembly GCA_001304015.1. GTDB lineage: Bacteria > SM23-81 > SM23-81 > SM23-81 > SM23-81 > SM23-81. The sequence continues at coordinate 98,643 of LJUY01000004.1, read as the reverse complement.
TCGGAGCATTGCTGTAGACTGCTGGGGCAGCGCTTACGTAACCGGGATCACCAAATCTCCCGATTTTCCGATTACTCCTGGAGCTTATGATACCTCTTTCAACGGCATCATCGACATATTCATTACTAAATTCGACACAACTGGCAACGCTTTAGACTACTCCACCTTTCTAGGAGCGGGCGGCGACGATCATGGAGAATGCATCGCCGTTGACTATTCCGGTAACGCCTATGTGGCAGGCAATACCCAGTCCAGCGAATTTCCCACCACGCCAGGGGCTTTTGATGACAGCTACGACGGCGCACGAGATGCTATAGTGGCGAAAATTGGCGCAACAGGAGGTACGCTTGAATATTCGAGCTTTCTGGGGGGAAGCGTGCAAGACAAGGCAAGGGGTATTGCCGTGGACGATTCAGGCAGTGCCTACGTGGTCGGGTTGACGTCCTCTTCGGATTTCCCGACCACATCGGGAGCTTACGATCCCACCAGCAATGGCTGGTTCGAAGTTTTCGTGGTAAAGCTGAATGCTTCAGGTAGTTGTTTGAGCTACGGAACATTCTTGGGAGGTAGTGGTTTCGACCGCTCGATCGATATCGCCCTGGATAACCAGAATAACGCGTACGTGACGGGACATGTTGATGCCGGTTTTCCAGTCACCGATGAAGCCTTTGACACAGAGCACAATGGGGCTGAAGATGTATTCGTGATCAAACTAAATCCCACTGGGAGTACTCTTGTATACGCCACTTTTTTAGGGGGAAGTTACGATGATTGGGGCAAAGGCATCGCCACAGACGATTGGGGCAATGTCTATGTGACTGGGTGGACGGAGTCGGACGATTTTCCCACCACACCAGGAGCGTTTGATGCGACACATGGTGGTGGCAGTGATGTCTTCGTGGCCAAATTCGATCTAAGTGGTTATCCCGTTCCAGTTGTGCTAGCTAGCTTCGAGGCCATAGGCGATCAAGGCTGCATCATCCTCGACTGGGTCACAGCATCGGAGCTCAACTGCCACAGGTGGGAAATCCATCGTGGCGATAGAGAAGATGGGCAGTATGATAAGATCGGCGAGCTGCCCGGACATGGCTCCACTGAGACAACCCACACCTATCGCTGGGTGGATCGGAACGTAACGCACGAGGTGACCTACTACTACAAGCTGAAGCAGATCGACCTGGACGGCAGTTCGACCTGGACCTCGATCGTCTCGGCCGCGGCCAGCGCTGCCGTGCCCACCGATTTCGTCCTAAGGCAGAACTATCCCAATCCCTTCAATCCGGCCACCAATATCAGTTATGCCGTTCCCCGGGACGTTCACGTTACCGTGAAGATCTACAACGTTCAGGGAGCCGAGGTGGCTACATTGGTTGATGCCGACCAGACGACCAGTTTCTACACCATCAGCTGGAACGCCGAGGATCTGGCCAGCGGCGTGTATTTCTGCACCTTGCAGGCCGGTGAGTTCGAAAAGACGATTAAGATGACGTTTGTGAAGTAATATCAGAAGCTCATAGCTGTGAGAAGGGCCTTCCTGAGATTGTCGGGAGGGCTCTTTTTTATGGCCATCGGCGTAATGCGTAATTCGTGAGACCGACATTTCGATTCTGGAATTGGATCTTTACGCATTACGTATTAAGTATCACGTATCACGCATGACGTATCCCATCTCCTATCAACCACACCTACCCCCAATAAGACATCGGACTCTTCACGACAGATCCTCTATCTTCCCTTATGGAACCAGGTGGCTTCCTTGTAGCTCTCTCTTCGATAGTCGGTCACGCGAACTCCCGGGACTTTGAAGATGAGACCAGAACCAGCCTTCAGCTATTTCCGGACCTTCATGCCCGCAGCAAGGACAGCGCTTGACCGGCTCTTCGGACATCCACTTGAACTTCTCGAATCGGTGTCCACAGCTCATACACTCATACTCACATACAGTCATCGTTACCTCCTTAATGGGATTTTACCATATTCCTGGTTTGATCATGGGGGCGTCTTCACCTTTCCAGCTTTTTGACAGCATTAGGGAGCACTCCCCATAGTAACTGAGGTCCAGGATCTCTTCTTCTTCTGCATTCTGATTTAAAAAACAGGCAAGCACTGTGCCAGAGAATGAGTGTTTCATTTAATCAATTAAATTGTAATTTGTTGCGAGATCTGTGTCTCCGGCACTACTCTTTTTAATAGTTGCAATAATACGACTATTGTGGGTTATGGTCGCAACGACGCTACCATTCGGGAGCGCTCGAATCACCTCAAGACAAAAAAGATCGCCCTGCCGAAGATCCTGCAGGACGACCTTTAAATTCCTCAACTGGTGTCAGAGTTACTTGAGTAATATCATCTTTCTGGCGTATACAAAGCCTTCAACCTGCAACCTATAGAAGTAGATCCCGCTGGCGAATGAACTCGCATCCCATCTCACCGTTTTGTGCCCCGCAGTCTGTTTGCCCTGCAGCACAGTGGCTACCTTTTGGCCCAGGAGGTTGTAAATGGTCAGCTCGACATGACAATTCTCCGGTAGATCATAGGGGATCTTTGTGACAGCATTGAACGGATTAGGATAATTTTGAGCCAGCATGAACTTATCAGGAAGAACGCTCGCTGAAGTTGTCGAGATCCCCGTTAATGGCTCACCGGGCCCTCCCGGCTCCATGACGGTTCCATTCGCCGTAATGTCGTGATCTCCCCTGAGACCATCCACAAAGTGTAAGGTGATGACATCTCCACCCAACTCCGCACCTGTCGTGTTGTCATATATAAATTCATACCAGTGCGACAAGGTCTGGTCCGGGATTTGGCCGTATTTGAAATAGGTTCCAAAAGACACTCCAGCGGGCAGATAGAGCATCGCGGTGGTGGTGTCGCCAGCTCCCAGTCCGACGATTTTAAACTCAAAAAAGCCTAATGGAGTATCTTCAGGAGTCGGGGCGCCGGGGGCATTTGGCGCTGGATTCTCGATGGCCCGCACATTTGCGAGTTCCAATCCCGCGGGGCAAGCGAGCGTCACGTAGTCCTGTCCATCATATGTATGGAAGGAGGCCACATTGCTCTGCTGGTTGTCCGGGGTGCTGTCTGTATTTCCATCATAATCGGTGACTGTTCCATCAGGACCTTGTTCTTCTGTATTCGAGACTCCGTCGTTATCATCATCGGCCATAAGCTCGTATGAGCCTATGTCACAGATCTGGGTGCCGTTATCGTCGCCGTCCTGAGGGCGAGGGATGCCTCGCTGGTCGCTGGTGGGGCTGCTGCTGTTGTCGCCGGCATCTATGGCCGGGCTCCCCGGAAGCAGGGCATGATTCTTTGTCGATCCTGTGTTGTAAGCCAGAGGTCCCAGGTTAGGATCGAGTCCGGTGATGTTGCCGGTGGTGTTTCCAACGATCACAGCACCTGTGACATCCCCAATCAGGTTACAGCCTCCTGAGACCAGCGTTCCTGAAAAATCGGGGGCACCTGTAGTGGCACTGTTACCGGCAAGAATAGTGTTCCTGAGGGATACAGTATCACCTTCGGTCGCATCCACAAGATTGGAAATGCCGCCTCCATCCGCGGCCGAGTTGCTGGTCATGGTCACATTTTGCAGATAGACCTTCCCAGCAAGACGGTTGTGAATGCCGCCACCGCTTTGGGAATGAGTGTTGCCACTGATGGTGCTGTTCATGATGAAAATGCTGCCTACGTTGTAGATGCCTCCACCCCCATATACCGGATTGCTCGAGACCACATTGCCCGTGATGGCGCTGTTTTGAATATGAAGTTCACTAGTAGTTACGTTCGAGATACCCGCGCCGCCAACGCTGGATTGATTTCCGCTGATGGTGCAATCGGTGATGTTGGTCACAACACCGAACAAATACAGCCCACCCCCGCCGATATTTGGATAACCTACTGTATTATCTCGAATAACACAAGAAGACAGGTTAAGTGTTCCTCCCGACATATAAATGCCACCCCCAGCACCGCTTCCTGAATAGCCGTTGGCGATGGTGAGCCCGCTTATCTCCAATGTCCCCGGAAAATACGATATTGTTTTCAGTACTCTGTTTGAGTTATTGCCGCTGACGGTCAGGAGATCCGCTCCAGGACCGAAGATGGCCACTCCCTCGGCGATATCGGGCAAGGTACTTGAAAGAGTGATGGTTCCTCTTACATCTGAGGCAAACAGGATAGTATCCGCTCCGGCGTGGCCATTTGCATCTATCATCGCCTGCCGCAGCGAGCCCGCTCCAGAGTCATTTGTGTTGGTGACCAAATAGACGGCGCTATTTTGAGAATCAGCAGCGGATGTTTCCATACTCGTCTCGTCGGTTAGAACCTCAACCGGTGCCACTAATGCCATGGTCATGATCAGGATGGTGAGAACTGCTGAAATAAACGCGGACTTCTTCATCTGTGCCTCCTCGTGAGGGTTTTATAAGATGGTTGAGAAATAGAACTGTTCAAAATCTTGCAAGAGGTTTCGAACTCTCACAGGTAAGACCAAGCAAACACATGAAGAGAAACTTTTTTTAGCGATCAGACTTAAAAACAATTGCTATTCTTCGAATTTATCTGCTCACTTCTTAATTGTATGACTCTATGATGCCCTGGTCAAGAGAAAAATGCACTGTCGCGGCTGCGAAGTCCCTTTGAAATAGCCATCCCATCAAAATCTTATACGGCAATTTAGTGAGACGCTTTGTACGAGAACCCACGACGGAAGAGACCAGGAGCCCGAAGGGCCTGTTTGTGTTGAGCGATCAACACATTTTTTTAATCCCACACACTATTTTCTCTTGGTGCAAAACCTCAGATCCTGCCACACGCCGCTAGCACAAAACAACGAGGCGGACGAGAGATATCCTCTTCCGCCTCGTGCCATTTCGCACCGCACAATCGGCAGAGCCAAGCTATTTCATAAGCACCATCTTCTTGGTCTCCGTAAACGCACCCGCCTTGATCTGGTAAAAATACATGCCCGAAGACAGTTCGCCGGCATCGAACCTCACTTCATGGACACCGGCGTCCAAGTAATTCTGGACAAGCGTTTTCACCAGCTGCCCAGTGGAGTTGTATACCTTCAGGGTAACCTGTGAAGCCTCGGGCAGCGCTAAGGAAATAGTGGTTGTCGGGTTGAACGGATTCGGGTAGTTCTGATCAAGCCTGAACGTGTTTGGCATGGATTGAATCTCAGGCACACTGACCTCTGCCAACACGTGGCCTGCGCCCACCGCCGGCAACTCAAGGACCTGTCCATCTGGCAAGGCCAAGAAGAGTCCAAAGGCAGGCCCGTCCTGATTGGCCGAGGGATCCAGGAAGCCGGAAGCGAAAACCACTGTTGTTTGGCCTCCAAAACCGGAGAGATCGGCCTCAAAAGAGGCGACGACCACCGAATTATCATCACGCGGTGTAACATCTAGAATGTAGTTATCGGCATGGACATTTCGGTATGGTGAAAACTCGCCATAGCTCAGATTATTGAAAAGCCGACGGCTGTTCCGATCTCCACGAGCCAGAATGTCCACTGCGGGAGCGTCAGTGGCTCCATGGAAGGCAGCGATCTTGACCCGTTCTGGCCTCACCACCTTATACATGCCGTCTCTCAGGAACAGCGTGAAGCCGATATCATATCCGTCCGGATTTTCCGCAAAGCCTGCGGGATCCAGCACGCCATTGGCCATGGCCACTAAAGTCTCCTCAGGTTCCAGGATGACATTGTAATCAGCAATCACATCGCCAGGACCCTCGCTGTTGCTGGGCGCAACGCCGATGTTGAGATTCACTCCGGCCAAAACATCGACAAAAGGCGTTGCGCTACGAAAGGCGAAATCGTCCAGGAACAGGTTACGGTTGACATAGATGTCCACCAGCTCCACATCCGGATCGGCGGCGTTGTGGATCACCTGCAGATCCGCGGTCACCAGAGGCTCGGACACATCCTGAATTCTGCCCTCAACTCCATAGTTGATGGGTGAATTCCCGACGATGTAATCCCTCACGGCTTCATATTCTGTGCACCCCGCGTCCTGGAGATTGATAGGCTGCAGACCCGCCATGGACAGGAAGGCCGCCACACCCGAATTGGTGGTGACGGTATACATGGCGAAGGGGTCGATGGGCTGTTCGCCAACGAGGACCCAGATAAGCTTTTCGCCCAAAGGCTTGCTGGAATCGTAGGCCAAACGCATCCCGGAGACCTGAATGTAGAGGTCCTGCATGTACTGGGCCTGCTCCGTGGTGAACTCCAAACCCATGAGCAGCTCCATGCCGGACAGCTCGAAAGTCGCCAGTCTGAATCCGTGGCCGGATATCTCATCATAGCCGTAGGAGACGGTCTGGAAGATATCGGCACCGGCCAGTGGACCGGCATAAAGCTTCTGGCTGATGAAACCCCAGACGGCCAGGCCGATGTCCGTATTGGTGATGTCCCGATAGGCATCGGTGACCAGATTTCCCATGGGGGTGTCCTTATAGCCGGATATGCGATCGCGCTCGATATCCACGGCCGCCTCGGCGATGATGTCGCTGTACATCGGTTCGTACCGCGGGTCTGCTTCCAATTCGGCCACGAGATACTGGACCATGGCCGCCACCTCGGCAACCTCGGGCACTGAGCTATTCACAGGCATCAATTGATAATTGAGAATCTCAACGCCAGAAGGTCCACAGGCTATCTTCAGGTTGCCCACATAGCTGTAAAACTCACCGGCCTGGACAATCCAGGTGGTCTGGCCCACTGGATTGGTGACGGCCACGGCTTCCTCAAGGACATGATGCGAGTGTCCTCCCACGATGATGTCGATGCCCGGCACGTTGGCGGCCAGGAGGCAGTCCACCTCAAAGCCCAGGTGGGTGAGGCCGACGATGATGTCGCACTGGCCCTGCAGCGCGGTCACGGCCGCTGCGGCGCCATCGATGCACGATGTGATGACCACCGGCGAGGGCATTGAAAAGGTGTTGGTCTCCTCGGTGGTCAGGCCGAAGATGCCCACCTTCACATCTCCTACATCTTTGATGACCCACGGCTGCACCAGGGCGCCCAATTCGGGATCCGCCGTAGCGTCAAGGTTGGCAGACAGGACGTCGAATCCGGGAATAGGGAATCCCGCACTGGTGAGGGCCAGCTTGAGCACATACGGCGTGAGGTCGAACTCATGATTGCCCAAGGTGATGGCATCGCACCCCAGCTGAGCCAGGATCTGGAGCTCCGGTACGCCGAAGTACTTGTTGAACATCACATCGCCTATGAACACATCGCCGGCGTGCAGGAACAGCACATTCTCCTCGGTGGCCTGCACCTGGCCGATGAGAGCTGCCGCCCGAGCGATGCCGCCGAGACTTCCCACGCCGAACTCATCCTTGGGGCCGTATGGAACGATGTGTGAGTGGGAGTCGTTGACGTGCAGGATGGTCAAGGTGTCCGTCACTGCCCAAGCTGAGCCGGCCAGCAAAACTATGGCGGCAAAGAGGATGATGGTCCGCTTCATGTTCCCTTCCCCCTTTCAGGTCGCAAGAAGTCCAAATTCACAGAATCCCGCCCAAAGAGCAGAAAGCATCATAATGACCACCTCCTGTTTTGTTCAAGGCATATACGAAAGATTAGTGAACCCCTCTTCGCTTTTCCCACCTCGAGGCAAGCGACGGAAAATTGGTCAATTCCTGCTCTTGATGCGTATCAGAGTCCCGAAAGTCTAAGCACTGTTATTATCTTTTCACGTTGGGACTTTCGGGATAGTTCAAGAGTTCAATTTTTAGATTTTCTCCTTTGAAGTGCCCACTGCACCCTCAAGGCTTTCAAATCAGAAATCACGATTAAAAACGTACCCGCAGCATATCCACATGGTATTCGTAGATGATTTCTCCGCTAGGCAGTCTCCTGGGCCGGAGGGCGAATGTTGTCGGATCCAGAGGCATGATTTGGATGTCAAGGGACGATTCGAGCTTTTCTTCCAGGAGAGATTCTTCCCAAAGCCGTTTGTACTTCGCTCTCCTGTTGTAACTTGATATAACGGCCGAGCCGAGGAATCCACCTGCGAGGAAACCACAGGCGAATTGAGGCCACCCAAAATCTTCACTCGCATCACCTGACATGGGCATATACAGTGAATACCCTGCAACTCCACCCATAATTGGCCCCAGGAGGCCAAATCCAAATAGGCACCCCGATCTTGATGGTTTGGTTTCCATCATGCGGATGTTACGAGGGATAAGGATGTAGTATTCCTTGTCGGCTTTCTTGCCGAAGTAATAGCCTGTAACGGCCCCACCGATGCCGCCAATAGCCGCTCCCCAAATGGGCGCATGTCTGTGTTTATAAGAGTAAAATTCTTCCGTCCAGGACGGATCATCCCAACCGCCTGGGTGGTATACTGTTCTCTCCACTTTTCTTCCCTGAAGCCCCTTGCCAATGAGCATACCCGCCGTAGCTCCCAAGGCAAAACCAAGCACCCCACCAGCACTACGATAGCTCGTCGCCCGATCGTGACGACTCTCCTCGCGCCAGCGCTCTTTGGTCCATTTCTCCTTCATCATTATTTTAGCCTGTTTCTTGGCTTCCTTTACCTTGCCTTTTATCGTCATGTGCTCTAGCGGAGAAAGGTGACGCGTCTCGGAAGGGGAAGAGGGCTTTGCAGGAACAATTGCGGGAAATGGACTATCAATGGGAAGACGTTTTTCATAATAGTTAATGTGCTCGCGAAGCTTCTCCAGAGTCTCTTGGTCGATAGGCAACGTTCGTACTTGTTTAATACCCTCTTTCTCCTCGGTGATCTCCGCCGCATAGCTGCTGTCGGGCAGTTGGAGGATAATCGCGGACAGGAAGTTTAAAGATCCTGGGAAGAGTCGATAGCGACTCCGCTCCTCCCGATCGATGGTCTCACCCACTTTTTCGCTGATGACGATAACCTTTCCGGCACCTGTTTCCTGAGGCCGTTCCCGCTGAGCCAGAGCCTCAAATACTGCAGAGACGGACAGGCTCTCTATCAGCAAGAACACAATGGCCACCTTCAAGGACCGCATGACATCCCACCTCCTATTAGCTTAAAAAGAGGAGCTCATCCCCCCTGAATTCGGAGGTAGATAAAAAATATGGTCGCGCCCAGAAAGAGAAAATACAGTAAGAAAATGGGTGTCTCCCGCATTTGCTTCCCATTTATCAAAAGATAGGTTGGGATTCCAAAAACCAGAGCGAGGGGTATTAAGACCAAGATCTTTAAAATCACAGGGACGCTGAGGTATGCCAGTAGCACCAATATTCCGGTGATCATCTTTCCCTTCTTCTCACCAAATAAGATGGGCAGGGTGACAGTTCCTGTGGCTTGATCTCCCTTCAGGTCTTTGATGTCGATGACGGTTAAGCCGAGGGTGAAGGCCACCAGCATGGCAGAGAGAATCCGAGGTGGAAAACCAACGAAGCTGTAGTCTGCGGAGAAAAGCACGAAACCGCCCAGACAGACAAGTGCTGAGCACAGCGCGAGGATAAAGGTGGACAGAAGGGGAACCCTTTTCAACCGGAAAGGTGGAGCCGAATAGACATAGGAAAGGCCTGCTGTCACCAAAATGGTCACCAAGAATGGGTGTCGGACCAGAACGGCGGCGATGAGCGACAACACCAAGAAGACGAGGTTCAAAGAGCGATATTCCTCGACATCGATAACCCCGGAAACCAGAGGTCGGGAATGATTTGTGATCCTGTCGGTATCCTCATCATGAAGATCATTGACCCCCACAGCCCACAGCCATGCCAGGACGACAGAACAGGCCGAAACAATGAGGATGAGGATGGGGAAAGGTGACTCGAAAAAGGTCTCCGGCGGTCTTTGCCCGTATCCGATGAGCATGCCCATTGACAGCATGCACAGATAATGGAAAACGCGCAGACCGCGGAGGTTTTTCAGCAGAGCACGAAATTTCTCCCTGTTGTAAAGACGATACCAGAGCCCCAATTCAACCACCAGGATGGGAAAGAGAACTAGCGTCATTTTGTGATTGAACGAATAGAAATGATATAGCACCACATCGGCGCTAAAAATCTCACTTCCCACTGTGGCTGAACCTTTCAGGTTCCAGAGGATGGTGATCAGTGATGGCAGCGACCCCAGAACGAAGCCCGCGATGTAGGAGGCGATGACGCCGATGATCGCCAAGATGATCTTCCCGGTTTTTAAGAACAGGTAGCAGGCGACCAGCACAAAGACAACCATCAGCTCAATTTGAATTCCAGGGGTGATCCCACGGCCCAGATAGCCCCAGGAGAAGGTGACGAATCTATTAATAAGGGCTGATGAATCCTCGAACATGTAGGAGATGTTATAACCCTGTCCTCCAGAGACGAGAAGGTCCAATATGGGGGCGAGGAGGATGATCGGGAAGAAGCACAGCGTTATTCTGGTAATTTTGGTTATTTTCTCTTTTGTGAGCCAGTGAAAGATGGCGATCAGCGCCAGCAAGAGACAGAGGTAGAACATGGGGTAATGGACGAAGTAGGCCAGCGGGGACACCGGAGTCCAGAAGTTGTCCACGTCGGAGAAGGTCTCCAGGAAGTTCCTCAGAAAGATAACGCAGATGATCGTCACCACGTAGGCCCAGAAGGAAATCCGGCTGTTTTCAAGATCTTCTACGAAGCGCTTCAACCTTTCGACCATGGCGTTTTCCCTTCCCATTGATCTGAGGCTTACTTCACATAAAACGAAAGCTGTTCACGATGAGCTTAAAATCGTTTTCATACATATGGTAACAGTTCTCCGGGGCAGTGCACGTGATGATAAAACCGACTCTATTTTTTACCAAACACAGATGTCGAAATCGCAAGATGGGCTGGGTATCCTGATGTAAGCAGTGAAGGTCGCAAAACAGGTTGTGATGGATTACCCTCTTCTCACTGGATATGATCTCATACCCCTGCGATTTCAGAGACCGCAGGTTCCTTTGTCCATATTCTTCCGCAGTCATCATCATCGACAAAGGTTCAATGGCCACGGTCACATTGGGGATAAAATCCTCGATCATCTTTTTGGACTTTATAGTCAGCAGCACCTCTGGAATCCCGGTCTCGTCGGTCAGGATCCATCCGGAATCTGGACTGGCCAGGCGAAACCCGAACTGTGGATCAGTGTAAAGGTGTGGCTGAGAGCTTTCGTGTACTGTACAATCTGCACACAGGAGACAGCAGATTGCTAAACTCACCAGCCCCGTGCAAGATATCTCTTTTATCAAGACTTCCCTCCTTGATGAAGGTTCTTCATTTGTCAAAGCTAGGTGAGACTCAGCTCAAACAGAACTGCCTTCGCTAGCAAGATACCAACACTGTCCATAATGCTTTTACCAGCAGAAATCTTATATTACTCTATTTTGACAAATCCAATATAGGAAAAGTAATTATGGTAAACAATCCTTTTCTGCGCTTTTTATCGCCAGCAGAGCTTGTTGAGCTCCCGTTAATTTTCAATCTTCATCTCGCGGTCGGATCTGCCTACCGGAACCAATCCCATGGCAAAAGCCAGGTTTGACTATGTAGCGCAAGACCATTGAACAAAATCGAGAACAATTCTGAGAGCTGCTCATTTAGAGCATCCTCTCTCACCTGAAGAGGTTAGGGATTTGGACCCAGGGTCATTGCCAGTTGAAAAGCAGTATGATGTCCTTCCCCCAGCGCCCAGATATCCTCGAGTCTCCCCTCCAGACTGAGATAGTTCGTCAGAGGAATCTCGACCCCCCCAGAGAGGTTTATGGAAACATACCTCTCAGTGGAATTACATTCCCATTCGCTATATTCATCAAGTCCGTATTGCCAACTTTCTGTCGATTTGGTTTCGGTCGAGGTTCTTCCCCAACCCCATGCTACAAATGGCTTCACTGACCGTTTCCTGATAGGGTATATGAAAAAACCACCGGAGAAATAGCTCACCATGGAGCGCTCTGTGCGCGACCAGTAAGGATCGTAGTATGGAAGCTCTCTGGAAAACCAGCCGGTTCTTCCATAGGCCAGTTCTAGCCCCGATCGTGAGGTAAAATAATATCGCAGCCTGCCCCCAATAGCCGCAGCGGTTTTACCTTGAGGTGGAGAAATTACTCCCCCCCATGGAGATACTTTAAAGTAGTTGCGAGAGCGGTACCTTCCCGTCCTCAATTTTGAAAGGATGGCCAATTTTTCGATCTCGGACTTACCCACCCAAGGGATATCTACATCCACTCCCTTCAGCGCTCCCACGGATCCGCCGATGGATGCAACGATAACACCTGAGAAGACCCCCAATCCCATGACGATACTTCGCGGGCTGGGGCATAACCAGCTGCTTTCATCGCTGCTTGCCGCTCCAACAACAAGTCCAAGCCCCAAAGGGATCAGTCCCCATTTCATGCCTTTGAGACAGGAGGATTTCCTGGGCAGAGAGAGACGAGACACATCGTTGAGGTTCATCGTGGGATTGCCGGGGGATGCTTGCTGAAGCAGGGTTCCGTACGTTTCGATAGCACCCGACAGGGCGATGGAATCGCCGCTGAACCCGTGAAGAGCTCCTCTCAGCCTTTGGCCATTGGTGGTTTCAATATCGACGATGGGGCCGTTCCTCTCCCGACGACTCATACTATGTTTCGATCTGGGCCGATCCATGACCTGCGGGTAATTGTTCGCCAGGTTATCCCAGCGACCTGTTGCGCTGCTCGACCCCGGTCGATCGATGACCTTTTGGTAATTCTCCACCAGCTCGTGGCGGGATATTCTCCAAACCTGAGTCCTGGACGCCTTACCATCGAGATAGGCGATGTGAATGGCGCAGCTGCCATCGGGCAACTCCCAGAAATTCGCCGACTGAAAAGACGGAAAACTCTGAAACAGTTGGTAAGCATCCCGCTCCTGTCGGTCGATCACCTCGCCCACCTTTGGGCTGATGACGATGATGCGGCCTTCCTCTTGGGCCTGAGCCAATTCTGGGGAGACAAACATCAGGGCGGCACTGACCAGGAGCATCATCACAAAGAATTTGGAAAACATGGCTGCCTCCTTTCTTAAAGAGAAGTTCACCTCAGAATAAGCGTTTCACGATTTGCATTTGATGGTCTCGTATTTCGCAGGAATTAAAGGCGGTAAAATAGTTCCCAGCAATAGACCAACTCCCGCACCGATGCCAGCGCCCCATACCATACCTTCAAGACCTGAAAAATCTGCAATAGCCCCGCTACTTTTCGATTGCCCAATGTGACCGCCCACAATCATGCCTACAAACCCACCAGCACCGAATCCAATTCCTATATACTTGGCATCGAATTTCCCTGTTTTTAGGAATTTGATCTCCGAGATATCCCTTCCGTTGACAGTTAAAGATTGACATGCGAACCTTCCATGCCTAGTTACGGTTTGGCTCATGGTGACGATGGACTTGTCTAAATTTATTGCTACAAGACGCCCGCTGATTGAATTTCCGTCGTGATCGAGGATCTTAATTTTCTCACCGGGCTCGATTTTGAGAAGCGTTTTCTCCAAACAGACTTTGTATGGCTGTGCCTGACAATTGGCCTCCGGGATCACCATCAGGGCGATGACAACGGTAGGCAGTATCTTGAAGATTTTGGCCAACATGGTATTCTCCTTTTTCAGAACGGAAATCAGCGTCTCCCGAACCGGGGACTGCAGAAATACCTATCACCCACCGCATCCACCAAAAGAGCCCCCACCACCCGTATCCGCCCCGAAGTCCATTGTTCCGATAACCTTAATGAGGCCGTAAACCGCACCGGCGATCAGGCCTGGAGAGGAGCCCAATTTTATCCCTCCGTACCACGCCACATCGGTGCCGTATTTCTCCGTACGGTTCGCTTCCATCTGACCGTAAAGGATAAAAGTGTCCTCGAAATTCAACCCCACGTGCGCAGTAAATCCTGGAAAGATCGATTCCAGAGGATCGCTTCCCCTGATCAGTATCCCCGGGGCGATATCGAGGCTAGTTTTCCTATCCAACCTGCGGCGGTACCTGGGTTTAACACCGAATCGCAGTACATCGTTGGCGTCGGTGCCGAAAAACAGAGCCACCCCCAGGGCGGAACCACGGCCCTTGGTGCGCATGTGCCCCACTTCCCAGGTGAAGTTGCGTTTTGCTGGCGTATAACTCTCTGCGCCTATCCATTCATAGCCATAACTGTGAGGTTTGACCTGTTGAACCTTGGTGGGAACTCTAAACCTGAGGCTGTAACCGAACTCCGTGAGCCAAAAAGACCGCCGTTCCAAAAAGGGATTACCCTGCCGGGATAGTCTCTCACTCGTTTTTGTATGAGGATGTGAGGGAAGTTTTGGAGAAGTTTGTGGATTGAAATTGTAAGATCTGGCAACGTCACGCGAGACATTCACATGAACTGATTCGAGTCCATTGGCCGCTTGTATCAACTCATCCCAGCAGGTTTCCAGAAGATTATCACTGTTTTGAGCAGAGCAAAAAACCTGCTCTTGAGCCGATGCGGTCGTGACGGCAAAGAGCATCAGGAAACCTGATAGAGCCAATGTGCGGAACATCGTGAACTCCTTCAACGCGGTCTATGGGACGTTACTATTCAGTTGACCATACAAATGGCGTGCCAAGTGTTGGCCAGCTAATTAAACAGTTGCTGTTTATAGGATTAAAACGATTCGGAGATATTTATGCAATTCAAGGATGGTCGCAAATACGCGACTACTCGAAGTATCGGTTGCATCTATGCGACTGGTTGACTGAGAAAAGTCCAGGATAATCGAAGATCACAAGAAGAGCGTGCAGGGAGCAATGCCAAAGTCTTGTGACACTCTGTTTAAATATGAAAAAACCCCCCTCCAGGATCGGAAGGGGGTCGAGGTGATGATACCTCTGATGATTGAGGACAACTGCTATTTTTTAGTTATCCCCAGCTGTTTCAATTTTCGAAAAAGAGTGGCCTTGTGAATGCTCAGTCTCTTAGCGGCCAATGTCTTATTCCCGCCCGTTTCGGCCAGGACGTTCTGAAGATAAAGCTTCTCCAGCTCCTTGAGATTTTTCACGCCCGACATGGCCTTCACGACGTCCCGCTCTTTGGCCTCTCCCCCCAATTCTAGAGGGAGGTGCTCCATCTCGATGAGATCACCTTTGCAGAAGATGAAGGCGTGTTCGATGATATTCTCCAGCTCCCGGATGTTTCCGGGGAAATCGTAAGACAGCAAGGTGTCCAGAACCTCGTCGGAGACCCCGGTGATCTTTTTTTGATACCGGGTGTTGAATGTCTCTATGAAATCATCGCACAGAATGGGTATGTCACTGCGCCGTTCCCGGAGGGGCGGAAGGTCAATGCTCAGCACTTTGATCCGATAATAGAGATCTTTCCGGAATTTGCCCTCTTTAATCAAAGCGGAAAGATCTCTGTTGGTGGCCGCGAGGACGCGCACATCCACGGTGATGGATTGCGTATCTCCCAGGGGCTCGAAGGCTTTCTCCTGAAGCACCCGGAGCAGCTTGACCTGAACGGATGGAGAGAGATCGCCGATCTCATCGAGGAAAACCGTCCCCCCATCGGCCAGGGCGAATTTCCCAGGCTTATCCTTTTTGGCGTCGGTAAAGGCACCCGCTTTATAGCCGAACAGCTCCGATTCCAACAGGGTATCCGGCAACGCACTGCAGTTTATGGTTATAAAGGGCCTCTTTTTTCTGGGTCCCAACTCGTGAAGTGATCTGGCTATGAGCTCCTTGCCGGTGCCGCTTTCTCCAGTGATCAGAACAGTAGCTGTGGTCTGAGCGACCTCGGGCAGCATGTTGAAGATCTTCTTCATCTCCGGATGACGACTGATGATATCGTGGTAACTGGTGAGTCGAATGATCTCCTTTTTCAGCCCGGCGGCCAACCGCTTGGCCTCGTTCGCTGCCGCCCGCACTTTCTTCAACTCGGCCTCTTCAGCTTTCTTGCGCTCGGTGATATCCTGGACCTGAGCCAGAAACACCGGGTCCTTTTCGCTTTCCATTCCCATGGGGGTGAGGTGCCAACGAAGGTAACGGAGCCCCATTTTCTCAAAAACGACTTTCCCTTTGCCCTGTGCTCCAAAGTCGAAATAAGATTCGTGATCGGCGCCCTTCCCTCTTTTTAAGATACGTATCACCTCATCGGGGATGTTGAAATTCGTAAAAAGGTCATAGGGCGTTTTCTCCGAGAGGTCATCGGATATACCGAACAGCTTTCGAAAAGCACCGTTCATGTCTGTTAACTTGCCGTCTGATCCGAACAAGGCATTGCCGATGGGAGACTGAGAGAAGATGTTTCGGAAACGCTCTTCGCTTTCCCTGAGCGCTCTCTCCATCTTTTTCCGCCGAGTGATGTCGATGAGGGATATGAGGCTCTTCTTGGTGCCCGGTATCATGCTGACGTTGATGAAGATGTCCCTTATCTCGCCGCTCTTGTGGCGCATGCGGAACTCGTACTCATTGGGGACGGACTCCGGATCTATTCTTCTCTGCTTGTGGTATTCCAACATCCTGGGAAGATCTTCATCCACGATGAACTCGGGCCACCTGCGCCGCTCATTGACCTCCTCCGCGGGATATCCCGTTACCTCCTCCGCCTTATGGTTTGCCATGGAGATCATGGTGTCCTCGTCAACCACCATCATGGCCGTGCCCGTCCATTCAAAGGCCATGCGGTATTTTTCCTCGCTCTCCTTGAGGGCCTCTTTTGCCTCCTGAAGGAGTTTCCTTTCACGTGCTTTGAATTCCAAAACGTGCTGCCGCAGCTCGGCGAGTTCTCTGATCAACTGCACCTTGGATTTGTCTTCATCATTCATGGCAAGATCTTCCCCAAGGATATTTCCCAAAAAGTTCCTTACCACCACAGCGTAATATAGTGAATTTTAGCGGAAATGTCAGGGGAAAATTGATGGTTTGCTAAAATTATCGATTCTCATTCAACCTCCCTCCAATATGATCATCGAAAGCATTCGCCCAATATCAAATCATAATCATCCTAGAATATTTATACTTACCCTTCGAGTCAAGGATCCTCTGGCGGATAAAGCTCTTGACATCTTTCATCTTAAAAGTCAGAGAAAATGGAAAACTTCTTGACAAAAAGCCTATTCTCTGATAAAATAAAAATGGCTATGTTTCTCTCTAGCATCTCAGGTGATGACGAAACGGGAATCAGGAGGATATAAAGATGAAATCGACTATAAAAATTTGCCTTCTGTTCGTCGCGCTCTCTTCTATTTTCTTCAGCAATAATAACTGGGCCGACAAGAGCGATTTGGCTTGGAGCACCTTTCTGGGAGGCAGCGATTATGATCTGGGCTACGGCATCTTTGTAGACGACACCGGCTATATCTACGTGACCGGCGTCACGACCTCTGACGACTTTCCCACTAAATCTGGCGACATCGATACGACACACGGCGGTCGCGATGTTGTCCTAGCTAAGCTCCATCCCTTGGGTGACTCACTCGTCTTCGCCACTTTGCTGGGGGGAAGCGACGATGACGAGGGGAAGGACATCTTCGTCGACCATTACGGTTACATCTATGTGGTCGGCGTCACCGTCTCTGATGACTTCCCCACCACAAATGGTGCTTTCGACGCCATCTACAATGGATCTCGGGACGTCACCCTCATCAAGCTCGATCCTTCGGGGAGCCTTCTGGAATATGCCACCTTCCTCGGGGGGAGCAACTCAGACTGGGGAAAGGGGCTCGCTGTGGACGACTCTGGCAGCGCTTTTGTGACCGGATACACAAACTCTCAGGACTTTCCCGCCACAGGGGGGGCTTTCGATAGCACTTACAATGGCGGCAATTGGGATGCTTTTGTGGCCAAGCTAAATGCCTCGGGAAGTGAATTGGAGTATGCCACTTTCCTGGGGGGAACAGATGTGGATGATGGCCATGATATCGCTTTGGACACCTCCGGATATGCCTATGTGACGGGAAACAGCGCATCCTCGGATTTTCCCACCACCGCGGGCGCTTATGATACCACCCATAATGGAGGTCACGATGTTTTTGTGGCCAGGTTTGATCCAATGGGCGCCACCCTTATCCATTCCTCCTTCATAGGCGGAACTGGTGCCGACTATGGTTATTCCATCACCGTAGACAATTTTGGCGATGCACTCGTTACAGGAAAAACGTCCTCAGCCGATTTTCCCACAACTGCCGGTGCTTACGACACCGAACATGGCGGCGTCGCCAGCACAGATGCCTTTGTGACGAAACTTCATCACGCCACGAACGCATTGGAATACAGCACCTATCTGGGCGGGAACGCTGGTGATGAAGGTCTCAGTATCACCGTAGACAGCTCTGGTAGCGCTTACTTGACGGGTTACACGTGGTCGGAGAACTTTCCCGCTACCGCCGGTGCTTATTGCACCGCTCATAGCGGCTATTACTCAGACGCTTTTGTGGCCAAGCTCGACCCCACAGGAAGTGATCTTGAGTATGCTACCTTCCTGGGAGGAAATGCCGTCGACTTCGGCTGGGACATCTTCATAGATGGCTGGGGATATATCTACGCAACGGGAGAAACCAAGTCCTCAGACTTTCCCACCACACCAGGAGCTTACAGCACCTCGATCACTGGTAACTACGCGGACATCTTTGTGGCCAAGCTTAATGTAGAAGGCACATCCATAGAGCCATTAACTTCTGGAATTTTTTTACCACAGGCCTTCATGCTGATCCAGAACTATCCCAATCCTTTCAACGCAAGCACGCAGATCCGGTATCAGATCCCGGTGGATTGTCACGTAATCCTGAAGATTTTCAATATTCGTGGCCAGGAGGTGCGGACTTTGGTGGATGCGGTTCAAAGAGCTGGAGATTATGAGATCAGTTGGAATGGTGAGAATAACAGGGGCTTGGAGGTGAGCAGTGGGTTGTACTTCTGCCAGTTGAAAGTTGGAGGTTTTGAGAAAACTGTTAAGATGCTTCTCATCAAATGATATGAAATCAGCTTTAAGTGAGAAAGCCCTTCTTGGAGATTTAGATCGATAGATTGCGAGGAACATGATGAGCAAGAGATTGACGACCCTCCTGTTGATGGTCCTGGCCCTCATCGGCTCTAGAGAGGTTTTCGCTCACCAGATGGTTGAGCGAAGCGGGCTCCCTCCGTTGGCAGAGAAAAAGGCGGAGCCCTGCAAACAAGATTCACAACCTTCTGGAAATCCCTTCCTAGGTGAACCCCGGACCGAGCTGATGCGACCGCTGAGCGAGGGATTTGAGGGCGGCGTCATCCCCGCAGATTGGACGGTGTACAACGAGGACGGCGACAGCTACCAGTGGGAGGTTTACTCCACCACCAGCGCTCACGGCGGCGACTATGTGGCTCGCGTGCACCATAACTCCTCGGGCTGTGACGACTGGTTGGTTACCCCCAAGCTGGTCTGCAATGCTGGCACGGCTGACACTTTGAAGTTCTGGGCTTACTCTTATAGCTCATATTATCCAGAGGATTTCGAGCTGTGGATCTCCACGACGGGCAACACTATCGGTGACTTCACTGATATGGTGTATTCTTACCTCAATCACCCAAACTTATGGATAGAGCATAAGATCCCTCTTGACATATACGATGGCAACGACATCTATGCGGCCGTACGTTGCGTCTCGGTGCAAGAGTATTATCTGTACTTGGACGACTTCAAAGGCCCGGAGATCTGGGTTCCGCCCCTGCCAGCGATTTCTTTCAACACCAAGGATCTTGGTTTTGGTCCCATAGTCATCGGCGACTCGGCCTCTCTGCCCTTAATTATCTATAGCACCGGCGGCATCGACTTGACGGTATCTGACATCAACTCCGATAATGGACACTTCACACATGACTTTCCCGGCATACCGCAGGTGATTCTCCCCGGCGACTCTCTGGTGGTAACCGTCACCTTCACGCCTACTGCCGAGCTCGAGGAGACAGCCACACTGACGGTGACTCACGACGCTGCTAAGGTAGAAAGCTACATTTCCATGTCCGGCTACGGATATTCTGGGACGCTGTTTCAGGATTTCGGTGGCATATTCCCGCCTCCAGGCTGGGCCGAGTATCAACTGGGCGATCCCGCTGGTTGGATGCATGGCACCTCGGGCTGCGATGACCTCTTCTGCGCTTTCCATGATGATGATAACGTGACCACTGGCTGCGATGATTGGTTGGTCACCCCACAGATGAGCCTGCCGGCAAAGTCGGCCTACAAGCTTGAGTTCATGCAGTATGAGAAATATAGCAGCTATTATGAGTACCACGGGGTTATGATCTCAACCAGCAGCGGCGATCCCAATGATGGCCAGTTCGTGGAGTTGTATGAGATCGGTTCTGGCACCGAGGATACGTGGGAGGCCGTTGAGGACATCAGCTTGGTGGCCTATACTGGTCAGGACATTCACCTGGCCTTCCGCTATCAGGGCGACTATGCCGACGAGTGGTCCGTGGACAACGTGGTGGTCCAGGAGTACATTTACGTTAACGAACCTCCGGAGATCACCCACGATCACAAGGGCGACACCGAGGACACCACTCCGACCATCACAGCCATCATCACCGATGTGGAGGAATTCACCGCCAGCGTCTTCTACGAGACGGCTCTCAAGGTCTTCAGTGAGGCACCTATGTCCCTCGCTGGAGTGCTGCGCAACGAGTACAGCGTCGAACTACCAACGTTGAGCTACGGCACCATCAATTACTACATCCAGGCTACAGATGACTCCGGCATGGTTAGTACCAATCCGCCCGGCGCACCTGGGGAATATTACTCCTTTGATATCCAGGAATTTTTAGGGCTTGAGCTTATTTACGACGACGGCACGGTTGAGAATGCCACCTACTGGAGTCCCACCTATGAGAATGGAAGGTTCGCTGTTCAATTCACACCACCGGTCTATCCCTGCACCTTAAACGCCGTAAAGCTGGGCATCTTCACCGATTGGCCCGACGAGACCCACCAGCAACTCGCTGTGGAGATCTATGACGACGATGGCGTGGACGGCGCGCCGGGAACCATGATCTACGGTCCCGACACAACTGGCTCCATCGGCAACGTTGTGGGCGGACTGCCCTCTGGCGGTACTTCACCGCCGTACACGCTGGACTGGGCCTACGTGTGCATCCATCCCACGCTGGTTATCACAAACGGCGATTTTTACGTGGCAAAAGCTCAGATTACAGTGGCTCCCAAGTGTGAGGCCCTGGAAATGGACCAAGATGGAGACATGGCCCACCGCTCCTGGAAGCGCGATCCCACAACTGGCGTTTGGTCGGAGTATGCCGATGCCAATGGCGATTCAGCGAACTTCATGATCCGAGCTTATACCAGACAGGCACTCACCACTGGCGATCTGGAAGGCCATGTGTACGAGTCTACCAAGACTCCCATCGCCGGCGCCATCGCCACCGCAGTGGGCGATCTGGTTACAATATTCGATACCACCGATGCAAGCTGTTACTACTCCTTCAATGATTTGCCTATCGGCGATTATGACGTCACCCTCGAGGCTGGTGGTTATCACTCCGAAACGGTGGAAGATGTGGCTGTTGTAGAGGATTCGATCACCATTCAGGATTTCTACCTGGTACTGGATACAGCTCTTCTGCGCGAGAGTTTCTGTGATGTCTTCCCGCCCGCCAGCTGGACCGAATATCAGCTATACGACCAGGCCGGCTGGCAGAAGAGCACCTCAGGCCACGACGACGCCTGCTGTGCCTGGCATGATGATGACGACGTAGTTAACCTGTGCGACGACTGGCTGGTGACCCCAGCCATAAGCATTCCCGCTGACAAGGCCGAATACGCTCTGGACTTCTACGAATACCGGAGCTACTTCAGCTTCTATCACTATCATGGTGTCTGGATCTCAGCCGGCAGCGGCGATCCCAGCATTGGCGGAGGCCCCAGCGGATACGGCGACTTCATCGAGTTACAGGAAATAGACTACGGCAGCGGCTACGCTTGGGAGGAGATTGGCCCCATCAGCATGGCGGCTTTCGAAGGGCAGACCATCTATCTGGCCTTCGTCTATCAAGGCGACTACGCGGATGACTGGAAGATAGATGATGTGGTCATCTGTGCCCAACCACCCGTGCCTGTAGAACTGGTTGGCTCAGCAGCTGCCGGCGGCGCGGCTGTGCCGAAAACCTATGCCCTCCATCAAAACTATCCTAACCCCTTCAATCCAACCACCGAGATCAAATATGCTATTCCTAAAGACGCGCATGTGACCTTGAAGGTATACAACGTCTTGGGCGCCGAGGTGGCCACCTTGGTGGATGCCCATCAGAAAGCCAACTTCTATACAGTGCGTTGGGATGCCGATGAGCTGGCCAGTGGTATGTATTTCTGCTGGTTGAAGGCGGGTGCTTTTGAGAAGACGATCAAAATGGTGTTCCTCAAGTAAAAGCTAATTACCGCAAGATCGGAAAGGCCCTCTAAGAAGTTCGGGAGGGCTTTTTGATTGAAAGCAAAGGGGGCGAGGATTCGAGAAACCAAGGGTTCGAGGGCCGCCCCTCTACTTCTTTTTGAATAATGTCAGATTTCGACCTGGTTTTTACCTTGAACCCTCGAATCCTTGAATCCTCGGATCCTAGGGTCGAGGGATTGGGAGGGCTTCTCTGTTATTAAAGCATTGAAATTTGGATATTTAAGATTGAAGATTTGCACCACCTACCGCGGGCTATTCTTGTCATTCTGAGGAGGAGTTGACGCCTGAAGAATCTGCTTTTCAGCTCAGATCCCTGGCGTCAAAAGGTGAACCCTTCGTCTCGTTTAGGGAAATAGAGACCGTCAATCTCGCCAACGAAAAGCCTGGTAAGAAAATTTTAATCCTTGACAAGCACCCTGCACTCTAATAGATTGGGGAGTAAATCGAGGAGAGATAATCTCTCTTTTCCCATGAGAAGGTGGCTTTCGCAAAGCCAAAGGAGGTGCTCTGTGTCTTATAAACTTCTGTTCTCAGCACTCCTGCTTCTGGGTGTTTTTCTCTTTACAACAGAGATGCCTTATGCTCAAGAGCAGGGCGTCCCATCTGATTCGCTGGTTTCGATCTCCTTAAAAGATGGAACCACGCTGACGGGTAAAATTGTTCACGAAGATGAGGTCAGCTTAAAGGTTGTAACCCCGGCAGAACTTGAAGTGGAGGTGCCGAGATCTTCCATCATCTCCATTAAGCCGCTTCGGGGGCGGATGGTGGAAGGTCAATTCTACCGTTTCGACCCCAATTACTCACGACTTATGTTTGCTCCCTCTGGGAGACCTCTGCGTAAGGGAGAAGGCTACTTTTTCGATACTTATGTGCTTTTTCCCGGAGTAGCGTGGGGGTTCACAGACAATTTCAGCTTGATGGCTGGGCTCTCAGTTGTCCCGGGCGTCGATTTTGGAGATCAGTTGCTATATCTGGCTCCCAGAATTGGATTCCAGACATCGGACGAATTTGCTATGTCTTTTGGCGCGCTCTACGCAACTGCGGATAGGGATGCTGTAGGCATCGCCTTTGCCGTGGCGTCCATGGGACAACCCGACAAGAGCTTCACAGCCGGTCTCGGCCTTGGGTACACCAAACTAGAGGATGAGGATCTTGAGTTTGGCGATCATCCGGTCATCCTGTTGGGCGGTAATGTCCGCCTTTCTAATAGCACCGCTCTTGTCTCAGAAAACTGGCTTATTACCGGCGGCGATTTCGAATTTGGCAATCAGCCCTTTGCTCTCGCCATCAGGTTTTTCGGCGAGCGCCTAGCAGCCGATGTGGGAGCCATCCTCATCGGAGAAGTCATCGAAGAGGGTTTTCCCATCCCATGGTTGTCTTTTACGTATAACTTTGGGAGGTAGACTGTTAGTCGCCCATCTCTCAGATGAAAAAGCCCTTTCGGCGAGATATTAAGGGGGTCAGCATAGGAAACTAGAAAGGAGTCTGAGGAAAAAGAACCTTAGTTCGGGTTAGGTGATTTTAAGAAGACCGTCAAGATATTGTATCTGAAATAAGAGTGATTGATCGTAGAATTGCGCAGACCCTCTCGGAGACCCGGAAGGGCTTTTTCTGTCACCTGTCATTCTGAGGCCGGGTTTCAGAGGGACCCATGATGAATTCTTCGTTTCACTGATGATAGATTCCGCTCAAGAGATTCATCTGAATTCTATGGCCGAAGAATCTCTGCCGATTGGCCAAAGAGAGCCCGTGTGAAAACGCTTCGTGCGCCCAGTTAAGAAAGAAACTTTCACTCCACGCAACCAAATAGGGTTCAATATATTGAGTTCCTACAAACACATACTTTATGGTTTGTATTCCTCACTCTGAGAATTCTCAATACCTTTCATGGCATTTCATTGTTAGCCAACAATTGTTCGCCCCTATCCCTCCAGATACTGCTTCAAATACTTTCCCGTATACGACTCCTGACACCAAGCGATGTCCTCCGGCTGGCCAGTGGCTAGCAAATATCCACCCTCCTGGCCCCCTTCAGGGCCCAGGTCGATAATCCAGTCGGCCACCTTGATGACCTCAAGATTGTGCTCAATCATCAAGACGCTGTTGCCCCTTTCCACCAGGGCGCTGAGGGCATCCAGCAGCCTTTTGATGTCGTGAAAGTGAAGCCCCACCGTAGGCTCATCAAGGATGTACAAAATCCCTCGACCCTTTTTACGGGCCAGCTCGCGGGCGATCTTGATTCTCTGGGCCTCACCCCCCGAAAGTGTCGTGGCCGGCTGACCCAGCCTGATGTAGCCCAGACCTACATCCGCCAGGACCTTTAACCCACGAACGATACGTGGCCACTTGACAAAGAAAGCTAGTGCTTCCTTCACAGTCAGATCCAAAACCTGGGCGATATTCTTGCCTTGAAAGACAATCTCCAGAGTCTCTGGGTTGTATCGCCTTCCTTGACACTGATCGCAGGTAACGAAGATGTCGGCCATGAAGTGCATCTCCACCCGCAGATGTCCCTCTCCCTGGCAGTTTTCGCAACGGCCGCCTGCGAGGTTGAAGGAGAATCTGCCTGGCGCATAGCCCCGGACGCGAGCCTCTCGCGTTTTTGCAAAAAGCTCCCGAATGGGCGCGAAGGCTTTGATATAGGTTACCGGGTTAGAGCGCGGTGTTCTGCCTATGGGCGCCTGATTTACCAAAACGACATCGCCAATAAGCTCCCAACCTGTGATCCCATCGTGAGCACCTACCCTTTCGACAGCGTTATGCAACCGGCGGTCCAAGGCTCGGTAGAGGATGTCGTGCACCAGGGTGCTTTTGCCAGAACCGGAGACGCCGGTTATGCAGACCAGCCCGCCAAGAGGAATCCTCACGTTCAAGTTCTTCAGGTTATGCTCCTGGGCACCACGTACCTCCAGATGTCTGCCGGTCAGCTTCCTGCGCCGCTCTGGAACAGGAATTTGTTTCTGGCCAGTGAGATATCGGGCTGTTAAAGAGTTCTCCTTTTTCTTTAGATCCGAGAAGGACCCCTGAAAGATGAGCTGACCCCCGTGTTCGCCAGCTCCTGGCCCCAGGTCGATGACCCAATCGGCAGCCCGGATCGTCTCGCGATCGTGCTCTACCATCAAGACGGTGTTGCCGTTGTCTCGAAGTCTTTGGAGAATCTTGATCAGCCGGTGGGTGTCCCTGGGATGTAACCCTATGGTGGGCTCATCCAGAACATACAGGGTTCCCGACAAGCTGTGCCCCAAAGAAGTGGCCAGGTGAATTCGCTGGGCCTCTCCGCCAGAAAGTGTCCGGGTCAGACGATCCAGGGTCAGGTAGGAGAGCCCAATTCGCTGAAGATAGTCCAATCGGGATCTAACCTCCTTGATGATCTGGTCGGCCACTCCTCTCTCGAAGGCCGTCAATCTCAGTTTACGGAAAAATTCTATGGCCTCCGCCACATTCATCCGGGCGACCTCAGCAATGGTCTTGCGACCCACCTTCACATAAAGGGCTTCTGGTCTTAACCGACTTCCATGGCACCGGGGGCACTCTTTCTGGCTTTGATAGCGACGCAGGAAAACTCGCTTGCCGATCTTGTACTTCTTTCTTTCAATCCATCGGAAGAAGTCATAGACCCCCTCAAAGCCCGGAGCCCCCTCCAGAACCATCTCCGTTTCTTCGTCGCTCAATCTATAGAAGGGCACATCAAGCCGTACCCCATGGCGCATGGATAACTCCTCCAACTCTCTCAGAAAGTGACGCCGGTGAGATTTCGTCCAGGGCTCTATGGCTCCCTGTCGCAGAGTCCTTTTCCGGTCCGGGATGATCAGAGCTAAGTCCAGCTCCAGCTTGTTGCCGAACCCGTGGCATTCCGGACAGGCCCCGTAGGGGCTGTTAAAGGAAAAAAGGAGTGGAGAGGGAGTGAGGTACTCCAGATTGCAGTGAGCGCAGTGAAACCGATCGCTGAATCTCAGGTTTTGGCCTCTCTCCCGCCAGATCACCACATGCCCACCCCCCTCCTCCATTGCCGTCTGAACGGAATCGGCCAACCGCTTGCGCATGCCGCTATGGACGACCAGACGGTCAACCACCACCAGCAGCTCATGCTCGGCAAAGTCTGGAATCTCTTTGATCTCTTCTAGCTGGACGACTTTTTTGCCCACTACCACCCGGATAAACCCAAGGGCACTGAGGTTTTGTACTATGTCTTGGGAGGAGGCCTTCGGGCCTGAGACCAGAGGAAAGGTAAGCAGAACTCTGCTGTCGGACCGAAGTTTCAACACCGCATCCACCACATCTTTCACCGTGTCGGCCCGCACCAAACGTCCGCAATTGGCACATTGTGTCCGGCCGATGCGAGCGAAGAGCAAACGCAGGTGATCGTAGATCTCGGTGGCCGTTCCCACAGTGGACCTGGCCGTCCTGACCTCGTTTTTCTGCTCGATGGCGATGGCCGGGGCGATGCCCTCCAGCAAATCTACCTCGGCCTTCTCCATTCTCTCCAAGAATTGGCGAGCATAGGTGGAAAGAGACTCGACATAGCGGCGCTGACCCTCGGCGTAAATGGTGTCGAAGGCCAGGGAGGACTTGCCCGAGCCGCTGACTCCGGTGATGACCGTCAGCTTGTTTCGGGGGATGTCCACGTCGATACCCTTCAGGTTGTGCTTGCCGGCGCCGCGGACTTTTATGGCATCGCTCAGAGGGATATGCTTTCGGGATTTTGGCATAGCGATAATTGGAGGTTTCAGTAAATATTGAGCTGGAGAATTCTGGTGTTCAGGAAAAAAATCAAAATGTTTTTAGCCAAACAGGCCATACCTGTACCCTTGAATTCTCGATTCCTCAGTCCTATGGCTTTTCAAAAAGGGTCTTGATATAGCCAAATTGCGTAGAAAAGCAAGGGCCAAAAACATTAATATACCACATTGAACCCTCAGTGTCAATGTCATCGAAGGGTTGTATTCGCTGTTCCGGTCAAGCCATGGACCTATCTCGCTCTCCGGTGTGAGAGAAAAAAAGGCGGACAGGATAACCTGTCCGCCTTAGTGACCGTGTCGTCTCGTCTCAAGAGGTGAGTTACTTCAAGAGCATCATCTTCTTCACCTGCTTGAAGGACCCCGCCTGCATCTGATAGAAATACATGCCCGATGCCAGCTCGCTGGCGTTGAGCCGAACCTCATGCCTCCCGGCCTCCAACTGGCCCTGGACCAAAGTGGTGACTAGCTGTCCCAAAGAGTTGTACACCTTAACGGTTACCTCCGAGGTGGTGGGTAGGGCGAAGGAGATGGTGGTCTCGGGGTTGAAGGGATTGGGGTAGTTCTGGTTCAGCTTGAAGGCGGTGGGCAGCAAGGTGGTTTCGTCGGAGAGCTCTTTGGCTTGGGCCAGGGCTTGGTTGCCTTTGGCCAAAGGCAGAGCGATCACCTGGCCGTCGGGCAGGGCCGCGAACAGGCCGAAGGCCGGACCATTCTGGTCATCGTCAGGAGTCAAGAAGCCGGAGGCGAAGACCACCGCAGCCCCGTTTGCCAAACCTGAAAGGTCGGCGATGAAAGAAGCCACCACCGTGGAGTTGTCATTGCCCGGAGTTACAGCGAGCGTGTAGCTTTTGGCCCTCAGATGACGGTAAGAGGAGAACTCTCCATATGACAGGTCGTCAAACAGTGGCCAGTGCCAATCACTGTTGGCATTCAGAATGTCCACCGTCGGCGCGTCGGTAGCGCCATGGAACGCGATGACGCTGACGCGGTCCCATTTTGAGCTCTCTCTCATACCATCTAGAGGATAGAGGGCGAAGCCGATGCCGATGCCATCCGGATTAGCCTGGAAATCGTCTGGATTCAGCACTCCGTTGGCCATGGCCACATAGGTATTCCCGGGACCCAAAGTGACATCGAAATCTGCGATGACATCACCAGGACCTGAACTAGTGCCTGGTGCGACGCCGATATTCAAATTCACCCCAGCCGGAACATCCACAAAGGGCGTGGCGGTCCGAAAGGCGAAATCGTCCAGAAATAGACCTCCATTCACGTACACGTCCACGACTTCCGCTGCTGGATCGGCGGCGTTGTGAATGACCTGTAGGCGAGCTGTCGTCACCGGCGGGAATTCAACCACCTGGCCATCGGGCAGTGCGCCGAACAGACCGAAGGCCGGACCGTTTTGATTGTCCGGAGGGCTCAAAAAACCGGATGCGAAGACCACGGCCGCACCGTTTCTCAAGCCCGATAGATCGGCCTCGAAAGTGGCCACGATGGTGGAATTATCGTTGCCAGGCGTTATGTCAAGAAGATATCGTTTGGGCCAGAGCGTCCGATAGGGAGAGAATTCTCCATAGGTCAGGTCGTCGAATCGCGTGTGCCATCTTCTGCTTCCCCGGGCCACGATATCTACTGTGGGCGCATCGGTGGCACCGTGAAAACCGATCACCTTGACCAGACCGAAGTATCCTCGCTCGCGAATGCCATCCTGTGGATAAAGGCTGAAACCGATGCTTTCACCATCGGGATTGGCCTGAAAATCGTCTGGATTCAGCACCCCATTGGCCATGGCCACATACCGCTCGCCCTGCTCCAGGGTGACATCGAAATCGGCGATGACATCGCCGGGACCGGAGCTGTTGCCCGGGGCCACGCCGATATTCAGATTGACGCCGGCCGGGACCTCCACGAAAGGTGTGGCCGTGCGGAAGGCAAAATCGTCCAGAAGAAGGCCGCCGTTGACATAAACGTCCACGACGGCTGCATTCGGATCAGCGGCGTTGTGAATGACCTGCAATTCGGCTGTCTGCATCACCTGGGGAAACTCAACCACCTGCCCATTTGGCAAAGCGGCAAAAAGGCCGAAGGCGGGGCCGTTGTGGTTATCCGGAGGGCTCAAAAAACCGGATGCGAAGACCACGGCCGAGCCGTTTCTCAATCCGGACAGATCGGCTTCATAGGTAGCCACCACAGTGGAATTGTCGCCGCCCGGCGTCACGCTGAGAAGATAGCTGGTAGGCAGAAGAATTTTGTAAGAGGAAAACGTACCGTAGGTCAAATCATTCACCAGTTTCCAGCCGAACCAACTTCCCTGCGCCAGGATATCCACGGTGGGCGCGTCGGTGGCACCATGAAAAGCGATGACCGTGATCAACCCAAAGAATCCTCTGTCGCGAATGTCATCTTGGGCGAACAGCTTGAAGGAGATGTCCTGGCCATCCGGATTGGGGGCAAACCCCGAGGGGTCCAGCACCCCGTTGGCGATGGCTACGTATCGTTTACCTCCCTCCAGCATTACATCAAAATCGGCGATCACGTCACCTGGGCCGGTGCTGCTGGGGGGAGCTACGCCGATATTTAGGTTGACTCCAGCTGGGACCTCCACAAAGGGTGTGGCGGCACGAAAAGCGAAATCGTCCAGCAGAAGGTTCCCATTAACATAGATGTCCACCACGGCGGCGTTGGGATCAGCAGCATTGTGGATAACCTGGAGCTCGGCTGTTCCAGAGTCCATTATGCTTTGGACTGATTTGCTGCCGGCTAGGGGGAGTTCCACCACCTGACCATCTGGTAGGGCGACAAACAGACCAAAAGCGGGGCCGTTCTGGTTATCATCAGGGCTTAGGAAGCCGGAGGCAAAAACCACCGCTGTGCCACCACCCAAGGATGACAAATCGGCCTCGTAGGAAACGATCACCGGTGAGTTGTTTTTGTTGGTGGTCACATCCAGGATGTACTGCTCAGCAGCAACATTGCGATATGGTGAGAACTCACCATAGGTCAAGTTATTGATCAGACGTCGTTTCTTTCCCCCTGACCGGGCGACGATATCCACCATGGGGGCATCGGTGGCACCGTGAAAAGCGACGAACTTGACCCGCTTGGCGGGCGCGCTGGAGCGGATGTCGCTTTGAAGAAAAAGGGAGAAGGCGATATTGCGCTCATCCGGGTTTGCTATAAACTCAGTCAGACTCAGCACTCCATTAGCAATGGCTACGTATCGGTAACCTTCTTCCAGCATGACATCGAAGTCGGCGATGATGTCACCGGGGCCAGCGCTATTGCTGGGTGCCACGCCGATATTCAGGTTGACGCCGGCAGGGACCTCCACAAAGGGCGTGGCGGCACGGAAAGTGAAGTCATCGAGGAAAAGATCATCGTTCACATACACATCGACCACGGCCGCGTTCGGATCGGCGGCGTTGTGAATGACCTGCAGCTCGGCATTGCCGGCAAAAGCTGCCATCGGAACGGTCAGCAGCAAGGTGGCGGCTAATAAGAGGATTGAACCTTTCGACATTCCCTTTCTCCTTTCAGTGAGAGTTGCGAATGAACAGTTTTGAGAGGCAGTGTTAGTGCATAATTTCCTCCTTTTCTCCAATGTCGGCTAAGTATTTAAGAATAGTAATCGTTTTTGTTATTATTAATAATAACATACCCTCTTTGTTTTGTCAAGTATTTTTTTAAAAAATTTTCCTGAGATTTGCCCTCAGCCTATAATGGTTCTTGTATCACATAACTGGATTTCTCTGCAAAAGAGTACCCCTTAAGAGGTCAAATTAAAAAGGCCCTTATTCTGGCCAAGCCAGTTCAACGACTTTTCACGTTTGATGAGACGTTTGAGCACCCTATCCGGCACCTCAAGCTATCGTCATGAGTCGACTGGTGCTTTCAAGCTCGTTACATCAACCCGTGCGGCAGCCATTCAATGTCACAGATCCCCACGATAAACGGTTTACAACCAACGAATAACGATACGAGTCCAAATACCGATAAACGAACTTCGACTGTGCAAATTATCTGTCATGCCTGCGCAACCTGTCTCCGCGAAAGCGGGTAGCGGGGACTGGTATCTAGGAAGGAGGGTACATATAGTCTTGAGGCTCTGCTCCCAAACGAGATTCCTGCATTCGCAGGAATGACAATAATAAATAATAGGGCGGGAGACGCTATGGATGATAACACATAGCGAGCAAGGGGATAATTGTCTTTGTAGGGACTCAATATATTGAGCCCCTACATTGGTTCTCTCCATTCAATCTTCATTGTCTTACAACAAGCGTCCTCAGTCGATTGATGGCCGCGGCCAGCTCCATTCCCCTGAAAGCTGCATAGTCCCCAACGGGCCAGGGACTGAGCACGTCCAAGCCCTGCTTCTTTATCCCCTTCAGCACTGCAGAGACGATCTCCTGGAGGGTCTTCTTTCCGTCCATGAACTTGGTGGCGTAGTAGATGGCATCTCCGATGGCTCTGGTCTGACTGATATCCACCAATTGCTCCACAGCCCCCAGGTCTATCTGGTGGATTCCGAACGTGATGGACTGAAGCCCTTTTGATGAGATCTTCACCTCTCTGTTCCCCTTGCTGGGATCGAAACTATGGCCTATGGGAATACGCGGTGCGATCTGTCCAAAATGCTTTCCTCCTTCGGGTCTGCGCTCAGCCCTGTACTTATCCGCTATGGACCGAGCCTGTTCGGTAAAATCGTGTGGCTCATACTCCACCATGCAGATGACGCGATCCACTACGTCGAAGTAGTCCCCCGAACCCCCGATGACCAAAACCGTCGACACTCCAAGATCCTGATAGAGCTGGCGAACTTTATCTATAAACGGGGTGATGGGCTCGCTGTCCTTAGACACCAGTTCCTGCATCCGATGATCCCTGATCATGAAATTGGTGGCTGAGGTATCCTCGTCTATAAGCAATACTTGTGCTCCCATTTCCAACGCTTCCACGATGTTCGCCGCCTGGGAAGTGCTACCGCTGGCATCCTCGGTGGCGAAGGCCTGAGTGTCTCTGCCAAAGGGGAGGTTTGCGATGAAGGGGGAGATGTCCACTTTTTCTATGCGTCGACCGTCCTCAGCTCGTATCTTCACGGTATCCGGATTTGTCACCACACATTCCCTCCCATCTCCCGGCAGGTGGTTATACACGCCTAGCTCCAACGCTTTAAGAAGAGTGGACTTGCCGTGGTAACCTCCGCCTACGATGAGGGTGACGCCCCGAGGGATCCCCATTCCCAAAACGGTGCCCCGGTTGGGCAGATCCACCTCTACTCGCAGGGATTCTGGGGATTGGAAGGGCACCACCCGACCCACGGTGAGGGGCTGTGGGTCAATCCCACTGGCCCGGGGAAGCACAGCCCCATCGGCCACAAAGGCCACCAGACCCAATTGATCTAGCTGATTCCTCAAATAGTCTGCGTCCTCAACTGTCTCTATATGCTGGCCAAGTTCCTCCTCCTCAACCGTTTCGCAAAAGAGGGAACTCCTGACAATCTGGGGAAGCTCCTTGAAGAACATGGCCTCAGCTTGTCTTCCCGCAATGCTTCTCCCAAAAGCCGGAAGACCCATCACGAACCGAGCCTCCACATAGTCTTCGGTGACAAAGGCCGAGGTGCGCTCCAGGATCTCCTGACCCGGCCTATCTATCGCTATGATCCCGCTCTTGCCGGTCCCACGATTGCCGCGGCAGAACTTCCTGGTCGCCTGGGAGAACCTTCTGGTGAGAAAATCCCGGAAGGCTATCTCGCGACTTTTGTTTGAGTAAGTATACCGAGGGAATGCGGCGGCCTTCTGGGGTACTCGTACCCTGATCCGGCTGGGGGATGCAAAAGGGTCTCCCTGGACATGGTCCACGAACAATTGGTAATCCTCAAATTCATATGAGTCCTTTATGTCCTTGTAGGCCTTGTATCCCCGCCCCTCTATTCTGCGCAATATTTTCCTCAGTTCTTCTCCAGTTCGCATTTCACAACTCTCTCCTCATGAATAACTAGATCAGCCTTCAAACTCTGAAAGTACGGTTTCTTACTCTCCCTAAAAATGAGTCATAAATAGACCGATGAATAAGATAAGGTTTCGTCGGAGCTTCACCGGAGCTTATTTATCCTCGATAACGACAGGATCTTCCAGCACATCAGCCGGCAGAATCTCACGCACTCTTTGAGCAATGCCATGAAATTTCTCAGGTATGGGACCTTTTCGATAGATGTTATGTCCCAAGCCGAAAGTAAGGACGATGGGAATGCGAAGAAGAATGAAGAGAAAAATCATGTATGTTATCCAACGCTTCGGTGCTCTCCAGTGGTGGTCAATCCAAGCAGCCACAGGCAGACATGCCGCGTGAAGCGCTACGACCATATACCAACCTTGCATCGTCACTGGGGACAGACAGGCAGCGATGATGATAGAAAAAAAACTGCTGATGGCGTATGAGCGAATCCAGATCTGTGATTGATTGCCGTCCAGGTCCAACCTGCGGCGCTGCCGGAAATACCACCACGTAGAGATGACACACAGAAAGACGGATAAAATCGCCAGAACGTAAAGGAATATTAATCCCCCGCGAAGCACTTCTCGACCAAGGTGACCATGATACCATTCATGTCGAAAAAAAATGGTGCGTCGGAACCGCTGGCCAATGTCCAAGGAACCCAATCGAAACCAATAGAGGATACTTTTCAACACGGGGTGAACTCTCAACAAACCATATCCTATGAATCCTTTTCTGGGAACAAAAGAAGGTAAGCTGCCCTCTAACAAGGCAGAGATTGAGGGTACAAGCGGCAGAGCTCCGAGTGCGACACCGAGAAGAGCTCCGCGCCATTCTATTCGAATCAGCTTTCTCACAAGCAGCATAAATGTGACAACCACGAGGATCATGACAGACGCGTGAAGTTGAAACCCAAGAACTAAAACCCCAAGGAGAGCCGCCGATGGAAACCACCCCGGGCGATCCTTCAATTTCCAACAAGCCCAAAAATGAACTGCTGCTGGTAGAAAAAGAAAATTTGTGCCCCAGATAAAACCTGAATGATAAAGCCTCCAGGGAGATAACCAGTATATAGCCAGGAAAATCGCGGTGAACCTTAAGCCTCCTGTCTGCCTCAGGGTAACGATCAAAATGAACATGGCGGCCAAGTGAAAGAGGCCTATTAAAAGATTAGGTGCCTTGAAATTCGCCCACAGCTTAAGAGGGAAACCGATCAAAAACTGCAGCAAACACCCGGGCATTATCCCCCCACCGGACATAGGTAGGGTAAAGGGCCGCAAGTGACCTGTTTGAGCGAATTCTTGCCCAAGTCGGAGACACCAGAGTTGATCGCTCAAAACCCAGGCTCGCAATATCAAGAAGACTTGGAGCGCGAGTCCGAGAAGAATTACTGAAAGAAGAAGCTGACGGTGCTGACGAGTCGACATGGGGGTGACCTTTCTATGATATCTTCAGCCTCAATTTTTGGACACTATAAGATAGCCCGTACACGGCCATTCCCACGAAGTACATGTAATATTTCAGGTGCTCGCTGAGATTGAAAATCTTAGTAACGATGGTAGGATAAAAAAGTATCAGCGTTGCCACAAGAAACAGGGGCACCTCATACCATTTGTTTTTGGTAAGAAACCACCCCTGAACGGCGTTGGCGAAGGCACAAGCCCCGAAAGTGGCCATGGCAAAAATGAGCAGCGCTTGAGGGAGACTGTCAATTCCGTAAAGGATAAGCTCTGCATTGAACACGAACATGAAGGGGATCACGGCAGTCCTCAAATCGTACATGAAGCCCTTTATTCCCGTCGATATAGGGTCGGATTTCGCTATGGCGGCGGCGGTATAAGCGGCCAAACCCACGGGTGGGGTATCATCAGCCAGAATGCCAAAATAGAAACAGAACAGGTGAGCGCCTATGGCGGGAATGAAAATTGCGCCGCTGGCAGAACTCAGCTTAATGATGACAGGAACCGTTATAGAGGCCATGACGATATAGGTCGCCGTGGTCGGAAGCCCCATCCCCAGGACCAAGCTGGCAATGGCCGCTATGAAGAGAAGCAGGAAGATGTTGCCGGCGGAGAGGATCTCCACAATTTGAACCACCATGCTGCCGATCCCCATGGTCACCACACCGACGACGATGCCCGCTGTGGCCGTCGCCAGGGCCACAGAGAGCATGTTTCGCGACCCGGTGATCATTCCCTGGCCGATGGTTTTCAAGCCTTTGGCCGCCGCTTCGAGAAGACCGGTTTTGTCCCTGTTTGCCCGAAGGATTTCCTTCAGGACGACGATGACCATGAGCACAAGGATTGCGTTGAAGGCCGCCAACTTCGGAGTGTGCCGCATCACCATCAATTCATAGATCAGGATAACCAACGGCACAAGATAATAAAACCCATTTTTCAGAACCGTGAAAAACCGCGGTGTGTCTATTCTGGGTAACCCCCGCATGCCCAGCTTCGAGGCTTCCAGATGAGTGATGTAGAACAGGGCGAAATAAGAGACAAAAGCGGGGATGGCTGCGGCTTTAACGACCGCCAGGTATGGTAGGCCCAAATATTCTGCAATAATAAAAGCCGCTGCGCCCATAATCGGGGGCATAAGCTGCCCGTTTGTGCTGGCGGCGACCTCGGTGGCCGCAGCGATCTTTGCGGGATATCCCACCTTTTTCATCAGCGGGATCGTGAAGGTCCCCGTGGTTACGACATTGGCGATGCTCGATCCAGACACCAAACCCGTAAGCCCGCTGGACACGATGGCCGCCTTCGCTGGACCGCCCTTGTAGCGCCCAAGCAACGAGACTGCCAGATCATTAAAAAAGCGCCCCGCCCCAGCCTTGTCCAGCATGGACCCAAATAGCACGAACAGAAAAACGGTGTTGGCAGAGACATCCAGGGGGATCCCATAAATTCCCTCTGTAGAGAGGGCGATCTGACTGATATACTTACGCAGTGAGATGCCGCGGAGGGCAAAGATGGAGGGCATATGGGGACCGAGAAAAGCATAGAGGGTGAACACGACGGCAATGATGGCCAGGGCAGGCCCGATGACACGCCGGGACGCCTCCAGCACCAGCACGATCAATATTACGCTGATCAGGATATCTCGAAGGATGGGAATGCCGGACCGCATGGAGATGCCAGTCCAGTCCAAAACGATGTAGAGCACGGTAATACAGGCGATGCCGGCCAGGAGGTAGTCAAGAATCGGGATGTACTTTGTGGCGTGAAAGAACCTCGTTTTTCCTTTACGCTTGGCAGCGGGAATTGTCAAAAACACCAATGTGATGGCGAAGGCCAGGTGGACTGCCCGAATGGTGACGCTGTCTAAGATGATAAATCGAGGCAGGGCTAGCTGAAAAAGAGCCCATGCCATGGAGATGACGCCGACCACGACTCTATCGACGCCTCTCCCTCTTCTAATACGTCCGGTCTCCTCCTGGAGCAGTTCTTCTGCAAACTCCAGGTTCTTCCCGCTACCCATATTTTCCTCAAGCCACTAGGCGAAGGGGGAAATGAGGGGAAATTTGAAAACTGATATGGGATGAGCTGTTCACCAGCTCAAAACGCGATGGTCAGGAAGATGTGACCTTAAGGCTTGTCTTGGACGATAAGTCTCGGATCTATGATTTTGTCCAGACCAACCTCTTGGTAATATCTGAAAGCGCCCTGGTGTATAGGAGCAGAAAGCCCCCGAAGCATATTTTCCCTGGTCAGCACCTGGTAAGCGGGATGAAGAGCCTTGAATTCCTCGAGGTTTTCAAACACCTCTTTGGTGATGGCATAGACGATATCGGAGGCCACATTCCTTGACGTCACCAAGGTCGCCTTAACGCCCACCGTTTGAACGTCCCGGTTGTTTAAAGCATAGGGATAGAAGGAGTATGGTATGATCGATTCTGCGTAGTAGGGATATTTTTGTAGCATTTGCTCGATATCTGGACCCTCGATGGGCACGATGAAAACCTTGATTCTCCCTGAGGTGGCCTCCTTGATATTGCCGTTGGGATGTCCCACCGTATAGAAGAAGGCGTCAAGCCTTTCGTCCTGCAACAATCCAGGCGCCTCGATGGCTTTCACATACTCCGCCAACAGGTTATCTTCAGAAAGGCCCACGGCCTGCACCACATCCCTCGAGTTCTGAAGTTGCCCCGATCCGGGATTTCCCAGATTGACTCTCTTGGCGCGAAGATCCTGAACTCTTTTTATACCGCTCTTGCTTGAGGCGATAAGGGTGATGGATTCCGGATGAATGGAAAACACAGCTCTCAGATCCGTCTGCTCGCCCAATTGTGACCATTCCGCCAGTCCGTTATAGGCTTGGTACTGTCTGTCTGATTGCGCGACGCCGAACTCCAGGTCTCCACTTAGCACTGCGTTGATATTGAACACCGAACCGGCCGTGGATTCCACGGTGGCTTTTATCCTATACTCATCAAATTTCTTATTGATCATCCTGCTGATGGCGCCGCCGGTAGGGTAGTAGATGCCCGTGACCCCTCCCGTGCCGATGGTGACGAAACGGGTTTTCTGCCCATCGCATCCCCCCATGAGAATATGGAGAAGCAAAGCTCCAAAAACATATGCTTTTTTCATTCCCTTTCTCCCGCGATTTTGCATGAGTCTGAAGCTCGCCCCTGATATTTTTCCCTCCAAAGCGGTGAGCCACTATCATCTTCAGAGGCGGTCTTCCGAGCTTGAATCGCCCAGTGCAAGTTTGTCTCCTCCATCTTCTGTTACCTCATTACCAACACTTGAGGATTATGTAAAAGGATTTTGTTTTTTTCATGCAGTGCAGCGGTGGTATTTTCCTCTTTGAGATAAATATAGTGAAGAGCAAGATGGGCCAACATGCAATGATCATCCAACTCCACTGCTTTTATTGCGAATTCCTTCGCCTCCTTCATGTGACCCAACAAATAATGACATCTGCTCACTGCCTCATATACCCATGCAAAATCTTTTGGGCCCGCTTCCAAAGTCTCCATAAACTTGTTCAGAGCTGCCTGAAAGTTCACTCTGTTTTCGAAATTCAGAGCTTCATTATACAAATTGATAAATCTCGCATCTGGAAAAACTTCGTTTTTCTTTAGATAATCTCCTTTGCTCCTATAAACAGCAAGGGCAATTCCCTCTGGGAAATAATATGGATAGTAATTTTCCCTGAATTTGGAAGACAGAAAAAGCGCTCTTTCCGCTGGCGCACTGGGCTTGAGCCCGGTGGAGAACATGATCACATCTGGGTCTTGAGATAGCAAATATCGGGTGTTGAACTTCTTTTCTTTCCATGTGGAGCTGATTCCAGGAATTTTCTCAGGATGTTTGGCAATATAGGGATCAGTCAAGCCTAACATATCGATGACTCTTGCCTCTGTAAAGTAAGAAATCGCTCCTATCGTGCTGATGGCCAGGGTGAAGTCGGTTCCAAATGTCTCTCTTAACCTTTTTGCGGACAAGGACATCTTAGAACACAAGCCTTGTTCAGCGCGTCGCACATTCATTATCCAGCTTCGAGGCCAGAAAAAAGTCCAAACAGAAAAAGCTGTAACAACAAGCATTGAAATCCTTTGGCTCGCAAATCCCTTCATCAGTACTAAAAAGAGTTTTCTCAAGGAAAAACTTAAAAAAAGATACAAAAAGGGGATAACGGGCATGAAGAACCTGTGGGCCTGCAGGACGTCTCCTCCTATAACCGTGACATAAAGGGTGTACACATATACCAACAACAGGATCAGTTTCAATTTGCGTCCCATACCCTTATAGAAAACGATGGGTATCAGATAAAGAACACCCCAGAGACCATAATGCTTGTGGAAGAGCCAGGTATAGTCAAGACCTGTCTTCACATATTCGGGCGAGAGGCCTGCTTTGGCATAGAAAGGATTAGGCAGCAGGTCACCATAATAGGAGATTTTAAAAATGAGGTGTGGCAGCAAAAGTAATGCAAAACCGAGTAGGTGCGACAGGCAGGCTTTAAGGTTATACTTCTTGAAAAAAAACTTGTGGATAAGGAATATAGCAAATACCAAAGTGCCTTCAGGACGAACGAGGCTGCTCAGAGCAGAGGAGATGATCATCAATCTCTCATTGGTGAAATAGTAATACACCGATAACAAGACTGCCATGACGAAGAAAGCTGTCTCCAGACCGCTGATGCTCCAATAGGCGAAGGCACTGTTTATGGCCAAAAGCAGGGATGGGAAGAGTGAGAAAAACCAAGGATGTCGCGACCTGTTCTGAGGGCGGCAAAGCAAAGTGGTGATTTTATAAAGAAGAAATAAAGAAATGCATCCTGATGCAATTCCCACTATTTTGGAGGCGATTATGATATCCAAGCCCAAGTTGGAGAAAACAGACAAAAGGATGATCCATAGGAAATTGGTATATCCCTCGACTCTTTCGCCAGGATTAAAGACCAATCCCCAGCCGTTTAAAAAATTCTTAGCATATCGGTAGGAAATATAGGCGTCATCCTGGGTGAAATTCAAACTCACGGCATGAATCACGAAGATGGTCAGGATCGCCAAAAGGGACAGTTTTACCTTTATATCCAACTTTGCCTCGTGTTTTCCTGTTCCCCCCCCTGCTTCCTGCCAACTGCCTCCTGCCTATTATTACTTCATCACCCCCACCTGGACGTTACGAAAGCGAGCGGGGGCGGCTCCATGCCCGGTGTGCGCCACCTGGCCGGGCTGTCCCTTTCCGCAGTTTGCCGTACCCCACACATGCCAGTGGTCGGCATTGCAGATGGCATCGCAGCCTCCCCAGAATTGAGGCGTGATGCCCGTGTAGGTGGCGTTCTTGTACATCTGGCCCAGCTTGCCGTTCTTAACCTGGTAAGCCATCTCGGTGCCGAATTGGAAGTTGAGCCGCTTATCGTCAATGCTCCAGCTTTTGTTGGTAATCATGTAAACGCCGTCGTCGGTGTCGGCGATGAGATCATCCAGGGTCCACTTGCCAGGCTGCAGGCTGACATTGGTCATCCGGATGATGGGGATGCGATTCCAGCCGTCGGCGCGCATGGAGCCATTGCTACGCTCCGGGGCGTCGGGATGTATCTTTCTCAGCTGCCCGGCCGTCTCCCTGGAGGTGAGGTAGCCGACGAACAGGCCATCCTTGACGATGTCCGTGCGCTGGGCAGGAACCCCCTCATCGTCATACCCGAAGGTGCCCAGTCCGGTGGGCGTCACCGCATCGGCGGTGATGTTGACGATGTCGGAACCGTATCGCAGACTGTTGTACTTGTCCGGCGTCAGGAAGCTGGTCCCAGCATAGGCTGCTTCGGTGCCAAACACTCGATCCAGTTCGATGGGGTGGCCGCACGATTCGTGGACCTGCAGAGCCAACTGGGGGCCATCCAGAATGAGGGCGGTGACACCGCTGGGACATTGCGGCGCGCTGAGCAGGGCTACGGCCTCCTCGCCCATTCGCCGGGCGTTGCCCACTAAATCCCACTTTTTAATGAGCTCGTAGCCGGCCGTTCCCTGGTGCCGCCCGAAGGAGTTGGGATAGGATCGCTGTTGCACCTCGCCTTTGGCCACCGCTCGGACCACAATGCCCAACCCGCTCTCGACGATCTCCTGCTCGATGTAGCTGCTCTCCGTGCTGGCAAAGGTTTTGGTCTCCCGGATAAAAGCCATGCTGGACTCGGCCACCTTGACCCCCTTCACTGAACGAGCTTCCTTATCTGCCTCCATCAGCAGAGAGATCTTCTCATTGAGCGGCACGGAAAAGGGATCGACCTCTACTGGTGTACGATAGGTGTCTTGGTGCACTTCCTCAATCCCAAGATCGACGTCCTGGATCTTGGCCATGGCGCTGGCTTTGGCGATGGACACGGCCAGAGCCGTGATCCGATCCACCTCGGCAGCGGTGACCATATGGCTGCTGGCAAAACCCCATGCTCCATCGGCGACAACCCTGACGCCAAATCCCCGGGAGCCGTCCAGAGAAAGTTGCTGAACGACACCGTTCTTTACGGAGATGTCCTGCCTTTCCCGCTGCACAATCCGAATATCGGCGTAACTGGCTCCCTGAACTTGAGCCAGGTTTAGAGCACGGTCTGTGAGTTCTTTCATGAAATTCTCCTAACCGAAAGAATGAGCGATGTGAAAGTGAGAGTACCAGATCCAATTAGAACAGGATTCAAGGATTCCCCTCCACCCTGCTACACCACCCCAGGATTCGAGGATTCCAGGGAAAAGCAAAAGAGACACTTACTAATTAAAGGCAGAGTGGGGTGGCACTCGAATCCTTGACCCCTTGAGTCCTCGACCCCTTGATCTTATGAATCCTTGAATCCTCTTTTTAACAAACACGAACAGGAGTATTTTCCTCATTAAAATTCAGTTGTTCCGGTGAAGCGAAAGTCCCGAATCTTGGCGGCTGGAGCACAGGTGGCGAAGTTCTCCCAATCGGACTTGATCAGCTTCAGCTCCGAGCCCAACATCTCCACTCTGTCGAACGCCTCCAGGATGCTTTGCGTAAAACGCAGATTTTTTAGGGGCCGAGTGATCTGGCCATCCTCGATGAGAAAGGTCCCATCGCGGGTCATGCCCGTAATAACCGTTTTCACCGGGTGTAGAGGATTGGTGTAGTGAAAGCGCGTCACCCAGATGCCTTGTTCTGTAGACGCCAGCATCTCTTCTTTGGTCGCCTGGCCCGGAGCCATGAACAGATTCACGGCCACGGGACCCCACGTGTTGGGCGCGGGCAAGCTGTGGCCGGTGGAGACTTTTCCCTCCTCTCGACCGGCGGTGAAGGAATCGTAGACCACTCCTTTGGCGATGCCCCTGTCGATGAGAGTCACGTGCTGCTTGGGTACCCCCTCATAATCGAAGGGCAGCATCAACCCCCTGGTATCGTAGCCATCGTCCCAAATTGTGATGTTATCACCGGTGATCTTCTCCCCGAACCGGCCGTTCATGAAACTGCGCCCTTCTTGCACCGACAGCGCATCGAAACCCAGATATCCCAGAAGCCCCAACATGTCGGCAACGGCGTTCTCCTCCAGGATCACGGTGTATTCGCCAGGCTCGATCTCCGAGGGATTTTGACCGCGAAGGGCCTTCTCCACGGCCACCCGGCCCACAGCTGCGGGATCAAGCTTCGATACGTCCATGGCGTCGGCCGATGCATATCCGGAGCTGGTCTCTCCCATGATGACAGTGACGATGTGGGCGATGGTCCCGCAATGGTACGCGGCAGTGCCCAGAGAGTTGACCACCATGAGCTCATTGACCGCCGTGGAGAAGGCGCCTGCTGCCTCCAAATTGTTCTCCCGCGACATGGTGCAGATGGCGGTTGCACCTTGGGCTCGCTTTTCTGGAGCACACACCGCCGTCGGCTCAAAATAAGCGTCGACTTCCCTGGCTGCCTGAGGCTTGGGCAGAGAGTGAAAGTCTGGATTGTCCTGCTGAAAGCGTGCTGCCATCTCCGCCGATTTAACCGTCTTCTGGAGCGCCTTGTCGCTCAGGTCGTTGCCCGAGGCAACGCCTGTCTTTTTCCCGAACACGGCCCGCACTCGCACCGTCACATCTGTTTCCGAGACGTTCTGGTGAATGGTGTTCACCGCAAAGCGGGTCAAGTGCTCATCGTTGGAGAAGATCAGCACCTCTGTCTGGTCGGCACTGGACAGTTTCAGCACCTGATTGGCGATGTCACTGAGTTTCTCTTTTCCCAGCACGTCGTTTTACTCCTTTCTTTAGGGTACTGATTCCTCATCACCTTCGTTAATTAAGTTTCATCATTGATATGCATTGGCATGAATACCGGAATGTTTTTTCTTCCGATGTGCCCGCAATTCAAACCAGCTAATAGCCACTAAAATGACCACCAACCCCCAGAGCACCAAGCGTCCACGCAGGGGAAGGCTAAGTTTCCCACTCACCAACCATCCGGCCAGGATCAGCGCTGCGTAGATATTGATGGTTATGGCCCCACCCAGCCCCAACCCAACCATGTCTGCTGGGCTTCTGAAA
This sequence comes from candidate division Zixibacteria bacterium SM23_81, assembly GCA_001304015.1. Classification (GTDB taxonomy): domain Bacteria; phylum SM23-81; class SM23-81; order SM23-81; family SM23-81; genus SM23-81. The sequence continues at coordinate 55,571 of LJUY01000004.1, read as the reverse complement.
CGCTCGATGAGTAGGGCAATCCCTGCCCCAACAAGCACACCTCCTAGGATGCTTGTATAAAAGGAGGGCGCTTCAATGGGCAATCCCAGCAGCTGGAACACGTCAAGGGGAAAGACCAGTAGTAAAAAACCCAGGACTAGATTGATAGCCGCATCGATAATGAGCATTTGATTAATCCAAGTTATCCAGCTATCCAAGCGACAAGCGAAGCGGCAACATAACCAGTGCCATCCGGGCGATGAATCCTGAATCGTTTGTCGGTTTCGAAACTCGTTACGTCACTCGTCTGTAGGATGTCGAATGACGGAGACATACTGGTCAGGAGTTTTTTCCTTCGATTGGCAACAGACAACCCACGAATACTGTCACCTACTTCGGCGTCGTTAACCGACTTCCGACAGACTCAGATCTCACGGCCAGATTTCTTCCTTCTCAGGGCAGCGACCAGATACCCGACGGCGAACCCGACGATCATGAGCAACGGGATGAGCAGAATTCGGGACATGCTTACATGCCAAAAGAGAACTCGCAGAGTAACCACCTCGGTGTTCTGGATGAGGATCACCAGGGAGAGAAGCAAGAGCAGCACGATGATGACGGTTTTCGGTTTCATAATGTTCCCGTATGTTAAAGGTTTTTAGAGCCAGGTTTTCCTTCTGAAATATGCGATCATAGTCACAGCGACCGCAACCATGACCCCCCAGACGATGAAGTAGCTCCAGCGCCAACCCAGCTCCGGCATGAACTCGAAGTTCATCCCGTAGATCCCGGCGATAAAGGTTACTGGAATGAAGATGGTGGCGATGATGGTCAACACCTTCATCACTTCGTTCATCCTGTTGCTGAGGCTGGACAGGTAGGTATCGCGAGTTCCCGTGATCATGTCTCGAAAGGATTCTATGGTATCAGCGACCTGGATGGTGTGATCGTAAACGTCCCGGAGGTAGGTTCCAGTCGACTCATGGATCAGGGAAGAACCGCTCCTGTCCAGAGCGCCAATCACCTCCCGCAGGGGCCAGACCGACCTTCGCAGCAGGATCATCTCCCGTTTCAGGCTGTTGATGACCTGGAGTGTTTCCGAGGTCGGGTTCTCGATGACCTCATCCTCGAGAATCTCGATTCTCTCCCCAAGGTTTTCGAGGACGAAGAAGTAGCCATCCACGATGGCGTCCAGCAAGGTGTAGGCCAGGTAATCGGATCCCGCCTTTCGGATGCGGCCCTTACTGTTGCGGATTCGATCCCGAATGGGATCGAAGACGTCGCCCTGACGTTCCTGGAAGGAGATCACGAAGTTCTTGCCCAGAATCATGCTGACCTGCTCAGAGTACATCTCGCTTGTCTTCTCGTCGTAGGTGATCATCTTCAAGACGATAAAGATGTAATCCTCAAAGTCCTCCATCTTTGGGCGCTGTCTGGTGTTGACGATATCCTCCAGAACCAGCGGGTGAATGCCGAAATGCCGGCCGATCTTCTCGACGATGTCCACATCGTGGACGCCATCGATATTCACCCAGGTGACGGTGGGCGTGTCCTTGAACGGGAAACACTCCTCAATGGTCTTGGCCTCTTTCTCCTGAAACTGCCTCTCATCATAGTCCATGAGGGTGATCCTGGTCTTCTCGACTTTTCTTTTTCCGATGTGAACCAGGCTGCCGGGAGGCAGGCCGGCTTTGTGGGACATTCGTTTGGTCAAGCGTGACATAAGTCTCACCTCCTTTTCTAATCTTTCGCGATGGTCAGCTCACAAGCGTCGCCGGATAGATTCTACTTCACACCTGCGTTTATTTCCCAGAGATTTTTCGAATCGCAGCAAAGGGAAATTGGGTCAGCTGGCGCAGGCCACCAACGGGAGAGAGGCTTCTGGTCAGCCTTCTGGCCTCGGCAATGAGTTCTTGAACGACAACTTTTTCCTCTACCTCCCCCACCTCTTTGACCATAGCAAGGCGGTGGATGGAATACAGCCCGATGAGGAAAGCCAGGATAAAGAAGAAATCCCATTGTTGGAGGTTAAGGGGTTGTAGAGCGAGCTCTCTCGTCGGGCTGGTCCATCTCAGGGTCAAGGATAATTCCTGTTTGGAGAAGAAATCGGCGAATTGGCCTCCCAGAATAGGGGCAATACCAGCTGCCAGTGAATTGATGACACTATTGGCTGCCAGGTAGGCCGTGGCCTGCCCTTTCGGCGCTAATTTCAGTCCTATGTTGCCACTTGCCAGAGTAACGCCGGCCATGGAGATGCCCATGAAGATGTGTATGGCGATCAGCAAGGGTACGGTTAAGAAATACTTCTCGGGCAACGTGGTGAAGCTCCAGGCCAATATGCAGATCATGAAGAGGGGACCACTGACCGCGAGCACCGATTTGTTGCTTAAATGGTCAGCGAATCTCCCCCATGCGCGGATGAATAACACGTTCATAATTTGACTTAACACCATCAGAGCAATAACGTAGGTCATGCTCAGCTCGAGCCGCCGAAGCATGTACACGGTGAAGAAGGGGGCGGCCAGATTGATGGCGAAATTCCAGGAGCCCAGAAAAAGGATCAGGTTTTTAAAGTTCTCGTCTTTAAAGGGCTTCGCCAGTAGGCGAAAAAACCTGGGCTTTTCCACTATGGTGGCCATGCGAGGTTCTGGTATAGTTGATATGAAGCGAATCCCTATCATACCCGCCACAAATCCAAGAAAGAAAAGAATCGAATAGCTATATAACTGGTAATTGGAAAATTGCCTTTGCCAGATATCCACAAAAGAACCGGCGGCGATGCTGAGGGGAATCCCCAGACCAATAGCGAGACGCATTCTTTTGGAAAAGAAAGATCCCAGGCGTTCCTGCGGAACCAGATCTCGCATCCAGGAATTCCAGCTTCCACCTCCTATTGAAGCAAGGGCAGAGTGTAAAAATAGCGCCACTAAGAGAATGGGCAACCCGGCACTTGTTGTCGCTATCAATGGAATCAGGGCGATCAACAGCCAGAATATTCTTGCCGAAGAAGCTGCATATACCGTAATGGCACGTCTGACCCTGTATTTCTCTACTAAATAAATCGCTGGTATTTGGAGCAATTGAGCCAACGGAGGGATGGCGGCCAGCAGCCCGATGATGACATTGGACGCCCCAAGGCGTAAAGCGAAGGCTACCAGAAAGACGCCACCTGTAAGGGTAACCATAGCCTGAGTAGCCAATCCGTCTCTGATGACGTTTCTGAGCCCAGATTGGATTTCTTCTTCCGTTAAACCGTCTTTAACTGCGAACTTCATATGATAACGTTAAGAACGAGTGGAAGGTTATGATACTTGATGGAATACACCTCTCAGAGAGCTAAGAATACCATAAACCACCAGCTTGTCGCCAATCTGAATGGTCTCTTCGTCCTTGGGTATGGGAATCCAAATTGTTCCTCTTTCCATGCCCAAAATCAGTACGCCTTTATTGCTCAGCTTGCTGTTCAATATTGTGCTCCCGACGCGAGTCGAGTCTGGTGTGATGTTTCCTTTCACCAAGCCGTAGCCCTCGGGAAAGTTCTGGCATAAGCTATCTCTATATTCTCCGTTTTGTATCTGGGCGCCTTTTTGTCTTGCGTTACATTATGAAAAGCTCTGCTATCACTGCTTATTCACCCCATCTGGCTCGAAATCCCCTCACATCGACATGCACAAAGGGTCCGTGGGATTTGGTCTTTTTGTATCTGCCCAAACCTCCTAGAAACATTTCGTACCAAGGTCTTCCGTACATCTGGTCGATGATGTCGTATAAAATTCCGGCGTCGCGATAGTCGATATGTCCATCCCGATTCAAGTCATCCATCATTCCATCCTGAGGATTCTCGTCAATGAAGATGTCAGCGGCGCCACCCCAGAGGTGACGGCTATATTTTACGTTTCCAATAAGCTTGTTGTAGTACGGGGTCCTGTAGCCGCTCATGATATGGAATGAGGGACAATTGTATCCTTTTCCGTTGGTCTTCTCAAGGATAAGCTCCAGTTTTAGGAGCAGCCGCTCTTTGAGCACAAGATATTTAGGATAGCCGTCTTCTTGCTTGCACAGGAAGTTCTTGAGTTTGAAATGGGGAGAAATCAAGGTCTCCTGGTTTTCCTCGGTGACCTCGATAAAGCCCTGTGGAGGTTTATAGATGGGCAGCTGCTTGAGGGGAATGGAGGGGTACTTCCCAATGCGGTAGCCATTGAGCTCCTCCCCCTTGAGATGGTCGAAGGGGACCATGACGAAGACGTTCAGAACGATGGAATCGGCCGAGGCCGGGTGAACGATTTGAAGCGGGTAAAGTTCCGGCTTCTCAGGGGCTCGCCAGCGCCAGTGAGCGGTTTTGGTATCTATCAATGCTCCCGCTGAAGTCCTCATGAGATATTGTTCCTGGGGAGGGGGGTTCTCAACCCGGATGGCCAGCTCCTCGCCGGGCAAGACAAAAGCACTCATGATGCGGTATGGCGAGACCTCATCCCTGAACTTGATAATGAATCCGGCCCTCTCAGCGGAGAAACCCGCTCCTGCAACGCTGGGCAGACTCACTGTCAGTGACACCGATATGATCAGGGTAAACGATAGTGGAAATACTGATCGGAGTATTGATTGAAAATGGGCTTTCATCTCAGTCTCCATGATTCCGAGTGGTACGTGCATTTTCCTTCTCAGTCAGCTATCGGCGGTTTCTCCGCTAGAGCCGCTGCGACCAGCTTATCCCGCCCGTAGATATCCTTGCGGAAGTGAGCCGCTCCATCCTCGGTCACCCAGGCCGTCCAGTACAGAAGATGCACCGGCACCTTTTTCGGCAGCTGGACCGTCTGCTCCACTCTTTTATCGATGGCGGCCAGTATGTTTTCTGGCGACCATTTGGGGTCTTCTCGGAGAAGATACTGGGCCAGCTCGATGGGTTTCTCCAGACGGATACACCCCGAGCTGAAGGTCCGCTCAGGCTTGGCGAACAGCTCTCGGGAGGGTGTATCGTGCAGATAGACGTTGAACTTGTTGGGGAACATGAATTTCACTCTTCCCAAGGCATTCCAAGGACCGGGGGCCTGGCGCAAACGGTAATTGAAGCTCTCGGCGGTGACCTTTGACCAATCGACGGTCATGGGATCGATTTCTTTCGTCTCGGAGCCCCCACCCCCAATGAGCTTCATGTTCTGTTTGGCTAAATAGCCAGGATCCTTCCTGATAAGCGGTAGTTTATCTTCCACTGCGATGCTCGGTGGTACGTTCCAACACGGACTCAGCACCAGATAGGTCATCTTATCGCTGAACACCGGCGTTCGGCGATAATCCATGCCCACCACCACCTTCATCACCAGGATGGGCTGGCCGTCTTCCACCACGTCCAGCTCGAAGTTGGCGATGTTCACAAGAATGTACTGCTGGCCAAGCTCCTGGGGCAACCAGCGCCAGCGCTCCATGTTGACCTCGATCTGACGGACACGCTCTTGGGCCGAGACGTTCAGCGCTCCAAGTGTGGCCGGGCCTACCACACCATCGGTATCTAGACCATGACGCTGCTGAAACTGCCGAACGGCCTCGTCGAGAAGATTGTCGAACAGTTCTGCTTCGACTGACTCCCCTTGACGAAGAACGCCTTCGCTCACCAAGCGGGAGCGAAGCAACGCGACTCGAAGCCCGCGGTCGCCTTTTTGCAGTTTGGGACCATCGGGCACAGATGGCCAGCCGCCCCTGGCGCTTAGATCTCGATATTTCAGAAGCGCCTCTTTGAGCCGGCCGTATCCCGGCTGCTGGGGAAGCAGGTCCTCCAGGGCCGCCTTGATATGGTTGGCGTCCAGTGCCTTCTGGAGCACAACCGCCAGATCGGTCTCCCGGCGATTGGCGACCCACTCCGGATCGATGGTCTCAGGGTTAATACGCCCGGCCAGATAATGCGATCCCAGGATCAGGAAGGCATCCGTGGCCAACAAGTCCAAGTCTGCCAAGCGGTGCGGGTTCAATGGCAATCGCTTTTTCTGGTTTTGACGGATCTCCTCCAGCGTCGTCTGGAGCCTGGCCAGATGGTAGTCGGCAGGGCGGAGGCCTTCCCGATCGGCCTGGCCGATGGCTTTGATGAGATCGTCGATCCGTGATAGAGGGCCGGAGTCGCCGCTCCAGGCCGGGCGATAAGCCCGTCTTTCGTAAAACAGTGGCAACACGTTCGAGGAATGGATCAGCTCGTCTATGACCTCAATTTTCGGTGGCACGCCGGCTACCTCGATGCGTCCTCGCAGCAGCTCGTCGACCTGATCGGAGAGACTTTGCGCACAAACATGCGAAGGTAGAATAAAACAGCACATCGAAAATAAAATTGCCATCACGCCAGAAATGGTTACGAGTATCCTCATGGCGCTTCCTCAATGATCTCAGACTAGTTTAAGGTGACAGTGTCTTCATAGCTCGGCACTGACGTCTCCCAGCCGGTTTTTTCATGGAGAAATTTGGAAAACGCAGCCGCAGCTTCCGGCTCCCCGTGAGTGACAAAAACGTGCCTGGGAGATTTCTTCAGTCCCGACAACCATCTGAGCAACTCGTCACGGTCGGCATGAGCTGAGAAACCGTGGATTTGCGCTATTCTGGCCCGAACACGATGCATCTGCCCTAAAATCCTGACCTCCTTGGCCCCGTCGACGATGTGCCTCCCTAGGGTGCCAACCGCCTGATAGCCCACGAAGAGTATGGCGCTCTCTGGTCTGGATATGTTGCGGACCAGGTGATGCTTAATCCTGCCACCGGTGCACATGCCGGAGCCGGCAATGATGATGGCCGTGCCTTCCACATCGTTGATGGCCTTTGATTCATCAACGGTCCTGGTCATCTTCAGCCTGGGAAGATCGAAGGGCGATTTTCTCCTGAGAATCAGCTTCATCATCTCCTCGTCAAACAGCTCGGGGTGATGCTCGAACACCTCTGTGACGCTGATGGCCATGGGGCTATCTATAAAGACCGGTAGGTGAGGTATGAGATTCTCCATCAACAACTCGTTTAGATGATACAATACCTCCTGAGCTCGCTCCACAGCGAAGCTGGGGATGACGATGTTGCCTTCTGCCTTTCGGGTCTCATTAATGACCTTGGCTAGGTCACCGTTCACAGATGCCTCGTCATCGTGCAGTCTGTCCCCATAAGTTGATTCCACCACCACATAATCAGCCTGATCCACTAGGATTGGATCTTGAAGTATCGGTTTGTCCCACCGGCCCACATCGCCGGAGAACGATATTTTTCGCCCCTCGCCATTCTGTTTGATCTTCAGCAAAATGGTGGATGCCCCCAAGATATGGCCAGCGTCGTGGTAGATGGCCTCCAGACCATCACCCAGCTGAAGGGGCTGTTCATACTTGACCGGCGTGAACAGGGGCGTCACGGCTTCGGCGTCCTCTGTTGTGTACAGTGGCAATTCGGGATAGGGCCCCTTTCGGCCCTCTCGTTCGTGCCGCTTTCGCTTATACTCGGCATCCTCTTCCTGCAGATGGGCGGAGTCCAGCAGGACGATCTGGGCGATCTCAGCGGTGGCGTCGGTGCAATAGACCTTTCCAGCGAACCCCTCCCTGACCAGCTTTGGCAGAAGACCGCAGTGATCCAGGTGAGCGTGAGTCAAAAGGACGCCATCGATGCTCTTGGGGGGAATGGGGAAAGGATCCCAGTTCCTTCCCCGAAGGTCCCTCTCCTGATACAATCCGCAATCTACCAGCAGCCTTTGGCCATTGGTCTCCACCATGTATCGGGAACCGGTCACGTTCTGCGCGGCGCCCAAAAAACTGAGTTTGATCTTCATAGTCACACCTTTCAGCTGATAATCCGTTTAGGGATAAGTGTCATTTGCTTATATAAGGTTTCGGGCCGTGCTTGTCAGGACTTAAGCGTCCTTCCACGAAGTCCGTAGTCTCTTTGAGAGATAAGTTAGCGATGCCTTCATCCATTGAGGAGTCGATTTCCCGGAGGAGTGCCACCACGTTCTGTCCGAACTTGTCTCGGGAAAACAGCCTCTTGGGCAGCGAGATTTCTCCCCTGAGGGCCAGGAGAAGCTCTGCCATGGTGATTCGAGCCGGATCTCGAGCCGGAACATAGTTTAGGGAGCCAGCCGGAGCAGAAGTTATAATTTTAGCAAAAAACAGCGGTTGTAGCGCGCTTCGGACCACCGGCTCCGGGGCACCGACTTCTCTAGCGAGGCCGACCAAATTTGATGCACCTTTATGGGCAGCAGAGTCTCTCACGATGACCAAAACTGTCCGAACTGCGATGAAACGACGCAGTGATTCGCCGTACCGCTTTTCCAGCTCCCGCCATTCCATGATTCCCACATGCTGAACCACATAGCCGAGCTCGGCGCCGAGCAACAGGATGCTCCAGCTGGCATAGAGCCACAACAGGAAGAGTGGCAAGGCGGCAAATCCTGCGAAAAGGATGTCTCGCGTGCTGGCGCGGGTCGCCCCAGCGATAAATCGTGCAAAACCCCAGTTGGACAGCTGCCAGAGTATGCCTGAAAAGACCCCCCCGATGATGGCCGCCCGGATGCTGACCCGGATGTTGGGAACGAACCAGATGACGATGGAAAATAGCAGGCAACTGAGCACATAGGGCATCAACTTGACAACCAGATCAAACAGCTTGGCGAGGTGTTGCAAACTGAGAAATTCGCGGACGAAGTCCAAGGAGGTGAGGGAGGCCGTCAGGGCGAGGATGAGGAACAGCGACAGAGGGCCGACCCCGGTCAAAAGCGTATAACCTGCCAATCGGCGCGGCCAGGTTCGCCCCTCGGGGACATGCCAGATGTCGTTGTAGGACCCCTCGATTTTGTTCAAAATGCCGTATACCGTCAGAAGAAGAACGGTGGTTCCCACAAGGCCCAGGGTGCTGGTCTGGGCGTTGGCCACAAATTCCAAGATCTTCTCCGCGATGATCTCCCCCCGGTCACCCAACGGGGCCAGAAAATTGGACAGGGCCGGCGCCAGGTTTATGTGGAGGCCGATCGCTTTGAGAATGGAGAAGACGACGGCCAGAAAGGGGACGATGGCCAGCAGGCTGGAGTAAGTGAGAGAGGATGCTCGGATGAGGAGCTTATCCGAATAGAATTGTCGCAAGACAAAGATGAGCACCTTGGCCTGCCGGATGCCGAAGGCCTGCAGACGGCTCAATTTTGTCAGATCGAGACTCCAGATGTCCTTTGTCAGAAAGTCCCAAATATCTGAATACAGGGATCGTATCTGCGACCACCAGCGATCGTTTTTGCCCTGTTGCTCCATAGGTAAATATATCTCAGCGTATGAGCGCCATCGATGTTAAAAAGCCTGTCCCATGTTGAATACTACTCTCCCAGAGGCCTCATTTCGTCTGGGCTTCACATTGATGCCGAGGTCGCAGCGAAAGATGCCCAGGGGCGTGTTCACGCGAAGGCCGAAGCCGGGAGAAAATCGAATGTCGTCGAGTCGAGCCTGTTCCACTTCTTTCCACACATTTCCCATGTCGGCGAAAAGCACTGCGCCGATCCATTTGTATACACCTTGACGCACCTCCACGTTGAGAGTTGTTTTGAACTTTCCTCCCAACGGGTAACCGTTCTCATCCAATGGGCCTGCAAGCCGATATTCGAATCCACGCAGAGAGTTCGGTCCTCCGGTGAAAAACCGTTCGTTCAAGGGGATCTCATCAGAGGATCCGAAAACATCCATCCAGCCGGCCTCAAGAGAATGGGCCAAAAGGGCGGAGCTCGTCAGGCGGTGAAAATATTTCGCCCGGCCAATAGATCGCGCAAACGTGTCTGTGCCCTGTAAAAAGGCTCCAGCCATCTCGTTGGTCCATTCCAGGTACAATCCTCTGGTGCTGTTAAATAGGTTGTCCCGGGTGTCATATACCAGAGAAAGAGTTAAGGTCCGTAGATTGGTCTTGTATTTCTCTGGTACAGGTCTCACCTTGATGCGGCGAAGATTAACCTGCTCCTGGCGATAGGTCAGAGAGGCACTGGAGCGATGAGAGAAAGAGCGGCCGACCTCGATGCGCCCACCGGTACGGGTCAGATCAAAACCGGGTTCCTCGAGATATTCAGTCAACAGGTTGATATCCGTTCGCCATCGATACCCCAGCGTCCACGGTTCCGTGAAGGAAACCTCCACCCGCCGGTTCACAAAGCTCATCTTTCCAGTCAATCCAACTTTTCTGGCCGTTCCTGCCAGGTTCATGTTGAACAGGCCCAGGGTTAAGCGAGCTTTTTCAACAGACCCATATCCGATGCCCGTGTTGAGCTCCCAGGCCATCCTCTCCCTGAGTTCAACGAGAATATCTTTTTTCGCTGAATCCTCATCGGCCGGGGACAGTGGGCGGATAAAAACGCTTTCAAACAAACCTGTCAGGTACAGATTGCGTTGTGATTGCAGGAGCTGCGAGTAGCGAACGATGTCTCCCGGACAAAACAAGAGCTCTCGTCTAGCAATCGCCGGTTTTGTTTTGTCCAATCCCTCAAAACATAATTTGTCGACCCGAAACTGGTTGTTTTCCTGGATGAAAAAGTCGACCAGGGCGCGATGGCCTTCCTGATTGATCCGGATGTCCGGGCTCACGGTTGCTTCCAGATAGCCATTGTTGGAATAGAGTGTCAGAATGGCCAAGGTGGCGTTTTGGATTTCTTGTCGCTTTAGAGGGTCTCCGGAGCGGATCTTGATCTGCTCCATCAAGACATCGTCCGAAAAAACCGTATTGCCCAGGATAGCAACGCCGTCTACTCGGGTCAGCTCGCCTTCTACGATGGTGATACGCACATCCGCTGTGCTCTTTGCAGAGTCGATGACGACCTCAGTCTGGGGTATGCTGACTTCTAAATGACCATTTCGTCGATAGAATTCTAAAAGGCTGGTGACATCATCCTGAAAGACATCTGGATGGTAATAGGCCGGCCTCAGGAATCCCGCTGTGCGGGTGAGCATGATCTTCTTCAAAGAACGCTCAGAGAAGGCCTTGTTGCCCTGAAAAACGACAGATGTAACCTTGAGCTTCTCCAAATCCTTGGCGGCCGGAGTTCCTGAGCCGATAAGGAGGCTCATCAGGAGGCTCAAGCACCAAAAGATCGTTCTGTTCATGGAAATCTCAGTTTATAGAGCAGGTCGACACCTGAATGACCTACTTGATCGGTCTGACTGACCAGGGAGAAATGCGGCGTCAGGCGGTAGCCCAATTGGATATTGTAGTCATTCAAATAGCCCACTGTGGTGGTGTAGGTCACATCCATGCGCTTCGAGATCCTCTTGGAGGCCACCAATCTCGGCCCCCATGATTTGTCGAACCGAAACAGATTTCCCTCAATGGTGATCTGCTCTAGACCCAGAAGGCTGCCCAATTTTCTTTCAGTATAACCGGTTATTCTTCTGCTGGAGAAATCTTTGGCCCGTTCGACCAGCGCACTGCTGCCAGCCTCTCGACTGCCCAGTTGCCCCCTGGTTCGGCCCAGGGTCAGCAGCGAGACGATATCGGGCTTGTCTAATAGCGGCTCTGAAGTGAGTGACACCTGGACCTCATCAAGTGGTCCCTGCACCGCGAGAGCGACCTGATAGGTCTGCCACTCTTGTTCTTGATAACTGCTGACGGACGACTCAGCTGTGAGGTCTATGATGGGATTGAGACGGTGGGGATCCGCGAAGTCGACAATGCCTTTCTGGATCTTGAACTTGCGGTCTAAATAGAGAATGTAACCTTCTTCTACGGCAACGCGTCCAGACAGATTCGGCTGAGCGGCCGTGCCGATGATGCCCAGTTCAGCATGCAAACGCAGACGTGCCAGATTGTTATCTACCCAGATGTTCTTGCTTTCCCGGAGACGAACGTCTAGACGGGTTTGCGCCAAGAACGCGGGAAGTTCCTTCTTTGGGCGTTCAATCCTCTGAGTGAATGGGGAAACAGATTGCGGTTTGAAATCGATTAGAAAACGCGTTTCGCCTAAAACCACATCTCCCTCTAGAAGATAGAAACCATTCATTTTCCGATAGTTCAGATCGATCGATTGGATCTGTACGGCGATCTCTTTGGGCCGATTGATATTCACTTCCTTGACTCGGGTCTGCAAATCGATGTCAGTGAGCTCCCCGCGGCCATGAGCCACACGGCCAGCAACAAAGATGGTACCTTCTCCAAGGCGCATGAACAGGGAGTCGATGGTGGCTGTGTTCCGGTCGAAACGAGCAGTCACTATCCCCCTGGTGAGGGGAGTGTCCAATCCTTGGGGCTGAATAACCAGATTGCGGATCACCAGTTGGCCCTTCAGCTGAGGGTCCTGTGGCGAGCCGGACAGGAAGATCTCCGTGTTCAAAGTGCCCGAGAGTTTCTGCAGGGTCGTGAAGAAAGGTTGGATCATCGCCAGATCCATTTTTTGAATATCCGCTTTCAATTGAAGAGAATCCGGTGTGACTATGCCCCGGCTGGCGATGGTTCCGTAATTGGCCACTGACAGATCAAGCTGCACATGAAAGTCCTGAAATTGAGAAGTTATGATCTGTCCCCCCAGAAACAGAGGAGTTTGGCGAAAGGAAGCTGTCAGCTGGTCGATATTAAGGACCGAATCTTGTATCGAGATAGCCAGGTCAATCTGCTCTATAGGCGGCGCTGCGGGATTTCCTCGAAAGGTGCCCTTCTGGATCTGTATCGTTCCCAATGGATGGGGATTCGCAAAAGTTCCATTCCAGCTCAAATCGTAGGAACACAGGCCGGCAATCTCCATCACCGACGGAAGGAAGGCTTGGACGATGCCGAGATCGAGTTTCTGTCCCTGGATCCGCCCACGGAATGGGCTCTGATCTGAAAGAGAATACCGGCCGTGTTCTCTTTGGGTCAACTCTATCAGTGCCGTTGCCAGCGAATGATGCTCTTGCTGGAAGAGGTCCAACGACTTGAGCTGCACCTGTCTATCAGCAAAGATGAGATGTCCCCGCAGCGAATCGATCTCGGCAGAACCGTAGCCCATTCTATAGCACCGGCAGGTGAATTCGGCGTGGGGATTGTCCAGATTTCCGTGTGCTTTCAGATCGAACTTCACGGCTCCTGTAACCTCCGCCGGACGAGGGAGCGCTTGAGCCAATTTCCCGAGATCGTACAGCTCTCCATTCAATTGCAGAACGGGGGCGTCCTTTTTCAAAAAATCAAAAGCTCCCGTTATCCCGCCGACACGGAGTAGATTTCCACCGCCCTCGACAAACTCTTCGGGAAAGCTTGGTTGGCCGAGAGCGGTGCTGTCCTGGCCAGTGAGGATTTCGAACAAATCCACCTGACAGATCGCCCTTCTCGAGTCGATATCGGCTTGACCGATGGCTCTCACCAGCAGCGAATCACGGCGCACATTCAGATCGGTCAACTCGACCTGGTGGTTCTTGAGCTCGATCTGCAGGTGGCCCCGATCGAAACGATGATCCCCATAACTCACTTGATTCATATTTACGTCCAATTGCGCAACCGGATCTTTTGCCGAACCGCTGGCACGTCCCTCATAGGAGATCTCTCCCAAAATGCCCGTGAGGTGAAATGGAGCCTGGAGCGTATCCGTAACCGCCAGGCGTCCTCGGCAGAACATGTCAGAGACAGAAATCTGACCGTCCTGATAACGCATCGAACCGGCAAGACTATCGACCGGAAAGTTCTGATAAGCGATGTTATTCCCCCTCAGATTCATCATCACTTGCGGCGAGCTCAATGTGCCGGACAGATCACCCTGGATCTCCATGGTTCCAGTTAGCTCCCACACATTGGCCAGAGCGGCTAAGGGCTCCAGATCTGCGATGTCCAGCGAGAAGCTCCCGGTGAGACGGTCCTGCTCCAGCCTTGCCTGGGCCGAGACCCGGGAGTCCTGATGGTCGAGAGAGAGCCGTGCTGTTCCCCTCCCATATGAGAGTCGAGCGACATAATCCGGAATGTTCTGAGAACGGTATTGGACTTGCTGAAGCTGTATATTCGCAGATGTGGTCCAATCTCTCGGTTGACGCCCTGTTCCGGCCAGAGAGACCTGCCCGCTGATCCGGCCCTGATATGGAGAAGCCTCTTGGTATAGAATCTGCCATGTCTGAGCGATATCGACAGCTTGAACATCGAGGGAAAGATCAAATGTGTTCAGGCTGTCCGCTATGAAACTGCCTTTGCCTGAGAGTTGGCCTCCCAATACATTCAACTGCAGTTTCTCCAGAGTGGCAACGCCGGACTCCCATTGCGCCACTATTGATCCCCGGGAAAGGCGGATGGAGGAGCCCCGGAAGTCGGTCAATTCCAACCGAGCCTGAATGCATGGCTCTGGAAGAGCCCCTTCGAGATCGGCAGTGAGATGGAGATGGCCGTCCACTAAGGGCACCTCGTCGGTAAAAAGAGGGCCTATCTGTTGCCACATAAGACCTGGGTTCCCCTGCATCTCTACCCTTCCAGTGATGGTGGGCTTTTGGTCATCTTGGAAAACCTCAGCCTGGCCTGATAGAGCGAGATCTGGCAGGTTCACGGACAGCGAGTCCAATTTCCAGAGGCGGGGATGCCAAGTTCCTCTCATTTGCCCCCCGTGAAAAGCAAGAGAGACATCTTTATAAATCGCGAGGATGGAGTCGATCTCGATGTAGTATCGGTAGGTGTCCTGGGATCCGTATTCGACGGTGCCGGAGAGGTTCTGTAATCGTCCTTCAATGGGGACCTGGGCGTCGTGATATTGGAAAGACGAGTTTCGAATCGACAGTTGACCGAGAAGGACCTGAAATGAGGGTCCTTTCGTTTCGGCATCAGGTTTGCTGGAAGGTTCCGGAGACGGGATATTGAGAATACCCAAGCTGTCCCGATGAACGGTCAGGTTCAGACCATCTAGCTCGAGGGATCGAACTGAGAGCTGAAGGCGCAGCAAATCGGTCAGCCGGTATTGCACCTTGGCGTATTCCATACTCAGAAGTACTTTTTCCTCGTCCCCCGACGGCAACTGGTAGACCTTGACGTCTCGGATCTGAAGCCGCGACAGCAGGTTCGTCTCCATCTGCCCGATGGCCACTTCCTGGTCCAGTATGCGGCTCAACTGTTTCTCGACCAGCCCTTTAAACAGTCGCTCCCCCGGACTGGTGGTCAGGAGAAAAAGCGCAATAACCAACAGCACGAGGGTGCAGGCCAGTAATGCGGCCAACAGGCGGATGACATTATGACGAATCGACCGTTTAGACCTCTTCATCGCTTACTCGAAATTGCGATAGACGCACGACGAACGTTCAGAGGTGATGCTGAAATGCATCAGTAACTGTAGGAATATCTATGGGTAGAGAAAGACAGAACATCATGAGCGGCTAAAGGTTCCCATGGGGTTTTGAAATAGACATCCGATACCACGAAGCGGGAAAGCAGCTAATCTGGGCGAATTAGTCCTGGCTGGTGCCCTTTGTAAAGAAGTCATCGATCTGTCGCAGTCCAGCGGTATGGGCTTCATGCAGCGTTTCACCGAAGAGGAGATTAAATGCCCATTGGTATTCACCTCACGGAGTAGCTGGACGCACGGTCGCGGGTCAAGAAGAATCCGCGGCCTCCCTCGTGTCCGGTTCATTGGCAAACCAGACCGTCCGCTGTGGGAAGGCGATCTCGATGCCCTCTTTTTCCAGAGCCTTTTTGATTTTCCACAGCATTTCCATTTTCAGGCCATACCACTCCTTGGCAGGAGTCCACATCCTGACGACGATGTTGACGGCGTTGTCTCCCAAATTATCGACGAAGACCTGAGGCGGTGGATTTTTCAAGGCCATAGGGTGGTCTTCGATAAGATTCTTGATGATAGAGATGGCTTTATCCGCATCATCGCTGTAGCGGATGCCCACCATGTAGCCAAATCGCCTGGCCACATGGGCAACGTAATTGATGATGCTGTCGGTAAACACCTTCTCATTGGGGATCCTGACATAGATGCCATCCCAGGTGCGTAGCGAGGTGGAGATGACCCGGATATCCTCGACCATTCCCGAATATTCGCCAATCCGGACGGAATTTCCGATCTTGATCGGCCGTTCCATCATCAGAAAGACGCCTGATATCAGATTGCCCACAATACTCTGACTGGCGAAGCCGATGATGATGCCGAATATGCCGCCAGCAACCAGTAATCCCGATGGATTGATCCCCAATATCGGAAAAGAGGCCAGCACAGCGATACCCAGGATTCCGTAATATATCGCTTTGGAAATAATCTGCAGCTTATCCTTGCTGACCTTCTCTTTCAGTGATCTTCTCAGGTAAATGGTTAATCCCTTGGCCAGAATGACGGCCACCAAGAAGATCAGAATGACTGATAGGAGATCAAGCGTGGTCACATCGCCATAGACTACTCTATTTAACCTCATATGCCCTGCTCCATGATGAATTTTGGTGCCGTCACAATAAGCTTTCTTGAGGTATATAGCTCCAGGGAATTGGTCATGTCTTTCCTCAGGGGTGAGTTGGAGAAATCCGTTTCTGCCATATATTTGCCTAATATTTTCATAGTTGCCTTCATGGCCACCAGGTCCGTGCTGTAGAAAAGTTTCATTCCAAAAGCGTTGAACACGGCCCTGGTCACCTCTACCCAGTGATCGCTGACGTTGCTGACATTCAGCCTCATGACGCCTTGCCGGATGGGATCTACCTGCGGCTCCGTCGCATGGATGCTGCTTTTCCAGTATTTACAGATAACGCCTGTTCGCGGATTCCCGTACAATGTGAATTTCTGCTTCTGCATTGTTAAGATATCGATGATCTCAAAGCCTCTTTTGCTGGACATGAAGACACCAATCTCGATGGGGAATGTCACAAAGATCCTCCTCTTGACCCCGGGCTCGATCATCAGGGGCCGTTCGAATTCTACCAGCAGGTAGGAGGTAATCTCCTTCGGCCTGTTGAGGGGTTCGACCGGATTGATCAGAACCATGTTGATGGAGGTGAGGAGTTTTTTCTCGACCCTATCCCCGTCACATTCTCTTTGGTATAACCATGTGTCTCCTACCTGATCGATGGAGATTGAAAATCCTTCTCGAGAGAGGGAGACAGGGAGGTTGTGGCGACCGTAGAAAGACCCTGCCTTAGAATAAGTTCGCTGCTGTCCTTGTTCTTTATCCAGTGAGCGGGGAGACGATTGATCGGCATTGGTTTTCATTGTGAATCATTCCTTGGTTGTGAGACAAAGAAATGTGCCATATTTCTTAAAAGGGTATGGCGGGTTGTTTAACGCAGCACATCATTGGTGGTATTTATTTACCTTTCATATTAAAATTAGATTGGATACGCATCAAATCAAGTATTTTTCGTTTGCATAAGCCATGTTGAGCTGAAAAGCCCATCCGTCGCTGTTTTGTCACAGAAAAAAACGATCGGCGCGTCAGCCACCACCCGGTCGCCGGTTTCCAGAATCAGAATCTGTGCAGGAACTATTTTCAGTGTCAAGATGTTGGCAACCGATGTCTACCCCAGTCTTTATGATATCGAACGTGAATTTGCGAATATCTCTGGAAAAGAAGTGGCGTATCTGTCTTATGCACCGCACAGACGACGATATTGTGCTACAAATCCAGGGGGATGCTGTCGAGAATGTGAAAGTTTTGAAATATCATCTACCCTTTGAGAATCGCGACCTGTAATTTCTTGGAAAAGGTGCGCGGCCCTTGAGGGGAATAGCTCTTCAGCTGCATTTCGTATGTCCCTTCCGGAAGCGGAATTCGGGCATAGGAGATGTTGTAAGGCAGCGTCTGCTAATTCCGGGTATCCGTCTTTTCGGTAATCGCATTGACTCCCGACAGCAGCGCCCCCAGTCCCTCACTCTTTTTGCTGATGGCATATTCGGCGGCCTGTTTGGCCGCTAGGCGCAACAGTGAAGTTGCTAGTTTTCGCAACATCTGGTCTTCCGGCGTCTTACAGGCGATCTCTTTGATATACTGGGAGACCTCCAAAGGGTATCTTGTGCCCTCTACCACCAGCTCAGCGCTTCGCAAATAAGGTTTTCTCTCCAGGTACTTCGGGAAGCCACTCGCACAAATTTCAAATCGCCCAATTTCACCACATGATATCCTCCCTGGTGGAATTAGCGTCAACTAAAACATTTTCGATCACTGTTGTAAAAGCTATTTGATTTGTTCATCACACAAAGATGATCTCATGGCCCAGAAGGCCGTTGAAATATCGTTATTAATCCAGCAGTTCCTTGGCCAGGGCCACCACCGCGTCTGCGGTGATCCCGAATTTCTCATAGAGTACCTCTGCAGGGGCACTGGCTCCAAAGCTCTCCATGCCCACCACAGCACCTCCCGTGCCCACATAGTGCTCCCAGCCCAGCTTGATGCCCGCCTCCACGGCTACCCGCGCCCGCACCTCTGAGGGCAGCACCTTTTCTCGATAATTGGCCGGCTGTTGGTCAAACAACTCCCAGCTGGGCATTGAGACCACCCTTGTCTTGATACACTCGGAAGCCAGCTTTTTAGCAGCGTCCAGAGCGATGTGTACCTCAGACCCGGTGGCTATGATGATGACGTCCGGAATGCCGTCCCTTGACTGCCACAGAATGTATGCTCCACGTTGCAGCCCCTTAGCCGGCGGAAACTTGCTGCGGTCCAGAATGGGCAAGCCCTGCCTGGAGAAGATCAGGGCTGTGGGGCCATTAGTCCTCAGCAAAGCGGCTCGCCAAGCCTCTGTGGTCTCGGAGGCATCGGCCGGGCGGATGACCGTCAAATTGGGAATGGCCCGCAGGTTCATGAGATGTTCGATGGGCTGGTGAGTGGGGCCATCCTCTCCCAGGCCAATGCTGTCGTGGGTGAAGACGTAGATCACGGGGACCCCCGTCAGGGCAGCTAATCGCATGGGGGGGCGCATGTAATCGGAGAAGACCAGAAAGGTGGCCGTATAGGGAATGAAGCCCCCATGCAGCGCCATCCCTCCAGCCATGGCACCCATGGCGTGCTCACGAACGCCAAAATGCACGTTGCGGCCCCCATAGTTCCACTCTTGCCCCACGGCTCCCTGTCTGTCTTCAGGTGTGTTATCGGACGATTGGAAATCCCCGAATCCCTTCAGCCAGGTGAAGGTGGAGGGATTGAGATCTGCCGAGCCACCCATCAGGTCTGGAAGCCGCGCAGCAAGGGTCTGCAAGACGACTTCCGAAGCTTTGCGTGTGGCCAGGCCCTTATCGTCCCGAGGAAAAGCGGGAAGATCTTCATCCCAGCCCTCTGGAAGGTCGCCGGCCATTCGCCGTTTGAATTCCGCTGCGAGTTCAGGATATGTCTTCGCATAGCGTTCGAAGCTCTTCTCCCATTCCACCTCCCAAGTCTGACCGCGAGCCACGGCCTGCCGGAACTGTTTAAGGACATCTTCCGGGACGAAGAAATCCGGCTCGATGGGCCAACCTAAGTTCTTCTTGGCCGCTTCCAGCTCCGCTGGCCCCAGGGGTGACCCATGAACTTTGAAGGTGTTTTGCTTATTGGGTGCGCCGTAGCCCAGAATGGTGCGCACCAGGATAATGGAGGGCCGGGAGGGCTCCTCGCGAGCAGCCTTAATAGCCGCGTCGATGGCGTCCAAATCATTGCCCCCATCAACACGGTCAACGTGCCACCCATATGACTGGAAGCGTCCTGCGACATCCTCGGTGAAAGCCAAGGAAGTGGCGCCAGCCAGAGAGATACGATTGTCGTCGAACAACACGATCAATTTGCCCAGGCCCAAATGGCCAGCCAGGGAACAGGCCTCCGAAGCCACGCCTTCCATGAGGTCGCCATCGCTGGCGATAACGTACGTATAGTGATTCACGATGGGATGCTCGGCCCGATTATAACGGGCCGCCAAATGTGCTTCGGCTAATGCCATTCCCACAGCGTGGCTGATTCCCTGACCGAGGGGGCCCGTGGTG
Source organism: candidate division Zixibacteria bacterium SM23_81 (assembly GCA_001304015.1). Taxonomy (GTDB): domain Bacteria; phylum SM23-81; class SM23-81; order SM23-81; family SM23-81; genus SM23-81. The sequence goes on along the minus strand of LJUY01000004.1, from coordinate 35,749 downwards.
ATCTCCACCCCTGGAGTGATTTGACCCTCGGGGTGTCCGGGAGTTTTGCTGCCCCATTGCCGGAATGACTGTAGCTCTGAGAGGGGCAGGCCATAGCCGGTGAGATGGAGCAGACCATACAGGAGCATCGAGCCGTGACCTGCCGAGAGAATAAAACGGTCTCGGTCAGCCCATTGAGGATTGGAGGGAGCATGCCGCAGGTGACGTGACCACAACACGTAAGCCATGGTCGCCGCGCCCATGGGTAAGCCGGGGTGGCCGGAATTGGCTTTCTGCACAGCATCTGCGGCTAGAAAGCGGATGGTGTTAATGCAGAGTTGATCAAGTTGCTCCTGCTTAGTTTTCATTGTGACTCCTCACCATTTGACAGTCCACTAAGTTCATGAAGATCAGCAAGCTCTCGCGATGGATCTGCATTCTCAGGCCAACTTTTTTGCAAATGCATAGATCCCATCAAGCTTACCTTCAGATCCCAGCAAGCCTTTTCTATTCAAGGCTTTTTGCTCTCAGCGACTCTTTGCTATTTCCCGAAACTGGCTGCGGCCCTATCCACAGAATCGTATATCTCAAACACGCTGATGAGCTTTGTGATCAACAGCAGGCTTTCGATCTTTTTGCCCACCTTGGCCAATTTCAGATCGCCCCCTGCGTTACGAAGCGTGGTGAGGCTAGCCATCAGCGCTCCTAAGCCCGAGCTGTTCAGCCATTTCACGTTTCCCAGATCGACGACAACCTGTTTGATGCCATCGCCGATGAGACCGTGAACTCTATCGTGCAGCGCTAAGGGGTCGGGCCCTCCCATGAGTTTTCCTTTCAGTGCCAGGACAGCTATGCCGTCGCTCACGCTTTCCTTAATTGCCATGGTATCACCTCTTTGGGTAAGGAGTCGATAATCAGTTTTTCAGCGGTACCTTCATAAAAAAGCCCGGGCGGTCCCGGGCCTGTTTCTCTCAGCAGTTCTCGCCTATTGCCGAAAGCTGACTACAGCTCTGTCCGCCGTCTCGTATGTCTCAAAAACGGTAATCAGCTTGGTAATCAACAACAGGCTTTCGATCTTCTTGGTTACGTTGGCCAGCTTCAGATCGCCGCCGGCGTTGCGCAGGGTGGTGAGGGCGGCCATCAGAGCACCTAATCCGGAACTGTTCATCCACTTCACTTTTCCCAGGTCGATGACCACCTGTTTAATGCCGTCGGCGATCAGGCCGTGAACTTTATCATGCAGAGCTGTCGAGTCGGGCCCTCCCATGAGTTTCCCTCTCAGATTCAGAACGGCCACGTCGCCTCTGATCGTTTCTTTGATCGCCATATGCTCATCCTCCTTGGACATGAGGGAAAAATTTTTTCCTTCCCACCTCTAATTGATACTGAGCTTCACAGATGAAGCTCGATGATATCGCCATCCTCCACACGGTGATTTTTCTGCACGCTCTGACCCTGGTACTTTTCCGACCCCCAGATGCGCGCGTATCTCAGCTGGCTGGCGAAGTCGCGATGTATAGAGGCTGCCACGTCAAGAACGGTGCTGCCGTGCTTGAGGACGTAAGGCTGCTCAAGGTCCGGCTTTTTGCCTGGCTCCTTAGTGTAGACGCGGAGGATCTCCAACGCCTGGAAGACTTTTGTCTTGAAATTCTCCAATCCCTCGCGTTTCTGCGCCGAGAAGGACAGTATTTGAAAGTCCTGCCCGAACTTATCACTGAGCTGATGAAAATTCTCCAGCGCCTGAGGTAAATCGTCCTTATTGCCCGCTATGATTGTCTTCACCAACACGATGGGTTCCTGACCATTGCTCTTCCCACCACTTCCGTTCAGGTGTGTGCTGGTCTCCTCCATCTCGTCGATGACCATCTGAGCCTGCCCGATGGGATCATGACCTAAGTCCACCACCAGTACGGCCAGATCCGCCAGCCGTATAAGATTGGGGAGCCATGGGAGCTTATACTGGTCGGAGATGGGTGGCGTGTCCACCAATTGAATCTGGATATCCTCATAGGGCATCATGGCAGCAGCGGGATTCTGGGTAGTAAAAGGATAAGGGGCCACATCAGGATGAGCATGAGTCATAGCTCTCACCAGGGCCGATTTGCCGGCGTTGGGAGGACCGATAACGGCCACCTGGCCAGCCCCTTCTTTAGGCACATAGCCCAATTGGCTTCTGTGCCCACCTTTTTTACGCTGCTCCTTTACCTCCCTTTGAAGCTTTGCGATTCTCCTTTTGAGATCGGCTTGGAGCTTATCGGTGCCCTTGTGCTTGGGCATGATGGCCAACATCTCGCGCAGGGCCTCGATCTGCTCCTCAAGGGTGGAGGCCTCACGCCACCTTTGCTCGGCGGCGAAGTATTGTGGTGGTAAATTTGCAGGCATAATTCTGGTGGCAAAAACCCGCTATCGAAAATCTTTGGTCTCAAAGGTAGTGATAAAATATTAAGTCCTATGGGTTTTGTCAACCACTTTTAGGGAAAAATTCATCAGCGATAGCGTACTCTGGGGTCCAAAACCGCGTAGAAAAGATCAACTACTAGATTGGCCAAAATGATGAACACGGCAGCGAAGACCACCGCACCCATCACCATGGGCAGATCACGCTGCTGAATGGCTCTCCAGGCCAGTCCGCCGATGCCGGGGAGGCCAAAGACCGTCTCCGTCAACACGGCGCCGCCGAGGAGATAACCCAGATCCATGCCGAACATGGTTACCACTGGAGTCAGGGAGTTGCGCAAGACGTGCTTGAAGACCACTTTTCCTTCGGCCAGGCCCTTGGCCCGAGCGGTGCGGACGTAATCCTCACCCAGCGTCTCCAGCATGTTGGCGCGAGTCATCCTGGCATACCATCCGGCATAGAGGAAAGCCAGGGTAATCCAAGGCAAAATCAAATGATGCATCCAAGAGAAAAAACCCCCTCGGGAGATCTCCATATAATCGCCCAAAGGAAAGCAGCCCAAGGTGTCGGCGAAAACCTTGAGCATAACCAGACCCAGCCAGAAGACGGGGGTAGAGATGCCCACAAGGGCGAAGATCATGGCCAGCCGGTCTGGCAGCGAACGGGGCTTGAGGGCCGACAGGACACCGATGGGGATACCAATGGCCAGCCAGATGATGGCCGCACCAATGGCCAACGAGAGGGTGACGGGGAAGGCAGCCAGCAGGATGGGGGCAACCTCCTGTTGGGTAATATAAGAGAATCCTAGGTCCCCCCGTATTGCTCGATGGAGAAATCGCCAGTATTGGACGTACCACGGTTGATCAAGGCCCAGACGCCGTTCGATGTTTGCGATCATTTCAGGGGTGGCATTCTTCCCGGCCACCAGCTCGGCGGGGTTTGAGGGAATTTGAAAGAAAATGACGAAGGTCGCCAGTGAGACCCCCGCCAGCAGCAGCACTACCCATATCAGACGACGGAGAAGATAGGCGGTCATGGTTTGGACCTAAGAGTTAGGAGAGTTTAGAGAGTTTGGAGAGTTTGCAGAGATTATCATCATAGGATTTCCTTAGTTCTTAACTCGCTTAACTCACTCAACTCGCTGAATTTACTTTTTACGAAGATATTTACTGAGGGATAACACCATACGAGATATTTCATCACACTGTTTGTATAGAGAATTGAAAGTCTTCTTCTCGATATAACTCTGGTCAAGCGCGACGTAAAAATGAGATTGAACCTCGGCGGTAGATCCGTGAGAATAGTTCAGAAAGTTCGCGAATTCGCGGTTTGAACGTCTACCAAATCCCTCGGCGATCGATGACATGATGGAAACAGCCGCACGCCGAATTTGATCCCTCAGTCCAAAGTCCTTTGAGAACCCATCTCGAGCAGTAATTCGATATATCTCCTGTACTAATTTCCTAGCCCTCTGCCAAGCCTCAATATCCTCGAGTTTATTTATTTTCACTCTGTAAACTGTCCTAACTCTTTTAATTTTTCTAACTCTCTCAACTCGCCTAACTCGCTCAATTCTCTAAACTTTGTTCATGGACACAGTCACGGCAAGCCACTCACTTCAACCTGGGATCCAAAGCATCGCGTAGTCCATCTCCTAAAAGATTGAAAGCCAGCACTGTCAGCAGAATGGCCAGGCCGGGAAAAGCGGTGATCCACCAGGCCACATTATAATAGCTCATGCCCTCGCGGATCATATTCCCCCAGCTTGGCGTGGGAGGCTGAACACCTAAACCCAAAAAACTCAAAGCCGTCTCAAAAAGGATGTTTCCGGCAACGGCCAGAGTAGAGTAAACGATGAGGGGCGCCACCAGGTTAGGAAGAATGACCCGGAACATGATGTGCACGTCTCCGGCCCCCAGAGCTCGCGCCGCCTCCACGAACTCGCGTTTTCTGAGAGAAAGCACCTGTCCCCGCACGATGCGTCCGATATAAGTCCAATTGACGAAACCGATGATCAGGATGACCACCAACAGGCTGCTGGATTGCATTGCCGAAGCCAAGGCGATGGCCAAAAGTAATATGGGGAAAGCCATCATCAGCTCCATGAGCCGAGAGAGAGCCGCGTCGACGAAACTGCCGTAGTAGGCGGCCACAGTGCCCCAGATGAGTCCTATAACCAAAGAAACACCTGTGGCCAGCAGAGCCACCAGCAGGGAAACTCTCCCGCCGTAGATGACCCGGCTGAGCACGTCACGGCCGGTGAGATCCGCTCCCAAGAGAAACACCCTGTTGGGTCCCATCGGCAGCCCATCGTCGTCAACGACATCCAACTGGCCTCTTCCCACGGTGATCTTGTCCATCATGTGCTGCTGAAATGGCGAGTGCCGAGTGCCGTATTTGACCACCAGAGGAGCAGCCGCTGAAATGACCATGAGGAAGAGAATGAAGATCCCCCCGGCGATGGCCAGACGGTCTCGACGAAAACGCCGCCAGGCGTGCCACCGGAAGCTCAAGTTCGGCAGCAAAAGATCATGAGAATGTTTATCAGGATCTGTCACAGGCGGGCTCGTTCTTTCAGATAGAGTCGGGTCAAAAGGGTGCCAACGCTGGGGTGGTAAATGTAACCACCCAGTCGGCTACTGATGAAAGCGTGGTTGGTGAAGTGGAGATAGGGCACGATAGGGGCATCGGCATTGATCATCCGATCCAGGCGGCGCCAGTTCTGTTTCCTGGTCTCGGGATCCATCGAGATCAGCGTTTTTTCTATGAGCCGGTTGACCTCTAAGTTGTCATAGTGAGAGACGTTGTTGTTCCTCACCGCCGTAATCCGGTTTCCGTTGAACAGGACGTCGATGAAATTGGAGGGGTCCGGATAATCCTGGTACCAGCCGGTGAGTCCCATGGGGATGTTCTCAGCCGGTCGGCCGAGGAGCTGGTAGTAGACGGAAGAGTCGAAAAGCCTAATGGTGGTCCGGATGCCCACCTGCCTGAGTTGAGCCTGGACCACCTCAGCTGCCCGCGGGTTGGGATCCAAATTGCTGGCATAAAAATCGGTCTTGAAGCCTTTAGGATAGCCGGCCTCAGCCAGCAGCTCCCTTGCCTTCTCCAGATTCGGTCCGGGATAAAGATTCAGGGCCTCGAAGGCTGGGAACTCCGGTGGAATAATTTCGTGGGCGATGGTTCCCTGGCCGGACCACACCTTTAGCAGCGCTCCTTTATCGATGGCATAGCACACCGCCTGTCGGACCCTGAGGTCGTCGAAGGGCTCTACTTGCAAGTTCATGAAAATATAATACAGGGAGCCAATGGGTGAGATTTTCAGCTGATTCTCATAGCGAGGATCTCCCTTGAGGCGGGGTATCTCCGATGGTGGCAAAACGTCCAGCAACAGATCAGCCTGATCCTTCTTGATCTTGGCCACCGCATTGAGTGTGTTCGCGCCCAGCTGGATCTCCAGGGTGTCGACATAGCCCTCATGGCCGGAATAATTCGGATTTCGCACCAGGATGATGCGCCGGCGAGGCACATATTGCGCGATCATGTATGGACCTGTGGCCACACTGTGCTGCGAGTAGTCCTGGGGATGGTCCTCGGCCACCTCCCTGGGCACGACGTACGTGAAGGGCATAGCCAGCTTGTTGAGAAAGACGGCATCTGGTTCCAGAAGATGGAACGTAAGCGTGTCGCCCCAGATCTCGATTCCCTCGATGTGGTCAGCCCTCCCGCTGCTTATCTCCGCCGCCCCTCGAATGTTCATGTAGAAGCCCACTCCCGGCGAGTTCAATCTGAATAGTCGTTCAATGGAATACTTGAAATCAGCAGCCCTCACCTGGCGGCTCAGCGGAGGACCGAAGAGGATGTCATCTTTGATGACGAAGGTGTATGTTCGACCATCCGACGATACGACGGGCATATCTGCGGCTAGATCAGGAATTAGGTCCAGTCCTTCGGCGCCCGCGGCTTTCACATAGCTAAGCAGACCGTTGTACACCGCCGGCAGGATCTCCCAGGATGTCGACAAATAGGCCAGTGCGGGGTCCAAATAGTCGGGCCCGTTCTGGGAAAGGAGGACGATCTTGCCGCCGCGGCGAGGTCCGGTGTCCGCTGATGACGGTGTGGCCCGTTGGCCTGAGCGGCAGGATAGGACCAGGCAGGCCGTGACGAAGATCAGCATGAAGGGTTTTTTGCAGATCATGTGAAGTATCCAAACAGACAGAGATCCGCCTGGGCAAAGATAGCGATTCATCTATTTTGTGGAGCTTCCATCAAGTACGGAATCTCAGCAGATCATTTTCTTTCAACCAGTCCGCAATCGTCTGGCAGGCCAATTCGACATCATCGTTGGACATGTCCACCTCGAGATGAGGCAAAGTTGATGTCGAGAGGGCCTTTCGAAACTTCTCCTGCTCCTCGATGAAAACGCTTAAGTCGCCGTATTGCTTTGGTTCGCCGGAGATTTTCACGCGTTTCTCTCTGGCTCGTGCGAATGATTCCTTCGTCCGGGTACAGAAAACAATACAAAAACCCAGGGGTGCCAATCGCTCCTCCAGCCATTTGAAGTCATAGTGACGTCCCTGGCGTAATTGGTAGACGATCGTTGAAAGGTGAAATCGGTCCACAATCCAGGAGTAATACTTGAGCAATTCGAACAATCTGGCCCAGGTTCGATACGTCTCCATGGCCATCTCTTCTTCCTGTGGCTCGAAGTTTATCAGCCCACGCCCCCAGGGAAAATTCGTGAATCCACACCATTCAGCGGAAATAATAGGAGCGTGGTAGCGGTATTTGCGAGGCCCAACAATCTGCGGATGTTCATTCAGCTTAAAGGCGATGTCGGTCTTATGCGTCAGCCGGGTGCCTTCCAGGATGATCTTGGGACAGAGCTTGGGCGGCAGTTTCGGGGGCATTTGAAAGCATTCCTATCTCATCCGGGATTTCTCATACCAAATCTTTCAGATGTGCCTTGAAGAAGTGATGGATCAAAGAGAGGGTGACCACGCTGATGACCAGGGAGATGAACACCTGCCAGGAAAAACCAGAGATAGCCACGCCCAAAGCCGTTCCGGCCGCCGGTGGGTGTTCGCTGTCGGTGACCACCATGATGAAAATGGACAGGCCCACCGCGACGGAATAACTCAGAGCGGGCGGAAAATAATAGGAGTTTGGGATCAGAGCGCACAGCGCCCCGCAAGCGAAACCCACCATGTGTCCGCCGATGACGTTTATTGCCTTAGCCGTTATTTCCCGGGGCATGGTGAAGATGATGAAGGCCGTCGATCCGATGGAGGCCACCACCACGATGTTCCGCATGTGCAGGACGACCAACAATACAAACACTGACAGGCCGGCAAAAAGGCTCTGAAAGAAGTAATTCTTCCAGTATGTTCTCAACTGGGCTGGTTTCTGTTTCAAGATCATTCTCGGAAGGTTTTACTTCCATTTGGCAGGATCAATATCGGCCTCAAAATACGTTCTGTGTAGAATGAAATCCAGAAGAAATTTGTGACATGAGCGAAATCGAAGGGAAGGAGAGGCTGAGTCAATCAAGACACTGGTGGGACCCAGTCTCGATCATGGCAAGATGTTGCTCACGCTCTTTGGGTAACGGCGCTGTCCAGCATCTTTGAAAAAAATAATCCGCCCCGGCTCCAAAACCGATTCTAGCCTCCAGCGAACAGGAAAGTATCGAGGGAAAAGGAGGGCGCTTCTATTCTGAGCCAAGGTGTCGCCTTGCGCTACGTACTCAAGGAGCTTTTGCGAATCGGCCGGCCTGGAAAAAGAGACAAAAACGGTCAACAAGATTAAGCAAAAAGATGCCCATTTTCTCATTTGGATTCCTCAGAAGAAGTTTCGGGCTCTGGGCATTCTCGCTTGATACCCAACTTCTCGCCCAGTCGCAGCAGGATGGACCCGACATCATAACGAATGACATACAGGCTGGGAACCAGGACCAGGGTAATGGGCGTGGCGCACAGAAGGCCGTAGGCCAGCGCCAGACACATGGGAGCCATATAAGGGTCAGTGCCGCCGAATCCATAGGCCAAGGGCAGAACCCCTCCCACGGTCGTCAGAGTGGTTAGGACGACGGCCCGCAAACGGTCTGCGGACCCTCGGGCGACTACCTTTTTGATATCCTCATTGGGCATCTGGACCTGAAGCCGGTTGATATGGCTTACCAGCACCAGGGAGTCGTTGACCACCACACCTCCCAGGCCGATGATGCCCATGATGGCCACAAATCCCAGAGCCTCGCCGTGCAGAGCGAAAGCGAAGATGACGCCGGCGATGCCAAAGGGAATGGCCGTCATGACCATGAGGGGCTGGGTCAGCTTGTTGAACAGCAGGATGAGGATGAAATAGATCCCAATGATGGCCACCAGGAAGGCCCTTCCCAGACTGGCCATGGACTCCTGGGTTTCCTCCGCCTCGCCGCCCAGCTCGAAGCGCATCCCTGGCCAATCACTGTCCAGCTTGAAGTGGTTTAAAATAGCCTGAGTTGCCTCCAGAGATGTGGTCTGGTCCTTGACGATATCCGCGGTAATGGTGATGGCGCGGTCGCCATCATAATGATAGTAGTTTTGGGGGCCGGGTCCAGCCTGGAACCAGGCCACTTCTTTGAGCGGTATCAGGCGCCCTCTTTGATTGGGAATGGGAAGGTCGCTGAGATACTTCGTTCCCGTGCGCACCTTTTCCTGAAACAGAACGCGAAAGTCCACATCCTCGTCGCCATAGCGCACGCTGGTCACCGTCTGGCCATCATAGGCGATGCGGACATTCTGGGCGATATCGGCCACGGTCAGCCCCAGCCGGGAGAGCTTGTCGTAATTTATCTTGATCTCCACCTGCTCCTTTCCCAACTTGTCGTCCCGCTCGATGTCCTTGATCCCACCAAAGGAGACCATGTAAGCGACCACCGAGTCGGCCAGGGATTTCCGCAGGGCGTCATCGGACCCGACCACCCTGAGGGTGATGGCCCGCCCCACCGGAGGACCCCCGGCCTCGATGTAGTAGACGATCTCATCGTAACCGAGCAATTGATCTGTTTTGGCGCGAAGTTCTTCGACGATCTGGTCGGCGTTGCGGTCTCGCTCCGAGAAGGGGGTCAGATTGACGGACACCACCGCCCAGTTCTCGTTTTCTCCGACCTGATACCAGCCTTCCTTCTCCCCGATCCGGGTGCTGAAGGATTCCAGCTCTCCCTCGGGCAGGTCCATCACTAACGCCTCTATCTCCCTGACCTTCTCGGAGGTGGCCGCCAGCGATGAACCGGTCGGCAGATCGATGAAGATATAGAATTCATCGGCCATCTGTGACGGGAATAAACTGAATTTCATATAGTTACCGGCGTACCACAGCGAAGCGGCCAGGGCCATAATGGCCAGGAAGACCACGATGTAGCGAAATCGCAAAATATGACAGATGAAACGTCGAAAGGGCGCCTGAAGACGAAGGAACCATCCCCGGCTGCCGGCCTTTCCCGGTTGGCAGCCCTCCCCGGGCAGCCCCATGATGAGATGGGACGGCAAAGCAACGGTGGCCTCGATGAGCGAGACGAACAGGGCCAGGCTGATGACCAGGGGGATGACGAAGACGAACTTCCCCAAAATGCCCGTCATCAGAAACAGCGGTGCGAAGGCGATGAAGGTGGTCAGGATAGTGGTCAGCACTGGGCCGTAGACTTCCTGGATACCCTCTACGGCCGACTTCAAGGGCGGCTCTCCCCGTTCCCGGTGCTTTTGTATGTTCTCCGCGATGATGATGGCGTCATCGACGATGATGCCGATAACCATGATCATGGCAGCCAGGGCGATGCTGTCCAGATAGGCGCCGAAAAGGGGCAGCAGGAAGATGACACCCAGCAGAGCCACCGGAATCCCCATGGCCACCCAGAGAGCCACCCGGAAATTGAGAAAGACACCCAGCACGATCAATACCATGGCGAGCCCAATGAGCCCGTTGTTTTGCACCACGCTGAATCGATTGCGGACGTAGCGGGAGAAGTCATCGGTGAGCAGTATGTCGACGCCTTCCGGAAGTCTCTGGCGTTCATCATTGAGAAGCTTTTTCACCGCGTCCACCGTGCGAATGGCGTCGGCCATCTCTTTCTTGTTCACCAGAAAGGAGATGGCTGCCCGGCCGTTCATTCGTGAGAGCACCTTGGCGTTCTCAAAATCATCCTTGACAACGGCCAGGTCCTTAACCCGGATAAGAGGACCCTCGAAGGTAGAGCGGACGATGACGTTTTTCACCTCCAGGGGGTCGTCGAACTGGGCCAGGGTAACCAGATCTTTCTCGCTAGTATAGGACTCGAAAGAGCCGCCGGTGGAGCGGATGTTGCGGGCCTGGACGGCGACGATGATCTCCCATAGCGGTATTTGATATTTCCTCATCGCGTCGGGAGAAACTTCGATCTGAATCTCGCGGGCCAGATAGCCGAGCTTGGTGACACTGGATACCCCGGGAACGTTGACCAGCTTCTTCTCCAGCTCCTTAGCGATTTGACGAAGTTGAGCGTAGGGCAAATCTCCGGCAATCCCCACCTCGATGACCGGAAAGATGGTGGTCTTCAGCTCGGTGACCAGGGGTGCGTCGGTGACCTCCTCGGGCAGATCCGTGACCCGGCCGACGGCATCCCGAACCTCGGTTTTAACCTTTTCCTGGTCTTTGGCATTGGGGTCGATGATCACGTCGACAAAGGAGATGTTCTCCATGGACACCGAGGTCATCGTCTTTATGCCGGTAACCTCCTTGAGCTGCTCCTCGATCTTGTTGGTGACGTTCAGCTCCACGTCCTCCGGTGAAGCCCCCGGGTAGCGCGTATTGATGAACATCTCCCCGAAGTCCACCTCGGGAAACATATCCCGGCGAATCGTTCTGAAGGTGTTATATCCCAGCAGGAGGATCATCAGGGTGATGAGGATGGCAAGAAGGTGCCTTTCTGCGAAAAACTGGAAGAAGCGTTTCATAATCGGGCTGCTCCTTGTGAAATTATGTTTAATGTTGTATTAAGTTTGTATTAAGATATTCAATTCAGGATGAGAATGGCAATGGCAATAGCAATGGCAGTGTTGGGTACTCAGTCCGGTTACTTAGGAATAAATGGCTCAGCATGTTTAGCTATGCCGCCAAGCATTCTACCGACTTCTTCATACTTTGCAGACAAAGATTTATATGTTCTTAACGAAATATAGCCGCAGTCTTTGGCAAAATCTAGCCAAACGAGTGTCTCGCTCGCTTCGCTATCAGCGTCGGAAATTCTAAGGGATAAATGCTTTGGATCGCGCCGTTTACGGTAAGCTTCGGCGTTATTAGAGCATACTGACCGAGAAGAACGTCTGACTTGATTGGTAAGTGAATACATCTCTTCTTTAGGAAATGATTTGGAGATTTTAAATATATCCATGGCTAATCTGTAAGCCATTTGGTAAACCTTCATGTCCTTAAAAATTGCCGGGCATAGCGACTCCTCCCCACGATGTGATTTCAAGCCCATCTTATATGAGTTTTCCCCTAAATACTTTCTACATGCATTTATTTTATATATTGCCATTGCTATTCCCCAAAGAACTCGTCCATCAAAGCTCTATACTGCAAAACAAGTTTCTGATACGACGCGGCATTCTGCGCATAGGTTAATTTAGCTTGCTGCTCATTGTCCCGGCTCAAGATGACGAAGGTCAGATCCCCCCGCCCCTGGTTGTAAAGGTTGAGCTCTTCCTCCGTTTTTGCTCGGGCCGACACAATCTGCTCCTGGTTCAGCTCTAAGACTCTCTCCATCTCCTGGATAAGGATCAACAGGTTTACCACCCCAGATTCCAGATCCAAGGAAATGTTCTCGATATCCCTGTCGAGCCTGTCGATCTCTAATCTTGTCTTGGCAGTGTTGGCCTGTGCAGTGCGGTTTTCCAGGGGATATTGAAACACGAGGGCAATCGACATGTCGGGTTTGTCCAGTTTCAGAGCGTCGGCGAACTCATCATCTCCCCCTTGCAGACCGGCTCCCAGATTGAGAAACAGCTTCGGCCGCTCCTGTTCCTCGAAGCCGCCCTTGAGATGTATGAGCTGATCTTTGCGGATGCCGAGCGTCGCCAGTATCCTGGATTGTTCTCTCAATTTCAGACGGGCGTCCTCCGGGGCGGGGAGCAATTCCATGTGGTAGAGGTCGAATTCGGGGCGTTTCTCGCACATTTCCTCCGATTGGCACAGGACCGACAGTTCCGCTCGGAGCGCCTTCCACTGCGATTCGATCAGGACCACGTTCTGCTGGGCGATGCGGACGGCATCCCCAGCCCGAAGAACATCGACCTGATCCACCAGATAGGATTTCCGTTTTTGAACCGTTCGCTCGAGTTCCTCTTCGGCCAAACGGGTTCTCTCCCCGGCGATCCGTTTCTGCTCTGTGAGCAGGACCCAGTCCAGAAAACGGCCGGCCAGATCCACCATAAAACCTTCTTGGTTTTCAAGAATCTGCACCTCGGTGAAATCGATCTCATAGTCGCTCAGCTCGTACTCCAGGCGGTCCAGCTTTCCGCTGTAGTTCTGGAGCAGCGGTTGCGCATAACTGGCGTACACCCTATGCTGATAGAATTCTGATGGACCGGTGGGAACAACCATGCTGCCGTTGGGAAAAGGGATGACGATATCGGCTAGCTTCTGGTCTGAGAACTGGGATGACCAGGAAAGCGAGAACCGCCCTCCGGTCTTCCAGAAGGCGCGTTCAGCCCTCGCATCGATGCCCAGCACATCGAGCCGGTCGGGGCTAAAAGTGCTGGAAGCGAGCAACTTCTGGTGTGTGAAAAAGGAGCTGCCACCGATATTCCAATCCTCGGAGCCCAGAAGTCCAGCTTGAGCTTTATTCTCGATCTCCACCGACAGGGATTCTTTTTCGAAGAACGGGTGGCGCTCCTGAATAAGACCGAGGAATTCACCCATAGTGATTGTCTGAGCATGACCGTGCTGGACCAGAATGAAAACGAGTAACAGCGTAAAAAAGAACCGCGTTTTCATCGTCTACCCCCTCGCTTTTTAGGCTCTGTAAGAAAATGGTCTTCTTCTATAAAACCTATTTTAGAAAATTTTTGTGCCACTGTCAATTGCTTTTCGAGCACGGTCGCATTAATTTCTGGAACCGCTAATAAAAAAACCGTCAGTTGCCGAAAGAATTATCTTTATACGCATCTTGATCCAAATTGACAACTGGCGGTCAGATAAGAAGCCGAAGTGGAGACCTTTAAGCTCTCCAGGATTGTACTTTCATATGTTGGCGCGAACCGCTCCTTTCAATGTGTCTTCCATGATTTTGAGGAACAACCCTCTGGTTATGCTGGCGCCTAGTGCTCCATCAGCGTTCAGTGAATCACCTAAACTTACATCGCGAGAACGCTCTGGTATAAAGGACAAGATCGTATTCATTCTAATACCTTCACAAACCGCTTGGGCTCCTCGATATATCCCAGCTTTCGATAAAACGCATGAGCCCAATCACGCTGAATCCCGCTGGTCACCTCCATCTTGACACAACCGGCATCTCGCGCCAGCTTTTCCACAGAGCTCATCAGCTTTGTGCCCACACCAGCTTGCCGGGCTTCTTTGTTCACCACGATGGCCATCACGCGCCCTAGCAGACCTTTTTCGTGGAACAGCTCGGCCAGATGCAGATGGGCAAGGCCGACAACTCGCCCCTGGACCTCGGCGACTAGCACTGTATCGCTATCGCTTCTGGACAGGACTGTGATCTTCCGTCTGGCGAAGGCCAACGTTCTTGCATAACCGAGCTCTTTCAGTAAATCTGCAATGGGACCGGCATCCTTCGCCAGTGCCTCTTTGATTGTAAATGCTGACATGGATTGGAAAAAGATTGGAGCCAAGGGAAGGGATTCGGCAAAGGAGGGCCTTCGTGGCTGTTCGATTCAGGCAATCGGCATGACCTCAGGAGGTCCAGTCAGGTTGTGTCAATCCAGCACTGGGCTCCCCAAATAATAAACAGTCGCGGGACAGCCCTCACACTCTTTGCCGTACCTAGGACACTCACGGCAATCTGCTCCACACGGAGCTTGCTCCAGATTCGGCCTCGCCTCACCACGAGCCCACGGACTCAAAGCCTCCACCGCTTTTGGGAAGTGGACCGCCGCGCTCTCCAGGCCTAGGGTCTCCTCGGGAGCCTCGGCCACCCATTGCAACCACCAATGATAGTCCGGCGGCATCGAAAAAACACCGGTGACCATCTGCCCCGCACTCCTGTAAGACACGCAGTAGGGACAGCGATGATGGGCGTCCACAATCTGTTGTGCTTTCTCAGGCGTCGGGGCGTAACCCAGTAGAACTCCCACAAGCGGTGCTGTTTCCTTTCCGGTCATCGAGGATTCCTTTGACCTTTGGAGGAGGGGCTCATGGAGGACGGCAAAGCGACGAAGTGGGGACGCGACTCGCCGGGACATCCGGCTAGCTGGTCTTTCCTGTTGAAAAGAACGTATTTGGAGTTGGGCAAGTCAAGCCTAAAAAAATTCCAGTGAACCTTTTGCTATGCTTAGACGAATCGAAAGGGGAAAAGGTTTACCTGGTAAAATTTTCCTCGCCCCTTAGTTGGCCGCAGGCAGCCTGGATGTCGACGCCTTTGCTCTCCCGCAAAGTCACCGTGGGACATCGCGGATAGAGCAGTCCCATGAAATTGGCCACTTCCTCCTTGCTGGGACGATGATACGGCTTTCCCGGGATGGAATTGTACGGTATGAGGTTGATCTTGCAGCGGATGCCGCGGACCATCTTGGCCAGCCTGAGCGCATCTTCCGATGTGCTATTCACACCGCCAATGAGCACATACTCAAAGGTCACCGGCCGGTCTGTAGCCTGGACATATTCCTGTGCAGCGGTCATAAGCTGAGCCAGTGGATATTTCCTGTTGAGGGGGATGAGTTTGTCGCGATCCTCGTCGGTGGTGGCGCTCAGGGAAATAGCCAGGCCCAGCCGCAGCCCCTCACGGGCCAGCTTTCTGATGCCTGGTACGACGCCAGCAGTGGACACGGTGATCTTGCGGGCGCCCACAGCCAGGCCGTCTGGGTCGTTCAGCAAGCGGCAGGCTTTTACCGTCTGCTCGTAGTTCAACAAAGGCTCTCCCATTCCCATGAGCACCACATTGGTGATTGTCTTATCTTGAGGAAGGAGTCGTCGAACAGAAAGAACCTGATCCACGATCTCCGCGGCCTGCAAGCTACGCCTCAGCCCCACATCACCCGTGGCGCAATAGACACAGCCCAAACCACAGCCGGCCTGGGTGGACACACAGACGGTTCGGCGATTCCCTTCCCTGATGAGCACGCTCTCGATGCTCTGGCCGTCCTCCAACTGGAACAGATACTTGGTGGTCCCGTCCACGGTCGAGGTGACCTGGCGTCGCAAGCCGAGAGCGCTGATACGGGCCGTCTCCCTGAGCTTCTGCCGTTTGACCTTGGCTAGGCTGGTCATCTTGTTGAAGTCGTCCACTCCCCAGCGGTAGATCCAGGCGAAGATCTGATCCGCCCGGTAACGCTCCCAACCCAAGCTCTTCACGAAGGCCTCCAGCTCTGACCGGCTAAGTCCCTTGAGGTCAGTCTGGGACTCCTTTACGTTCATAGATTTCCTCGATGAGTTTACGACTTTGACATAAATATAAAGCTTGTTTAAGTCCGGGCAAAGCAAAAAGAATGGCTTGCATTTGAGGCCAAAGATGCGTATTATGATACGGATTTTGTCGTTCTTCTCAACAGACATCCTCGGGGGACAAGCATGTGGGCTGTGGTGGACCGCATAGAGGGACAGCGGGCCGTTTTAGAGCTGGAAGACGGCGATATCGTGGAGATTGACAAAAACCACCTGCCTGCTGGGGCGAAGGCCGGCTCTGTCCTCAGGATCACTCTGAGCTTGGACCGCGAGCAGGAGGAAAAGCTGCGGAAAAGATGGGAGGAGTTGAGGGGACAAAAGGAGGAGCTGACATGAAAACTCAACCACGCCGAAAATTCATCAAATCCTGCTTTTACCTCACGCTAACCGGATTGACTCCTGCCCTTTTCTCTTTTCTTGCCGGATGCAAAAAAAATGGGAATTCTACCGTCAAGCGCGACCTCTCCAGTCACTTACAGAAAGAGGCACTTCTCGATGAGAGGACGGCGAGAGTTGATCCGAAGACTTTTGAGCCCGCATACCTGGAACTACACCGCAGCGGAGAGCTAAAGAGACGGGGTCAAGAACTTTGGAGCATGATGGAAAGTTGTCAGCTCTGTCCCAGGCAGTGCGGCATCAACCGGTTGGATGGCAATGAGGGGTTCTGTCGGGCTTCATCTCAACTGGAAATTGCCTCATTCCATCCGCATTTTGGCGAAGAGAGGCCCCTGGTCGGCAAGGGAGGCTCCGGAACCATCTTCTTCACCAATTGCGGATTGAGATGTGTCTTCTGCATCAATTGGGAGATCAGTCAGGCAGGACAGGGCCACCCCAGAAGTATCGAGGATATGGCGGAGATGATGCTCCGTCTGCAGGAGAGGGGCTGCCACAACATCAATCTGGTGACGCCCACCCACTACTCTGCGCACATCCTGCTGGCAGTTGATCTGGCTGCCGCAAAAGGATTGAAACTACCTCTGGTTTACAACACCTGCGGGTGGGAGCGTCTGGAGGTACTGAAAAAGCTAGATGGCATCGTCGACATTTACCTGCCCGATTATAAGTACTCAGACGGCAAAATGGCCGCAAAATACTCATCCAGCTCCCAGAGCTATCCGGAGCTCACACAGATGGCTCTGCTGGAGATGCACCGCCAGGTAGGAGTGGCCAAGCCCGCCGCCGATGGTTTCATGTACAGGGGATTGATGATCCGCCACCTGGTCATGCCCAATGGTATCGGAGGGACAAAAGAGGTCATCGGGTGGATCGCAGAGAATCTTCCTAAAGACACATATCTCAACATCATGTCGCAGTACACGCCCATGTACAAAGCCTTCGACTATCCCGAGATCTCTCGGAGAATAACCCGCCAAGAATACAGCGAGGTCTTGAGATGGGCACGCGAGGCGGGGCTCATAAATTTGGAAATTCAGGGAATGCCACTGTAGCGAAATCGATGGCCTCATGAACTTGGATCAGGGGGAAAGAACATGATCATAACAAGATTCTGCATTTGTGGCATGTTAATTTTGACAATTGCGGGAACCACGTGCACCAAGCAATCAAAGCTGGCCCAAGAATCATCCGTATTTCAGCCCATTGAGTGGTCTCATGTCCAAACCGAAGAGCTGAGTTTCACAAAGTACTATTCTATCAATCCTCTAGAAGTGACCTTACAAGTGCCCCCCTATGATTTGCCCTTAGGGACAGATCACATCGCAAACTTCGAAGACTTCTCTTCCAAGATCCCCCTTAGCGCTGTTGAAGCGAGGTTATTGGAACAAAACGGCTTCGTGGTCATCAAGAATCCGTACAACGCCAGGGAAGAATATGTCACTCAGCCATACAAGAATCTCAAAAATGACGACGTGCCCATCTTCATCACGCCTTCTTCTCTGTTGCATCTTTACCACATCCAATTTGATGAAACGCTCAGACAGATTGAGGAAAGGGCGTTTTACGATACGATCTGGGAGATGAGCAGGGAACTCTTAGATGATGCCGTGGAGAAATATGAGCAGGCCGCCGGTAATTTAAAAGAGGCGGCTAAGAGAAATGTCGAATATTTTGCCGTCGGTTTGAATTTGCTGAAGCCAAAGGAAGACCAGCTCTGTAAGGACGGCCAAAAGTGTAAAGATCCCGGGCTAGCCAGCGCCTATTTTAGAGAGCAGGATTTAAAGATATACACCTTTGAAGTTCCTGATTTCGCACAACAGGTCGTCGAAAAGGAGCTCAATCTCATAGAACAACAGGGAGGATTTTCCCAATCACCGATTTTCATCTACAGAGAGGACTATTCTCAATACATTCCCAGAGGCCATTACACACGGTCAGAGAAACTGAAGAACTATTTCAAGGCTTTTATATGGTATGGAAGAATGAGTATGCTTCTCAAGGGCTCTGACAATATTCCCCGCGCCACTACCAATCCATTTCATCCCACAGCTTTGATTTCAGACTACGACGCTGAGATACAGACTATTCAGGCTAGCCTAATAGCAGCCAGGTTCGCCGCAAGTCCGGAACTAAAAGAGAAATGGGAGAGAATTTATTCGATAACGGCGTTTTACGTTGGGCTGGCAGATGATTTGGGCCCCTTCGAATACCTCAAGGCTTTAAATAGTGTCTTGGGAGACACTTTTTATCTCAAAGACTTAACGGACAACAACATCACAAAAATCAAGCTTGAGCTGGCCAGATACGAGCCGCCGAAAATATACGGAGGAACTGGCGAATGCGGAAAACTCATAGACCCAGGTGAAGAATTCACGCCGGAGCACTTGGACGAATGTTTGGAGAAAACCAAAGGAATGCGCTTGATGGGCCAGAGATTCATCCCTGATTCATACCTGTTTTCTGAAATAGTCTCTCCAAATGTGGGGAAATTCACAGGAGATAACCCTCCGTTCACCTCTTGCTATATCCCCGACTACGGGTATGTGAGATGTTTCCCCCGGGGACTTGACGCCATGGCCTTGTTGGGCTCACAGCGGGCTGTGGAATTGCTGGCATCGCTGGGCGATTCTCATTACGAAGACTACGAAAAGCATCTGGAGCGACTTAAAGAGGAATTCGAGGGCTTTAGCGAGGCAGATTGGAATAAAAACTTATACTGGGCCTGGTTATTCGCTTTGAATCCTTTATTAATAAAATTCGATTCCGGTTATCCCGCGTTCATGCAAACATCCGCGTGGCAGGATAAAGAACTCACAGCCGCCTTGGCATCCTGGGCTGAACTCAGACACGATACTATTCTCTATGCCAAGCAGAGTTACACGATGACGCTAAAGGTCACCAGCGTGCCGCCACCTCAAAAACCCGTGGTCGGTTATGTTGAGCCTGTTCCCGATTTCTATAATCGCTTGCTGGCGCTGACGAAAATGACCACAAAAGGCTTAGACGAAATGAACCTCCTGGATGACTCGGCAAGATACAGATTAGAAAACCTGCAGATGATCCTGGAGCGATTGGTAGATGTGTCCGTGAAGGAATTGCAGAATAGAGAATTGACTCAAAGCGACTATGAGTTCATCAAAAACTTCGGGGATGCATTGAATAAGGTCATCGCCGATGTAGACGAAAAAGCGAAGAAAACGACGATAGTTGCTGATGTGCACACAGATCAGAATACTCAGTATGTTTTAGAAGAAGGGGTTGGCTATGTGAATTTGATAGCCGTCGCCTACAACGTTCCAGATGGAAGAATCTTAATTGGCGCGGGCCCTGTTTTAACCTACTACGAGTTCAAACAGCCAATACAAGAACGGCTTACTGACGAAGCCTGGAGAGAGCTGCTGCGCTCGAATCCCCCAGAAAAACCTGAATGGATTTCTCATTTTGCCGAATGAGCAGACATTCACACAAAAGACTTCCGTATCGCTCTCAATTCCCCAGTTTCTCGAAAAAAGCTTGCCTTACCCATTCAGGTTTCAATCTGCCAAAACAGAAAAAAGGGCTTGCTATCCTGCCAAGGGGTCACTTTGACGACTTGCCATAACGTCCCTCATTTGAAGTGAACATTGCTCTGTATGGTCTCATGAAACATAAACCCTAATAAGTCAGTAAAATAAATTACATAACGCTCAGGTCAGGTTTCTGACTACGTTTGCCACCACAATGCTTGTCGCCATAAGCTATCTGCTCCGAAGTTATTAAGAGTTAGAACCGCTCGAGCAGAAAAACTGACAGTTCTCTAAAAAACCAGGACCTAAGGGTTGGGACTCACCCTACAAAACACAACTGTTATCTGCCATAGCCCCAAGCGGGGCCGATAATGGCGCAGCAATAATGAGAATGGCCATGACCCGCTACGACTTCTGTATTGCCTGGAACTGGGAACCTGATGCCGACTTTGTTAAGCTTCTTAACGCAACCTGCCAGGCACGCGAACTATCATTGCTCCAAATTACTCCCGACAACCTCACGGATATGCTTGATGCCCTGGTCAACAACAGGTTGACCTTCCAGGTCTTTTTCGACCGCGCTTCTGATGAGGATGTGCGCTTTATCCCCCTTGATCAATGGGCTCATGATCATGCTATTTATCGCATCAATCCTCGTGAACGAGCTGTCCGCGCCTGGAACAAGGCAGCTATGCATCTGGACCTCGTCAAGGCAGGGCTGCACACACCACACACCATCGTCATACCATCCTATGAAGAGGAGCCCGATCTTCAGCCTATCAACCTCAGCTCGCTCGGCGACAGCTTCGTCATCAAGCCCGCCCATGGTGGAAGTGGCGAAGGGGTGGTCACCAGAGCCTCCTCTCTCAGCCATGTGCTCGTCACTCGACAGGAATATCCTGCCGACAAATACCTGCTGCAGGCCCATATTACTCCAACTCAGATTGGCCCGCGTCCGGCATGGTTTCGCGTCATCTATTGTGCGGAGAAGGTCTTTGCATGCTGGTGGGATCCTCACACGCATATCTATCTCCCCGTCACTATGGCCGAAGAAGATCACTATGATCTTACTTCTTTACGCCACATGTCTGTGACTATTGCCCAAGTTTGCGGGCTGGGTCTGTTTTCTACGGAAATTAGCTTAGCCCAGGAAGGTCTTTGGATTGTCGTGGATTACGTGAACGATCAGATTGATCTCCGTTTGCAATCAAAAACTCCTGATGGAGTACCTGATGATATTGTTCGCGCCATTGCTGAACGTTTGGTTGGGTTGGCAGTAGCCCAAGGTGCTTCCGAATAAAGCAAAGCGGGCGCACTCTCCGTAGTCGTTTTGAAACGGGCTTGAAGAAATTCAGATCGTTGAGAAACAGACATTTTGACCAAAGAGTTAGGACTAAGAAATCCCTTTCTCGAATCTCTATTTTTTACGGTTTCCGATCTTCGATCGCCGTTGGTTTTGCCCTTCACCAGGATCCAGCATCCAGGATCGGTCTTTCTTTTCACGATTCACGATTATCGAGTCTCGGCCTCTCGCACGAATTATTCATGAAATTCGATTTATCCTCTAAAAGCCGAGACTCGCGAAAACCTGAGACTACAGAATCGAGACTAGAAACTCGTGAAAACTGCCTACTGCCCATTGCTCAATGCCTATTGGGGTGGTTGGGGTGAGGGGACTGCCACTGCCAATTGCCGTTCCGGTTTCAGCGGCTTTGCGAAGGAGAGACCAACCGAAGTAGCGTGATGGTATTCAAAGACAGAAGAGATGCCGGCGAAAAGCTGGCTCGAGCTCTTGAGAAATATTCGGACCAAAACGCCCTGGTGCTGGCCATTCCCCGGGGCGGGGTTGAAGTGGGATATCAGGTGGCCAAACATCTCAATGCCACCTTATCCATCTTGGTTTCCAGAAAGCTGCCTTTCCCCGACGAGCCGGAAGCGGGCTTCGGGGCAGTAGCGGAAGATGGCAGCACATTCATCTTTCAGGGTACTGCCCATTGGCTTTCAAAGAAGACTGTTGATAAAATCATAGAGCAACAAAAGGAGGAGATTCAAAGAAGAATCGTGGTGTTAAGAAAAGGCGCACCATTGCCGGAAATCACCGACAAGGTGGTCATATTAGTGGATGATGGTCTCGCCATGGGCTCCACCATGCGGGCGGCCATAAACCTTTGCAAAAATAAAAAAGCACAGAAGATCATAGTGGCAGTTCCCGTTTCGGGAGAAGAGGTCGCGAAAGAGGTTGGAGAATTGGCTCATGAAATCGTAGTTTTGAGTAAGCCTGCTTTTTTCCGAGCAGTCGCGCAAGCTTACGCAAATTGGTACGACGTTTCGGACGAAGAGGTTATCGAAACCATGGAAAAATGGCAGAGAGAGCATAAAAAAGAGGAGCGCCGTTGGACTCAAGAAAGATGAGCGATACAGTCTCGCTTTTAGGAATCGACATCGACGACCTCACTCACGAGTTCATCATCAGTGAGAAACAGGAATTCTTGCCCATCATTCTCTTCGGATTATTGTCAACAAGAGGGATCACCAAACTCTTTGAAAGAAATTAGCCTTGCTTCTCACAGTACCAGCACTATTGCGTAAGGCCTTGTTCGGCAGGAAAGGAAATAAATACCATCTCAAAGCAGCCATACCATCACTGAAGTGAGGGCGGAGGTGGCAAAAAGTCCGAAGATAACGCGTAAAAAAAGGGGAGTAACCGATCATAAAAGCCGCTGGAGCTTTCTCGTTGAGGCGGCAAAAGCCCTGAACTCCACCTTGGAGACTCAGCAGCTGCTGAGCCTCATCATGGAGCTAAGTGCACAGGCCGTGGATGCCGAGGCCACCTCTCTGGTGGTCAGGGACGAACAGAGTGGGGAACTTCGCTATGAGATCGCCCTTGGGGACATGGGACAGAAGGTCAAAAAGCTCCCTATTCAAACTGGCAAGGGAATCGTGGGTTGGGTCGTTCGTGAGGGAAAACCGGCCATCGTCAACGATGTAACCACCGATCCCCGCTTCGGCGGTGTCATAGACGGCCTGACGGGATTTAAAACCCGCTCGGTCCTCTGCGTCCCCCTCTTGAGAAAGGGCACGGTCCGCGGAGCTTTAGTGGCACGCAACAAAACAGACGATGCTGGTTTTTCCGAAAAGGATCTTGAGATCTTCTCTGCTCTGGCCGACCAAGTGGCCATCGCCTTGGACAACAGCCAACTCTATCAGCGGGCCAGACGAGAAATCCGGGAACGCATGGCTCTGTGCGAGGTGGGCAAAATCATCACCTCCTCCCTGGATTTGGAAAAGGTGCTCGCTTTAATTATGGATGCCCTCAGCCATGTTGTCCGCTATGACGCTGCGGGCATTTATATCATCGATCCGAAGACCCAGCAGATAGAGGCCGAAACCCTCCAGGGATATGATCCCCAGATGGAAGGCAAGGTGCGCCTCAAAGTCGGCGAAGGGGTTATGGGCTGGGCGGCCAAAAAGGGGCAGGGCATCATCGTTCCCGATGTCTCCCGCGAACCCCGATACGTCAACGCGCGACCGCAAACCCGCTCGGAGGTCGCAGCTCCCTTGAAAAGCGGAGAACAGGTCATAGGCGTTTTCAACATGGAGAGCGATCAGCTAAATGTCTATGACGACCATGACCTTGATCTTTTAACCGCTTTCGCCAGCCAAGCCGCCGTGGCCATCGAGAATGCCCGCCTGTTCAAAGAGACGCTGGAGATGCAACGTCTGGAACACGAGCTGGCCGTTGCCCGACAAATTCAAAAGAGCTTTCTTCCCCAGAAGCCTCCCCGAATAGAGGGCTATGAGCTGGCCGGGATGAATGTTCCCTCCCAGGAGGTGGGCGGCGATTACTTCGATTTTATCCCCGTATCAGAGGGACAGATGGGGCTGGTGATCGGCGACGTCTCCGGTAAAGGAATCCCGGCTGCCTTGATCATGGCCAGTTTCCGCGCCAGTTTACTGGCGGAGATCCGCAACAACTACGCCATCGGGAAGATTTGCTCCAAGGTGAACGCTTTGCTCTGGGAGAGCACCGCCCCCGACCAGTATGTCACAGCAGTTTATGGGGTGCTGGACACCAAACGCCAAATATTTACCTATGCCAATGCAGGACATAATCCGCCTATTTTACTGTCTTCCGACGGCTCCTTTCAACGGCTGAATACGGGCGGACTGACCCTGGGGTTTCTAGAGAAGACCAATTATCAGGAGGAAGCCATCAAGCTACAGCCAGGAGATTGTCTAATTTTTTATACTGATGGGGCCTCGGAGGCCAAGAATGTATTGGAAGAGGAGTTTGGAGAAGAGCGCTTGGTGCAAGCCGCGCGCCGGGGGCGACATTTGTCTGCTCAAGAGCTGCAAAATGAAATCCACGATCAGCTTCGCGAATTCGTCGGTCCGTCTGGGCTGGGCGACGATATCACCATGCTCATTCTTAAGGTGCTCCAGTAAGGGGGAGGAATGCCAAGGGGAAAGGCCCATCGCCAAAACCTGATCATACCCAGCTCGCTCAAATATCTCAAACACGCGGTGGCTTTTATCGAAGGCATGGCCCAAAAAATGGGTTTCGAAAATGATGCCACTGTCGATATCGCCATATCCGTCTCTGAGGCGGTGAACAACGCCATCGTCCATGGCAACAAACAAGATGAGAGAAAAAAGGTGACCATTCTCGTCGATACCAGCCCAAGACAGATAACCGTGCGCGTTCGCGACGAGGGAGAGAGCTTCTGCGTGGAAGACGTGTGCGACCCTCTGGATCCAGAGAACCTGATGAAATGTAACGGGAGGGGCATCCTTATTCTGCGTTCTCTCATGGATAAGGTGACCTTTAACCTCGCCCCCGGCGGAGGCACCGAAGTGAAGATGATCAAACGACTAAGGGATAAAGATGTGAGGAGAAGAAAGTAGCTCACAGATGTTCACCGATCGATAATGAGAAAGACTCTAATCTTTATCAATTATAACATCGTAATTATTATATTTCTGCTCCTGGTCGCCGAATTAGCAGTTCGCATCTTCGTGCCTCACATAAAAACTCAAGGAACAACGAAAGGCCTATTTGTCGATAGTTTATATTACGCCTCTCATGGACTCAAACCTCTTAGCGCAGGCAAATCAAACGATGCCAGTGTACGAGTAGATAAATACGGTTTTAGAGAATATAGCGTTAGCATTGATACCTCCAAAGGAAGCTGGCTTTTTCTTGGGGACTCTGTCACCTTCGGGATCGGCGTTGAGGCCGACTCTACCTTCGCCGGAATTGCTCAAAGGAGAACAAACTCAACAAACATTTTAAATCCTTCTGCTAGTGGTTACAGCATAGATAATTATTATGACGTTTTTAAGTATTTTGTGTTGGAAAATAAATATGATTTGAAAATTACACGAGTATCAATCTTCTGGTGTTTGAACGACATATATTTAAATATGCCCGATTTTAAAATGCCCGGTGGTAAGATAAGACATCTCTTCTCCGATATCCTATTGTTCATGCGAATTCACAGTAAACTTTATTATTTCGCCAAGACCCTTTTGTTTGACCGTTCAAAAAGCTATTTTCTCTTCGATAAGTCCTTTTACCACAAGAACAATGCAGAATTTCAACACGCCATCAAAAGGATAGTTGATGTATATGATCTATGCTCCGAGCGCGAAATCCCCTTCGACTTGGTTCTGCTACCCTATGAATATCAGCTCAGGAAAGGTGATTTCGCGCCACAAAACCTTATGATAAAATCTCTCAAGGATAGACATATTGTTCCTCTCAATCCTTTTGCTGAGTTGTCTTCCAGAAATTGCCATTCGAAATCCTATTATCTATATGGTGACGGCGTTCATTTTTCAAAATACGGCCACAAATACATCGCTGAATTCTTGTCGGATCATTAACGAATGACTTAAAAACTTAGAAGCTAACTTTAGCATAGCTCTGACAAATACCTCCTTTTGGGGCTTACCAACAACTATATCTAAATTGTTCGCTAAGCATTCTTTCCTCCTCTGCCAGCAATACGAAGCGAGTAGGAAGAAAATTTAAATCCCGATGAGAGCAAACCTATACATAGCAGCCTTTTATATGGCGGTGGGGGTAGCCCTTTATCTTCTAGGCCTGGTTATCCTCCGGGAAAACCCCCGACAAAGAATAAACCGGGTTACCAGCACTATGTTGTTCTTCGGCGGACTGGGTCCCCTTTTGGGCGCCTTCGGTACCTTGGTTCAATACCTATACCCTGCCAGAGATGTTCTGGCAACAAGCTTTTACTTTAACTTCTTTTACTTGTGGGAGTTCTTCTTTCCCCAGCTGGTTTTCTTCTCCCTGATTTTTCCCCGGGAGCACAAGTTAATCCGCCGTCATCCCCGATTGTGGATCTGGATCTTTCTACCCCACCTCATCCACTTGTTTGTGGTCCTGGCCTTCTCCTCTCCCGACAAGCTCGCCTCCCTCTTGGCTCCCCGTCGCTTGGGCAGCCAACTGGGTCCCTTTGTGGAGGCGGTCATCGTGCTCCTTAAGATCGTGACCCTGTTCTTTTCCGGTATCTATCAAATTCACATCAAATTTTTCTCCTCTGTCAACCTGCTATACGTCGTCGCCGCCATTGTCCTCATGGGCCGGGGATATCGAGATCTGGAGGATCCTCTCCAGAAGAGAGGGGCCCGCCCAGTCCTCTGGGGAGTGGCCTGGGGCGTGGGATTGTATGCCGTGGCCATTCTGCTGCCTGTGCTCACCCCTCTAAGCGTTCCTCCTCAAGCTCGATCCTTTATGGTGGTCACCGCTCTGTTCGTCGGAACCGGCTCCATCTCTTGGGCCATCGTCAGGCACCAGTTCCTTGATCTGCGTACCATCGTCCGCCAGGGAATCGTCTACTCGGCGACCACCGGTTTGCTGCTAGGGGCATACCTGGTCGTCATCAGGCAATTGGATAACCTGGTGGCTCGAACCCTTGGTTTGAGAATCCCCTATCTGGAGATTGCCTTTGTGGCCATCGCCGTGATTTTCTTTCAGCCCATGCTGAGCCGTATGGAGGAACTCTCGGAGCGGATTTTTCGCCGTGATCCTTCGGATTATCGAAACCTCCTCCGGCGGCTGACCCATGACATCTCCTCTATCTTCGAGATTGAACAGCTCCAGGAAAAGATCACTGAGACCTTTCGGATCGCCTCCTTTACTGACAGGATGGTACTGCTACTGCGAGAAAGCAAAGAGGGGCAGCCTGCCAAGTACATCTCTCCGAAAAGTGTGCCTGGAGAAATCTGTTTCAACGAAAATGGTCCCACCATGAAACTGCTAGCCAGAGCCCGCGGGCCTACTTCTTTAAGGGAGATTGAAAGTCATCTGGACGCTGAAGATCGGGAAAAGCTGAGGCGATGGGGAGCCAAACTTCTCGTTCCCGTCGCCCATGGAGAACAACTGTTAGGTGTTCTCTGTCTGGGCAACAAGTTGGGTGCCAGACGCTATAATTTCGAGGACATGACTATGCTCTCGGTGCTGGCCGGACAAACAGCCATCGCTTTGGTGAACTCCCAATTGTACCAGGAGTCATTGGAAAAACGCCGCATCGAGGAGGAACTGGCCAGAGCGAGAGACATCCAGGAGTCTCTCCTGCCCAAGGTCTGTCCCAAGGGCGATAAGTTTCTCATCTCAGCCTTGAGCAAACCCAGCAGACAGGTGGGCGGCGATTATTTCGATTTCATCACCGGTCAGGACGGAAAGCTGGGAATAGCCATTGGAGACGTCTCCGGAAAAGGATTGCCCGCCGCTCTGCTGATGGCGGTGCTCCAGGCCAGCTTCAATGCCCAAGCAGAAAATCGCCTCTCCGTGTGTGAAACGGTGGCTCGCGTCAATGCTCACCTCACTCGAGTCACAGAGGCGGACAGGTTCGCCACCTTCTTCTATGGTGAGCTGGATCTGGATAACGGAAATTTCACTTACAGCAATGCAGGGCATAACTTCCCCATCTTGATCAGCGCTGATGGGCAGGTTAAGGAGTTGACCAGAGGCGGTCTGGTGTTGGGCGTTGTGGCCGATACTCACTATGAGGAGGAAACGCTACTTTTGCGGGCCGGAGATACCCTGTTTCTCTATACCGATGGGATCTCAGAGGCTCAGAATTTGACTGGCGAGGAGTTCGGCGAAGAGAGGCTGACCCGACTTCTTCTTGAACAACGCTGTCTGCCGCCTGATGGTCTCCTGAACCAGCTCTTTAATCAGATAAACGCCTTCGTCGGAGGCCAAGTTCAAATGGATGACATCACCGTGATGGTCTTGCAGCTGAGCTCATCTTTCTAATTTCGATAAAAGAGATGGATAAGAAGAAGATCAAAGTTCCGACTCCCAAGACACGCAAAACCTGGAAGATCAAGCCGGTCACCCGGATTAAACCCAGTGGTAAAATCTACCATCGCCGCCGCCAGAAGGATCAGGACCAAGAGATGCTTCAGAAAATCTCCGGGGGCAAAACCGCTGTTTCTGTGAAAGGCGGCGCCAAACTTCGCTTTTGTCCGAACTGCGGTGGCTCCTTGATGCACAAACAGGTGGATGGTAAAAGACGTTTGGTCTGCTCCCACTGCGGCTTTGTATTCTACCAGAACCCGGTTCCAGCGGTGGGTATGATCATCCCCCAGGAACAAAAGATCATCCTGGTGAGACGTGCCGAGGAGCCCTTTCAGGGCGATTGGTGCCTCCCCGCCGGTTTTCTGGAGCTCGACGAAACCCCTCAGGAATGTGCTGTAAGAGAAGCCAAGGAAGAAACCGGTCTGGATATCCGGGTGCGTGAGCTCTTCGGAGTATATCCAGGGCGGGACGATCCCCGGGCCCGGGTGGTGCTGATCATCTATCTGACGGAAATTGTTGGGGGTGCGCTCCAAGCCGGTGACGATGCCAGCGACGTGGCTTTATTCGGTCGGGACGCGCTGCCCCGCCACATAGCCTTTGCTTCCCACCGCCGCGCCATCGCAGAATATTTCGAAGGAGAAGATGACTAGAATACTTGGCCTTGATCCCGGCACGAAAAGGATCGGGGTGGCCATCAGCGATCCCACCGGAGCTGTGGC
Source organism: candidate division Zixibacteria bacterium SM23_81 (assembly GCA_001304015.1). Classification (GTDB taxonomy): domain Bacteria; phylum SM23-81; class SM23-81; order SM23-81; family SM23-81; genus SM23-81. Next base: position 6,787 of record LJUY01000004.1, on the reverse strand, counting down.
TCAGAGTCTCAATCACGTGAAAAGAGAAGAGGGCGAGAACTGGATCGATGAGATTGAGAACCTGGTGGAAGAATACCAAGTGAGAGAGGTGGTCGTTGGTTTCCCCCGGAATATGAACGGCAGCGAGGGACCAGCGGCCGCCGATGTCAGACACATGGTGCAAATTTTACAATCCAGGTTGAAAGTTCCCATCGAGATCTGGGATGAACGGCTGACCACCGTGGCCGCAGAGAGGATGTTTCATGAGACCGGGGTGAAGCAGAGGCGAGCTAAGAAGCATATGGATGGGGTGGCCGCAACATTGATATTGCAGGGATACCTGGATTATGTGGCTCAACGCGGAGGCACGAAAAGGGGCTGAGGCATTGTGAAATTAGACAGACATGACGGCTAAATGGCGTTGTCATCACATCGGTAAATCAAGAGGCGACACACTTGAAACTTACCCTAAAAGGCAGACGAATAACTGGAATTCCTGTTCTTGAATTGTATTCACAGACTGCTCACAAAAAGCGACCACTTGTGATTATGATGCACGGTCTGGCGGCTCGCAAGGAAAATGTGCTGCCATATGCTTATTATGTGGCGACGGAGGGATATCATACGATTCTCTTTGACGCGCATGACCACGGCGAACTAGAAACAGCCCAGTTTAAAAACTATTCAGATCCGGAAAAAATGGCCCACATGTTCACAGTCATTTTCAAGTCGAGTAAAAATATCGACACGATAATAAGCGCTTTCGCCGACATCCGGTCTGTCGATAACCACAGCGTCGGGCTAATCGGCTTTTCCATGGGGGGAATGATCGTCTATGACTATATTTGTCGCCATCGATCCCCCAATGTAAGAGCTGCAGTCCCCATTATCGCCACACCTGAATGGGGGAAAACAGTGAGAAAAAACTTGGCTCGGGATTCTGTTTACGCAAAACATTTCAACGAAGAGAAGATCTCTCAAATAGAAAACAGGCAACCATGCCATTATCTCTCGACCTTGAAGGATTTTCCCTTGCTTATGCTAAACGGTGAATTAGATGAGATAATGCCCATTGACGACACAAAAGAGTTTTACCAACAAGCAAAACAACATTACACTAAAGAGGCCCTTATACAGCTCATTGAATACAGAGGCGTAGGTCATACCCCTACTTTTGAGATGGCCTTAGATGCTATCTCCTGGTTTAACAAGTATCTGTAACGACGTTTTGACTTTATCTTGCGGGCTCTATCGCATAATACGTAACCTATTCTTCAAAGGAGGTGGAAATGAATCAAGAAGCCAAACGCGTTGTACAGAATGTGCCTCCCCCTGAACCGGGGGTCATCACCAGTTACGGTCACGGGTGGCGACAGCTGTGGAAATTTATCCTGGAGCTGTTCGTCATCGGGCTGATCGCCTTCTTCATCGCTCTTCCCGGCGCTATTATGGGGCACGCTGCGGAGGAATTTCAATACGCTGGTGTGCTGGTGGGTCTTATGGCGATGGTTTATGGTATCCTGCTCACCAACCCCATAGAGTACGGCGTTTCCTTTGCTTTCCTCAAAGCCGCCAGGGGGGACAGGTTACAGATAAAAGACATGTTCGAGGTCTTTCAGAATTACTGGCACGCCGTCCTGGCGAATTTGCTGGTGGGTGTTATCATCGTCTTGGGAATTTTCGTGCTCATCGTGCCAGGTATCATATTGGCCTGCCGGCTGGCCTTCGTCTCTTACCTTGTGGTGGACCGCAAAATGGAGACCATCCCAGCGGTGAAAGAAAGCTGGCGGCTGACCAGAGGCCATGCCAACAAGGTTTTCCTGATGGCTTTGTTGGCAATTCCCATTGTTATCGCAGGGATCATCTGCCTTGTGGTGGGCATCATCCCGGCGGTCATGTGGATCCATTCAGCCTTCGCCTCCCTGTATTATGCGGTCAGCACGTCACAAGGGGGAGGGGAGCAGGGGCGTGCTGTTGCAGCGGAGCCGGATATGGGATAGGTCAAATTGAGCCTTTTAGAAAATGAAACAACATCAGCGACATCGCAGATCTCTTCGGTTAAAACATTTCAATTACTCTCAGAAAGGAGCATATTTCGTCACAATATGTACCAAAAATCATATGGCATCATTTGAAAAAATCCCCAAGCTTAAATATGTTATTTTGACACATTGGAATGAATTGGCGATACGATTTCCAGAAATAGAATTGGACGAGTTTGTTATTATGCCAAACCATATTCACGGGATTATCTTCATTCCTGCAAAAAATGTAGGGGCGATTCATGAATCGCCCCTACAATCCCGACGCGCCATGCTATTATCCAAGGCTATCGGCTATTTTAAAATGAATACAGCGAAACGAATCAACCAGATATTGAATCGAACAGGGCAATCTTTCTGGCAACGAAGTTACTATGATCATATCATTCGGAATGAATCCGAATTAAACAGGATCCGGGAATACATCCAGAATAATCCTCTCAAATGGCAACTTGATAGAGAAAACCCTGAATCAAAGAACTATAACATGGACCAAAGCGATTATTGGAAAGATATTTTTAGTAGGGGCGATTCATGAATCGCCCCTACAGAGGATCCCCGCAAAGTACCAACAGTTAAATTAGCATTATCGCTCATACAGTCTCGAACAATGAAAAATGTAAAAATCATACCCTCTTCAGCCGGTTCGGCAGCCCAAAAGCGAAATAAAATCTGGCTACGGGGTGGGACCTTTCAGCACTTCGCTCGCATCTTAGCTTACCTGCTGCTGATTCCCTTATACCTGCTAATTCTGGTCGTCGTTGCTTTGGGATACACCGGTCTCCGAGCGACCTCCTGGTTCAGAAATCAACTCTGGGCACGGAATCCTTATCGTGAACAGGCCATCCTCATCCTTGTCTCCCTGGCTATCCTGTTAGCCTTCACTTTTTACGGCCCCTTCTCCTTGAACCTAACCCGGGGACGCACTTCAGAAGTTGTTCTGGAACGGGGCCTGGGAGTTCGAGAGATAGCCGCCATATTGGCTCATGAGCGCATCATTCCCAGCGTCGGTCAGTTCTTATTCCTGTCCAAATTTCTGGGAGTGGAAAGCGAGCTCAAAGCGGGAAGATACTCCTTCGCACCGGGAACCAGACCTCTTGAAGTGCTGAACAGTCTGGTTCGGGGATACGTCAGCGCGCGGTTGGTCACCATTCCCGAGGGGCTAACCATTCGGCAAATGGCAGAGCTTCTAGAGAGAGAATCCGGCATAGATGCTGAGATTTTTGTCGGATTAGCCGTCGATCCCCAAGTGGCTCAAGAGAACGGTATCCAAGCCACAAGCCTGGAGGGATATCTTTTTCCAGATACGTACGACCTGCACTGGGGCATGCCCGCCCACGAGCTCATCGACATCATGATCTCGCGATTTCGCCAGATTTACGATACAGACCTGAACCGCCGGGCTGCAGAACTTGATATGACCAATCACCAGGTCATCACGCTGGCTTCTATGATCGAGGAGGAGGCCAGGATCGCTGAGGAGCGGCCCATCATTTCCGCGGTCTATCATAATCGCCTGAAAAAGAGGATGATGTTACAGTGCGACCCTACCGTAATATACGCCCTTGGGGGAAAGACAACACCCCTGACCCGCAAGGACCTGGAGGTGGAATCTCCCTACAATACCTATCGTCACTACGGCCTTCCCCCAGGACCCATCAGCAGCCCGGGTAAAGCCTCTATTGTAGCTGCGTTATACCCAATCGACGTGGACTATCTCTATTTCGTAGCTCGCGGGGACGGGAGCCATCAGTTCTCCCGAACAAGCCGGGAGCATATCAACGCCATCCGTCGCATCAAAAAGAATCTGGGAGGCTAGTGAGCTCAGATTCCCTTTTAAGGAAAGGAAAATGGCCGAGCTGGCCAAGGTAAAAATCCTAGAGGGGTTAAATCCCCAGCAGCAGAGGGCCGTGAAACACAACCGCGGCCCTCTGCTCATCGTGGCCGGTGCCGGCACGGGCAAGACCAAAGTCATCGTCCATCGCATCGCCTACCTCATCGCGGCCAAGAGAGCCCGGCCCGAGGAGATCGTGGCCCTCACCTTCACCGATAAGGCTTCCGCGGAGATGGAGGAGAGGGTGGACCTGCTAGTGCCCTACGGCTTCGTCAACGTCTGGATCAGCACCTTCCATGCCTTCGGCGATCGAATCATCCGGGAGCACGCTCTTGAGCTGGGGTTGAGCCCCGATTTTCGGGTAATGTCTCAACCGGAGCAGGTTGTCTTCTTCCGGGAGCACCTTTTCGACTTCCCCCTGTCCTATTATCGTCCCCTGGGCAATCCCACCAAGTTCGTCTCTGCCATGATCAACCTGATCTCCCGAGCCAAGGACGAGGATGTCAGCCCCCAGGAGTACCTTAAATATGCCGCTGGACTCGGGAATCGAGCCGCCAAGAATCCTGATGATGAGGCTCTCGTGGAGCTGGCCATTCAGCAGGGCGAGATCGCCGAGACATATCAGAAGTATCAGGAGCTTTTAGCACGAGAGGACAAAGTGGACTTCGGGGATCAGGTCAACCTGACCCTGAAGCTGTTTCGGGAGCACCCCCTGGTTCTGAAGCGCTATCAGGATAAGTTCCGTTACATCTTGGTAGATGAGTTCCAGGATACTAACTACGCCCAGTTCCAGCTTCTGCAACTTCTGGCCTCCGGCCATCGGAACATCACCGTGGTGGGCGACGACGACCAGTCCATCTACAAATTCCGTGGGGCGGCCATCAGCAACATCCTGGGCTTCATGGACGTTTTCCCCAAAGCCAAGCAGGTGGTCCTGACCAAGAACTACCGCTCCCACCAGGCCATTCTGGACACCGCCCGCAGGCTCATACTGTTTAATAATCCCGAGCGCCTGGAAGTGAAGAACGACATCGACAAGCGTTTGAAGGCCTTGTCCTCAAAAGGCATACCTCCCCAACACCTCCATTTCGACACCGTCACCAGTCAGAGCGAATGGGTGGCCAGGACCATCGCCGAGAAGAAGTCACGGGGTGAGTGCGATTTTGGCGACTTCGCCATCCTGGTGCGGGCCAACGCCGATGCCGATCCTTTTCTTCGAAGCCTAAACATGCAAGGCATTCCCTATCGCTTCTCCGGCAGCCGCGGTCTGTATAGCCGGGAGGAAATTCGCTTTCTGACGGCCTTCCTCCGATCTCTAGCCAACTTTGACGATTCTGTCAGCCTCTACCACCTAGCGTCTTCCCCTGAGGTCTATGCTGTCAGCATAGCCGATCTAACTCGCTGTATGAATTTGGCCAAGCGACGTAACATCACCCTTCACGATTTATTCCTCCATCTGGAAGATTTCTCCGAGCTCAAAGAGCTCTCCAACGAGGGCCGAGCCACTATCCGGGTGTTGATGAATGATCTCGAGAGATACCTAAAGTTGTCCCGGAGTCAGCCTTCTGGGGTGGTTCTATATCGGTTTTTAACGGATAAAAAGTACCTCTACCGGCTCACCCACGATGGAACCCCGGGGGCTGATCAAAAGATCAAGAATATCGCCCGCTTCTTCGAGATGGTCCGCGGCTTTGCCCATCTGGCCCAGATGGACAGGATTCCCCAGTTCGTGGAGCATCTCGATCTTCTCCTAGAAGCCGGAGACGATCCCGCCACAGCTGAGGCCGACTTGGATATCGATGCCGTCAATGTCCTCACGGTTCACAAGGCCAAGGGATTGGAGTATCCCGTGGTCTTCATGGTCAGCCTGGTGCAGAATAAGTTTCCGCCCATCAACCGTCGTGATCTCATCGAGCTGCCTAACACGCTGGTCAAGGAAATCATCCCACACGGTGATGTGCACCTGCAGGAGGAACGGCGGCTGTTCTATGTGGGCATGACCCGCGCCCAGAGAGAGCTCTATCTGACCAGCGCCCTTGATTACGGCGGCATGCGGACTCGCAAGGTCAGCCAGTTCGTCCTAGAGGCCACGGACAAGCCCCGATCCGATGACCAGTATGTGAAGACCTCCCCTGAGGAGGCCATCCGCCAGAACGCCCCCGTTCCCGAGACCACATCCGTAACTCCCCGGACCATCCCCGAGGATGAGGTTCTCAATCTGAGCCCCTACCAAGTGGACGACTACCTCACCTGCCCCCTGCGCTACAAGTATGTCCACATCCTCAGGGTGCCCCTTTTACCTCACCACTCCATCGTCTACGGTCAAGCGCTGCACCAGGCCGTGCAGGCCTATTTTCAACAGAAAATCGCCGGCAAGAAAATGGATCTGAAGGAGGTCCTCGATATCTTCCGCCGAGCCTGGATCAGCGAGGGCTTCCTGTCCCGGGAGCATGAGGAGAAGCGCCTGCAGTCCGGTGAGGAAGCCCTGAAGCGGTTCTACGAGGAGCAGGAGCAAAGCAGCGTTGTGCCGATTGCGGTGGAGGAGGAGTTCAGCTTTCTGCAGGGCAACAATAGAGTGCAAGGGCGCTGGGATCGGGTGGATCAGCGGGATGGTGGAGCGACCATCGTGGACTTCAAGTCCTCAGAAATCCGCGATCACAAGGCCGCCGACAAGCGGGTCAAGGACAGCCTGCAGCTGGCCATTTACGCTCTGGCCTATCAACAGACCAAGGGCATCACGCCCCAGTCGGTGGAGCTGCACTTTCTGGAGTCGGGACTGGTGGGCTCGGCCCGGGTCACTGAGAAGATGTTGGGCAAAACGGTCGATCAGATAGATAAGGCTGCACAGGGTATCCGCTCCCGAGATTACAGCCCGAAGCCGAGTTGGAGGGCTTGTCGCTATTGTGCCTATTCGGAGATTTGTCCTAGTACG
>LJUY01000095.1 GCA_001304015.1 candidate division Zixibacteria bacterium SM23_81 | reverse complement strand
GGAAGGTCTCTTGATGAGTGGGATTTGTCTTGTAGATGGAGAGGGGCGCCGTGCCATAGCCATTGTCGGTGCTGCCGTCCCACTCGTAGACGTGAATGCCGCCCTCATACTCCGCGCTCCAGGTCCCGTCGCAGCCCACGAAGATAATCTCGCCGATGCCGTCATTGTCCAGATCACCGGTACCCACCTGACGGACGTTACCCACGTTGGATCCGGCTGAGCTCCACACCCACTCCAGGGTATTGTCCCCGGTGACCTCGTAAACATGCACCATGCCACCGTTATCGTAGTCGGTGACGATGATCTCGTAGAGGCCATCCTGATCCAGATCCGAGCCAGCGGCCACTCCGCGGATGAGGTTGTCGGACAGCGTGTCAGTCTCGGCATTTCCGTAAGCGAACTCGAAGATGTTGTCGCCATCGCCGGCCCAGGCCGTTGTAGCAGCCAAAAGCAGGCCCATGGCCAAGATAGCGAACGGAACTGTTCGTCTGATCACTATCTGCACCCCCTTTCAGGGAAATAAGGATGTTGCCAGTAAACTCACTGACGGACGAGCAGTGGTCCGGCCACCACCTCCTTTCGTCGTGCTTCGTTATTCGTTACTGGGTTTTAGGATATAAGCAAGTACTCCGATGTGGTGCTAGCTTTGATACTCATGATGTTCGAAGCTCGTTTGTGGTTATGGAAGCTGGTATGGAAGCTCGATGTTGGAAGCTGGATGCTGGAAAACCGTTTTTCTCTGCAACATCTATATCCAGCCTCAAGCTTCTAGATTCCAGTTTCCTACCCAGTTTCTATACCCTTAAACCAGCTTCCCGCTTCCTCAATTTATCAAACGTCAACATACGGAAACGTGGAACTCCCCACAGGTGAGATAATCACATCCGGATTTCGGTATTGCCCAGAGAGGGTCTCGATGGCCTCCTCGATAGAAGAAGCGTAGGCCATGTCCATGTCCTCGATCTGTTCTTTAGCTATCCCGTCGGAGACGACCACCAATTTTTTCTTCTTCAACAACACTCTCAGCATGGCGGAGATGGGTCCGCCGGTGGGCGAGGCTTTCCCCTCTTCGATCCACTTGATCACCGTTTCTGGCTCAGGCTTTTCTTTGAGGGTCTCGTACAGCAAGGGGCCGGCCCCATCATCAAGGGCGCTGAGCAACACGATGGCCCCGCCATCCTTGGTAACCTCGTTGGCCAGCAGCACCGCTTTGCCCGATTGGATGAGATTGGTCTCTAGCGGGTAGCCGGCTGTGAGGGTGATGTCTGCCATCCTGGGTACTGGGAGGCCGTAGATGTCCAACAGAGCCTTCACAGCTGCCTTTTGAGCCTGTTCCACCTCGCCCGCAAAGATGTTGCAGACCTCTTTGCGGGTGTTCAACAACAGATCGATCTTCATGCCCAGCTTGGCGATCCGGGCCGCCTCCAGCATGTCCTCCCAGATGGGATTGCCCTCCATTTTCCCCTGGACGGCGTTTTCGTCAGCGATCATGGCGTGATTGTGCACGATGCTTTCTCGCCCCGAAACCCCCGGGAGAATGAGCTTATCCCCGCCGCCGTAGCCGGCGAAATAGTGAGGGTTTATGGTGCCTATGCCGATGCTCAAGCCGGCCTCGGCCACTTTCCGATTGATCCAGACCGGGGTTTCCCGTTTGGTCATACCCATGAGCACCAGATTATCGGCGTCGTCCACATCGTGGATGGAGACCTGGAACCGATCCAGGATGCTTCTGCTCAGTTTAGCCTCCAACTCCTCCGGGGTGGTCTTCCGGTGCGTGCCCCGACCGATGACCACCTGGATGCGCTCCTCCCTGACACCCAGCTCACCCAGCATCTCCACCAGGGGCTCCATCACCCTTCCAATGGGTGAAGGGCGTGTTTGATCCTCGCTGATGATCACTACATCGCCTTCGCTGGGAATGACCTCTTTGAGGCTGGGCATGCCGATGGGTTCTTCCAAGGTTTTTTTGACACTGGTTTTTAGGTTAGATACCGCACATGCCTCCTTGGGCTCAGCCTGGGCCAGCAGGTTCCAGTTTTCTGGGAGATCGAAAGTTTGTTCTTGACCTTTGAAATAGAGTTTCCCGCGTGCAGCCATGTTCCTTCCTTTCAAGATACGAAGGGTTCAGAGTTTAGGGCTTAGGAGCTAGTGTCTCCGCACCAGCCCCTGGCTCTCTTTCTGGATGATCGAATCGTGCAGGAGGGTGTCTCGCGATGCCCTAAACCCCACACCCCAAATCTCCAGACCCTCTGATTCTTCACGAACTCGATCTCTCTACCTTAAAGAATAGGCTTTGAATCCTAAAAGTCAAGTCTTTAAGTGAAAAAGTTATTGGATTCAACGTGAAGCCTATGATCGTTTGTCGGTTTGGAAGCTCGAAGCTGGTTGAAAAGGCGGTTCCTGGATGCGAGATCCTAGATCCTGGATCCTGGAAAAAGGCTGAAGCCAACTGCACGAGGTTCGATTCTTAATGTAGAACGCAACACGTTGCTGGAGCTACAAATTCACCAATACTCGCTCATACCGCATGACAAAAGGAGGTTTTTTGCCCTTTCCCGGCTCGATGCGATGACCTTCCTCTTTCAAGTGGGCCGCCTGGGCCTTTGCCCCTCCGGGATATTTCTCGTTCAACAGGCCGCCCTTTCTCAGCACTCGCCAATAGGGGGTGATCCGCTTTCGCCCCTCCCGTAGATCTTCCTCCGCCGTCTCGGCCACGATGCGAAGAAAAATGCCCGTGGTCATGGGACAGGCGCAATCGGCGCCAGCGTCTGTGGCCAACCTGTTCATGAGCTGAGAGACGGTGACCAGCTTGCCGTTCTTGACGGTGCGTATGAGGGCATCCATCTTCAGCGGCTCGGGGATGAGCATGGTGCCCTGCCCCCACTGCCTTTGCATCCTGGGCGGGATGTCCACAACCTTCCCATGGCTGGGATGGTCCCGCTCAAGCTTTTGACGCCACTTGGTCTTGCTCTTGGCGGTGCTGGGTTTTGTCAAAGGTGGTTCCCCATTTCCAAAGAGCCACTCAGATCGACTCCGCCATTTTCTGAGCTTTGCTTCTGATATAGGCCTGTGGTAAGCTGTTCAGTGCGTTGAAGTTTGCGGCTTTCAAGAAGAATTCCTTGGCCTTCTCCCGGTCACCTTTGCCCTCATAGGCCAGGGCCATTCTATAGAAGTTATAGGGATTTTGCTGGTTGGCCTGACCAAGCTCCGCCAGGGCCGTATCGTAGTGTTTCGCTTCCAGGGCGATCATCCCCAACAGTTGATGGGCCAATCGAGTCTGAAAAGGATTATCGATGGCCTCGACTTGCTGGCGGTATTCCTCGGCTTTGGCCTTGGCGGCAGCGAGGTCCTTTTTCTTCAAAGCGACACGAGAAGCATTGAAAAGGAAGCCACGCCGCGTTTGGTCCTTCACCTCTTCGGAGAGGTTGGAGGCTTCCATTACTTCAACGGCTTTTTGGTACTTTGCTTGTGCTTGGTCGTATTTCCCGCCCTCAAGGAGAATATCGCCCATGGCCACCAGATCTCCGGCCATGGCGGAGGCGTCGTTGATCTTTTCCGCCAGGGCATATTGTTTATCCTGCTCCTCCAGGGCCTTTTTCATGTCGCCTTGGTCGACATAGGAGACCGTCATGGCAAAGTGGGCCGCACGTCGTTCGCCGTCGTTGCGAGCCATGTCATACAGCTTCTGAAGCTCTTTCCTGGCCTGGCCGTGCTCTCCCTTGAAGTTCAGGTTTGCGGCTATGCCCACGTGCGAGGCGACGAAGTTGGGATTGAACTCCAGGGCTTTTTTATAGTTCCCGATGGACTCATCATATCTGCCCATCTTCATGAGCAATTCGGCATAGGAATCGTAAGGGTTGGGATCGTCCGGGATCAGCTCGATGTATTTCTGAAAGGCCTTCTCCGCCTCGGCATAATTTCCCAGAAATCTGTGAGCATAGCCAAGCTGATTGTAGGGCGGAGAGAAATTAGGGTCGATCTCCGTGGCCCTCTTGTATTCCTCTATGGCCGGTTCATATTCTTGCTGACCGAAATAATTATTCCCCAACAAGTTATGGGCTCGCTCGTCGTTTGGATAGAGCGCTACTAACTTTTGGTATAGCTCTCTTTGTTTCATCGCAAAGGCATTTGTTCCCGCCTCAACGCCCAGAATCCACAATTGCTCTCCGTCCGAGGCGTTATCGACGAGAGCCACGGCTTTATCGAGATTCTCGAAAAAGCCCTTGTTGCTCGGTTGGGCGAATGAGAGTAACAGATATCCCATGGCGAACCCCGGGTCCTCAGCTACGGCTCTCTCGAAGTACTGGCGGGACTCCTGGACCTGAAGCCTCTCGAAAAGATCCCGGCCCTGCAAGAAGTGCTCGCGTGCTCCTTCAGAGGTGGTGATGGGAATTTTGCCGTCTTCTTTCTTGGCGCAGCCGATGATCGTAAGCAGGATGGCACTGAGGATGACAATCAGTGCATAGCGTATCGCATGATGTTTTTTCATCGATTCCTCCTTTCAAATGTCATGGCCTAAGATAAGGATCTAGATCACCAAGCGGTCTTAAAAACCGCTTGAGGAACGGGACCAGCGGATTTCGACGCCCTCGCGATCACCAACAGCCCTGCGCAAAACAGCCAGCAATCGAGAATCGGCGCCTTTCTCCGCCAGCATCTCCACTGTGCCGCGTTGCAAGTAATAATCCTGATCTTCCAGCGATTCTTCCTCCAGGTTGTCGATGAGGAACTGGAGCTGTTCATCGGTAATTTCGCCGATTTTTTCACCGGTGTCGTTGTTATAGAGCCGGATCATAGATCCTCCATGGGAGTTTCTGATTATATCAATTGTAGTCCTCTGGCGTCGAAACAGGGAAGGAAACAACACACCATGCAGAATTTGAAGAAGAGCACAGTCGCAGTTTTTGAATCCCTTACCCAACACCATCTCTCACGGACACTCGATATCCTCCAGGTCGCCATCCCAACAATGCCACTCTTCATCTTCAAAATGATGGGGATCCTTCACCTGTCCATCTTTCGTGGCGCGGTTCCACTCGATGTTGGTGAGGTTGTCATACCCCTTGTTGTAGATATCATAAAAGGCATCGTAAGGAGTATCGTTGGTGATGCCATAAAAGATGTAGCCGCCGTTCTCGGGGCCATCGGGTACGATGTTGGTGTATTTGATGTCTGCTGTAGTGTCCTGCACCTTGCGGTGCCATTCGATGCCCACAAAGGGCTCAGGTTCCTCGGGATCCTTGTTCAAGATCCAGGTGCCCTCAGTGAGAAAAAGGTCCGCATCGCCGTAGTACCAGAG
>LJUY01000015.1 GCA_001304015.1 candidate division Zixibacteria bacterium SM23_81 | reverse complement strand
TGGGCAAAACCCCCATGTCAGCCTTTCACGAGTTCAAAAAACAAATACCTAAACAAGCCGCTTAATCAAACCCGAAACTGTCCGGTAAGATAGTGACTTTTACACACAGCCTCAACAAACGAGCTTCGATAAATGAGTTTCGACAGACGTAACGAGCTTCGATACCGACAAACGAATCTCTCTTTCTTTTGCCAGCATCCAGGATCAAAGATCGAGCATCCTGCATCAAAGATATCTTTTTCGTAGGGAGGGTGATTTGAGACTTTACGAACATGAGGCCAAAAGTCTCTTTGCCAAGCTGGGGATCCCCGTCAAGGGAGAGGCCGTGGTTAACTCCCCGGAGGAGGCCAAAGAAGCTGCGGCCAAGAAAGGCACGTCTGTGGTCCTGAAAGCCCAGGTTCTCACAGGCGGCCGCGGCAAGGCCGGCGGCATTCAGATGGCCGACACCCCTGGCGAGGCGCTGGAAGTCGCCAAGAAAATCATGGCCCTCAAGATTCGCGGCTTCCCTGTGGAGAGATTACTGGTAGCAGAGAAGCTGGACATCCAGCAGGAGTTCTATGTAGGGGTGACCATCGATCGAATCAATTATAAAATTGTGGTCATCGTCTGTCCAGAAGGGGGTGTGGACATAGAGGAAACGGCCAAGAAAAGCCCGGAGAAAATCCACAGGCTGAGCCTGAGCATCAACGATTCCCTTTATCCCTACCAGGCAATCGCCTTGGCCAAGGCGCTGGGTGTGACGGGGGGGGAGGTCCGGAAAGTCGGAGCCATCATCGTCAATCTGCATAAGTTGTTTAAGAGTTGCGACGCAAAGCTTGTGGAGATAAACCCTCTGGTGCGGCTGGCGGATGGGAGCTATGTGGCCGCCGATGCCCGCATGAGCATCGACGACGATGCTCTTTTCCGCCACTCCGAGCTGATGGCAATGGGCATCGAGAAGCGTCACGAGGAGGGGGAGATGACCGAGCGGGAGCAGCAGGCTCGGGAGTGGAGCATCCCCTATTTAGACTTGGACGGAAACATCGGCATGTTCCCAGGCGGGGCTGGATTCGGGATTATGGGCAACGATTTCATCGAACACTTTGGCGGAAAACCAGCCAATTTCATGGATTCCGGCGGAGGACCCTCCCCGGAGCGGCTGGCCAAGATGCTAGTGTTATTGGATGAGAATACTCAAGTGAAGGCCATTTTCGGTGCTCGTTTCGGGGGCATCTCCCGGTGCGATGATTTCGCCAAGGGCGTGATCATGTTTCTCAAAGAGCACGGTCTCTCCAAGCCCATGGTGATGAGGATGACCGGGAACATGTGGCAGGAGGGGGTGCGCCTGTTCGAGGAGGCCAAAAGAGAGCATCCTGAGCTGTTCGAGAAGATAGAAATCCACGGAATTGAGACGCCCATCGAGGAAATCGCCAAGAGGGCTGTGGAGTTGGCCAAATCCTGAAGGCCAACTTCCCAGTGCAAACTTAAGAAGGCTGAGTGAATAGAGATCGAGGAGACCAGGATGTCCATTTTAGTTGGCAAGCAAACCCGAGTGCTGGTTCAGGGTATCACCGGGGGCGCCGGGAGCTTTCACACCAAGCGCATGCTGGATTACGGGACGGAAATCGTAGCTGGAACCTCACCGGGCAAGGGAGGCCAAGGGGTTCACGGGGTGCCCGTCTTTGACACCGTGGCAGAGGCGGTGGAACAGACCGGTGCTGATACCAGCGTCGTTTTTCTGCCAGCGCAGTTCGTCCAGGATGCAGCCATCGAGGCCATCCACGCCGGATTGAAACTGGTGGTGGTCATCCCCGAGCACATTCCCATCCACGATATGCTCAGGGTCCGGGAGGAGTCCATCAAGCATGGAACAAGAGTGCTGGGCGGCAACACGGCGGGCATCATCAGCCCAGGAGAGGCCAACCTGGGGATCATCCCCGACGTGGCCTTCAAGAAGGGTCGGGTGGGAACCGTCTCTCGATCCGGCTCTCTGACCTACTATGTCGCTGACACCCTAACACGCTCTGGCTATGGTGAGACCACCTGTGTGGGTCTGGGAGGTGATCCCATTCTGGGCAGCACCTTCGACGAGATTCTGGATCTATTCGATAAAGATGAGGAAAGCAAAGCGGTGGTTCTGGTAGGTGAAATCGGTGGTGTCTATGAAGAGCGTGCCGCAGAGCGAGTCTCCCTGATGACCAAGCCGGTGGTGGCCATGATCGGGGGCATCAGTGCGCCTCCGGGTAAGCGCATGGGCCACGCCGGGGCCATAGTGGAGGGGGATATGGGTACCGCCCAGTATAAAGTGGAGGTGCTTAAGAAGGCCGGGGCCCACTGGGCCAAGACCTTCCAGGACATCCCCAAGATCCTGGGAGATCTGGGAATTTAAGAGGGAGCAAGGGGCCGAACCAATTCGGTCAAAACAGGGGGATTCCATGGACCACAAACTAGCTGAGTACATTCCAGAGATCCAGCTCATTGAAGATCAGAAGCTGCGTGCGAGGGTCCTCTCCGTCTGGAAGGAGGCCTTGAGCTTGGGTGGCTGGAAGTTATCCGATCTGAACCTGATTCCTTTCACCCTGCTGATTCCAAACTGTCCCGTCGGATATCTGGACCACGTTCGAGCGGTTACCAATACGGCGGTTGAGGTAGCTAAGGTGATGAGGGCAGCCTATAGCGATATCATCACTATCAACATGGACCACCTGGTGGCAGGTGGGCTGCTGCATGATATCGGCAAGCTGCTGGAATATGAGAAGCGGGGGGATCGAACGGTCAAGAGCCGTCGGGGGGCGCTGCTGCGCCATCCTTTCACCGGTGCGGCCCTGTCCTTCAAGCACGGCCTGCCGGATGAGGTCACCCATATCATAGCCCTGCACGCCCGGGAGGGAGAGGGAGTCAAGCGCTCGGTGGAGGCCATTATTCTCACCCATGCTGACTTTATCAACTACGAGTCCTTGAAGACCACTTTGGAAACCTGATTTCGAATTCCGCTTACCTTTATTTCAGAAGATGATGGAACCATATAAGATCAAGGCGGTGGAGCCCATCCCCACCACGACCCGCCGGAAGCGGGAACGGCTGATCCGAGAGGCGGGTTACAACGTCTTCAATCTGGCGGCGGAGCATGTTACGGTCGATCTCCTCACAGACAGTGGTACCTCGGCCATGAGCGACCGCCAGTGGTCTCGGCTGATGGTGGGTGACGAGTCCTTCGCCGGAAGCAGAAGCTTTTTCCGCCTTCAGAAGACGGTTCGGGAGATCTTCGGATACCGCCACCTCATTCCTGTGCATCAAGCCAGGGCAGCAGAGCACCTGCTCTTCACTGCCTTGGTGAAACCGGGCGATGTGGTGCCCAGCAATATGTTTTTCGACACCACTCGCGCTAACGTGGAGCACCGTGGTGGGAGGACCGTGGATCTGGTGATTCAGGAGGCCTATGATCCGCGCTGTGACTATCCTTTTAAGGGCAACATCGACCTCAAAAGGCTACATCGGCTGCTCGACACGGAGAGCCCCGAACGCCTTCCTCTGGCCGTCCTGACCATCACCAATAACAACGGCGGAGGGCAGCCTGTCTCGCTGGCGAACATCACAGAGGCCAGCAAGCTTCTCACGGCCAAGGGTATACCTCTGTACTTTGACGCCTGCCGCTTCGCGGAGAACGCCTTCTTCATCAAAGAACGAGAGCGGGACCAGGCACAATCCTCCATCGCTGAGATTGTCGCCAAGATTTTCGCCTGCGGCCAGGGCTGTCTGGTGAGTGCCAAGAAGGATGGGCTGGCCAACATGGGGGGGTTTCTGGCCACCCAGAACGAGAAGTTGGCCGAGAGGGTGAAGGAAATGCTCCTGCTGATAGAGGGCTTTCCCACATTTGGGGGGTTGGCGGGACGGGATATGGAGGTCATGGCCGTAGGATTCCGGGAGGTCATCGACGAGCGCTACCTATCCTTTCGCATAGGTCAAGTGCGGGAGTTGGGGGAAAAGTTGCTTGCTGCGGGCATCCCCGTCTTGCTGCCCTTTGGGGGACATGCCGTCTATGTAGATGCCAAGGCCTTTCTGCCCCACGTCCCCGCCGAGCAGTTCCCTGCTAGTGCTCTGAGCGCGGCTCTCTATGTGGAAGCGGGTGTAAGGGCAGCGGAAGTGGGCAGCTTGAGCGGCAGCCACCGAGATCCGGAAAGCGGTCAGACCGTCAACCCTGCCATGGAGCTTCTTCGGCTCTCTGTTCCCCGACGAGTTTACACTTCGGCTCACCTGGATGTAGCCGTGGAGGCCTTGAAGAAAATCTATCGGCGCCGGGAAAAGCTGCGGGGCTTGAAAGTCGTTCACAAAGGAGAAATTTTGGGTCATTTCACCGCTCGCTTGGAGGTGTTGTAGCACAGTCGTCAAAATGGATCGGAGCATGCCATGGGGATGCTCAGAAAGCTCTCGCTATTCCTCGTCATCTTACTCCTATTATGTAGCTGCTACTCCCTTTGGCGCTCGGTGTATGAGATACCTACGTCGGGTCGCCTCACGGGGGATGTGACCTTGGAGGCCGGCAACGGGGTGTGGAGGGACGTGGAGGTCAATCTTTTTTCGCTGGACGATTCAGGAGATCTGATCCTGGTCAAGTCGATGCGACTAAGCGATGATGGATTGTTCTTGATCGATTACCAGTCCGCCGGGGAGTACTATCTGGAAGTCATCAAGCCCAGGTACGATCCTTACTTTGAAAAGATCTATCTGGACGAAGGGGGGATGTTTCTGGAGGTGGAGCTGAAGCGATACTCCATCCCCGAGGATGTGTGGCAGGTCCTGGTGGTGGGGGACTTCGTGGATTGGGATTCCCTAAAGGCTCTGCCCATGACCAACGATGACGGTGATAGTCTGTGGCAGGTAGCCACCCCGCTGCCCGCCGGTCGGCACAGCTACCGGTACATCATCAACGGGCTGGATGAGTGGTTTATCGACATAAAGAGTGGCGAGTACGAGCCAGACGGTTTCGGCTACTATAACTCGGTCGTCGAGCTTGAAGAAGCCCAAGTGGTAACCTTCGTTCTTGACATCAACGATCCCTGGTTCCGGCAGGTGACCTTTGAGGTCCCGGCAGCGTCGGAAGAGGCCGGCTGGGTCGATTGGGAGCCGAAGGAGCCGTGGGGACGGCAGTGGATCACCATCTTCTATGATCCTCATGGAGGTCCCTTAGAGGACGCTGAACAGATTTTTCTGCATTGGGGGGTGAACGACTGGACAGTGCCCCAGATCATCCCACCAGGCAGCGGCGAGCATGAGGACGGTCGGGCTGTCCAGACCTCCATGGAACAGGATATTGACGGAACATGGTGGGGGGTGGTTCCCACGGATCCGGAGGTACAGTCCGTGGATTTTATCTTCACCGACGGTCAGAGGTGGGATGACAACAAGCAGGAGCAATGGCACGTATCGGTCCGATCCCTATCGGGTTTGGATCGAGTCATCTGGGGACCTGAGGAGCCGCAGGCAGGACAGTGGATCACCATCTTATACGACCCTCATGATGGTCCCTTGGAAGACGCCGAACAGGTCTTCCTACATTGGGGAGTGAACGATTGGACGATACCCCAGATCTTCACGCCAGGCAGTAGCGAGCATGAAGAAGGTCGAGCCGTCCAAACTCCCATGGAGCGGGATCCGGACGGCACATGGTGGATGGCTGTTCCCACGAGTCCAGACGTTCAGTCAGTGGACTTTATCTTCACCGATGGCCAAAGGTGGGACGACAATAAGACCAGAGGATGGCATGCGCCGGTTAAATGAAGTGACACCGGTTGAAATGAACGAGGCGTGCAAAAAATAGACTTCTTATTCCAGTTCTCGTAGCGGCAGAAGCTGCACAGCCCGAGCCTAGTTCATAAAAGCAGAGTTCTAGATCATTTCACCGCTCGCCTGGAGATGCTGTAGATATAATGGCAGAAAGGAGGCCGACGTGAACACGGATTTTCTCAAAGGCCTCTGGCCGATTCCCATTATCCTGTTCCTAAGTTGTAGTGTCACCTATCAGGGCCAGATGTGGGAATCTCCCCAGAGTGGCGTTCTTTCAGGTCGAGTCAACCTGGAGGATGGTCGCAGCTGGGACGACGTGGAGGTTATATTGGCCCAGATCACGGGCCCCCAACAGCTGAAAGAGGAAAGGCAGCTGTGGCTTGATGAGCGAGGAGAGTTTTGGGTCGAGGGCCTTGCGCCAGGGCATTATTATCTGATGGTCAACAAGCCCAAATACGATGCCAGCTATCGAGAAATTCATCTGGAGAAGGGCGATGGGCTTTATCTGGAGGTTCAACTCAGGCGATATTCCATCCCCGACCGTGTGGAGGAGGTGGCAGTGGTGGGGGATTTCGTGGATTGGGACCCTCAAAAAGCCCTGCCCATGACCGATGATGACGGAGACGGTATCTGGGAAACGGCCACCCCGCTGCCGCCAGGACGGTATAGCTACAAGTATATCATCAACGGAATGGAAAGTTGGTTTATCGACATCTACAGCGGAATTTACGAGCCAGACGGCTTCGGCTATTATAACTCGGTGATGGAGCTTCGCGAAGCAGGTCTGGTGGATTTCGTCCTGAACACCAATGACCCTTGGTTTCACCGCAAAACCTTTGTGGCGCGCACGCCGGCTGGGGGCGGACTGGTCATGGCTGGTCAGGTCGAGTGGGAGCCTGAGGAGCCCCGTCAGGGGCAGAACATCACCATTCTCTATGACCCTCAAGGAGGCCCCCTGGAGGATGCAGAGCGGATCTGGTTGCACTGGGGCGTAAATGGCTGGACAATCCCCCAGGCGATCCCGCCGGGCACCAGCGATTTTGGGGATGGACGGGCCGTCGAGACCCCCATGGAGCGGGATTCGGATGGCATATGGCACCTGGTGGTGCCCACGGACCAAGAGGTATGGGCTGTGGACTTCGTCTTTACCGACGGCCAGAGGTGGGATAACAACCAAACCGAGGACTGGCACGTGTCAGTCAAATGAGATGACGGCTAAAGCTAGTCCCTTCAATTGTGGGTTGGGCGCTATTTTGGTCTTTTGAGGCTGCCTCTGCAATTAAACCTCAAGATTCCGGAGAAAAGATGAGCGGTAAAACTATCGTGGAGAAAATTTTAAGTCGGGCCTCCGGATCCGATGCCCGGGCCGGGGATCGCATCTGGGCGGAGATCGACCTGTCTGTGATCCGCGACTTCGGCGGCCCAAATGCCGTGTTGCAGTTCGACGAGTTCACCAACCGGAGCGAGGTCTGGGATCCGAACCGTATCGCCATGACCTTCGACTATCAGGCTCCGGCCAAGGTGACCAAGGTGGCCAACAATCAAGTTCTCTGCCGCCAGTTCGCTCGACGGCAGGGAATTAAACATCTGTTCGACGTGAACTGGGGCATCGGCCAGCACGTGCTCCTGGAGCACGGCATGGTGGAGCCCGGCTCGGTCATCGTGGGCACCGACAGCCACATGAACCTTTTGGGGGCGGTGGGTTCCTTCTCCACGGGGGTTGGCACCACGGATATTGTGGCCTCCTGGTATGCCGGCAAACTGTGGTTTCGGGTTCCTGAAACCATCAAAGTGACCTTTCGAGGGCAGTACCAGACGCCGATTTCGGCCAAGGACATGACCTTGAAGTTCATCTCCATCATCGGAACCGACATGGCCAACTATCGTTCTCTGGAGTTCTATGGCCAGCCTATAGAGGATTTTACGCTAGCTCAGCGGTTGACTCTGGGCAGCATGGTGACGGAGATCAACGCCAAGATCTGTTTCATGGTGCCCGATGGACCCGTCCTTCAATTTCTGGAGGATCGCTGTGGTAAGAAACTGGTCCCGGTCACTGCTGATGCTGATGCTCAGTACGTTGATGCCCTGGAGATCGATCTGGAGGGGCTGGAGCCCCAGATCGCCTGTCCCCACACTCCTGATAACGTGAAAGCGGTTCGAGAGGTGGAGAATACGCCGTTTACGGAGGGCTTCATTGGCTCCTGCACCAACGGGCGCTTGGAAGACCTGGCCGCCGCCGCCGAGATCCTCAAAAAAGCCGGTAAGATCAATAAAGATGTGCGGCTCGTTGTCACTCCTGCCACGGCGGAGGTGGCCCGGGAGGCATTGAAGGAAGGCCTTTACGAGATCTTCATGGACGCGGGCGCCATGGTCACAAATCCGGGGTGCAGTCTATGTACCATCGGCCATCACGGCGTTCTAGGTGACGGGGATGTGCTTCTTTCCACCTCAAACCGCAACTTCCTGGGAAAGCTGGGCAAGGGAGGACAAGTCTATCTATGTAGTCCAGCAACGGTGGCAGCTTCTGCGGTGGCAGGCAAGATCACCGATCCGCGGCAATTCGTTTGAGATTGGCCTGACTTTTGCACTCACCTGAAATGAGCTGCAAATCGATGCATTGTTGATTGGGGACTCGAGAATTGAAAACAGAGCTTCTCATGTTCACACTTTCCCGCAGGTTCTCATGATCGCCACAAAACAAAAACCGTTTGAGGAAATTCTGGAATCCCTGGAGGGAGAGAAAAAGATCTTCATCGTCGGATGCGGCGACTGTGCCAGCCTCTGTCACACGGGAGGGGAAGAGGAGGTTTGGGAGATGGAGGAGAAGCTGGTCGTCGAGGGTAAGGAAGTTGTGGGCACCGTGGTCATCGACGTGGCCTGTCACACCCTCAAGGTTCGCTCCGTCTTTAACGAATTGAAGGAGCAGATCAAACAGGCCGATGGCCTGTTGATTCTGGCCTGCGGCGCTGGGGTACAGTCGGCCACACAGGTGACAGACAAAACGGTGCATCCGGGTTTAGACAGTCTGTTTCTGGCCAATATCCGCCGGCACGGGGAGTTTATGGAGCGCTGCTCCATGTGCGGCCAGTGCATCCTGGATATCACCCGGGGAATATGTCCGGTGACGCGGTGTGCCAAAGGGCTGATCAACGGTCCCTGCGGGGGTGCCAAAGACGGCAAGTGTGAGGTGGACTCGCAGCGAGACTGTGGCTGGGTCCAGATCTACGAGCGTCTCAAGGAACGAGGAGAACTGGATCGTCTTCGTCGCTATCAGGCCCCCAAGGATTTTCAGCGTACCGTGAAGCCTGGTAGTCTCATCCTGGAGCTTCCCAAGAAGGGCATTGCGAAATAAAGATACTTGATCCTCGATCCTGGATTATAGTTCAGAGAGTTTGGAGAGTTGCGAGAGTTGAGGGGAAATGGCAGTGGCAAGAGCAATGGCAATAACATAATAGTCGGCAGTAGTAGCTTACTGTTCTTTTATTGCTACTGCCATTGTCAATTGCCATTATGCTTCTCACGAGTCTCCAGTCTCTAGTCTCAAATCTCTCGCCTCGCCACATGGGCTTCGATCGACACAACCAGCATCCAGGATCATTCCTTTAAAGCACTCCAAAATTCTTGCCCAGAAGCATAATTTTTGGAGAGATCAAGATGTCCAGGCTCAGAGAAGAGCTGGAGGCGGATCGGTTCGCCATCACCGCAGAGATTGTGCCGCCAAAGGGGACTAACGTCCAGGAGACGATCACCACGGCGCGTTCGTTGTGGAAGTTTGTCCTAGCCATCAACATCAACGAAAATCCCCACGCCGTGATGCGCATGAGCTCGCTGGCGGTGTCTCGTCTACTGGTGGAGGCCCGGATGGAGCCGGTCTTTCACGTAACGGCCCGGGACAAGAACCGCCTGGCTCTGCAGAGCGATCTGTTGGGAGCGGCCGCCCTGGGCATCGAAAACGTCCTGGTGATCTCTGGCGATCATCAAAGCCTGGGCGATCACAAGGAGGCGAAACCCGTCTACGACCTGGACTCTGTGCAGCTGCTCCGCATGATCACCACCCTGATGTCGGGGCGGGATCTAGCCGGTGGTGCGCTAGACGGCACGCCCGTCTTTTTCCCGGGGGCGGTAGTCAATCCCCAGGGTGACATCCCGGAGCTGGAGATCATCAAGATGGAGAAGAAGGCGGCGGCCGGAGCTCAGTTCTTTCAGACTCAGGCCGTCTATGAGCTGGAATCCTTCGCCGCATTCATGGATCAGATTAAGCACCTGGAGACTAAGGTTCTGGCAGGCATCGTCCCTTTGAAATCGCCCCGGATGGGCCGATTCATGAACGAGAAGATCCCTGGCATTCGGGTGCCAGACGAGCTCATCGAACGTCTGGAGAAGAGCTCCCGAAAGGAAGAGGAGAGCCTGGCCATCGCCCGGGAACTCATCGCAGGATGCAGGGACTTGTGTCACGGAGTTCATTTGATGACCATCGGTTGGTACGACAAGGTGGAGCGGATGCTGGCGGACATCATCTAGAGGATTTCCAGAAATTTCTCATTGGGCAGGCCCAGCCTGCCTTTTTTATATCGCAGACTTATCTGAAAAAGTTCTTGACATTATGGTAGGTGAGAATTACCATCAGTGGTGATGTGTGAGCAAAACAATCGGTTCCGTTTTTGGCCTCGAAGATGTAAAACAGAGTATTTAAGATCCTATGAGCAAATCCTATCTTCATCTTTAGCGGAGGAAAAAAACGATGGCGAAAAGAATACTCCTAGGCCTGGCCATGCTGGCCGCTCTTTTGGCCTTTGGCTGTGGCCAGAAGGCTGGAAGACTGTCCACCTCCTCCAAAGAGGCTCTGGCTGAGTATGAACTGGGCGTTGCCGCCGCCGACAAACTTTACTTTGAGGAAGCAGCAGGACATTTTGTCAAGGCCGTGGCGCTGGATTCTGGCTTCGCTGTGGCCTACAGCCGCCTGAGCAAGGTGCTTCAGAACCTGGGCGATGAAGCCCAGGCCAGAGAGTATCAGGCAAAGGCTTTGAGATTGATGAAGGACCCCAGCGGGAAGGATAGGGTGACCGAAAGGGAAGGTCTGTTCATCGTCCTTCAGGATGCCTATTTGCATTATGACTTCGACAAGGCACAGGCGACCATCGAGCGCTGGGTGGAGAGGTTTCCCGAAGATTATGAAGCTCATGCCTTTCTGGGGATGGAGCAGCAGATATCGCAGAATTATGACCAGGCCCTTATCGCCTATCATAGGACTGCGGAGTTGAATCCCAACTATGCCCAGGCCTACAACGGGATGGGCTACTTGCACCTTGCCAAAGGTGACTTCGACAGGGCTCTGGAGAATCTCGAGAAATATCGAGACATGGCACCAGATCAGGCAAACCCCTATGACAGCATAGGCGAGCTGGAACAGGCCAGGGGAAGATATCAAGAGGCCATCAAACAGTATAGGAAGGCTCTGGAAATCAACCCGAACCTGCGCTTCGTGCTCCATCATCTCGGCGAGATCTATCGGATTCAAGGTCAATACGCCCGGGCCATCGACTATTTCCTGGAGGCGGCGGAAAAAGCTCGGGGCCCTGAGGCCGAGTCCATTTCGCGTCAGTATTTGGCCTACTGCTACCTGAGAAGGGGAAATCTGAAGCAGGCCTTAACCGAGGCCCTGCGGGCCGTGGAGCTGGATCCAAAGAATCCCATCGCTCACTACAATTTGGGGCTGGTCCATGTTGCCATGGGCGACCTGAGCGCCGCCATGGCCGATGCAGAGCGGACGGACCAGTGGCTGACCAAACTAAATCTGAGGCGGTACGGATTGGATAGATTTCTGTTTCATCTCATGGGAGAGATTTACCTGGCCACCAAAGAATACGACCTGGCCATCGACAGCCATTGGGAGGCCGTGCAAAAGAGTCCCAGCCCTTTATACAACCTTTTTTATCTCCATGCCCTGGGGTATGCCTACTATCAAGCCGGCAGATTGGATGAGGCCGTTGCCACTCTGGAGAGGGCTCTGGGCCAGAATCCCAACCATGCGGACTGTCTTTATACCATGGCTTTAATCTATAAAGAAAAGGGTGACTATAAGTTAGCCAGAGAGTGTCTGGATAGATTCAGGGAGGTTTTCAAGGATGCCGATGAGGGAGTGGAGTGGGTGGAGAAGGCCATCAGGATGAAGGTGTAGGGTTCACGAAATCGCATAACGCAAGGAGCCCGTGGGGATATTTCGGCGCCCGGCGGGCTTTTTATGAAGTTACAGTTTAAGGGACCATATGTTCGAGGCTCAAGGGATTGAGACCCTTGACGGTTTCAGTCAAGGCCAAGTTATTTTTCTGGAAATCGTGCCAGTGAAAGTCTATATGGACAAGAAAACCCTTCTGGCAGAGGAGAAAATCGCGGATACCGTCCAGATGATTCCGGGAAATGCCTTTACCATCTTGGATTTCGTTGGGGTCTTCAAGAAGCTTCATCTTGAGGACTGGCGACGGCTGGTCCAGCGCTTCGGCCAATTCGGGGAGAAACGAAGATATACGATGGCCACATATCTTTCCAATCGTCTCGACCTGTACTCCCCAAAACCCCATTCTCTGCTAAAGCCTCTGGTTCATTATCGGGAGGGTCGGTTTGCCGACCGTCGGCGGACCACACCACAAGAGTGGCACATCTTGGGCAGCCCCTGGATCGCCGTGTACAGGAAGAGATGAGTCAGACTGAACCTTCGGAAGGTTTCAACCTTCAGAAGGTTCTCAGTATGAAGCTCGCCGGAACTTTCCAGAACCCGGCGGGCTTTGTTTTGGGATTCTTTCCCGAAAAAAACCACTTGACAGAGGGCCAAACTGCGGACATATTTTGCTTCATGGTGAGAGCTTTCTGATCTCCAATTGAGGGAAAATGGGCCGGGAGCTTGGGGCAAGAAACCCTTGACTTTTAGTCTAAATTTGATATACTTACCTGCGTGTATGGAGGGACTTCCTCCCTTCTAGGGAGGAGATCTCCGTGACAGCCTTGATTGAGCTGGCTGTTCAGGCTAGCAAAGGAGGTACACCGTGGCCAGCGTGAACAAAGTGATTCTCATCGGAAATTTGGGCAAGGATCCGGAACTCCGATACACCCCGGGTGGGTCCGCGGTCTCCAATTTCCCAATTGCCACCAATGAGAGATGGAAAGATAAAAACGGTCAGCCCCAGGAGCGGACAGAGTGGCACAATATTGTTCTGTGGGGACGGTTAGCAGAGATCGCCAACGACTACTTGAAGAAGGGCAGCCCGGTGTATATAGAGGGACGTCTGCAAACCAGGTCTTGGGAGGACCGGGATGGCAATAAGAGGTATACCACCGAGGTCGTGGGCACCCAAATGCAGATGTTGGGACGTGAGGTCGGCGCCGGAGGAGGCCCGTCAGCGGAGAGACCCGAGGGCAAATTAGAGGCCGAGGCCGTGCCTGAGGAAATCGAGGGTGCTGAGGAGGCAGACGACGATCTGCCCTTTTAAGGCTCATTTATACAGTTCTTGGTGTGCTACATCGAAGGGGGCGAGGTTCCCCGTTCTGGCCGCAGAAGCAGCCGGAAAAGTTTCGTGGGGGTCACAAAGATCCACGCAGTGGATGGCCCCCACGCATTGTAATTCCTTTCTTTCATCAACAACCGAAGAGGGAGATGTTGACAGTTACGATCTACAGGAAATCGGCCGATCAAAAGAAGCCCAGTTTTCACCCCTCTGGAACTATTCTCCTCAGCTTTCTGGGAGCCATCTTCATTGGCTGGATTTTGCTCTCCTTGCCCCAGGCATCCACAAAATCTCCGCTATCCTTAACGGATTCGCTGTTTACGGCCACTTCTGCCACCTGCGTTACCGGGCTCATCGTTGTGGACACGGGATCCCGCTTTACCATCTTTGGCCAGGTGGTCATCTTGGCGCTCATACAGCTGGGTGGTTTAGGCATCATGACCTTCTCCTCTTTCTTTCTGATCGTGATGGGCAGAGGGCTCTCAATCAAACACCGGCTGGTCATCCAGCAATCCCTCAGCCAGGTTCCTCATAAAGACATGTTTCGATTGGTGAAGTATGTACTTCGCTTCACTTTGGTCACAGAAACCATTGGGGCTCTTTTGTTATACTCGAAATTTGTGCATATCTATTCGCCGGCCAAGGCTGCGTATTACGCCATCTTTCACGCCGTTTCGGCCTTTTGTAATGCGGGTTTTTCCCTCTACAAGACGAGTTTTGTGGCCTATCAGGGGGATGTGATGATCAACGCGGTGATGACCGCTCTGATTATCTTGGGGGGATTGGGTTTTTTTGCCCTGGCCGACGTCAAGCTTCTTGGACGCTTAACCGGCTCCAGGACGGCCAGAAAGCTTTCCCTGCACACCAAAACGGTGTTCACCGTCACAGGTGTGCTCATTGTGGTGGGAACACTTTTAGTCTTGGCCCTGGAGTGGCAGAACAGGCTTGTTGGAAAGCCCATCGCTGTCAAGTTGTTGACCTCCTTCTTTCAGTCGGTGACCGCTCGGACTGCAGGGTTTAACACCCTATCAACCGGCGAGCTCACCAATCCAACCCTTTTTCTGTTGATTATGCTCATGTTCATCGGGGCTTCTCCAGGCTCAACGGGAGGGGGTATTAAAACAAGTACTTTTGGGATTTTAGTGGCCTTGATGGTTGCGCGTCTAAAGGGCAGACGGAACGTGGAGCTTTTTCATCGGACAATTCCCCTGGCCATCGTGGCCACGGCCATTTCCGTGACGGCCATGGCGTTGATCACCATCGCCGTCATCACAATGGCCCTTTCGGTGACAGAAGGGGGGATGGTTCACTCCCAGCTGGGTCGAGGGAGATTTTTGGAGTTTCTGTTTGAAACCACCTCGGCTTTCGGCACCGTGGGGCTGTCCACGGGCGTGACCCCGAATCTTTCCCACCTGGGAAAGATTTTAATATCCATTACCGTTTTCGTCGGTCGAGTGGGACCCTTGACCTTGGCGCTGGCTGTGGGGCAGAGAGTGGGCCAGCGCCGTTTTGAGTATCCCGAAGAGAACGTGATGGTCGGGTAAAAGGAGAAAAGCGATGAGACAATTTGCCATCATTGGACTGGGCACATTTGGATTCAAGCTGGCCACCGCGCTTGCTGAGTTGGGCTGCCAGGTGTTGGCCATGGATAACGATCGAGACCGGGTTCAGGAAATCAGAGACTTGGTCACAGAGGCGGTGGTGTTGGACGCCACCGATAAATCGGCCATGGACTCTCTGGACCTGGTAGAGCTGGACATGGTGGTGGTGTGTGTGGGTCAGTTAGAGACCAGCGTGCTGGTCACCCTCTACCTCAAGGAGGCCGGCGTCGAAGAAATCGTGGTTAAGGCGCTGAGCGCCGATCACGTCAAAATATTGAAACTTCTGGGGGCCAGTCGGATCGTGATGCCGGAGGAGGATATGGCCGTCCGACTGGCAGGCAGTCTCATGACTCCCAACATCATCGATCATATCCCCTTGACACCTGGCCACAGCATCGTGGAGATTAGGGCGCCTGAGAGCTTCTGGGGAAAAACCATTAGGGAACTGGATGTACGCGCAAAATACAGGGTGGAGATTATCGCCGTGAAAAAGTACGTAACCTCCAAGCTCAACGGCGAGGAGTCCCTGGACGAATCTCAGACAAAGGTGATCCCAGCGGCCAAGGAGGTCATCAATCATGGCGACGCGTTGGTGGTCATCGGAGAAAATGAGGATATCGAGAAGATTCAAAAGCTGTAAGCCCCTGAGTGGGGCGCTGTGGACGGGCCCTTTTGGAAAGAGTTCTTTATGTCCCTTCATGTGCTCTTGCTTCTGGGCATCGCCGTGGCCATTGGCTTCGGCGGCGGAAAACTCTTTAAGAAGTTGCATGTACCCCAAATTGTGGGGTACATCGTCGTCGGAGTCTTCCTGGGCACCTCCTTCCTGAAGCTTTATCAACCGCAGCTTCTGGACCAGCTCATTGACATAAACGCCCTGGCTCTGGGGATCATCGGCTTCTTGATCGGCAGCGAGCTGCGGCTGAGTATTTTCCGCCGTCTGGGCAAGACCATCTTTGTCACATTGCTCTTCGAGGCCCTGGGAGCCTTTGTGCTGGTGGCCCTTGGGGTCTTCATCTTGACGGGTAAGCTTTATCTGGGGTTGCTTTTCGGCGCTTTGGCATCGGCCACAGCCCCAGCTGCCACAGTGGGAGTCCTTTGGGAATACAAGGCCAAGGGGAGTCTGACATCAACCCTTTTGGCCATCGTGGCTCTGGATGACGCCGTGGCCCTATTCCTCTATGGTTTTGCCCTCTCCATCGCCAAGACCCTTTTTGCCCACGTGGGAATTTCCGTATTCCACATATTGGCCAAACCGGTGGGGGAGATCCTGCTTACCTTGGTGGTGGGAGTTCTCCTGGGGTTTGGGCTCTCTTTTCTGGCCAGGCGTATGAGGAACAAGGGCGAAACCCTGATCCTCTCTCTGGCGGCCATCTTTTTGTGTTGCGGTCTATCTGAGACTCTGGGTTTGTCATTGATCCTGAGCAACATGGCCATGGGGATTACCCTCGCCAACTTGGCACCTTTCGGTGGCAGAAGAGTCTACAGCGCTGTGCAATCTTTTGTGCCCCCTGTTTACGTGCTCTTTTTCGTGTTGGTGGGTGCTCGTCTGGAAATTAGCCTTTTGCCGCAGATGGGAATTCTGGGTCTTATCTACTTGGTGGCCCGGGGTGGGGGAAAGATGATGGGCGCTCGTCTGGGAGCCCAGGTGTCTGGGGCCAGTCAGGTGGTGAAACGGTATTTGGGCATCTGTCTTATCTCTCAGGCAGGTGTGGCCGTGGGATTGGCCATCGACGTATACCGTGAGTTTTTCCAGTTGGGACCAGCGGGAGCTCATGTGGGCATCATGGTCATCAACGTCATCACCGCCACCACCTTCTTGCTTGAGTTGATAGGACCGCCCTGTGTCCGTTGGGCCATCGTGAGGGCTGGAGAAGCGGGCAAGTCCAAGTTGTGAGCCTTTCGGGAGGGACGTGATGCAGAAATTATCCGATGCCCTACGCAAGGAGTATATCGCTCTTGGCCTGATGGCAGGAAGCAAGGAGGAGGCGCTTCGCGAGCTGATCCGGCGGCTTTCCGAGGAAAAGGTGCTGGCCGATGTGGAGCCGTTTTTTGACGCTGTCCTAACCCGGGAGAAACTACAGAGTACTGGCATCGGCAGCGGCGTGGCCATTCCCCACGCTCGCTCTGCAGGAGTCAGACGTTTGACCGTGATGCTGGGGCGCTTCGAAGGAGGAGTGGATTTCGCGGCCCTAGATGGCCAGCCAGTCCAGCTCGTCTTTCTGATTGCTGCTCCTCAGGGAGCCGCTGGAGCCTATATTCAGACGGTGGCCAAGGTGGCCAGGCTTTTGAAAAGTCGGTCGTATAAAGAGCGCCTGCTGGAAGCAAAGAGTTCACAGGAGATAGCTGAGCTCATCAAAAACTTCGACCGAAGGTATCCACGGGATATAACGGTCAAGAAAACCAAGGATGGCCGGGTGATTCACCCCTAAATGGCGGGGTTCTCGCGCTCAGGATGGAGGAGATCGATGCATCTTTTGATCATCGTCCTCAATGAGGAGAAATTTTTAGAGGATGTCCTCTCCGTTCTCGTGGAGCTGGGGGTCACCGGCGCCAACGTATGCGACGTCCGCTCTATGGGGCCCATGTTGGCTTACGATGTGCCCATCTTTGCCGGGCTGCGAGACCAAATGGAGGGCCGCAGGCCCTATGCCAAGATGATCTTCGCGCTGGTTCAAAACGATGGCATCGTGGAGGAGATCGTCAGCACCCTAAAGGATGTAGAATTGGATTTCGAAGAGCCAGGCACGGGTTTTGTCTTCACCGTTTCTGTGGGGAAAATCATCGGAAAGGAAAAGGATTTCGAGCTTTAAAACCCAGGTGTAACCCCGGGTCTAGGCGTTTTCGGCCGGGGTTGCATGGGATTCTTCGCTGGAGAGGGCGATGAAGAAAGTCGAGTGTATCATCCAGAGAACAAAATTGCCGGACCTGCTGGAGAGATTGAACGGGTCGAAAAGTTTCTGCGGGGTAACCGCAACGGCGGTCCGAGGCTGTGGACGGCAAAAGGGTCGGCTTCCCGATGAGCGGTCCACCGACAGTGTCCAGCTCCGTGCCTGTACCAAGTTGGAGTTTGTGGTTCCCGATGATCAGGTGGAGAATTTAGTCGAGATCATCGTCCAAGTCTGCAGAACGGGCCGGAGAGGCGCCGGAGATGGCAAGATCTTCGTCTTGCCAACGGAGGATGTGGTGAGAATTAGCTCTGGGGAGCGAGGGGAGAGGGGCATCGTATGATAATGAAGATAGCTGTGGTTTTTCTAGGGCGTCGGGCTGCACAATTCCCAGGCGGCACATGCGTTCGTCGTGAGTCGGTTGTCGGATTCGAAGCTCGCTACATGTGTCGCTGGGCGTCCCACGGTAGTTGTCGTGTTCATTGATCATCGGTCGGTGTCAACGAACTTCGATACCGACTGACGATAGACGATACGAGCATCGAGACCGATAAACGAACTTCTCGCATCGGCTTTTATATGAAGGCCGCCGGATCTATGACCCGGCGGCCTTCTTTCTTGTATCGCCTCTTGAAGGCTATGGAAGGGTGATCAGATAACGATCGAACTCTCCCGCCTCGTTGGAGTCAAAGGATTTGTTGCCCATACCGTCTACGGCTTTCACGTGGTAGCAGTAGTTAAAGGTGGTGTCGCCGGCGGCGCCTGCGTCGGTGTAGACGGTGTCGGGGCTCTCTCCTATGGAGTCGGCGGGAGTTGGCGAGTAATTGGGGGTATCCTTTCGATAGATGACGTAGTGGCTAACACCCACATCGTCGGTAGATGGCGTCCACTGCAGGACGATGTTCGTCTTGGAAAGTGTGCTGGTGAGGTCGTAGATAGCTGTGGGAGGTTGCTGATCACCCGATGGCACCGCGTTCACCGCCTCCAGGGCCCGGATCCGCCCAGCCCCATAGTAATTGTCTTTACCGGAGGAGCCCAGCTCCAGGGCCGTGGTCTCCACGATGCTATCCATTTGGGCGGGAGTCAGATTGGTGTTTTTAGAGAGCATCAGGGCCAGAAGGCCGGCCACGTGGGGGCAGGACATGGAGGTGCCGCTCCAGTCGGAGCCGCCCACATAGCCGGTGTTGCTGCTGTGCTGCAGAGAGGTGATGCTCACTCCAGGAGCGCAGACATCTGGGTCCATCAGGCCCATCTGAGGGTTGTGCGGATAGTCATACCAGGGGCTGACATTCTCCCATGTCACCGGTCCAATAGAGGAGAAGTCCGCTCGGTTGTCGCTCCCATCCGTCGCGCCCGCGGTGATCACGTCGCTTATTCCTCCTGTCAGGGTCTGGTCTGGATGAAGCCAAGGTGGGGGAACTCGTCCTGGGGTGCATACGTTATCGGGAACCGGCCAGAGAAACTGTCCCAACCAGTCCCCGTTGTTTCCGGCAGCCACAGCGGAGATCATCCCGACGGCCATGGCGCTGTTCATCGTGTTTCTCCACTGCTGGTAATCGGGATAATCCGTCGACTGCCAGCCGATGGAGAAGCTCATCACGTCCACGCCGTGATCGATGGCGAAGTCGATGGACTGCCACACGTCCGACTCCTGACCATATCCTCCAGAATCCAGAACCTTCAGACACATGACGGTGGCATGGGGGGCCATGCCCGTCTGGGTACCGGCCGTGCCATCGCCAGCCACCGTCCCGGAACAGTGCGTGCCGTGGCCGTGATCGTCCATGGGATTGTTGTCGTTATTGGCGAAGTCGTAGCCGTGGTAGGGATATGTGGCCCCGCCGGCCCAGACGTGATCGGCCAGGTCAACGTGGTTGTAGTTAACGCCGGTGTCATGAACGGAGACCAACACCCCAGCTCCGGTGTAGCCCAAGGCCCACACGTCTGGCGCGCCCACCAGGGTCAGGTTGGAGACGATCCCCTTGGTCGTCTCAAACCTCTCCCCTCGATCCTCTATGGGACCCTCCGGCAGCATGTATTTCCTTTTATCCCAGTCCACTGAACGTACTGAGGACATGACGGCCACCCTCCGGATCACCCCCGGTGTGGCCTGGCAGCTGACCACGTTGGCCGACCAGATGGGCGTGATCTCACTGACTTGATGGGCAACAGATCTCTCCATCAGCAATTCAAGGACTTCTCTCTGGTTCTCAGAAGCGAACTCCTTCAGATATTTCACAAAAAAAGCCCGCCGCTCAAGGCGAGCCATTTTCGTGGCCTGAGAGATCAGCGAGCCCCAATCAGTCTGAGCGACCATGGAGATGTTGATGGAGATCAGCTCAGCTTCCTCCGCATGCTCCAGCCGGCCGGCCAGGTCCTCGGTGATGGTGGCCAGAGGCGTGGCCTGAGCGGAGTTATATGTCAGCAGGAAAGCAGTCAAAAAGATAACCGCAAATTTCATCCGATCACTCCTTTTTATTTTGCATTGGACAGATTTTTATCGAAGGTCCCCACCCGGTTGGAATCTCCGCTCTCTGCTCCCTGTTTCACAGCGCGGACCAGGTAATATCGGTTTGCCACAGGCGGTGCCGGATCCGACCAGTTATCCCCTGTGGTGGAGTCCGTGGGGGCGGCGGGCGTGAAGTTCGGGTCTGTGTCGTCGCTATAAATGTGGTATAACTCGGCCCCGCTTCTATGAGTCCATACCAGGTGCACCGTCGCCCCGGCCTTTTGGATGGCCAAATCCTCGATGGGGCTCAGGCCACCCTCGATGGTGGCTAGGAGATGGTAGGTCAGATCCGAGAGGTCGATGCCCCCGGGGAGGCCTTCCTGATCCCGAGTGCTGAAGGTTAAGATGCCAGCGTAAGTGGAGCCAGCCTCGGCGCCGGAGTCGTCGAAAGTAACCGTGTATGATGCCGGTGTGGCTCCCACATCGGCGGGACTGAAGCCTCCCACCAGGCTGAAGCGCCCTTCGCCTCCGGTGATCTGAGCGTAGTAAATCCGGAGCAAGGCCTGCAATGAGTCGTAATCGTAATTATGAATCTGGAGAACCTGATCGCTGAACCCGCTGATCTCGTGAGTGCCGAAGTCCACGGTGTCCTCGGTGGTCACCGCCCCGGCTTGAGTTGAAGGCTGGGCGTGGTCCAGGACGGTGCCGGAGAGGGCCACAAAGGTGCTGGGATCGTCCACGTCGTTGGCCTGGATCTCCAGGTCTCCACTTTTGTTTCCCGATGCGGCGGTGTTCATTGAGATGGTGTGGTCGCTGCTGTCTTGGGCACCCACGCTGAAGCTTCCGCTTGGTGCCGAAAAGCCAGAGGGAACGATTAGCTCGTAGTTGAGCTCATCGGCGGGCGGGTCGGCCACATTGAAGACCCGCAGGTTCTCTTCGGCTGTGGCGCCCACGATGACGGTTCCGAAATCCAGAGATGTAACGGTTTGAATTTTCGCCGGCACCTGGATGTCCAGATAGACAGGCAGATGGTCGGAGGCATAATAAAGGGCGTTGGCGGTGGTCTCTGGGACGGCTTGATTGGGGGGACTATTGATGGCGCTATCTAAACGACTTGGTTCGAGAAGCCCGTCGTTGCCGAAGGCGATGTAGCTGCCGGAGATGTATGAGATGCCCTCATCATCATCACAGGCGTGGGAGATTAAAATTTGATCAAAGCGGTCGTCCATGCCCCCCGTAGCTCCGCCCGCGAATGAAACTCTTTGTGTTGATTGTGTGTGAACGTCTCTGAACGTCCAGCTGTCGTGCCAGTTTCCCACCCGGTCGATAGGGTCGTGCACGACTCCAGCTGAACCAGGATCGGTGCTGACCATCCACTGATAGGCAGGCTCATTGCTGTTGTAAATATTAAAATCCCCAGCGACCATATAGTTCTGCCCAACGGGAAAGGTCTCCATCCGTGTGCGCATGGCCTGGACCTCGGCCAATCTCTTTTGCTCATTATCGGATCCTTGGCTGGCCTTCAGGTGCACAACGTAGATGCGGATGCTGGCCTCGTCGGCAGTATAACCATCCGGGCGGAACTTCCACTCGTCGATGTCCCGCAAATCGGTGTCGATCACATAATGGGAGAGGTAGTCCACTTTATCCGGCTTGTAGAACATAGCGTTGTCTGAGTCGTAACCATCTACGAAGGGAGCGGCGGCGTACGTTCCCGGTTGGCCGTAGTTCAATACATTGCTGAGGAACTGATTCATATCAGCCCAATCGTGAAATTCCTCCATAACCAGCACGTCGGGATCGAACTGAGCGATGATATGGCGGAAGTTCGGATCCCGCTGTGGTCCTGTGCTTCCTGGATAATTGAGAGAGTTGTACTGGGCGATGCGTAGGGCGGCGGCCTGAGTAGGGAGAAGAAAGGGACAGGCCGACATGAATAGGAGCAGCAAAAAACAGAGTGACCGTTTTCGTGTTCGTGAGCTCATCATCGTTTTTCCTCTCCCTCAGTCGTTTCATCAGACTGGTTTGGGAATCGACTTATTTGCCTTCGCCGGCCGTCATAGCCCGGTCGAACTCGCCCACGATGTTGGAGGCCGCCGATTTAGCACCGCCGGCATCCATTGCCCGGACGGTATAGTAGTAATTGATGGCCATGTTGCCAGTGATGGAGGGGGTGCTGTCGGTATAGGTCGTATCAGAGGTCTCTCCCAGAGAGTCTTCCGGTTGGGTCTCAAAATCGTGCACCGTATCGCGATACACCACATAGTAGTCTGCACCACCCCCGCCTGAGGCTGGAGACCAGATGAGCACGATGGTGGAGTCGGCCAGGTGTGCCCTCAGATCGTTGATGGGCCACGGGCAGTTAGAACTTCCCGGGGTGGGGGTGACGAAGACCTGCAGGGAATCTCCCCCGTCCGGGCAGCGCCCGATGGAGTTTTCGGTGCCCGGAGCGCTATCGTACACCAGGCTGTCCACCACGATGCCCGTGGTGTAGTAGCTGCCGATGAAGATGTACACCCCGTCGCTGGAATCGCTCAGTTTGATCTGATTATCCGAGGTGGTGAAGGTGATCTGAATCAGGTTGACAGCCACCGAGTCGTCCAACTCGGTGGTCTCCTCGGGCACTTCGTAGTACTCGAAGTCGGCGTGGAAGCCGAACTCCTCCAGGAAACCATCGCTGGGCGGGTTTGAGCCATCTTTGGCAACGACCAGGAAGCTACCCGGGGCGATGCTGGTGCCCTCTGGAAACTCCCAGATATCCGCCGAATAATAGGGTTTGTCCTGCAGGCGCCAGCCGCTCAGATCTATGGTCCGCGGCCCTGGATTATAGATCTCCACGAACTCCGAGGCGTCCCCGGAAGTCGTCGGATCCGGATAGAGCTCGTTGACGTAAACCTGGGGAAAGGAATCGGGCGATGCGTACCAGATGGCCTCATCGGTTATGAGGACACCACGGCCGGCGGCATCCAGGGCGTCGTTGTAGCTTACGGTGATCTTCTCTGCGTTGGTAATGGCCACCTTGCCGTTTCCCTTGATCACTGAGCTCTCGAAGCCAACAGTTCCGGTGAACTCGCCTGTGTTGACGCCCGTTTCCACCAGGGGGATGAGTTCTCCCACGGTATCGGTGTTCTGGCTCTGCACGGTGACCACGGTGGTGTCCGCAGCCCCGGGGCTTTTATTCACCAGACTGTCGCCATCGGTGACGGTGATGGCGGCGGTGGTGTTAATGCCGATGTAGACGTTGTCGCCCAGGATTACCGTTCCCGTGGCACCTCCGGTCAGGGGCGCGCAGATGCCATGGATTTTACGAAACTCGTTATAGTACTCGGCGACCACGTTCTGGTCGTGTACCACAATAAGGTTCTCGTCGTGATAGGTGTCACCGTAATAGGACCAGTTGTTGGAGCCCAAAAGGACCCTGGGGTCGTGGATGGTGTTGTGATCCACCACTAAAAATTTGTGATGCATGTAGCCCCAGTCGTAGGCCACGTAGCACACTGGGACTCCGGCGGCCACCAGAGTATTGTATTCGCAGCCGGATGTTTGGAGACAAAAGGTGTCCATCACGCCCTCCACCCAGACCCCCCTGTTGTGGGCATTGATCAGCGCGTTTCGGATATCATCGCTGGTGAACACGTAAACGCAGAAGTAGAGATTTTCCTGGGCGTTGTCGATAGCCTCGATGATGCGATCCTCGATGCAGGAGGGGGGAGAGAAGTAGTACTCGAGGTCGATGCCGTTGCAGTTGGTCGTATCCGGGGTGGGGGTAGTGCCCAGCTTACAGGTGTGAAAACGGGCGTCGGTGTGGTTAGGCAGGTTCGTGCCCCACATCTCGTGGAACTCCTTCTCATAGGCCTGGGCCAGTTGAGGGCAGTCGATGACCACGGATGTATTGTTGTTCCACCAGCATCCGGAATATGTGTTGTTGGTAGATCCCGTCCATACCTTCTGGCCGTCCACGATGCAGAACTTGTTATGCATGGAATAAGTCGCGTCCCCACCACAAAGGCCCATGTTATCGTAAGCGATTTTGATTCCGCAGCTTGAGAGGGTGTCGTAGTCATCGTTGGTGCCGGCGAACTGATGATCCGAGATGATCTGCACCAGAACCGACTCACTGATGGCGCAGAAGGTCTCCACGGGATTGGGGTGGCAGTCGCGAGTCACCCAGCGAATCTCGAAGAAACAGGCGTTGACGCTGTCCCGGGCCGAACGGATGAAGTCCATGAATTTGCTGTCCAAAGCGTTGGGATCGCCGCAGGACTGTTGTGGATCCGTGAAGTAGATCTCAAAACCTTTGGGAAGATAAGCCGTGGATGTGCCGCTGGCCACGAACATGAGCAGGAAAGGCAGAAGGAGGATTTTGGGAGTCCTTCCCGCTCTGGTATCCACAATGCTGCCGCCAGGACTTTTTTTCATCGTGACTATTACTCCCCTAAAAAAGCGTGAGGGCAGGGCGCAGATACCGCCCTGCCCTCAACTTTTGGCTGGTATTTCCTTCCCAGGCCGGCAGTATATATTTGATGACCGTCTCTCAGTGTCGCCTTCTCCAGCTATAGGAGAAGGTAACCTCTGATATCACTTCAATTTGGTCAGATCCTTGTCGAACTCGCCCACCTGCCTGGAATTGGCTGGCGCACCGCCGGCGAACCGCGCCTGGATTATGTAGTAGTAATTCGTGGTTGTATTGCCAACCACGCCGACATCGGTGTAGGTGCTGCCAGGAGGTACGACGGAATCCAGAGAATCGCCCATGGCCGTGGGATCGGTGCTTCGATAGATGACGTAATTCAATTCGGGTGCCGAAGAGCTGGTCCACTCTAGAAAGACGTCGCCGCTACTGGACTTGGCTCCGCCCGAGAGGGCGCCTGTCAGGTCGGCGGGATAAAAGCCGATGAAGTCGTTGTCGTCCCGCGGCTGAAGCCTGAAGTTGCCGAAGGAGTAATCCATCACGCCGCGGATGATGGCGAACTCATCGCCGGGCTCGACCTCAGTGGCGTAACCGCAGATGTCATCCGCCATGCAGGTACCGGAGCCGTCGGTCATCTCGAACTCACCGTATCCCAGGGTGTCCGTCACCGTGACGCTTTGTACTTGAACCAGGACGCCCTCCAGGGACTCGGCCGCGGCCACCTCGGAGGTGAAGACGGGCAGGGCCGGTGGCATGTTGCCGGCACCGTAGTTGCTATATGCAGTGACGTAGCTGATCTGAGTGCGACCGAACTCATCGGTGACCGTTCCCGTCACCTGCACGCTGTCCCCCCGGGTGGGCTCGTAGAAGAGATCGTAGACCAGCACGCCGCTCCAACCTCCTCCGGAGGACATCTCGATGTAGTAGCCGGGGTTGTAAGCGCATTCGACAGGATCGGCTGTGACCATGCCACCTACTACGACTCTCTCTCCCGTATAATCTGGCTTGGCTGCGGGATTCTGAACCTCCCGGATAGTGCGTGCAGCGGGTGCCAAGTTGTTGTTTCCCGGGGTGTTGTAGGCGCTGCCGTAAACCCCGAAATCCCTGCGGTTGTAGTCGCTGTCGGCTCCATCGGGATAGCGACCCAGGCTAAATCCGTAGGGAAAGCCTGGATCGTAGGTGGGCCAGGTTTCTCCCATAAAATACTCCGCCGGGTCGAAGGAACCATAGCCTACAGCATCGTAGATGAAGCCACCTTTTCTCAGGTGGATGTTATCCGGGGAGTTCTCGAAGTCGGCCAGCGGATTTATTATATCGTAGTTGGCAACGCTAGTGTCCTGAGCCACGACGAAGAAACCGTCTGCAGGAATGGAGAAACCGGTCAGGTCGATGATTTTCTTGTCGGCGCCGTCGAACCCGTTCACCATAATCAACGTCCAGCCGTTTAGCGACAGGGTTGGAGGACCATAGAGCTCGATGAAGCAGCCGGCATCTGCACCGGGCGAGTTGTACAGAAACTCGTTGATGGTGACGTTTTCGTACTCATCCAGAACCAGGTATTTGTGCATGGGTGAGGACGAGATGCCCCCGGTGTCGTTCTCGGCGTATGCATAAAAGTAGACCGTGTCGCCATTGCTCTGCCCGGGAATGGTGAAATAGTAATAGTTGCTGCTGCTGCTGTCGCTGACCACGCCCGTCCAGGTTCCCGCGGTACCGTTAACCTGATAGAGCACGCTGTCGTTTTGCACCGTGGCGGCGGTGTCGAAGATAGAGGCCATCACATTCACTGATGTCCCGCCACCGGGTATGGTGGGAGTGTGCGAGATGCTGGTGATGTCTGGTCCTTGAGCGATAGGTGGATGTTTCCAGACGACGTCGGCGATACCTCTGGGATTAAGATCATACTCGCCACGGCTATATTGGACGATGCCGGTGATGCTCAGGAAGGTGTCACCCACTGCAGGTGCGGGAGGTTCATAGATAAGGAAGTCAATTTGACATGTGTCGGTATAGCTGAAGTCGGTCACGTAAAACCCCGCGTACTGATGTGAAGAGCTCGGGTCCACTGCGCAGATAACATTGGTCAGCTTGCAGAGGACACTTTCGTAGCCTTCAACATCGGAGTCGCAGCCCGCCAGATAAGTATCGGCCAGATCGCCGGGGGTGATATCCACAGGATCGGGTACCGGATTTCCGGTGGAGATGACCTCATAGGATGTCAGACCTTGCATCTCCGTCATGCCGTAATATTCGATGATGTCCGCCGTGAGCACTACCTCATCGCCTCGATCGGGTTCGTAGGTAGGTTGAAAGATGAACATACCGGACCAGGGAGCCTCATCCTCCTGGATCCAGAAATCGGGGTAGCCCGCGGCGACGCCCGTATGGGTGACGATGCCCCGGACGACTTTCGTGGTGCCCTCATATGGCGAGGGGTAGCAGGTATCAGGAGGAATTCCCCCGGGATCGGTGTTGTTGAATTGAATCTCATAGATGGTCAGTGTGTCGGAGGGTGGAGGACAGGTGGTTCTCATGAGGGAGGCATCATCAACAAACAGGCTGGCCTCGGTGGTGGTGGTGTCCCAGTTGGTGTCGTAAACGCGGATCTCGCCGCGAACATAGACGGCTCCGGAGGGCGCCGGGCGCGATCCGGTGGAAAGGAGCTGCCAGGCGGCCATATCGGTGCTGTAATTGGGGGCTTGATAGCTGTCCACGATGGTGGAGTCGTCGGCAGCCAGGAAGGCAATGCCTGCTCTGGTTCTCCCTAAAGTGGTGTTATCGTAAGCATAGAAGCTGAAGGTATAGCAAGATTCAGCCACCGGAATGGACACCGATTGACCCAGCCAGCGGGTGTAGTCTGTGGTCCAGGTGAGCTTGCAACTGTAATTGCCGGTCCGGACGGTAGTGCCCTCTTGGTTTGCGAAGAGGGTCGAATCTTCATCGGACAGGAACCAGTTATCCGGAACGGTATCGGTGCCAGCGGTCCAGGTTTCGAAGCCCTCGTTGGAGAGGAGCTCCTGCGCCAGGGCATAGCCGGTCAGACCCAGAATGCACAGCATGACCACGAGAATTCCAAATAATCTTTTGTGCATCTACTCTCTCCTTTCTGTGGAAAGAAGTTAGAGCCAGAATGGACCGAAAAAAAACCACCTGATGAAAAGACCTTCTCACCCCCTTTAAAGAAAAAGGTCAAGATATAAGAAAGCTTAGATATACTACTCCCCTGAATATAGCACTCTATAATACCATTCTAACCGAAATGTTCTTTTTTGTCAAGTCTTTTTTGAACTGCGCTGAAAAAAGAAACGGCCGCTGTAACCTCCTTAAATTTAGCCTGTTGTTTTGGCAGAAAGGAGCGGTTCGAGTCGATCAGGCCGTCTTGATCTCCCGTCTCGCGGTAGAGACAGGAGTTTTCGCTTGACAAGAAGATGGTGCTTTCTATTGACATCGGTTGAGAAGCCTAATCGTAAAGCGTATTACGTATTGCATATTCCGTATCTCGTAAGGAGAAGCAACATAAATAGTTAAGCGATGCTTCTTTACACAATACGCAATACGAAACACGTTTTCCCGTTTAACACAAAAGTCATCGAGTGCTTTGGCTCCCGACGGCGGTAAGATTTTCAGTTTCTTCGGCGAAGCACAGCCGATATGTGTTAGCGAATCTTTAGTGTTCTTGGGGCTGGGCGATGGATTTTCACGCTGGTGATGAGCTGAGTGTCGAATTCGCCGACTATATTAGATTGGGAGGATTTCTGACCTCCTTGATCCACGGCCTTGATGGCGTAAAAGTAATTTGCGGCCGTGTTGCCGGCTGCCCCCGCATCGGTGTAAGTGGTGTCCGCGGTGGAGTTCAGGGAATCCATGGTGGCATTGGGGTCGGTAGCTCGATAGATCACGTAATAGTCTATGCCCAGGTCACTGCTCGGCTCGGTCCAGGAGAGGAAGATGTCGCCGCTGCTGGACTTGCTCCCGTTCGTGAGGTTGGCTGCCAGATCGGCGATGGCCTGCGGTGGCTGGCTGGTGCCGGGGGTGGCCATGACCGCCGCCAGCGCGTCGATCCTGCCAGCGCCATATAGGGAGTCTCTTCCGGCGGGACCTCTGTCGACCGCGGTGACCTCCAGGATGCTGTCCATCTGGACCGGAGTCAGATCGGGGTTTTTGGAGAGCATCAAGGCCAGGGCCCCTGCCACGTGGGGGCAGGACATGGAGGTGCCCGACCATATCAGCCCGCCCACATAGCCGGCCGTATCAGCATAATCTAGGGATTTAATGCTCATTCCTGGGGCGCACATGTCGGGCTTCAGGAGGCCCGGGGGATAGGGATAATCGTCGTAATCGTATTCAGGTACGCCACAGCCTGTTACAGACCATTCGGTGGGTCCGTAACTGCTAAAGGTAGCCCAGTCGTCCGAGGAATTAGTGGCGCCAATGGCCAAAATAGAGCTGTGGTGCTCGTCCCCGGGGTTGGGCGGTGGATACCAGGGGGCTGGCACGTCGGCGGGGGTGCTGATGTCATAGGGCACGTCGTAGTGTCCATTCATACCGTCATTTTTACCGTTTCCCGCCGAGGTGGCAAAGACAATGCCCGCCGCCAGCAGGGCGTCGCACTTAACCCTCCAAGAGCACAGGTCGGGGGGCGGGTCCCATAAGCGGTGGTATCCCGCAGACATGCTTATCAGGTCTGCCCCCCACCACATGGAGTACTGCATAGCATCCCAGCAATCTGACTCAAAGCTGTAACCGGTTCCGTCGATGACTCTCATTACCATAATGGTAGCGTCAGGTGCTACACCTACCTGGCTTCCCGCAGTGCCGTCGGAGGCGAGGGTGCCCGCGGTGTGGGTTCCGTGGCCGTGCTCGTCCATGGGATCTAGGTCATCATCAGCGAAATCATAGCCATGATGGGGCATCCCGACGCCCGACCCATCCCACATATGGTCGCGCAGATCCAGATGATTATAGTTCACGCCGGTGTCTAGGTGGCTGACGATGACGCCATCTCCCGTATAGCCCAGAGCCCACACGTCGTCCGCGTTGATTTTGGTGATGTTCCAGGGGATCTCCTTGGATCTGGATTGAATACCATCCTCTGTGATGTTGATGAGCATGGTGGGCACTTCCCCTGCGCGAGCAATAGCTCTTTTCCTCAATCCTTTGAGACGAGCAGGTTTTCGAACCTCGCCCGTGGTGTCATGGAGTATCTTCATGGGTTTGTCCCAGTTGATGTAGTCAATGCCATCCACGGTAGCCGCCTGCTGTATGATCTCCTTGGTGGCCTTGCAGCCGATGGTGTTCCCCAGCCAGAGGGGGCGAATTCGCTCCACCTTGCCCTCGGCCTGTTTTTTCTCCAAGAAACTGAGGATCTCGGCCTGGTTCTCCTCGGCCAGCTCGCTGAGGCGATCGATGACCAGCTGGCGTTTCTGAGCCTTGTTCATCCCTTTGGTGGCAGCTCCCAACTGTGTCAGATCGGCCTGGCGCTCCATGATGATATAAACTCTGATTAACTCGTCGGGTTCGGCTTGAGCCATCCGGTCAGCCAATTGGGGTGTGATGACCTCCCGGGCCTGAACCCAGGATGCGCCGAACAGAAAGATGCAGAAGAGCACAATGAATCGCATTCGCTTGCTCATCTTCTACCTCCTATAGGGCAGAAATTTCGATAATCTGTAGATGAACCAGAATCCTCTTCTATTATTTTACCAGACCAGGCCTCTTTTGTCAAGGGTATTTTCGGGAAAATATTTAGAGTCTTTCAAGAGGGGAGAGGTGAAGGGATTACTTTTCACGACACATCACACAAATGCTCAAAAGGTGTATGCGCCTTCAGGGGGGAGAAAAAGGTTGCCCTTGATCCATGGGGCGGCTATATTGACCGCAGGAGGTTCACATGCTGTTTCGATTGTTACTCCTCTTCGTCTTGGTTCCCCTGGTGGAGCTTTATCTTTTACTCAAGCTGGGAGCCCTCATCGGGGCAGGGCCCACCATTGCCATTGTCATCGTGACCGGAGTTGTGGGGGGCAGCATGGCCCGAACACAGGGTTTTGCGGTGTTGAGAAGGTTTAGAGAGAGCCTGAACGCGGGGATTTTACCCACCGATCCGCTGGTTGACGGCCTTTTCGTCCTCACCGGTGGGCTATTGCTCCTGACACCGGGCCTGCTCACCGATATGGTGGGCTTTCTGGCCTTCTTGCCGCCCACCCGGAGGCTCTTTAAGAAGTGGATCAAACGGAGATTTCAACAGATCCTGGACACGAATGTCGTCTATACCGAATATCACGTGGATGAATAAAGGCTGGCCTTTCGGCCAGCCTTTAGGTAATCACCCTTCCCTTTGTGCTCTTACGAGCTCCCCGCTTTTTCTCATCCTCCCAGCTCTTTGTAGATCTCCAGGATAGCGGGAACATATTCGCGGGTCTCTGGAGGGAGACTCCCGTTATCGGAGCCTTCCGTCACCCAGAGGGCCGCTCGTCGCTCGCCCCCGTTATAGGCGGCCAAACCTCCTTCCAGTCCGTAAAGGCTGATCATGGTGGAGAGATAGCGAGCTCCGATGCGGATGTTATAGATGGGATTCAGCAACACCTCTTGGGGGCTCGTCCAGGTAATTCCCTCGAAATGAGCTATAAACATGCCGGTAGCCGGCATCACCTGCATAAGGCCCATGGCTCCAGCCTTCGATCTGATATTCGCACGCCAGGTTTGGGCCGACTCGTGAATGATGGTAGCGCACAGCAGGTCCACGTCCAGGTTGTCATACTTGATGCTCATGTCGTAAATTTCGGAGGCGATTTCGTATCTCTCGTCGGAGGGCATGCCGGGATTGTAGTCGGCGATGACCCCCATGGTTTTCTGGATGTAGTGCTGGCGAACAGTGTCCACGTTCATGGCCGCCCGCACCTCCTGCACATTACGTTCCAGGATATGGAGGTTCAGACGGCGGCCTCCCAAATGAAAAGCCAAATATAAGGTAATGGCCCATAGAGGGAGGCCGATGGCCAGAATCAGGACCCAGAAGCGCCTGGTTCTGACTCCACTGTTGAGCTTTTCCTCGGCCATGCTTCCCCTCCTTTTTGACCATAAAGGTCTACGTTCGGGTTTGAGATTATCTGGAGTTTATTAAAAATAACTAATATTTTCTCCAAAGTCAAGGTGTTTTTGGAAGGTCACCACAACATATTGTGCCATTAAGGGCAATTAACCACAAAAAGGGGGAATTTTTAAGAAGCACCAACTCCGCCTAGCATCCTATTTCGATGTCCGTTTTTGCGAGAAAAGGGATCAACATTGCTACCTGTTGATCCCCCTCTTCTTGATGTGTGCAGTATCACCCAGTGGGTCACTCGCTGTGAGTGCTGCCTTCCCGTCTTACAGAGCTTCTTTCATGAAGGTATTCATCGTGTGATCCCGCCTCTCAAGAGCGGATCCTGTCGGCCACCGCCTGGGCCACATCCAGGGTGGTGGCATCGCCCCCCATGTCGTATGTGCGCACTTTTCCCTCCTCGAGCACGGCGGCGATGCCCTTTTCCAAAGCCGATGCTTTTGAGGTCTCACCCAACCACTCCAACATCAGCTTGGTCGATTGCAGCATGGCCATGGGATTTACCTTGTACTGGCCGGCATATTTAGGCGCTGAGCCATGGGTAGGCTCGAATAGGGCGTAGTCGTCGCCGATGTTTCCGCTGGAAGCAAATCCTAAGCCCCCCACCAGCTGAGCGCACAGGTCGGAGATGATATCCCCGAACATGTTTGAGGCCACCAGCACGCTGTAATCCTGGGGATTTTTGATAAGCCACATGCACATGGCATCCACGTTCGTCTCCCAAAGCTCGATACTCGGATAATCCCGAGCGATTTTTCGGGCTTCACGAATCATCAAGCCGCTGGTTTCGCGGATGACGTTAGGCTTTTCCACCACGGTCACGCTGGGCCGGCCTGTCTTTTTGGCGTACTCGAAGGCATCGCGTACAATGCTCTGGCAGGCACCACGCGTGAAGATGCGACAGGACAGGGCTATGTCCTCTGAGGAAATCTTCTCGAATCTGGC
This sequence comes from candidate division Zixibacteria bacterium SM23_81, assembly GCA_001304015.1. Taxonomy (GTDB): domain Bacteria; phylum SM23-81; class SM23-81; order SM23-81; family SM23-81; genus SM23-81. Next base: position 19,051 of record LJUY01000015.1, on the reverse strand, counting down.
CATCTTGGGATGCTGGCTCAGGGTCCGGCGGACATCATCGGGCAGGGGATGGAACTCCACCCCAGCGTAGAGGCCTTCGGTGTTCTCCCGAAACACCACCAGGTCGATGTCGTCCCGGTAGTTGAGTGGATTACCCGGATAGGCTTTGCAGGGCCGCATGTTGGTGTGGAGGTTGAACTCCTGGCGTATGCGGACGATGGGACTGTAGTACACCAGGCCCTTATTTTGGAGCTCCGGGACCAGCTCTTTGGCGGCCTCCTCCTTGGGTTTAGAGGTGATGGCCCCGAAGAGACAGCAGTCCGTATTCTTCAGGAGTTCGATGGTCCGCTGGGGAAGGGGATCTCCTTCCCGGCACCAGAATTCCCAGCCGACGTCGCCGGGGATGAACTGGGCGTCGAACTTCAGGGCATCCAGGGCAATTCTGGCGGCTTCCATGACGTCTCTGCCCACGCCATCTCCGGGCAAATAGGCGATTTTGTTTTTGGGCATATGCAGCTCCGTTGGATAAAAAAAAGATCCTAGATGCTGGTCGTTTTGGTTGACACTCGGTTGGCGAGACGAGAGATGAGAGACTAGAGATTCGTGAGAAATATAATGGCAATTGGCAATGGCAGTGGCAATAAAAGATCAGTAAACTACTACTGCCAACTATTTTGTTATTGCCATTGCTATTGCTATTGCCATTCTCTCTCAACTCTCCAATGCTTACAGCTCGATGCCCAGGGAGATCCGATGCGTCTCCCCAAGGTCTGAAGAGTAAGGCACGAAGGCGTAGTCGAGGCGGAACCTCTGCTGATATATGCCAATACCGCTGGAGAAGCCCTTCTCGTCATAACCCAGCTGATAACCGGATCTCAGGGCAATGCGATCCATCAGCCGGAGCTCGCCTCCCCAGTTGATTCTCGGCTGGTTGTCCGTGGGCTTGCTTAGGTCCATGGCCAGGATCAGATTTCCACTTTTGAAGTGGAAGGGAGCCGGGCTATAGTTGAGGCCCAGCTTGTAGATGGTGGGTAGGCTGAAATTCTCGTGACGTAGCTTCATCTTTGGCCCCAGGGTGAGAATGCTTCCCCCCACGGCCAGACCCTCCACGGGGGGTTTGTACAAGAATCCCAAATCCAAGGCCCATCCCCAGGCATCATCCAGGTAAATTTTCTCATATAGAGCCTTGAGGGAGAGCCCTAAATTCCATCTGGGGCTCATCTTCCTGGCATATGAAAGAGACAAGGCCATATCGTGGGCGCTGAATGTGCCCAGGGGCTGATGGGAAGCTTTGACCCGCCTCTCAATCTCGCCTGCGGTATTGAAGGTAAAGCTGAAGCCATAGGCGCTTGATTCCCGGCCGAGGGCGGCGCCCAGATATTCCAGACGGACATCCTGGAACCACTCGGCGTGCATTAGGGTCAAGTGGCCTCCCTGAAGCTGGCAGATGCCCGCGGGATTCCAGTATAGAGCGGTGGCGTCGTCGGCCATAGAAACAAAGGCCTCGCCCATGCCCACGGCTCGAGCCCCGATGCCCATCTTCAAGAAGGCCAGGCCGGCCTTCCCAGCTTCCGAATGGGGTGCGCTCAGGGCTGTTGGGGGAACCAGGGCAAATATGAATAGGATCAAGAAGGTGGTCTTTTTGACCATGGTGGTCTCCTAAAACTGGAAGTGCCAGCCGAAAATATGAGAGATCTCATCCGTCACAGAGTCGAAAAACACGGCGTAGTCAAGATGGACGGCGGTCTCCGAGATAGGCTTGAGAAAGCTGCCCCCGAAGGCCGGGGTACCATCGTTGAGGCCCGCACGAACTATGAAGGATGGGTGCACTGAAAACTCAGCGCCCAGATGCGTTTTGATATTTTGTTCCTGATTCTTTTCCAAGTTCCCAGCTATCGTTAACTGCTGCTGGAAGAACTTATAGGAGGCCCCGAATCTGGTGTTGAAGGGAAATTCGTCGTAGGTGGTAGTCCCCCGTTCCCATACCTCCTCGGTGTCCCAGGTGTATTTGGCGTTCACATCCTGAACCACAAGACCCAGGTTCAGGTCAGGAATGGGGGAAGAGAACAAAGCCACATCGAATCCGAAACCGGTGGCCGAGATGTCCACCAGCTTATAATACAGGTACTTCATGCCCAGGCCCACGTTGAGGTAGGGAGATATCTTCACGCTGAAGGCCAGACAGAAGGCATTCTCCGCGCTGGTCAACTCACCGGTGGGCTGGCCGTTGTGGTCTCGACCGACGATGCCGCCCACTCCAGCGTGAGTCCAGGCCAAGCCTACACCTGCCGTCGGCTCCACGGGCACAGCCACACCCGCGTAGGCCAGCTTCCGGTCCCAGGGCAGGTAGCTATAGGCAAAAGTCACCTCCCGGTTCCGATGATAGGATAGGGTCGCCGGATTCCAATAGATGGCCGAAGCCCCGTGAGCCAGGGAGACATAGGCCCCGCCCATCCCCAGGGCTCGGGCGCCGATTCCGGTGCGCAAAGCTGCGCCAGCCCAGCCGGCATCTCCCTCATCGGCCCATAGATTGGCTGCCGCTGTTAGGATTATCAAAGTAAGAAAAAGGGTGCCCAGCAATGTGAATTTCAATGCCGGTCGATGAGTTTGCAGCATTCTTGCCTTCCGTTAAGTATTTATCAATCCAAGACCACGATCTTTCCGAAGGCCTTAGTGCCTTTGTCTGTTTCTATTTGATAAAAATAGACGCCGTTTGCCACCACATCACCATTTTCATTGCGGCCATCCCAGAATTCCAATAGTTCCTGACCGCCTTCCTCAGGCGTTACTCGTCCCAAGTGCATAGTTTTAACGAGATCTAATGCCCAATCATAAACTTTTATTGTCACCACAGCGTCTGCTTGCAGGCTATAGCGAATTTTTACTCCCAATTCCTCTCGGCTAGGAGAGAAAGGATTGGGATAAGCATAGGTTTTTACTGCGTCCAAGAATGACGTGGGGGGTGAGAATCGGAAGAAATTCCAGTTTTCTCCCCCATCGAGAGTGAAGGCCAGGCCATCCAGGGTGCCGCCCCACACCATGCTATCGATGACGGCCACGGAATAGACTTCGCTGCTGGGCAAGCCGTTGCCGGCGGTGTACTGGGACCAGTGTTGCCCCAGATCTGTGGACTTGAAGAGACCCGCGCTGGTAGCTGCCCACACGGTGGTATCCTGAAAATCAAAGTTCCAGGTTCCCTCGCCCACGTAACCCACCAGAAAAGTCTGCCAGGTTTTCCCGGTGTCGGCAGACATACTGATAGCGTCCACCTGACCGGGCTCGGTGGGCTTGGTGCCCGCCCAGATGATGAAATCATCCCCCAGGTACTGGGCGGCCAGGGAGACCACAAAGTCTCCGGAGATGCCGTCGTCATCGTGGTCGTAGTTGGCCCAGGTGGAGCCGGCATCGGAGGACATGTAAATGCCCCCGGCTGTGCCCACCCATACCCAGGAGTCCCAGGCGATGACTGAAAAGGAAACGTGTCCCCGGGGATCGGAGGGGTCAATGGGGCTGTAGTCCAGGATGATTTTCTGAAAATTGTCCTTATCATCCATGCACCCCCCGGTGCATCTGCGAAGCCCCCCTCCCCAGCTGGCGGTCCAGATGGTGTCTCCGTTGATGGCGATGTCGTAGGTGACATTTTGCATTGGCGTTTCGCCGGGCTGGCCGATACAGGTAAATTCCTCATAGGGAGGAGATGAATAACTCAGCCCCGTCCCATAGAGCAGATCCTCCTGCCCGATGGTGGTGTCGCCCACCGATGCAACCCAAACCTGCCTGTCGGATCCCACGGCGATGGCGCTGATGCTGACGCCGCACAGGCCGTGATCGCGGGTGTATGTGATCCAGTTCTCCAGGAGGGTGGGATCGCCGATGGACCTTGTGACTCCTCCCCCCGTTCCGGCCCACAGGTGTTGCCCGTCGTAGGTCAAGACGCTGATGACGTTATCCACAAAGCCCTTGATGGGCTCTTCCCCTGTCAGACGAAAGGCCATGGGCACGGCCAGGGCCTTTCCCGAATATAACAAAAGGGCGATCACAACTGGGGCCAGAACGCCCTTCCCCTTTCGACTCATTCAGTTGCCTTTCTGGAATTTGCATTCACGACATGAAATGGCAATGGTGACTAAAAATACCCATTCCAAAATCTATTGTCAAGGCAGATTTTTTGGCATAACAGACAGCCGCCTTGTCCACGCGAAGAAAAAGGTTGACTCAAGCCCGTTTTCTGCCTATCCTTTTGTGGCTTTTAGTGGAGTTTGTGGGTTGCGGTGGATATGAGCGTAGAGAAATTATAGGTCTTGGATCCCAGATTATAGTTTAGAGAGTTCAGAGAGTTTGGAGAGTTGAGCGAGTTGAGAGAAGCAGATCCTGGATACTAGATCCTTAATGCCGGATGCTCCAGGAAGCAGTCGGTAGCAGGCAGGAAGCAAGAGCAATGGCAATAACAAAATAGTCGGCAGGAGTAGCTTACTGTTCTTTTATTGCTACTGTCATTGCCAATTGCCATTATGTTTCTCACGAGTCTCGAATCTTGAATTTCTAGTCTCGGCTTTCCCCGGTTCCCGGTTCCTATTCTAATGGTGTAAAAAGCATGCGCTACATCGGAAACAAGACCAAACTGCTGGGCTTCATCGACGGGGTCATGGAGACCGTGGGTATCCACTCAGGAACCTTCTGCGATATTTTCGCCGGCACCGCCAGCGTGGCTCGGTATATGAAGAGCAAGGGATTTCAGGTTATCTGCGGTGACATCATGCGTTATTCCTATATCCTTCAGTGGGCCTATGTTGTGGTCAACCAGTATCCTCGATTCGCGGGCTTGCCCCCGGAGGTGGGGGTCATGGGCCACGCCGGGAGCGGCAATCCGCAAGGGCCCCTGCGCAAGGTCATAAGCTTTCTGAATGAACAGGTAGATGGGGCGGATGGCTTTATCTATCGCAACTACTGTCCGGGAGGCAGCCGAGATGGGCGGCTTTATTTCACTGACGAAAATGGTCGCAGAATAGACGCCGTTCGAAGCATATTGGAAAATTGGCGACGGCAGGGACGCCTCGCCAATGACGAGTACTACCTGCTTTTGGCGTCCCTTTTGGAATCGGTAGATGCCGTGGCCAATATCTCCGGCGTATACTGTTCATTTCTCAAAGAGCTGCAGCCTAACGCGGTCCGCCGTTTGCGGCTGCGGCCTTCGGTGCTGGTGACCGAAAATCCTCAAAGACACGAGGCACACCTCCGAGACGCCAACGAGCTCATCCTCCAAATTCGCTGCGACATCCTCTATCTGGATCCTCCCTACAATCCTCGCCAGTATGCCGGTAACTATCACCTCCTGGAGTCCATCGCTGAGGGGTGGTCTCAGGAAGAGCCCAAGATCTATGGGAAGACGGGAATGCGTCCCTACCAGAATCAGCGCTCAGTTTATTGTTCGCGCAGAGAGGGCCACAGGGCACTGGTGGATTTAGTGGAAAAGGCCCGGGAGCGAGCGGGTTGCACCCATCTGCTGCTGAGCTATAATGATGAGGGCATCATCTCACAGCAGGAGATTCAGGAGATTCTATGCGCAGCGGGGAGGTCGAGGACATATCGGAGGTTCGAGAGGGCTTACAAACGCTTCCGCAGCGATGCCGACGGGCCCAAGCGGAAGTATCGGGCAGATGGGGTTACCGAGCGTCTCTACTATGTCCGGCTGAGATGAAAACTGCTTGCTCCGGAGCCCTTTGACAAAGGTTCTCCTATGCCAAGTTCTCGGTCAGCCTAGCGAATTGGGCTAGCTGTTGCAGGCGCTCAGCCACATTTCTGGCCATGAAAACCTGGTGAGAGGTGATCAGGTAGCGCACATCCAGGCGCTGTTGGGCCAGCTGGAGAGTATGGAAGGGACCGAGCTGGAGCAGGAATTTGTGGATTTTCTTATGCGAAAACAGTCGCATAGATCGTGTTCGCTGCTGGGATGTGATGGCGTATATGTCGTCCAAAGACTTGTTTCCCGTGAAGATGCGATGCCACCAGATGAGGCTATGCAGTCTCACGAGCCAGCTTTTTGGTCCTATTTTCATCTGCAGGGTGCTGGCACATCTCATGCAGATGAGTAGGAACTTCTCGGTATGTAACGGATCGGATCCAGCCCCGGTGGCCTCCTGAATGATTTTGATTTCCACATCTCGCTGGCGAAAGGTGCCGGTAAGTTTCGGAAACGGCCATGAAGCACGTGGCGAAGTCCCCTCCGTGCGGTGGATTGTCCCCTTCAGCAGGGAAGCCAGGATCTTGATCTGTTCCTGGTACTCTTTTTGGTAGGGCAAAAAGGAAATGGGCATGGTTTTGGGATGCTGAAGGATGACACATTGATGAAGAACCAGTAAGTAATACCCTATTTGCGGTTCGTTGTCAAGAGAAAAGTCGTAGTTATCTGAAATAGGATTCGAGGATTCCCCCTCCACCTCCCACACCACCCCAGGATTCTAGGATCCAAGGGGAAACCATTTAAGACCGATCAATGTCCTTCTTTTAGTGAGGAAGGGTGGCACTTGAATCCTTGGATCCTTGACCCCTTGAATCCTCAGTAAACATCGAAATTTGAAAATTGAAAACTTGGATAATAAAAGAAGGATTAAAGGATTCTAGGGTTCGAGTCTCCCCTCCCCCTTGAACACCCGAATCCTCGAATCCTATATTCTCTGATCCTTCTTTTAGACAAATACGAACACGATTCTATCCACTTCAGAAAGGTACGCTCATGAAACCCCTCATGGTTTCCATCTCCGGGGTCCGCGGCATCGTCGGACAGACTCTGACCCCTGAAGTCCTGGTGAGCTACTCCTCTGCCTTCGGCCTGCTGTGCCGCGGATGCAAGGTGGTGGTGGGGCGAGACTCTCGGGTTTCCGGGGAGATGGCCCGGCATGCCGTTCTATCCGGCCTTCTGTCAGCCGGCTGTTCCGTGGTGGATCTGGGGAGGGTGCCCACGCCCACGGCTCAAATTGCCGTTGAGGACCTAAAAGCGGCCGGGGGCATCGTCATCACTGCCAGTCATAATCCACCGGAGTGGAATGCCCTCAAATTCATCGGGCCTAGCGGCCTGTTTTTGGGACCGAAACAGAGTGCCCGGCTATGGAAATTGGCCGGAAAACGCAAAAAGACCTGGGTCTCCTGGAACCGTTTGGGCAGCGTTTCCACCGATACAAAATCCATAGATCGCCATATCAAGAAGATTCTGGCCCTGCCGGACATTCACGTGCAAGCCTTGCGCAAGCGTAAGTTTCGGGTTGTGGTCGACTGCGTCAACGGCGTGGGTGGTCTCATTGCCCCGCGCTTGCTGAAGGAGTTGGGCTGCCATGTGACGGAGCTCAACACGGAGCCCACCGGCAAGTTTGCCCACGGTGCCGAGCCCTTACCGGAAAACCTGGCACAGCTTACCAAAGCGGTGCGCAAGGCCAAGGCCGACATTGGGTTTGCCACCGATCCAGATGTAGATCGTTTAGCCGTTGTTGATGAGAGTGGCCAGCCATTGGGCGAGGAGTACACCTTGGTCCTGGCCGTGCAGTTCGTGCTGCAGCAGCACCCTGGCCGGGTGGTGATCAACATGTCCACCACTCGAGCCATCGAGGATCTGGCCCGGGAGTTTGGCGTGCCTATGGTGCGCACGCCGGTGGGAGAGATCCACGTGGCTCGCAGGATGAAGAGGTCCGGAGCGGTCATCGGGGGAGAGGGCAACGGGGGGGTGATTTTGCCGAAACTTCATTACGGCCGCGATGCGCCTGTGGGAATGGCACTGATTTTGCAGCATCTTCTTCAATGCGGGGGAAGCGTCCGTGAGATGACCGATGCGCTGCCCAGATATGCGATGGTGAAGCGGAAATTGCGGGTTCCCCGCGAGAGAATGGGGATTGTGGAGGAGAAGTTCCCAGCCCTGTTTCCACAAGGGAAAATCAATCGCGCCGACGGGGTACGGATAGACCTGCCCTCTTCTTGGGTACATCTGCGGAAGTCCAACACAGAGCCCATCGTGCGCGTTTACACCGAGGCCAGGTCGCGGAAGGAGGCCCTGATCCTCTCTCGGGAGGCGGCCAGGGGTGTGAGGGCTATTTTGGCGCGCAAATCCTCGCGCTGAATCCAAAGGTGCGACGGGGAGCCAATCATGTGCGGAATCGTTGGATATGTGGGCGATAAAGAAGCTGTGCCCTTGCTCGTGGAGGGTTTAAAACGTCTGGAATACAGGGGATATGACTCGGCGGGAGTGGCCATCATCGCTCCCCGGGGCACCATCTGCGAAAAGGTGGTGGGCAAGGTGGATGCCCTGGAGGAGGCCCTCGACGGCAAGAAATTCAAGAGTCACCTGGGAATCGCCCATACCCGCTGGGCCACCCATGGCGAGCCATCTTTGGAAAATGCACATCCCCACTTGGACTGCAAGGGCGAGATCGCCGTGGTCCACAACGGCATCATAGAGAACTACACCGCCCTCAGGGAATTGCTGCAGCGTCAGGGGCACAAATTCACCACCCAAACGGACACGGAGGTCCTGGCCCACCTCATCGAGAGCAATTATAAGGGGGATCTTCTAGAAGCGGTGCGCCTGGCTTTGGTACAGGTTGAGGGAACCTACGGCCTGGGCGTCATCAGCAAGCGGCACCCCGGCGAGATCGTGGTGGCCCGCAACGGCAGCCCCCTGGTCATCGGCAAGGGTTTGGGGGAGCATTTTGTGGCCTCCGATGTGGCCGCCATTCGCCGGCATACCAACCAAGTTGTATATCTGGAGGACGGAGAGGTGGCCCTGGTCACTGATCAGGACATCCAGGTTCAGACCATCGACAAGGTGGCGGTGACGCCTGAGGTTCAGGAGATCACCTGGGATCTGAGCCTGATCGAAAAGGATGGTTTTCCCCACTTCATGCTCAAGGAAATCTTCGAGCAGTCCACCACCCTGGACAACACCCTGCGTGGGCGCCTGGACTACGACAATGGCACAGCGAGGCTGGACGGCCTGGCAAAATACATGGAAAGATTGCGTAACGCCCAGCGCGTGGTCATCACCGCTTGCGGCACCTCCTGGCACTCAGCCCTCATCGGGGAGTATCTCTTGGAGGAGTTCGCCCGGGTGCCGGTGGAGGTAGAGTACGCCTCTGAGTTTCGTTATCGCAATCCGGTTGTGGACGACCGTACCGTGGTGTTTGTCATCAGCCAGTCTGGAGAGACAGCCGACACGCTGGCGGCCATGAGGGAGGCCAAGCTCCGCGGAGCTGTGGCCCTGGGCATCTGCAACGTGGTGGGTAGCACCATCGCCCGGGAGACGGATGCGGGAGTGTATATCCACGCCGGTCCTGAGATTGGGGTGGCCTCCACCAAGGCCTTCACCTCTCAGACCATGGTGCTGGCCCTGATCACCCTGTTGTTGGGCCGCATGCGCACCATCTCCGTCATCAAGGGCCGGGAGATGGTCACGGCCATCCAGAAGGTCCCCGAGCAAGTGGCGGAGATTCTCAAGCTGGACGATCAGATCAAGGAGATCGGCCGCAAATATTACCGATCCAATAATTACCTCTATCTGGGACGAGGCTGCAACTTCCCCGTGGCCTTGGAAGGAGCCTTGAAGCTCAAGGAGATCTCTTATGTCCACGCCGAAGGTTACCCCGCCGCCGAGATGAAACACGGTCCCATCGCCCTCATCGATGAGAACATGCCCGTGGTGTTCATCGCCATCCGGGACAGCGTCTACGAGAAGGTGCTCCATAACATCGAGGAGGTCCGCGCCCGCCACGGCCGGGTCATCGTCATCGCCTCTCAAGGTGACAAGAAGATAAAGGAGAAGGCCGATCACGTCATCTACGTGCCGGAGACGATGGAGTTTCTCACACCGCTTTTGACCGTCGTGCCGCTGCAGTTGCTGGCCTATCACATCGCGGTGCTTCGGGGATGTCCCATCGATCAGCCCAGAAATTTGGCGAAAAGCGTTACTGTAGAATAGACACGTGTCCGTGAAAGGCGAAGGATTCGGGGATTCGAGGGGTCAAGGGTTCGAGGAAAAAGCAGCAGCAGTTGGCAGGGTGATAGGAAATTTTCAATTTGAAATTTGCAATGATGTTTTCGCTTGTAGGGGCGCAGCATGCTGCGCCCGTTTTTTATCGGGATGCAAAACGAATTGTCATTCCAGCGAAGCTTGTCCCCGCGAAGGCGGGGAGCGGGGAGCGGGAATCCAGAATTATAAAGGTGGCAACGCAACCGATTCTTGGCATCCTTTTCAGTTCGCAGAGCTCCTCAGAACGACAGCAAAACAGCGGGATCGGGTGAGGGATCACCCGACGGTGGTATGAACTAAAATCTTTACTCAGTTTCCCGCTAGAACCGGATACACCCTCCGTTCTGCACTTTGAGACCGGCGCCGACCTGGATGACGATACCTGTAGTGGGATTCGAGGACGACGTCAAACGATAAGGCTCAAACATGGTCGGGTGGGTCATAAAAACGCCCTGTGCCCTTAAGGCCGTTCCCTCGTCGAAGAGCAGATCTGCGCCTGCCGTCAGGGTCAGGCCTGCCGATCCAGCCGGAACGGTGATTCCCGGGTTCCACACCGATCCGCCGTGCACGCGGTAGGTGTATGGGGGACTGAGACTGGGCTGCAACATCCCATATACCTCCCCGCAGAGATGATTATAGATGTAAGGATGATAGACATACGTTTCGTCCACCGGCTCGTCCCAGTCAAACTGCCAGGTGTGGTACCAGGCCGCGTCCAACACCCAGTCACCGTTCGTAGGGCAGGGAGGATCGATCCATGGATAGATGAAGCAGCCGCCATCGCCGTCGTCGGACCAGTTCCATGGGGCGCTCGCTGCACCACCCGCGGTCATACACGTGTTCCCAGCGAGCTTCTTTCCCAGGTCCGTCACGACAAAGTCATCGTCGATGCCCCAGTAAGCGCGGCCACCCTCGTAGTCGCCTTCCTCCATATACATGAACGGATCGTCCGCGGAGCCGCAGTTGGTCCGCCGGAACCACATCTCCGGGATGATCATGAGCAGGTCGTAGCCCACCCGCTGGGATGGGTCCACCGAATACGGGCCGTGCGTGGAAACCTTGTAGGGCGAAGGGAAGCCGGGGTCCACAGCCGTTCCCGTATAGACATAGTGGATATAGGGCCCATCTTCATGTGTGGCCCGGAGTCCGTGCCCACCGCCTTCGATGTGGACCACGGGGTGCGAATCCTCGTATACCACGATGGTGCCGTCAAGGGTTCCGTTATCGTCGTGGATGCCGGTCACGCCCGGGAATTTATATTGGAAGTAGTCAGTGTGCGCTTGGAGCTGCACCAGGCGCGGCGATCCAAAGGTATCGCCGTTCTTTTGGACCATCACAATAATGCCCTCGAGGTCATTCTCATGGTGTAATTCACCGCGCTTGAAGTCGTCTGCTGGGTGGAAAATGGAATAGCACAGGAAGTAGTGCGTGCTCGTCTCGATCACGGATCCATAGACGTAAGCTGGCAATGGATTCTCGGGTTCACAGCTCGGATCATGGGAATCGCAGTCCCCACCGCAGTTCTGGCCCAGATGATCCCAGTTGTCGTTGCCGATATAGTTCCCGTCGAAGTCGAAGCGTGTGATGTAATCGCCAAATTCGGTACCGGCCAGGTCCTGCACGAGGTAGGGCGAATAATACTCCAGCAGGCTCTCATACGACGGAGGCATATCCCTCATCGGCAGGCTGGGTGTGTAATGCTCGGGCAAAAGATCAGGGTTCACGGTGAGCAGGCGCAGATGGTCGATGGCCAGAGGCCGCCGGTTTCCGGCCGGGGAGGTGGTGGGGAAGAGAGCGATCCAGAGCTGCTCCTGGCTCATGAGATTGCCGATCTGTGGCACTTTATGGAGGTCGAGCTTGCGGTAAAACCAATCGCAGGTTCGCCCGGAGAGCTCCAGCCCGTGGAAGTTCTTGCCGTCGGCGGATGCTAAAATCGCCATCGACCCCGGGCGATCCGGTTCCGCTGCGCCCAGGCGAAGGTGGACCATGATCCTGCCTTCAGAGCCTTTTGATAGATCGAACGGTCCGAAGACCAGCCAGTTGGCAGGATCCGAGGAGACAGTTGCTAGATCTCCCTCCACCGGTCGGGCGAGGGCGAGATAACGATCTCCATCTATTGCCCCCGCTTCAGCCGAGACCCAGGCGGCGCCGCTCTGGGGTGCCAGGCCGAGGGGTCCATCGGCCCTCTCGAAGCTCTCCAGGAAGATGTAGGAGTACCGGTACTCGGTCGGGAGCTGGTAGCTGCGGTCGGTCGGAATCGTCAGAGTATCGGGGAATGTCAGAGAGATCGCCTTATAGGTGATTTCATCGTCGCAGGGCTCCCCGTCCTGGGCGAGCGCGTAGGCAGGCAGCAGAAGGGAGAGCAGCAACGAGAACTGAAAAAATAGTCGCCGATTCATAGTCTGGCCCCCCTTACTGTAAGGTGACGAGGACGAGGATCTGCCCCTTCTGCCCCTTGGCCAGGGGCTCCATGGCCTTGCCCAGGATCGCCCCGGTGGCCCGTGAGGAATCGACTGCTTTCATGGCGTAGCCTGGAGTAGACGATGTGGTCAGAAGGTCCCCTGGTTCAATGCTGGTCTCTGTCGCGTCGACGTTGCAGTAAACGCGCCCCGCGAGGGCAACGTCGTAATCGAATCCTGCAGCTCCCAGGCGGACACCCGACCTCATGTCCCTTGCGCCCGCCACGATGCCGGCGACACGTGTGTCGTAAGCGCTGGTGCTGAGGGCCAGCTTCCCGGGGTTCTCGGAGTCGATCATGAGGACGGCACCTGGCTCGATGGCTGGGTTTTCGCTGACATCGAAGCCTTCTGCGTAGTCCAGGCCCTCGCCGAGCTCGATCACTACCGTATCGCTGAATGAAGACCGGATCGTGATGTTACCCTTAACATCCAGCGTAGAAATCGGGTTCATGACGCCGATGCCCACGTTGCCGGCCGAAAAATCGCCGAAGATCAAAACATCGCTGGTATCCATACTGTTGGCGATGTAGAGCTTGTTGGATCCGGTCTCGTGATATCCGGCCTCGTGACCGAGAAAGACATTGTCGTGACCCGTCGTGTTCATGGCTCCGGCCGCGTAGCCAATGTATGTGTTGTTGGCCCCTTCGTTATTTGACCCGGCACCATAGCCCACCATGGTTCCATGGCGTGGTGGCAGATCGGGATCTGGGACATTGCCTGCATTTTTGCCGACGAACGTGTTGCCAGATTCAGAAAACAGGGCAGTTGGTGTTCTCAACACCTCAAAGCCATCTATACGGTAAGAGAGGTGTTTATTAGCAATATTGATATCCCCATTGACGTCCAATGGGTATCCAGGACTTCCCATCCAGATGCCCACACAGCCGGTAGAATCGTTCACGCAAATACGAGTCGCGCCGGCCATCTTAAATTTCAGAGTACTGTCACTTGAGACATTGCTGACAAAAAGGGTGTCATCGAGCAGTGCGTTGCCGGCCACATGGAGTTTTGCCGCAGGGCTCGTGGTCCCAACGCCCACGTTCCCGGAGACAGCAGAATACACATCGTCACCCGAGATCGTCCAGTCACTGTCGGCTGCGCTAACCTGCCAGGTGGCGAGACCATCTCCGTCGCTGGTCAGCACACGGCCGGCCGATGCGCCCGTGGGCATCTTGAATCCTATCATCTGGACCGTCCCAGAGACATCCAGTTTCTCGGTCGGATTCAATGTCCCTATGCCGATCATGTCATTGGCAAAATCACCATACATGAGCACATCATTGGTATCCGGGCCATTGGCGATGTAGAGCTTCTCCGAGCCGGTCTCGTCATAGCCGGCCTTGTAGCCGAGAAAGACATTGTAGTTGCCGGTGCTGTTGTTGTAACCGGCTTGCAGGCCCAGTGCGACGTTGCGGATGCCGGTGGTATTGTCGTGACCCGCATCCATCCCCACGAAAGTGTTAGAGTGACCCTCCGTGTTCTGAAAGCCAGCGCTTGATCCCAAGTAGGTATTATCACTACCAGTTGTGTTCTTCCACCCCGTCATCCTGCCCAGAAAGGTATTCTCGTTGCCTGAGGTATTGGCGCGGCCCGCGTCGATTCCCACAAATGTATTCCAGCTGGCCTCGTTGCTGAAACCCGCTCCATCGCCCACGAAGGTGTTGTTACCGCCGCTGACATTGGCGTTGCCAGCGCCGTTTCCCAGGAACGTGTTCGCATTGCCATCCTCGTTATTTGTACCTGCTCCGGATCCCAGAAAGGTATTCGATCCACCTGTGGTGTTATCCCGCCCGGCGATGTATCCCACGAAGGTGTTGGCCAGTCCGGTGGTGTTGGCATAGCCAGCCTTCAGGCCGATGAAAGTGCCGCGCATGCTCTGGTCGCTATATCCTGCCTGGTATCCCACGAACGTGTTATCGCCAAAGCCTGTGGCGTTGTATCCGGCCTGGTATCCCACGAAGGTGCAGTAACCGTCGTCCACATTGGCCCCGGCGCCCTCTCCCACCAAGGTGTTGTAGGGACCTTCGACGGACAGCACGGTGGTGCCGCCGATGCTGAAGACTGAGTCGGTGTTGATCACTCCGTAAACGTCCAGCTTGGTAGCAGGAGTAGTGATTCCGATACCCACATTCCCCGACACCGCCGAGTACATGTCATCCCCGGAGATGGTCCAATCCCCGTCGGTGGGTATCCCGACAGTACCGGAAACAAACGCATACCCCACGCTGGCGATCCGCTGCCGGGGGGTCATCTCGGCGTCGCCTCCCACCTGGATGCCAAGCCAGCGGGTTGGTTCTTTGAAAACGGTATCGGAGATGGTATTCACGCTTCCTAAAAGGACATTAAACATACCACTGTTTACTTCAACAGCCGCTTGCGCCTCGGTCCATACCTGTGTTCCTCCCGTGGAATCGTTGTAGATGGAAAATGTCATAGTAACGGTGGTGTCTTGGGCGACACCAGCGTCATCGGTTAATGTGCCCTGATAGTTGATTAAACCGGGCACATCGGCCAGTGCCGCTGTCGATAGCAGGACCATCGACAGCACCAGCATGAAAGCCATCGCTCTCATGATTGTACCTCCTTTCAGGGTGAAAGGTTTGAGAGGAACGAGCATTGAGCTGAACGAAACCATGAAACACCTCCTTTGAATTTGAAAGGAGTGAGATGAAAACCGTTAAAGTAAATAACGATAATTCCAACTGTTTCAATCATAATAACTTCGCATATTCCAAGACCATTTTATCACAAAATGGTTATATTGTCAAGGAAAAATTGGATAATTGTCAAAATGTCACGAGATCTTTTAAGTTTACCGTCTGGAGTTCATGAGTGGTGTGGTGGGTGAGGATTGGGGAGGAGGTGGGAAATCCGCGAAGAAAAACTGTCATTGCGAGGCGCGAATGCGCCGAAGCAATCTCCGAAGGGTGGGTCAATATACAATTTGCTATGATGTTTTCACTCATAAGGGCACGGCTTGCTGTGCTTTTTTTATGTGCTGTAGGGGCTCAATATATTGAGCCCTTTTCGGAGTGCGGTAGCCATGCTGCCGCCTTATAAGCGCAAGCCGCGCTTGCGTACTTATAAAAAAGGTTCCCAAACAGAGTTTGGGAACCATGGGGTAAAGACGCTGGATTCCAACATGCGCGGGAATGACAAGATGAGACAATCTTGTCAAGTCTCGAGCTTCCTGGCTCGAGCTTCGTTACGAGCCTCGAGGCCTACAAACGAAAATGAATATCTGGCTTAAAAGGGGGAGATTCCCCGACGGCACACCCCTCGCTTATCGCCCCTTCTGCAGCTCCGATTTCAGCTCCTTGATCTTCTGCTCCAACGCTCCTATCTGTACCTGCTGCTCCTTAATGGCCTCGATCAACAGTGGAACCAGACTGGAGGTTGCCATAGAGTAGTACTCACCTTTTTTCTCCACCACCTCAGGAACAACCTCCTTGACATCCTGAGCGATCATGCCCACCTGGCGCCCTTCGGGACGGGGTTCCCCGTCCTTCCATTTGAAATAGACGCCATGAAGCTGCTTGACCTTACCCAGTGCATTTTCGATCTCTTCAATATCTTTCTTCAAATTCTCATCAGAATCATTGTACCACTGGGTCGTGCCTCCAGCATCGCCGTTGACCCATAATGTGCGCGTTGGAGTGGTCGTGCCGATGCCGAATTTGCCGTCGTTGAGCATGATCACCTTGGTGTTCGCGGCGGCATCCTTCAGGGCGATGCCGCTGGTTCCGCCATAGAAGATCAGTTGATTCGATTGAAAGCGCAGATTGCCCCTCAGAAATCCGGGGTCGAGCTCCAACCTGTTGGCACCTACCAGCACGGCCCCGGAGGTTTTCAGATCCCCCACAACATCCAGCTCGTATACCGGAGCGGCGGTGCCTATACCGACCTTGCCGTCGTTGAGCATGGTCACCTTGGCTGTTCCGCCCGCATCTCTCAGGGCGATGCCGCTGGTGCCGCCGTAGAGGCTCAGCTGGTTGGCTTGGAAGCGGAGATTGCCCCTCACAAATCCGGGGTCGAGCTCCAACCTGTTGGCGCCCACCAGCACTGCCCCGGAGGTCTTCAGATCCCCTACGACATCCAGCTCATATGCCGGACTGGCCGTGCCGATGCCCACGCTGCCATCGTTAAGCATGGTCACCTTGGCTGTTCCGCCGGCGTCTCGCAGGGCGATGCCGTCCGTTCCGCCATAGAGGCTTAGCTGGTTCGCTTGGAAGCGGAGATTGCCCCTCACAAATCCGGGGTCGAGCTCCAAGCGGTTCGCGCCTACCAGGACGGCCCCGGAGGTCTTGAGATCACCGACCACATCTAACTCATATGTCGGACTGGCAGTCCCGATACCTACCTTGCCGCTGGTGCGATACACATCCCCGCCAGAAGTGGTCCAGTCGCCGTCATCGCCAGCCTTGAACGCATATCCCGTCCCGGCGATCCTTTGCCTGGGCGCCAGCTCAGGATCGCTCTCTACCTGCACTCCCAACCAGCGAGAAGTCTCGTTGAAAACGGTATCCTCGATGGCTAGCACCCTTCCCAGAAGAACATTGAAAAGTCCATGGCTTACCGTCACTGAAGACTGGGTCTCGCTCCAGACCTGAGTGCCCCCTACCGAGTCGGTATTGATGGAAAAGGTCATGGAGACCGTAGTATCTAACGCCACACCGTTAGAATCGGTCAGCGTGCCCTGGTAGCTTATCAAACCGGGGACATCGGCCAATGTTGCCGTCGATAGCAGCGCTATCAACAGAATCACCATAAAAGCGATCGCTCTCATGGTTATGCCTCCTGTGAAAGGTGGAAGAGGAAGGTGAGTTGAAACCGTTGAAGTTAAACCAATTCTGCATGCCTAAATTGGTTTCACTAGTTGCGATTCCATGTTATCATATGCTGCTTTTTTTGTCAAGAGAAAAAATTAATGGTTTTCAAGCGTACGATGACTTTTCGAAATCTACTGTCGAGAGTTCCTGAACGGTATGACGGTAAATTGTGGGGAGGTGGTTGGGTAACCTTCGGAAAGTTGAAAAAAAGGAAAGGATTAATGTAGGGCAGAGACACTCGCAGAACTTCTTATGGATTACATTTTTTTCATTGTAGGAGGGGGTCTCCTGACCCCGATATCAACATAGGCGGGAATCTCTGCGGAGAAAAAAACAGAGATTGCTTCGTTGGTCTTCGTGGAATTTATCCTGAGCCCTTCGTTTCACTCAGGACAAGCTCCGCGAAGGACCTGGCCGCCTCGCAATAACAATATGCTTCTATGGTTTTTAGCCAGCATCGAGCTTAGACAGCTGACCTTCGTTACGAGCATCGATACCGAGGGATAAGTTTCGAGTCTCGGTCTTTGATCTGGGGGCTGCTACCCGACGGCACAAGCTGAAAATCAATTTCTATTTAAAAGATCCACGGTCTCTACTCTTTAAGGCTGCGGGTGGTTCTCCACAGCTATCTGCAACTGAGCTCTTTCTATCCTTTGCACAACCAAGCCTACGCCTCGAGAGATATCCTTGCTTAGCTCCTCGATTTGTTTCTTCAGAATACTGTCCACCCCTTGGCCCTTTGCGCTGGCGCTCTTCAGAAGTCTCTTGCTACGTACATCCAGAACCTTCACATCGGTGGCGAATATGTCACCGGCTTTGGTGAAACTGCCCAGAACGATAGCATCGATGCCCTCTAGTTGGCACAGCTCAAAGCCCAGATCTCTGTCGATGACCTCCACCTTTTCCTTGCCCAATTGCCTGATGAGATCATACATCCGCTCTTTGGTGGTCACCCGGAGATATGGTGATTGCTCCAGGTTGGTGATTAAAAGATTGGAGATAGCCTCCCGGAGATAATCGTAGGTCTGGTCTCCGGTCTGATTTTGGAAGCTGATCACCGCTATGGGCCTCGGCTCGGTGACCAGCACCTGTTCAGAAACCAGCTGGCTGCGCAAAAGAAATCCCAAAACCAGGAAGATGACGATCCCAACGGGGATCGAGATACGCCTGATTCGCCTTTTATGGGCCACTTTGGCGACAACTTTAGGCAGTTGAGACTCCCTGGGCGTTTCCAAGTCCTTCCAGAGCCTCCTTAAATCGGCCAGCAGTTCATCCACATGCTGGTAGCGCTCTTCCAGATTCTTGACTAAAGCCTTGTTGATGATCCGCTCCAGCTCCAGGGGCACGCCGGTTCGCAGACCCGTCACCAGCTGTGGCTCCTCGTTGAGGATGGCGTACACCACCGCTTGATCGTAGTCACCTTTAAAGGGTTGCTTCCCGGTGAGCATCTCGTATAAAACCACTCCCAGAGACCATATGTCGGTGCGGTGATCTACGGCTTCTCCCCGCGTTTGCTGGGGAGACATGTAGGCCACCGTGCCCAAAGTGGTGCCCTCTTTTGTCAGCGTGGTTCGTCCGGCCAACTTGGCCAGCCCGAAATCCAAAATCTTCACCCGGCCATCATCGGTGACCAGGATGTTGCCCGGTTTGATATCCCGATGTAAGATCCCCTGACCGTGTGCTTTGATCAGGCCCTGGGCAACCTGTGCGGCGATGTCAATGGCTTTCTCCAGCTTCAAAGGGCCTTGCCCGATCATCTCCTTCACCGTCTGGCC
>LJUY01000003.1 GCA_001304015.1 candidate division Zixibacteria bacterium SM23_81 | reverse complement strand
GCCAGACACCTTTAAGTGCCTTACCATACCATAGAAGACGAAGTCATTCAACCAGTTTTAATTTTCAAAGAACATTTTTATCAACAGTAAAATGGGACGCCACCAAATTATAGATATCACAGGGAAAAAGTATCCCTTTGAATCTTCTTTGTCAAGTAATTTTTTCTCTGGAAAAGCAGTTTTTTTCTTGCCATCTTGCCCAATCCAAGGTATTATGAGACCACAAGCCAAGAATTAGCTTCGGAAAAGCAGAAATTAGCGGGAGGAAGGATGAACATCGCTCTGACCATAGCCGGCTCCGACTCTGGAGGCGGAGCCGGGATACAGGCTGACCTGAAGACATTCACCGTCTTTGGGGTTTACGGCATGTCAGTGCTGACCTCTATCACCGCCCAAAACACCCAAGGTGTCCTGGGTATTCACGACCTCCCTCCCCAATTTGTGGCTCTGCAGCTGGAGGCTGTGCTCAGAGACCTGGGCGCAGATGCCGCTAAAACTGGAATGCTTTCAAATGCCGAGATCATCGAGGAGGTGTGTACGAAGATCCGCAAACATCGGCTGAACAATTTGGTGGTAGACCCGGTCATGCTGGCCAAAAGCGGACACCCTCTGCTTCGCGAAGATGCCCAAGACGCTCTCCGGAAAGAACTGATCCCTCTGGCCATGGTGATTACCCCCAACCTTACCGAGGCAGAGGTTCTGGCAGAGCAAAAAATCGACGATCCCCACGCGATGCGCAGAGCAGCGAAGGCCATTTTTGCCCTTGGCCCGAAAAATGTTCTTATCAAAGGCGGTCACCTTCCGGGGTCAGCCCTGGACATTCTCTATGATGGTAAATCCTACACCGAATTTAAGTCTCAGAGAATTGAGACTCAGCACACCCATGGAACCGGCTGTACCTTCTCGGCGGCCATCGCTGCGTGCTTGGCCAGGGGGCTTTCTGTGACCGACTCGGTGGCGGCGGCCAAGGAATACGTAACTCGAGCCATCCGTGAGAGCTTGCCTTTAGGCCACGGATATGGGCCCTTGAATCATATGGTCAAACCTCCGGCCAACCTATAAAAAAGCGGCCCTTTCGGGCCGCCATCCAGCAATAGGCTTCAGACTAAGGTTTTTTCCCCTTTTCATCGATGAAAACCTCGTTCAAGCTGCCTACGCGATAGCCCTCCAGGTCTAGGGCCACATACATGTATCCCAACTCTTTGAGGGCCGTGGCAATCCTCTCTCGATGCGCCAGAACCCTTTCCATATCCCCCTCTCCCACCTCAATTCTGGCCAGGTTCCCATGATGACGGACTCGTGACTGCGTACACCCCACCTCCTTGAGTACTTCCTCGGCTCCCTCCACCATTCTTAGATCCCGCTCCCGAAGAGGTGTGCCGTATGGAATCCGGGAGGCCAAGCAGGCCAGACTCGGCTTTCTCCATGTGTCCAGTCCCATCTGACGGCTGAGTCGGCGTACATCTTCCTTGGTGAAACCCACCTCCTGCAGGGGACTTCTGATACCCAATTCTTGAAGAGCCTGAGCCCCTGGTCTATAGTCGCGCAGATCATCGAGATTGGAGCCATCCAGCACCTGGCGGAGACCTTGATCACGGGCCAGCTGCATGAGCTTGGCGAACAGACTGCGTTTGCAATAGTAGCAACGTCTGGGGTCGTTACGCACAAATTGATCGTCCCTGAACTCGTCGCTCTGTATAAACTGATGCCGGACGCCCAGCTGCGCGGCCAATCGCTTGGCTTCACGAACTTCTGAGGCTGAATAGGTGGGAGAGGTGGCCGTCACCGCCATGACTCGATCTGTCAACACATCATGGGCCACACGCACCAAGAATGTGCTGTCCACCCCACCGGAGAAAGCGATGAGCACGCTTCCCATCTCCCGCAGATTGGCTTGCAATTGTGTTAACTTATTCTCGAGCATCTCGGCTACACCTGAGGAGTAACGTACTGCAGCATGCGGCTAAGGGCCGCCTGTGCTCGCGTGCGAATTTCTTCTGAGATAGTGATGGAAAATTGGTCCCGTTGCAGAGATAACAGCACATCTTCCAGATGTATCTTCTTCATGTTGACGCATACCATCGCATTTCCCGCCGCGAAGAATCTTTGGCCCGGATTTTCCTTTTGCAGGCGATAAATAAGCCCAACCTCAGTTCCGATAATGAATTCCCCCACCTCGGAGCCCTGAGCAAACCGGAGCATTCCGTCGGTGCTCAAGACGTGGTCCGCCAGGTCGATGACTTCTGGACGACACTCAGGATGAACCAGGACTACTGCCTGGGGATGAGCCTTCTTCGCCCGTTGAAGTTCTTCGGCTCGAATCCTGTGATGGACGTAGCAGAATCCGTCCCAGATAATCACCTTTTTCTTGGTGAATCGAGAGACATAGTGTCCCAAGTTTTTATCGGGAACGAAGATGATTTCCTGCGCCTCCACCCCATCCACCACTTGGAGGGCATTAGAGGAAGTGCAACAGACATCGCTTTCTGCCTTAACTTCCGCCGATGAGTTGACGTAACAGACCACGGCCGCTTGGGGGTGAGCTTCTTTCAGCTGACGCACCTGGTCAGCGGTGATGGTGTCTGCCAGAGGGCAGCCTACGTCTCTTCTGGGAAGCAAAACCGTTTTGTCTGGGGAGAGGATCTTAGCGCTCTCGGCCATGAATCGGACCCCACAGAAGACGATAACCTGGGCTGGTTCCTCGGCTGCCTGACGGCTGAGAGCCAGGGAATCGCCTAGGAAATCGGCGATGTCCTGAATCTCGCCAGGCTGATAGTTATGGGCCAGAATCACAGCCCCTCTTTTTTCCTTCCAGTGGGCGATCTGTCGCACGATCTCATGGCTGGACATCAAGGCAAGCCTCTTAAAGTTCATCTGGATTCTGGAAAAGAAAGCAGAAATGAAGATCACAGGATCAGGCTAACTTTCTTTAGCACAGGCGTTGCCCGATTGGCAACACAGGTCCTCAAGAGTTTGGGAATCTAAGCATTCCAAAATCTTTCGCCCCAGCTCCTGCCAGAATTCGCGCATCCTGCAATCCTCAGATCGATGGCACCTCTTGCCCGGGGGATCGTCGATGCAGAAAACTGGCATAAGAGGTCCCTCCACGGCCTTTAGAATCTCTCCCAATGTGATCTTCCCGGCATCTTTACCCAGGAGATAGCCACCTCCAGGTCCCCGCACGCTCCGGATAAGACCCTTTCTTCTCAGTTTGAGAAAAAGCTGTTCCAAGTACTTCTCCGAAATCTCCTGTCTGGCCGAAATGGTGCGCAGCGAAACCGGCCCGTTTTGGCGATGTAGAGCGAGCTCGTACATAGCCCTGGCGGCATATCTTCCCCGAGTTGATAAACGCATGGGTTCAAAACCTCCTTGTGGAATACGGAAGCATATCTATTTTTATATTATTAAAAAAGTAGGGAAATGTCAAGTCTTTTCGGAAAGAAGTCATGTATCTGGCAGAATTCCAAAAAGTCCTTGATTTTGGAGCTAAATGTATGTATTTATTTAAAATCTCCTTGCTTAAATCCATGCAAGTATAAGTCATTATCGAAGAACTTTTTACGGATTGCACATTTCTGGTGAAATTTCCGCAACAAGACTGTTCAAAAGGGGCGCCACCTCCTGAGAACATGCTCTTGTCTAATATCTACTGTTCCACCCCGCCTTTTCCCAAACCCTCGAGAAATTTCAGGCAACGCACGGAGCATGACTGGCGTCAAAAAAAAAGATTCGATCGCCATGCTATGAGATAATCAGTTCATTGCAGCAGAGGAGAGGAAAATGCACCAGGATATCTTGGCACTCAACGAGAAAATCAAGGCCGAGAGCGCCTTTGTGGACGGAATTCTGGCTGAGATCCGCAAGGTGATCGTCGGGCAACAGTACATGGTGGAAAGGCTGCTTATAGGCCTGCTGGCCAATGGCCACATTCTTCTAGAGGGAGTTCCCGGTCTGGCCAAAACCATGGCTGTCAAAACCTTGGCCGATACAATCCAGACCTCATTCCGGCGTCTCCAGTTCACGCCGGATTTGCTTCCCGCCGACCTTTTGGGCACCATGATCTACAACCAAAAGACAGGAGAATTCCTTCCTAAAAAAGGACCTATCTTTGCCAATCTGATTCTGGCAGACGAGATTAACCGAGCTCCGGCGAAAGTCCAGAGCGCCCTTCTGGAGGCCATGCAGGAGCGCCAAGTGACCATCGGGGATCACTCTTACCCCTTAGACGAGCCCTTTTTGGTGATGGCCACCCAAAACCCCATCGAACAGGAGGGCACCTATCCCCTTCCCGAAGCGCAGGTAGACCGATTTATGTTAAAGCTGCACATCACCTACCCAGATAAAAAAGAGGAACGGGAGATTATGGATCGGATGACCACAGGGCAGGTGCCCGTGGCTCAACCGGCGATTGCCCCCGACCAAATCCTCGCCGCGCGCGCTCTGGTCAATGAGATTTATGTGGACGAAAAAATCAAGAACTATATCGTGGACATCGTCTTCGCCTCTCGCCGCCCAGAGGAATATGGGCTGGATGAACTTAGCGGTCTTATCGAGTATGGGGCTTCCCCACGAGCTTCTATTTATCTGACCATCGCCTCCCGGGCTCATGCCCTCTTGCGTCGTCGGGGATACGTGACCCCGGAAGATGTCAAATCCATCGCCATGGATATATTACGTCATCGGATTATCATCACCTACGAGGCGGAGGCAGAGGAGATCACTTCGGAACAGGTGGTGCAGAAGATCCTGGACAAGATAGAGGTTCCCTGAGATGTTGCCCAAGGAGATCTTAAAGAAAATCCGTCGTATCGAGATCCAAACCAGAAATTTGGTCAACGATGTCTTCTCCGGCGAATACCATAGCGTGTTTAAAGGACGCGGCATGGAGTTCTCTGAGGTTCGTGAGTACCAACGAGGCGATAGCGTTCGTACCATCGACTGGAATGTCACTGCTCGCATGGGCCGCCCCTTCGTCAAGAAATTTGTGGAGGAGCGAGAGCTGACGGTGATGCTCATGGTAGACGCCAGCGCTTCGGGTGAATTCGGAACCTGCCGTAAGACAAAAAGGGAAATCGCCGCCGAAATCTGTGCCCTTTTAGCCTTTTCGGCCATCAAGAACAACGACCGAGTAGGTCTGATTATCTTCACCGACCAAGTGGAGAGATTCGTGGCTCCCAAAAAGGGCAGCAAGCATGTCCTGAGAGTCATTCGAGAGCTCCTCTATTGTCGTCCTCAAAGTCGGGGCACTGACATCGCCGCCGCCTTGGAGTATCTCAACAGGCTTACTCGGCGAAAAGCTGTGGTTTTTCTGATCTCCGATTTTTTAAGCAGCGGGTATGAGCGTGCCCTGCGAGTGGTCAACAAACGCCATGATCTGGCGGCCATTCTCATCACCGACCCACGGGAACTGTCGCTGCCCGAAGTGGGATACCTGGAATTAGAAGATGCCGAAACGGGGGAACAGATCCTGCAGGATACTTCGGACCGTTCCTTCCGCCAGAGCTTCGCCACGATGACTTCTCAGTTGGCCGAAGAGAGAACCAGGCGGTTTGCTGCTATGAACGTGGACTCGGTGACCATTACTCTGGACATGACAGAAGAGCCCTATTTAGCTCCGCTGATACAGTTTTTCAAGATGCGGGCCAAGAAATTCAGATAACAAGCTGACTAAAACAAGGAGGAACAATATTGATTGAGGTAAAAGGTCTCACCAAGTATTACGGTCCCAAGATGGCCATATCTCAGGTCACCTTCCGGGTGCAAAAGGGAGAAATACTCGGGTTGCTGGGCCCCAACGCCGCCGGTAAGACCACCACCATACGGATTCTGACCTGCTACATGCCGGCCACAGAGGGCTCGGCTCGGGTGGCGGGATTCGATGTCTTCGAGGACTCTCTGGAAGTCCGCCGTCGTATCGGCTATCTTCCAGAGAATCCACCTCTTTACAACGACATGACCGTCACCCAATATTTGGATTTCGTCTCTAAAATCAAGGGCGTAGATGGTTATGACAGAAAGAAAAAGGTTCAGGAGATCACGGACTTATGTCACATCGAAGACGTGAGAGACACATTGATAGGGAAGCTTTCCAAGGGATATAAGCAGCGAGTGGGCCTGGCCCAGGCTTTGGTTCATGATCCCGAGATCATCATCCTGGATGAGCCCACCATCGGCTTGGACCCCAAACAGATCATCGAGGTTCGAGAGCTGGTCAAGAATCTGGGCGGCAAACACACCGTTATCCTGAGTTCTCACATCCTGCCTGAGGTAAGTCAGGTCTGCCAACGCGTGGTAATCATCAACGAGGGCCTGGTGGTAGCCGAAGACACCCCCGAGAATCTCACCAGCCAACTGAAGGGCGCCGAAAGGCTGTTCCTGGATGTGGAGGGACCAGCTCAAGAGGTGGCGCAGAAGATCGAGAATCTGGCAGGCATCACCCAGGTCACTCTGGAGGGCAGCACTCGACAGGGGCGAAGCGGCTTCCTCGTGGAAAGTGAACTAAACAGAGACGTTCGAAAGGAGCTTGCCGCGACCATTATTCGCGGGGGATGGGGCCTTCTGGAGATGCGGCCTGTGGGCATGAGCTTGGAGGAGATCTTCCTGCATCTCACCACCAAAGAGGAGGAGGTAGACGCGCGATGAAAAATGTATCGGCCCTATTCCAGAAAGAGATGCGCACCTACTTCACCTCTCCCATCGCCTACGCAGTCATGGTCGTCTTTTTGCTCATCTCCGGGTACTTCTTCTATGGCATTCTCTCCAGTTTCGTGGACTTCTCCATGAGGGCTGCCTTTCAGGCCCAGATGTACCGAATGCCCATGCCCAAGTTGAACGTCAACGAGCTGGCCATCCGTCCCCTGTTCCAGAACCTCAGCGTTATCCTGATCTTCATGCTGCCCATGATCACCATGAGGCTCTTCTCCGAGGAGAAAAGCTCCGGCACCATCGAGCTGCTGTACACCTCGCCCATCACCAAAGTGGAGACCATTCTGGGCAAGTATCTAGCCGCCCTGGCCCTGTACGTGATCATGATCCTGCTCACCATGGTGCATCAGGCCTTTTTCTTCCTCTATGGCAATCCGGAAGTGGGACCAGTCATAGCCGGCTATATGGGCGTCCTGCTCATGGGAGCTGGTTTTCTGTCGTTGGGTCTACTGATCTCCACCCTTACTGAGAATCAGATCATCGCCGCCGTCATCGGATTTGGCGTTTTTCTTCTCCTTTGGGCTATCGGGTGGCTGTCGAATTTCGTCGGTCCGGGCCTGGGCAGAATCTTGTCCTATCTTTCCATATTTGAGCACTTCGACGATTTCGCCAAGGGCGTCATCGACACTAGGGATATCGTCTTCTACCTCAGCTTTATCTTCTTCGGTCTCTACTTGACGTATCGTTCATTGGAATCCAGCCGCTGGAGATAAGCATGACCGAGAGAGGAAAAACCTTAAAGGAGCATGAAAATGCCCAATTCTCAAACGGGATTAAGGAGAACCATGAAGAAACGATCCACCAAATTTGGGCTCAATGCCCTGGCCATGGTCCTCATCGTCCTGGCGTTGTTGATCCTGTTCAACTTTTTGGGAAACCGCCATCATGGCCGATTCGACACCACTGCAGGCAATCGCTTCAGCCTCTCCGATCACACCGTTAAGCTTCTGAAGAGCTTACAACGGGACGTCACCGTCAGCGCATTCTTCAAGGGCGAAAACAAACTTCTCCGTGACCTCCTCTCCGAATATACTTATGGGAGCAAACATGTGATCTTCCGGTTCATCGATCCCGACAAGGAGCCGGGCATCACCAAACGCTATGGCATCACCCAATACGGAACAATTGTGGTCGAAAGCGGGGATAAAGAGGAGAAGATCGACACCATCCTGGAGCAAGATCTTACCAACGCCATTCTCAAAGTCACCCGCGAGGGCAAAAAAGTGATCTACGTCTTGCAAGGCCATGGAGAAAAGATGATCGATTCCGCCGAACCCACGGGCTTTAGCGTGGCCAAGGAAGCGCTGGAAAACGAGAACTATCAGGTCAAAGAACTCGTGCTGGCCCTCCAGGAAGAGGTACCGCAGGATTGTGCCGTCCTGCTGATAGCGGGGCCGCAGAAAGAGCCCCTCCCCGGGGAATTGGAATCTATGGAAGCGTATCTGGGTCGGGGGGGAAAACTGTTGGCCATGGTCGATCCTTCGCCGGCGGCGCACCTGAGTTCATTTCTGGCTAAATGGGGTCTGAACGTAGGCCAAAATTTGGTCATCGATGCCAGCGGAGTGGGCCGCCTCTTCGGTACCGGTCCCGCCATGCCGCTGGTCACCAGCTATGAACCTCACGCTATTACCGAGAAGTTCAACATCATGACCTTCTTTCCCATGGCTCGCTCCATTACCCCAAGTTCCTCTCCCCCAGAGGGAATGCAGGTCCAATCCCTCTTGAAAACCGGCCCTAACAGTTGGGGAGAAACGGAGCTGTCGAGCAGCAAGGTTCTGTTCGACCAAGACAAGGATCTGGAAGGACCGGTTACCATCGCCGCCGTGGTCGATCAGGAGGAGATTGCGGACACCACTGTCTCCCAGGGCAAAACTAGGCTGGTGGTTTTGGGAGACTCCGATTTCGCCAGCAACGCCTATTTCACGTTCTCCGGCAATGGCGATCTGTTTATGAACGCCATCAGCTGGCTAGCCGAGGAGGAGGACCTCATCTCCATACGTCCCAAGGATGTGGAAGATCGCCGGGTGAGCCTGACACCCCGACAGTCCAAGATGATCTTCTACATCTCCGTGATCCTGATGCCCCTGGCCGTTTTAGTCCTGGGCACCATGGTGTGGTTGCGCCGCAGATGAAAACCCATAGAGAGGGAGGGTCACGGTATGAGGTTTAAGGGCACGATCATATGGACATTGGTGCTGATGACCCTGGCCGCCTTTGTGTACATCTATGAGATCAAGGGTGGAGCGAAACGGGAACAAACAGCGGAAATGGCCAAGAAGGTGCTTATCTTCGACAAGGAGGATGTGCAACAGCTGGTCCTAAAACGCCCTGAGGAAATCATCTCCTTCCAAAGGGCCCAAGACGGCTGGCAGATCATCCATCCTGTGCGGGCACGGGCGGATGAATCCGCCATTCAAGGGATCATCGATAACCTAGAGAGGGCTCAGATCGAGCGTGTGGTGGCCGAAACTGCTGACAATTTGTCTGATTTCGGTCTGCAATCTCCCCAGGTGACCGTGGAACTGGAATACGCAGGCGGCCTCCGGGAAAGCCTCCGGTTGGGTGACCGAAATCCAACTCGTTCCTTTGTCTATTCTCAAAGGGACCCAGAGGAGCGAATCTTTCTGACACAGGTTGCCCTGTTGACGCAGGCTCAGAAAGACCTGTTCGATCTGCGAGACAGGCGAGTGCTCTTCTTTGAAGACTCGCAGGTCAACGAGCTGGAACTACAAAGAGGTGGTGAGATCACCAAAGTCCGTAGATCCCCGGAAGGGTGGACAATGGAAAAACCCTTCCAGACTCGGGGTGACGACTCGAGCATCGAGGCGCTGCTGCGTCGGCTGAAGGGCGCCAGGGTTGAGTCTTTCGTTGAGGAACAACCGGGAAGTCTTACCGAATACGGGCTGCATAAGCCTGCATTGACCATCACCCTCACTCTGGGGGCCGATGCGGCTCAGAAAAAACTCCTCATCGGCAAGGAGAAAGAGGAACAGCGGTATGCGCAAGACCAATCTCGAAGTCCTGTTTTTTTAATCCCATCCAATCTTGTCCAAGACCTGGATAAAAGCGCCTTCGAACTACGAAACAAGCAGGTGCTGCAGTTCGATAGGGATGAAGTAGATCGGCTAGAATTAAGGTCTCTCGATCAGACCATTATCTGCACGAAAGATACTTCTGGCCAATGGCAGATGGTCGCCCCGGAATCCTCGGCCGCCAAGACTTGGAAGGTGGAGAGCATCTTGTCCTCCTTATCCAGCATTAAGGCAGAAAGCTTCGTGGAGGAGGATCCCCGCGATCTGGCCAGATATGGCCTCTCCAAGCCACGCTTTGAGGCAATTCTCAAAAGTCAGGGTAGTGATCTGGCGGCTCTGCGCATCGGCAAAGACGAGCGAGAGCAGGTCTATGCCTGCGATGAAACCGGAGCCCCCATCGCTCTGGTGGCCGAGAGGATTGTGGCCACATTGTCTCCCGAATTAAAGGACCTGGTAGAGCTAGAGGCGCCAGTGGAATGAAAGGGCACTTCCAGATACACCGATTGTCTCAGTGGAACCTCGGTGCTTTGGGACTCATTCTGGTGATTCTATCCTTCCCGAGCTGGGCTCAAAAAGACGAGATCTCCATCCAAGCCTCCGTGGACCCGGATACAGTCCATATAGGAGACGTGATCACCTACACGCTCACCGTCATCCATGCTCCAGAAGTGACCTTTCAGGCCACTCCGCCGGGGACCAATCTGGGCGCATTCGAGGTCCGCGACTATCAGGTGATGCCCCAGGAGGAGCTGCAAGACGGCCAGCTTCAGAGCGAAATCCGCTTGTTGCTGACCACCTTTCAGACAGGTGAGCTGGACATTCCTGCGGTGGAGATCGTCGCTGTGGACTCTTCTGGCCACATCGACACCCTGAGCACGTCGAGGATGCCCATCGCCGTGGCCAGCCTCAATCCCGACCAGAACGGGGATATTAAGGATATCAAGCCCCCGGTGAAACTGCCCGGAGCGCGTCCTTTTCTATCCTGGCTCATAGGGGGCCTCATCTTGCTTGCCGTTGGCACGGCCCTACTTCTATATCTTCGCAAACGCAGGTTACGCCAAGCTCTGAGCACCATCGAGTACCAGGGTCCTCCACGGCCAGCCCATGAGATTGCCCTAGAAGAGCTGGATCGCATCGCCTCTCTGAATTTGATCCAGAGGGGGTTGATCAAACAGTTTTATACGGAGATCTCCGAGGCGATCAAACGATACATCGGCCGGAGATACCGCCTTCAAACCATGGAGCTGACCACCGCTGAGCTCGTCTCGGCTATGGAGCAAGCCTCTCTTTCCGAAGAAGATGTGGGGATCTTCAAGCCCTTTTTCCAGGAGTGCGATTTGGTGAAATTCGCGAAACATATCCCCCTGCCAGATCGAATAGACGGCGCCTTGGAAGATGCCAGACAATTGGTCTTGTCCACCAGAGAGGAGCCTGTTGTCACCCCCTCAGAGGCAGTTCTGGCGAAACCCCTTTCAGACCGAGAGTGAGGTCACAAGGTGCGCCTAGCTCACCCATACTATCTGTTGCTGTTGCTGATGATACCCGGTATCATCTGGTGGACCCTGAGCCGCAGAAAAAGACGCAGGAGCAGCCTCATTTACTCGGATCTGAGCCTGGTAAGGTCAGCCCAGCGCTCTCGGCCCCCACACCTGCATTTGGTGCCGATAATTCTGAGAGCACTGGCACTCTTTCTATTCATCTTAGCCCTGGCCAGACCCCAATCGGGCCGCCACAGCGAGGAGATCCTCACCGAGGGAATCGACATTATCCTCTGTTTGGACGTTTCCGGCAGCATGAAAGCCGAAGATTTCAAACCGAAAAACCGGCTGCATGTGGCCAAAGAGGCTGCGGCTCAGTTCATCTCAGGTCGAAAAAATGATCGCATGGGCATGGTTGTTTTCGCCGGCCAGAGTTTCACCCAGTGTCCTTTGACCCTGGACCAAGACATCCTGCTGGCACTCCTGGATCGCATCCACATTGGCATGATCGAGGATGGCACGGCTATTGGCATGGCCCTTGGAACCAGCATCAACCGGCTGCAGGACTCATCGGCCAAGAGCAAGGTGATTATCTTGCTCACCGATGGGATCAACAACCGAGGGCAGATTGACCCCATCACCGCCGCCCGCATGGCTGAGGCTCTGAGCATCAAGATCTACGCCATCGGTGCCGGGACAAAGGGCACCGCCCCCTACCCCGTTGAAGATCACATCTTCGGAAAACGCTACGTGCAGATGCCGGTGGAGATCGACGAGCAGACCCTGATGGAGATCGCCAGCATCACAGGCGGCCAGTACTTTCGAGCCACGAACGCCGAAAAGCTCGGCCAGATCTACGCTGAGATTGACCAGCTGGAAAAGACCCAGGTAAAGACTAAAGAGTATGTGGAATACTCCGAAAAGTTTCATATCGCTCTCATGCCTGCCTTTGTCCTGCTGATGATGGAGGTCATCCTGGCCCATACCCGATTCCGGAAAATTCCCTGAGGAACAAGACCGATGCATTTCGCCCATTCCCAAATGCTCTCTCTCCTCTGGCTCATCCCCATTCTGATCATCTTCCTGATCGTGGCCTTTCGACGAAAACAGAAAGCCTTGTCCACCTTCGTCCATCCAATCCTATCCCACCGTCTGACCGACTCCGTCAGTCACCGCAAGCAGGCCATTAAAGCTGGTCTGGTGATCCTGGCCGTTTTGGCAACGGTGCTGGCCTTGGCGCGTCCGCAATACGGCAAGAAGTTGCGCATGATGAGGAGAAAAGGGATGGACATCGCCATCGTCATGGACACATCCGACAGCATGCTGGCTGAAGACATCAAGCCCAACAGGATGCAGCGGGCCAAACACGAGGTCTCAAGCCTTATCGATCGCCTGAAAGGTGATCGGGTGGCTCTGGTGGCCTTTGCCGGCGACGCCTTCGTACAGTGTCCCCTGACATTGGATTACGGGGCTGCCAAGATGTTTTTGGACATCATCGACTTCGAAACCATACCCAAAGCGGGAACGGCCATCGGTCAGGCCATCCAGACAGCCATAGGGGTCTTCGAGCAAAAAGAGCGGAAGTATAAGGTGATCATCCTGATCACCGACGGAGAGGACCATCGTTCCGATCCTGTAGCGGCAGCCAAGAGTGCGGCTGAACAAGGCATTCGCATTTACACCATCGGTGTTGGCTCGCCTGGCGGAGTGCCCATCCCCATCAGGGACGAGCTCGGGGTGCTTGTGGAGTATAAAAAAGATCACCGTGGAGAGACGGTGATGTCCAAACTGGATCAGACCGCTCTTCAGAAAATTGCTCTAGAGACTGATGGCAAGTACTTTCGAGCCACCATGGGCGAGATGGAACTGGATGGAATTTTGGAGGACCTCTCGCAGTTGGAGAGAAAAGAATTGAAATCCAAAGAGTTCGACGTCCGAGAGGATCGCTATCAGTTTTTCGTCCTGGCCGGCGTTGTGCTGCTGATGACTGAGATCATCCTAGGCGACAGGAAAAGGAGATCAAAAGATGAGCCGAACCGTTGAGCGAACCTCCCCTTTGCTTCGGTTATATGTTCCGCTTAGAGGATGCGCTTGGGTCACCATCTCCTGGGTCCTGCTATTCACTGCAATACCCACCAGTGCATGGGGCTCTGTGGCTGGTAAAGTCCGCAAAGGAAACAAAGAATATGGCCAGGGAAACTACCAGCAGGCTCTCAAAGAGTATCGGGACGCCCAGCTGGAGGATCCAGAGTCCTCCCCCTTGCACTACAATATCGGGAACGCTCTTTACAAGCAGGAGAAGTGGCAAGAAGCCCAGGTTGAGTATGGAAATGTCT
Organism: candidate division Zixibacteria bacterium SM23_81; assembly: GCA_001304015.1. Classification (GTDB taxonomy): domain Bacteria; phylum SM23-81; class SM23-81; order SM23-81; family SM23-81; genus SM23-81. The sequence goes on along the minus strand of LJUY01000003.1, from coordinate 113,254 downwards.
TGTCGAGCCAGGATAAGCAGCTCGCCGGAATGACCAATTATAACATGGGAAATGTTCACTATCGTCTGGGTAACCTCCAGGAGGCCATAGAGGCCTACAAGAACGCCTTGAGAATCAATCCCGACGATAGGGATGCCAAATATAATCTGGAGTTCATTCAGAAAAAGCTACCGGAAAACTCTCAGCAGCAATCCCAGCAATCTCAAGACCAGGAATCTCAGGAAAATCAACAGGACCAGCAGCAGCCAGAAGGGCAGGATGGAGAAGAAAAACAACAGGAGCAGAGCCAGAAGCAGCGGGAACCAGGGGAGCAGGAGGAAAAGCCCCAGGAGGAACAGAAAGGCCAGAAGGAGGAGAAGAAAGAGGATCAGGAACCAGCTCCACCTCAGCCTCAAGAGCCGGGGCAGATGTCTCAGGAAGAAGCAGTCCAGCTGCTTAACGCCCTGAAAGAGCAGGAGAAAAAGGCTCAAGAGGAATATCGGCGGGGTCAAATAAGAAAGGGTTTAAAGACGGAATGGGACTGGTGAAAGAAGGAAATCCGGTATTGACCACCAGAGATAGGACTATTTTGGGAGAATTCCCGCATATCTTCACTCACAAAACTATCCTCTCACTCATCCTGGTTCTATGCGCCATCTGGGGCACTGTTGTGAGAACCCAAGGTGCAGAACTGACCTTCACCGCCTCGGTGGATCGCACCCAGGTGGGCCTGGACGACTCGCTCACGCTTACCGTCTCAGTCTCGGGCAAAGATGTGGGAGGTATCTCTGAGCCACAGCTGCCCTCTTTAGAACAATTTGAAGTCGTGGGCACCAATTCCTCCAGCTCATCCCAGTTCTCCATCGTAAACGGAAAGATGACCTCTTCCAAAACCATCGATTACATCTACAGTCTCCGGCCGCTAGATGTGGGCAAGACTACCATTGGCGCAGCCACCTTGAAGTTCAAGGGTCAAACCTACCAGACTGAGCCCATCGACATCCAGGTGGTGGCTGGCTCTGTTTCCGGGAAAAGCCAAAAGGGGCGTTCTCCGGGGATACGAACGCCCCAAGCCCCATCGGTCCCAGAGGAATTAGCGGGTCAGGATCTCTTTGTGCGGGCCGAGTTTGATCGCAGAAAGGTCTTTCAGAACCAGCAAGTCACGGTCACCTATGCGCTTTACAATCGAACCTCCCTGACTAATGTCCAATATGGACAGCAGCCAACCTTCACGGGATTCTGGACAGAGGAGATTTATGCCGCCGACCGCTTGAATTTCCAGCAAAAGGTCATCGGTGGCAAGCGCTATCAGGTAGCCGTGCTGAAAAAACTGGCTCTGTTCCCCACAACTTCCGGGGACATCGAGATTGAACCGATGGAGCTCCTCTGTGACCTGCAGGTGCGCAGCCGGGATATCTTCGACTTCTGGGGCCGCACAAAGAGGGTCAGGATTGCCAGCGAGCCAGCCACCATTATGGTCCAGCCCCTGCCCCAGGGTGGAAAACCTCCATCCTTCACGGGAGCGGTGGGTCAATTCTCCCTGAAGGCCAGCGTGGACCAGAACCAGGTCAAGGCGGGCGAGCCTTTGAAGCTGACCGTGGAGGTCCGTGGGCAGGGCAATCTGAAAACCCTCCTTCCTCCACAGCTGCCGGCGTTAGACAACTTCACCTCCTTCGAGCCGGAGGTTCAAGAGGATATCTCCCCGGCCGGGAACGCTATCGGCGGAGCTAAAACGTATCAGTATGTCTTGATCCCCAAAGAACAGGGCCAATACCGGATCGAATCCCTCAAGCTTCCTTACTTCGATCCCGCTGGTAAAGCTTATCATATCGCCAGCACCAAGCCCATTGCCATCGACGTTCTTCCCGGCGAGAAAGGTGAATTCCCTCTGGTCGTGGGCCTAGGCAGAGAGGAAATCAAGGTGGTCGGCCAGGACATCCGCTACATCAAACCCAGCTCTGTGGTGCTCAAAAACCAAAGAGACGATCTTTTTCGAAACCGATTTTTCTGGATCTTGCAGATCGTACCTCTCATGGCCGTTTGCTGTGCCATCGTCGCCCGTAGACGACGAGATCGAATCAGTCGTGACGCGGGATATGCTCGCTATCGAAGGGCTCATCGACAGGCCCGTCAAGGTCTTCGAGCCGCCCAAAAGCTGATGCGAGCTGAATCCTTACCCCAATTCTACGGAGCGGTGGCCAAGGTCCTATATGACTATTTGGGGGACAAGCTCAACATCTCCGCGTGCGGAGTCACCGCGCAGCAGCTCCGGGATGAGCTTAAGAAATACCAGCTGGAGGGTCAACTCCTGGAAGAAATTTTGGACTTCACGCAGACCTGCGATTATTCTCGCTTTGCTCCTGCCAGCGCCCAGCTGGCCGACATGGAGACCATATTAAAGCGTGTCAGAAACCTCCTCGCCCGGCTGGAAAAATCGGATTTGTGACCCGACTGAGGGATAGACAGCATGAAACACTTTCTTCTCGTAGCTCTGGCCTTTGTTCTGCTCCCCAGCTTTCCCAAGTGGAGCCTAGCCCAAAGTGCGGCCTCAGGACTTTACCAGCAGGCCAACCAGGCCTATGGGGAAGGGAAATTCCCAGAGGCTATCAAGACTTACGAAAAGATTCTGGAATCGGGATTCACCAACGGAGCGGTGCTTTACAACCTGGGCAACGCCTACTTCAAGGACAACCAGCTGGGCCGGGCTATCCTCTTCTACGAAAGGGCTAAAAGGCTTTTGCCCCGCGACCAGGATGTGGCCGCCAACCTAGCCCTAGCCAGCCAGCTGACCGTGGACAAAATCGCCTCAGAAAAAACGCCCCGTTTCATGGGGGTCTTCACCTGGCCGGCGCGGTCCATGAGCATCGCGGAGCTGACCCGGGTTTCTTTTTTCCTGTACATCATCACCGCGGCCCTTGTGTTGGTGACCATCTGGACGCGAAGCCATGTAGCCCGGAAAAGACTCCTTCTGGCCAGTTTCATCGCCGGTGTGATGCTGATTATCGGCGTTGCCTCTTTGTTGGGTAACATCCACGGGCAGCAAATGGTGTCTTGGATTATTATCTTGAATCCCGTTTCCGATGCCAGAAGTGGTCCTGGCGATGAATACACCAAGATCTTCACCATTCACGAGGGAACGAAAGCCAGGATTCGCCAACAGAGAGAAGGGTGGTATCTCATCTCTCTGCCCAACGGCCTAGCCGGCTGGATTCCGCAGGAAATCGCCGAGATCATCTGATCTCTTTTCTTTCACCAAAGGGAGGCAGGTATGCTCAATAGGCAAACATTGCTTGTTGGCTTTCTCGCTGTGGCGCTGCTTATCGCGATCGGCTGCCGCAAGGAGGAGGCCAAAGTCGAGGTCGAGAAAGAGGCGACAGAACCAATAGGGGAAGTCGCTCCAGAGTCCGGCAACGGAAAAGAGGTAGCCGTGATCCAGACCACTCTGGGCACTATCGTCCTGGAGTTCTTCGAGAATGATGCCCCCAACCACGTGGCCAATTTCAAGAAGCTGGCGCGAGAGGAATATTACGATGGCATCTATTTCCATCGGGTCATCCCCGGCTTCATGATTCAAGCAGGCTGTCCCCTGACCAGGGATGACAACCGCTCCAATGATGGCACTGGAGGTCCCGGGTATACCATCGACGCGGAGTTCAACGACCGGCCACACAAACGCGGCACTCTCTCTATGGCCCGCAAGCCCGATCCCAACAGCGCCGGCAGCCAGTTTTTCATCTGCCATAAGGCTCGACCAGATCTGGACGGCCAGTACACGGTCTTCGGCCGAGTCATTGACGGAATGGACGTGGTGGACAAGATCGCCAATGCCAACCGGGACAAGAGGGACAATCCCCTGGAGAAGATCGTCATGGAGAGGGTGAGTATCGAGACGCGTTAATGATTGCTGGCAGAATGAAAAGAGGGTTGTGCAACTCGTTGATCATTGCGCAACCCTTTTTTTATTGACCTCGCTCCTTGCGGGTGTTATCATTCGCATAGATAGTCATAGCGCTGGTCATGAGTGAAGACTCGAAACTGGGTTAAGACTATGGAAACTGGTGAGAAAGCTTGATGCAAGATGCCAGAGGTTTAAGTAAAACAGTTTCCCGCAGAATGGACAAAACAAATGGTTGTGAGGAAGATACTGACATACTTTTTTCGAATTGAATTAGCCGTTGCGTGCTTTGCAATTGCTATGTTGATCCTGGGATGTGTGGGCACTGTAACTGACAGAGATATCCGTGATGGAAAGCTCAGTCTGAGCGATGATGAGTTCGTGGAATCGATCAAGAAGCAAATAGATGCTCAGGTGACGTGGCAAGACGCAATTGATGACTTCGAAAAGGTGCGAGGAAAGGTGGTGAAATGGAGTGGTCATATCGCCAACACCAGCGATGACAAAATTCAAATTGGCGATATTGTTTATTCCTGGCAGCTCCGCAATCCCAAAACTGCATTTTACGGGAATAGCTTTATATTCTTACTGGATCATCCTTTGCCAAAAGAAACTGGCATCCGTGATATGTCACAAACCATCATTGTGGGGGATGCTATTTTCGTCATAGGTAGGATTATCGATGTAGAAAATGTGCCCATCCTTGAGGGGTATGTGATCTCTAAAAAAAACGATCGAGATTTCGCACATCCCGTTTGGGTGGGGCATAAATAAAGCGAACCTGGCAGTATCATTTGATTAAATAGTTACATGTCTATAGTTACGTTTCCCCAACTTCCTCCTTTCGCTCTTTACGGATATCGTGATCTTGATGGACGTTGTCATCCACAAACAAGGTATTAAATAGCCATTATGGGCGATCACACCCAGGGAGAGCACGGGTAGAAAAAACCTCCTCAATAGATGTGGAAGTCTTCTTATGAGTTTGATATTTTCGATTGACAAAATTTAGCATTTATGATATCATATTATTAGCAATGCATTTCCTTCCTCATCAGTAACGAATCAGGAGTGAAATCCCATGAAAAGAAGTTTTCTGTCAGCGGTGATCATCGTGGTTGTCTTGTTAAGCCAGTCGGCATCCCTGGCCAGGATGCATCAGCCCTCAAGGGATCTCTCCCGGGCTGAGATACTCAAAAGGCTGCCCCGTCCCCAGGACAGGGAGATGCTGCGCGCGGGCAAGGCGCGCTTGGAGCCCGTTCTGCGGGCCGAAAAATCCTACACACCGCACTCCTACGATGTGTTGCATTATGAGATTAACATGGACATCGACATCCCCGGCGATACCGTGCGGACGGCCTCCGTGTTCATCGACTGCCAAAGCCAGACGGACACTTTGACAACCGTTGACCTGAGATTCTTCAGAATGACCATCGACAGCATCACCGTAAACGGGGAGTCAAAAAGCTATACCCGGGATGACGATGAGCTTCTGGTCGATCTGGGAGGAGCCGTCAGCCAGGGTGATACCTTTCAGGTGGCCGTCTATTATCATGGACGGCCCATCACCGGCCTCGTCCAAATGGGATTATTCATCAGTCCTAGCATAACCTACTCCATCGGCGCTCCCGAAGGGGCCTATCGCTGGTACCCGTGCTACGATCATCCCTCCGACAAGGCCACCGCCGACCTGAACATCACCGTGCCGGCCGGCTACATCGTGGCCTCCAACGGAACGCTGGTGGGATCTAAGCTTGATGAGAAAAGATCGAAGGCCATTTATCAATGGTCCGAAGACTATCCCATCTCCACCTACCTGATATGCGTGGTCATCTCCCAATACACCTCCTTTAGCATGTGGTACTATACCGACCAGGATACCATGGAGATTCCTATCTGGGTCGCAGCCAGCGATTCCGCGGATGCCGTGGCCGATTTCGCCAACCTGCCCGACATGATCGCCTGCTATGCCGACCTGTTCGGCCCCTACCCCTTTATCGAGGAGAAGTACGCCATGGCCACCTTCAACTGGGGCGGAGCCATGGAACACCAGACCTGCGTCTCCTGGGGCTTCCCCATCACCGGGAATCAGGACTGGGAGCATGTCGTGGCTCACGAGCTGTCCCACATGTGGTGGGGCGACTGGGTGACCTACGACGACTTTGCTGATGTATGGCTCAACGAAGGATTTGCCACCTATTGCGAGGCCCTTTGGTGGCAATACCTTTACGGTGAAGTGGGACTTCAAATTTACATGGATGATATGCAGGATTACTATGCCAACTGGGAGAACAGCACAGGTCACCGCTTTCCCATCTATGACCCTCCCCCCGGTTACATCTATTCCCCCACGGAGTATGAGAAGGGCGGCTGTGTACTGCACATGCTGCGCTTCGTGGTGGGCGACTCGACCTTCTTCGACATCCTGAGAACGTATGGGACCACCTATGCCTATGCCAACGCCGTGACCGCCGACTTCCAGGCGGTCTGTGAGGCCGAGAGCGGCCAGGATATGGATTGGTTTTTCGACCAGTGGATCTACGACCAGGGATTTCCGGAGTATTCTCTGCTGTGGTCGTATGCAAACCAGGGAGCCAAAGGATATGTGCTGTATGTCGCCATAAGCCAGATACAGGAGAATGCGCCCATCTTCAATATGCCCGTAGAGCTGGGAATTACCACCACATCGGGGAGCATCTTGGACACAGTGACGGTGGACGATGCCCAGGATTTTTTCCAGTTCGTGCTGCAGGATGAGCCTCTGGATGTACAGCTGGACCCCAACCACTGGCTGCTCTGTGAGAAACAGGAGACCACTGTCAGCGATACCACGGCGCCAGAAACCATCGCAGACCTGGCCATCCAGTTGGAGGGCGGGGCCAAAAGCTCCTCCGGAGACATGCACCTCTGGTGGACGCAGGCTGACGATGACGTGGGCGTGGTCCGTTACGTGGTCTATCGGAGCACACAAGCGGGTTCAGTTGGCGACTCCCTGGCTGGCGCTGCCGATACCACCTATATCGATCCGGGTGCTGCTGGCGATGTGAACACAAACTTCTTCTACACCGTCAAGGCGGTGGACTGGGTGGACAACAAACCTGACGCATCCAACCAGGTAGGCGAGTTCGACCGGAGTTTGAGCAAGGGCGAATAGTGAAGTAAACGCAAGTGAGTTAATGATCAATCAGAAGGGGTTGCGCGGGTCCTTGAGAATTGTGCAACTCCCTTTTGTATTTAAATCTTTGAGACTCACGCCCTGTATACAAAGTGGCAATAGCAATGACGATGGCAATGGCAATAAGAGAATAGTCAGCGGTGGTAGCTTACTACGCTTTTATTGCTACTGCCATTGCCAATTGCCATTATGTTTCTCACGAGTCTCCACTTCTCAGTCTCTAGGCTCTATTTTTAACGAATCTCGCTCAACGATTACCGATTAACGATTCACGAATCTCAAGTCTCCGCTTTTCAAGGATCAATCGAATTTCACGAATAATTCGGGTCAAAATTCTGCCTCCCCTCTTCATGTAAGGAGAGTTTGTGTGATCTTTGTCTTCTCTTAGCCCATTTTCTCTTGACAATCCTTAGATTTGTGCTATTATAGATTCGAAATTTGAGCTTCTTTTGCACATCTTGGCTTTTATCCAAAAGGCGAGTTAGACTAAGGAAATAACGAGAACGTACCTGCGCTGTTCACGCATCGCATCCCTTATTGAGGATAAGGCTTGATTTCTTCCCCAGATTTACTACTATTTTAAGTCACCTGGATTAAAAAATGTGTTTCTTATAATGAAGGATTAAAGATGAACATCAGCCAAATTGCCAGAACAATCAAGTCGTCAGCCACCCTGAAGCTCAATGAAAAGGCGGCTATCCTTCGTGAAAAGGGAGATCCCATCATTCATCTGGGCGGTGGCGAACCCATGAGCAAGGTTCCCGTTGAGGCCATCAAGGCAGCAATGGAACATCTGAATACCGGCGAAGTCAGATACACGCCCCCCAATGGCATTCCGTCGTTGAAGAAGGCCATCATTCGATACACGGAGGAGTATTATAACCGCCTGGTAGAACCGGAAAATGTGATGGCCTCGGGAGGTGCCAAACAGGCTATCATGGTGGCCCTGCAAGCTATTTTGAATCCTCAGGAGGAGGTCATCTTTCCGGCACCATATTGGGTCAGCTATCCGGAGATGGTCAAGCTCTGTCAGGCCATTCCGGTTTCGGTCCTTCCTAAAGATGGCACATTCTATCCCAGAATTCAGGATATCGAAGAAAAAGTGGGATCTTATACCAAAGTCATCATCATCAACAGCCCCAACAATCCCACGGGAGCGGTGTATTCGGAAGAATTCATCGCCGATGTGGTGGAATTCTGCGAGAAACATGATCTGTATCTCATCATGGATGACATCTACCACCGGTTGGTCTTTGATAATCGCAAACCCATCAACTGCTATAAATACGCTAAAAACTTATCTGAGAACTCAAAGCTGATCGTCGTCAATGGGGTCTCCAAGCAATATGCCATGACCGGTTTCAGAATTGGTTGGGCGGTAGCAAACAAGAAGCTCATAGAGGTAATGACCAACATTCAAGCGCATCAAACTTCAGGACCTTCTATAGTGCTTCAAAAAGCTGCCGTTGGAGCACTCATGGGAACACAATCCAGTGTCGAAAATCTTCGGGTGACCCTAGAGAAGAATCGCAATATCATGATGGAGCATCTCAGCTCCTTCGACGGGATCAAGGTCATAAAACCCGATGGCACTTTCTATTGTTTCGTGGACTTCACCGTCTATGGGAAGGATTCGACCAAAATTGCCGATTTTCTGCTGAACAAAGTTCTGGTTTTAGCCGTGCCGGGAGTTGAGTTCGGCATGGAAGGCTTCTTACGTCTGAGCTATTGCGGCTCGGTCAAAGACATCACCGAAGGTATTGAGCGTATGAAATGGGCATTGGACCTGAATTCTCCCAACGAGCTGTATATCGGAGATCGCAAGCTGGTGAGGGATTGGACATGAAATATCTTTAATTCGATACACCTGCTACCAAACAAGCTCTGGATTTAGCCTCAGACTTCGGACTGGAAAATCACGGCCTGGTTCATCTGGAGAGGGCTTTTTGGAATCTACCAACCTCTGCGCTTTACGAGGAAATCGTATTCCGCAATGAAGGACATAGCGTCCATCAAGGGCCCATTTTGGTGAACACGGGAGAGCACACGGCACGAGCGGCTGCAGACAAATCCGTTATCCGAGAGGAAACCACCGAAAACAAGATCTGGTGGGGTGAGTACAATCGTCCTTTCAGTGTTGAGCAATTCAAAGCACTTGTAGCGCGAGTGCAGGCATTTGCCCAGGACGAAGAATTTTTCATTCAGGATTGCCACGCCAGGGCCGATTCCGAATATCGCTTGCGGGTGCGCATCATCACCGAGAAAGCATGGCAGAGTTTGTTTGCCCGCAACATGTTTCTGACCATCTATGATCAGGATGAGCTCAAGCATTTTGTGCCCTAGTTTACGATTATCAGCGTACCCGGCTTCAAAGTGGACCCCAAAATAGATGGCACTCGAACTGAAACCGCTATAGTGCTCAATTTCGCCGAACGGATGGGCATCATCTCAAATTCCCTCTACGGCGGCGAAATCAAAAAATCGATCTTCACCGTGTTGAATTTCCTGCTTACCTTTGAGGATGTACTCCCCATGCATTGTTCTGCTAATTTAGGCCAGGCCGGGGATGTGGCCCTTTTTTTCGGACTCAGCGGCACCGGAAAAACCACCCTCTCGGTAGATCCTAAAAGAAGATTGATCGGCGATGACGAACATGGGTGGAGCTCAGCCGGCATATTCAACTTCGAAAGTGGTTGCTATGCCAAGGTCATTCAGCTTTCTGCGGAACACGAGCCGCAGATCTACGCATTCACGAGAAGATTCGGCACCATTCTTGAAAATGTGATCTATGATCCGGCCAGTCGCAGGATTGACCTGGATGATGACATCCTCACGGAAAACACCCGGGCTTCCTATCCCCTGGAGTTTATCCCCAATGTGGTGCCTGAGAAGATGGCTCCTTCTCACCCTAAGAACATCATTTTCCTGACCTGTGATGCATCCGGCGTGATGCCCCCCGTCGCTCGACTTACCCCGGAACAGGCCCAATATCATTTCATCAGCGGTTACACCTCCAAGATCGCAGGAACCGAAATCGAGCTGGGCATCGAACCGGAAATTACCTTCAGTGCCTGCTTTGGCGCTCCGTTCATGGTGCGGCACCCCTTCGAATACGCCGAGATGCTGAAACAGAGGATGCTCAAGCATAAATCCCAATGCTGGTTGGTCAACACCGGCTTGGTGGGAGGCCGTTTCGGAGTGGGCAAACGCATAAGCATTGGGCATACCCGTAATCTCCTCAACGCAGCTCTGGAAGGCAAGCTAAATAAGGTCAAATACCGCAAGGATAAGCTGTTTGGCTTTGAAGTTCCTCTTTCCTGTCCCGATGTGCCCGAGGATGTCCTGGAGCCATCCACCTCCTGGGGTGATAAAGAGGAGTACTGGAAAAAATATGATGCCTTGGCAGCACGGTTTATCGAGAACTTTAAACTCTTCGCCAGTGGATGCCCTCAAGAGGTCGTCGATGCCGGCCCGAAGAGGTATGGGAAGCGGTGAGTGAAGCAGGAGGAAGAGTGGCAATAGCAATGGCAATGAAAAACTGGTAAGCAGTATGCAGCAAAAAAACTGGTAGTTAGCAGTAGCAGTTGGCAGTGAAAGACGAGTTGCAGTTGGCAGGTCCCTGGCGAGTCTCGAGTCTCCGATTTTCACGCATCACGTATTACGCAACACGGATCTCAAGTCTCCAGTCTCGAATATCGATTCCCGATTTCAATGCCGTCGGATGGCTTCACCCGACGGCTTTTCAATATACCATTTCGGCAATATTGCGAACCTGTAGCTCAGCTAGGTAGAGCAGCGGCCTTTTAAGCCTTCCCAGGGGAGTTGCGTAAGTCCTTGAAACTTATGCAACTTCCTTTCTTTATATTCTGTTGTCGAGATTGCTCACCGCACCATAAATAACCAAAATTTGCCATATTTGACCATAAATATTGAAACAAATTCGAAACAAATTTTGGGATTGCATTTGATGTAGATAAAAGGCCCTCCCAAGCTCACGGAGAGGGCCTTTTATGAATGTGCCATTGTACAGCTCCACTATAATTTCTTGACAAATCCGGGTATTTGTGGTATCCTTTGCTTGTAAGACGATGTATTGTGTATGTCCCGTACTTGTCATCTATTAAAAATGTTTTATGAAATGTTTCAAGATAACGCGCCTTGTCAAAGAATCGAGAGCCTAGAATGAAAGTTGTAAGCAATCTCCCGATTGCGGTAGCTCTAACTCTTTTGTGGGGATCGCACGTGTGGGCCCAGTCAAGCATCCTCATATCGGAACTGTGTGATCCACATCTCAACTACACGACGGATCGGTTCATCGAGATCTATAACGCCGCAAGTACCGCGAGTGATCTTACCGGCTGGTCGGTGGTTGCGGTGGGCAACGGCGGGGACATTTTTACATGGAATCTCTCCGGCCAGATCGATCCTGGCGAGGCCCTCGTGTCTGGCGACGCGACAACGGTCACAGGCTTCCCTGTGGATTTCCCGGACGAAGCATGGTCAAACAGCAACGGTCTCTGGAACGGCAAGGTCGGCGACGGAGCCAAGCTGATCGATCCAATCGGGGAAACTGTCGACTACGTTGTCGTCACCGGGGCCGCCTTCGAGAACGCCGATTACGTCCGAAACTATGACGTCAACACTGCGAATTCGACCTACAACCCTTCGGAGTGGACCGCGACTCCCGTGGAGCTGGCAACGGATGCGAGCCCCGGGTCCCACAGCGCGGCGCCGCCTCTCCAAGGACCCACGATCTCAAGTATCAGCACGGTGCCCGAGCTCCCCGTGGCCGGCGAGGGGGTTGATGTCACAGCCGACGTGATCGATTCAACTGCCACCATCACCTCGGTCTTGCTCTATTGGGGGGTCTCCGACTCCTCACTTCCCAATGAGATCGGCATGTCACCGTCAGCGGGTGAAACCTACCTGACGGATACGCCGATCCCCTCTCACTCCGAGGGGACGACCGTCTATTTTCAGATCCTGGCAGCAAACGATCTGCCTGACACGAGCATTACCGGTCTGCAGAGCTACTCTCTACCCTATTATGCCACCATTCATGAGATCCAGGGCGAGTCTCCGGACTCTCCTTTTGATGGCGAGGAGGTCATCACCCATGGCGTCGTGACGGCACGATTCGATAATTCCTTTGTCATACAGGATGGGAGCGGCCCATGGAACGGCATATGGGTTCAGAGTTCAGATACTGTCACACTGAGTGATTCCACCGTGATCAGAGGCTACGTGACAGAAAGCGCCGAGCAGGGTTATGCGGGCAATACGCTTGTCGTGGATGCTGTGCTTCTTTACAGTTCAACAGGCACGAGTATCCCAGAGCCTGTTATAATTACCACCGCTGCTGTATCCTTGGAGGAGTACGAAGGCGTTCTGGTCGAGATTGATAGCGCCGCCTGCACGAACCCAAATGCAGGATCCGGGGAATGGGAGTTAGACGACGGCAGCGGTGCCGGGCGTGTGGGCAATCTAGGGTACGATTTCTCACCGACGCTCGGGAGCTCGTATGACATCATCGGTCCAGTCACCTATCACTCCAATCACTTCATGATCGAGCCGCGGGACGGGAACGATGTGGTGTGGGCGGGAGACGACTTTGCGCCAATCATCCTCCTGGTCACCCCCACGGGCAAAACGACGATCTATGTCACCTTCTCCGAGGAGGTGGAGGAGACGAGTGCCGAAGTGGCCACAAATTACACCATCGAGGATCTTGCCGTTCTTGATGCTTCGTGGAACGGAAATTACCCCGACCAGATAATCTTGACCGTCTCATCCATGTCGGAGGTCGACTATACACTCACAGTGAACGGTGTGGAGGACCTCTTCGGAAATCCCACGATGGCGACTAGCTACCTCTTCCATTTCGTAGATAATGGTGTTCCCGAGGGCTACTATGACAGCGCTGAAGGGCTGGAAGGGGATTCCCTGAAGGCAGCACTCCACCAAATCATCGATGACCACACCGTACACAGCTACGACTATGCTTGGACAGCCTTTTATACTACCGATGACAAGCCCAACGGCAAGGTGTGGGACATCTATTCAGATGTTCCCGGTGGTATTCCACCTTACGAGTACACTTTCGGCGAGGATGAAGGTGGAGTTGGTGGCCAGGAAGGCAATGGTTATACCCGTGAGCACTCCTGGCCCAAGAGCTGGTTCGGAGGCGATGTGTCGCCGATGCACTCGGACCTATTTGCCCTTTATCCGTGCGATGCGCACGTCAATGGCAACCGGGGCGTTTATCCGTACGGAGAGGTTGCGGCACCAGAATGGACCTCGCTCAACGGTAGCAAGAGGGGTTCTTGTTCGTATCCTGGATATTCGGGGACTGTATTTGAACCGATCGACGAGTACAAAGGTGACCTTGCGCGCACCTACTTCTATATGTCCACAAGATATTACACGGAAGATTCGGGATGGCCCGGCAGCCCCATGACTGATGGTGCTGAGCTTCTCCCTTGGGCGGCCGAGATGCTCTTCGAGTGGCATCTAGAGGATCCTGTCAGCCTAAAGGAACTCGATCGCAACAACACCGTCTTTACCATACAGGATAATCGCAATCCCTTTATTGACCGGCCGGAATTTGCCGTCCTCTTCGTCAATTTGGAAAACACGCCACCGCCCGTGCCGGTGATCCTTCTCCCCGAGAACGGAGACTCCCTGGATGCCCATGACCTGCTGGTCTGGATAGAGGTAGAGGATCCGGATCCCTTCAATATGGTTACCTATACCCTTGAAATCGACCATGATAGCAGCTTTTCCAGTCCCGAGGTTCACCAGGAGGGCATCGAAGGGACTGAGGTTAAGGATCCTTCGGTGTACGTGAGACTGGACAGTCTGGAGGATTATGAGAACCTGCTCCCGGGCGCGATCTGCTACTGGCATGTACAGGCGGTGGACGACCATGGCGCCACATCGGGCTTCACCTCAGGGGACAATTACTTCATCTCACCAGAACCGCCGGAAACCATTGGAGACCTGGATGTCAAACTGGCCGGTGGTGATATTTTCCTCCACTGGACCGAGCCTTACGATAATGTGGGAGTGGCTAGCTACGTGATCTATCGGAACACCGAGGCCACCTCTTCCGGCTATTCTCTGGACGACACCTCCGACACCACCTATACGGATATAGGCACCGCTGGTGATGTGAGTACCAATTACTACTATACCGTCAGGGCTGTAGATGGGGCTGGTAATAAGTCGAAGGAATCAAACAAGGTGGGTGAGTTCGACCGGAATTTGAGCTCAGGCCAATAGAACAGCGCCGAACCCTGCTTTTGAGTTTGTGCTGAACTTTTGAGGTTGCTTTCTCTGCTTGGGTGATTGAGTAAACATTTCCATTACCTCTGGAACCAAAGCTCTGGCATCCGCCCTTCTGACTATAATTTGAAACAAATTCGAAGAAATTCTCAGTCTGAAATTTATATCTTCCTTAACGGTAAGCAGTTGTCCTAATAGCTCATGGGCTTCGCAGTCCCCTGCTCTACTGTTCAATCAATGTCTCTTTTGAAATGAACTTCTCCCCTATTCCACCTGTATTAGAAGCAGTGTTCGTAGCTACGCTAGAAAGAACAACGGACTTGTAATGCAGTGCTTATAAATTTTCGCCTTAACTACCACACATGAAAAAGCCCGCTTCAGCGGGTTTCGTCATACTTAAAGCCTCTTGTTTTCCTCTACATCCTCAATCCCCAAGCCAGCAGAGAATTCTGCCGCAATTTTCACAAACTCTCACTGTTTTATGGCTCTTAATAGCCTGGTGGTGAGCTATGGGAACGGTCATGAAACAGCCCAGGCAGACGCCTCGATAGACGGGAACCACCGCCCGTTCGTAGCGTCTCTGCAACCGCTCATAGCTTTTAAGCAATCTTGGCTCTATGGATCGGGCGAGCTCCTTACGGGCTTCTTGAAGTCGCGAGACACCCTCAATCTTGAAACCAAGGTTCTTCTCCTGCTGAACAGAAGCCTCCCGGATCATCAAATCCAGATCCTGAAGTTTCACCAGCAGACGAAGGTCCTCACGCGGACTCTGCTTCTGAGGAGAGGACATCCACGAACTCCTCAAAATTGGATACCTGCAAAACCTTTTCTCTTAGTCTTTTCTTGCGAAAGAACTCCGCGATCTTTCCCAAGGTGGGCAGATACTGGTCCTGCTTCTCCCGATAGGGTGCGATGATCAAAAAAAACAAGTGCACCGGCTTGCCATCGGGGGCGTCGAAATCCAATCCCTGGGTGCACTTGCCAAAAGCGACCACCAGCTTCCTGGTGGTCAGTGTCCGTCCATGAGGAATGGCCAGACCATTACCCAAAGCTGTGCTGCCGAGGTTCTCTCGCTTTAGGAGCATGTCCAGAACAATATCCTTATCGAAAACCCTCTCCTCTCTATGGAGCAGTTCAACGAACTCTTCGAGAACCTCTTGCTTGTTGCCTGCATCAAGCTCCGGTATATAAAGCTCCTTCTCAAAGAGAGCTAAAAATTCCCGATTGGTCATAGGCCTTCCCATGGATTTCCATGCTCGCGGCCAAAGTGATATTCTTTTTTAATGTCAATATAGGACTTCAACGTGGATTGTCAAGGGAAAACGATGGGCCGCCTCCCTTCTCCACCACCACGGTGGTAGGAGGTAGTAAGCAGGAGGCAGTGCCTCCTCCCCAGTGGCAATGGCAATAGCAATGGCAATCCCCTCCCCTAGCCACCCCATAAAGCAGGAGGCAGGAGGCAGACCCTACATCCCTGCTTCCCCCTAAAAAACCAAACCCCGTGAACGCGTGAAAGCGAAAAAGTGTGTAAGTGGAAATACAACCTCTTACGTATTACGCATTACGGTCTTCTCAAGTCTCGAATCTCGAGTCTCGGGTTTTCACGGATCCCGGTTCCCGAATCCCGGCTTTTCACGAGTCTCGAGTCTCGGTTTTTTACGCAACGCGCAGCACGATCACGGCTCAGTGTGCTCCCCGGTCATGGGCACAAACAGCACGGGGATGATGCCTCTCTGGCGGATCTGGCCCTCCTTCTTCTCAACGAGATAAAGCTCCTGACCATACCCTCGTCCCACAGGTATGACCATTCTGCCCCCCTCAACCAACTGATCGACCAAGGGCTTGGGAATATGATCCGGGGCGCAGGTGACGATGATAGCGTCGAATGGGGCGTGTTCCTCCCATCCCAGATAGCCATCCCCAATCTTGACTTCCACTTGGGAATATCCCAATCGTCGTAATGTCTGCTCGGCCCTATGCCCCAGATCCTCCAAGATCTCGATGGTGTACACCTGATCGGTTAACTCCGCCAGAATAGCCGCCTGGTATCCCGATCCGGTGCCAATCTCCAACACCTTCTCACCTGGGGCGATACGTAAGACCTCAGTCATTAAAGCAACGATGTAAGGTTGAGAGATGGTCTGACCTGACCCGATGGGCAGCGGGCGATCATCATAGGCGGCCTGCCGCAGACCCTCCGGGACGAACTCGTGGCGAGGAACTTTGCGCATGGCCGCCAGGACGTTCTCATCCGCCACTCCCCTGGTGGCAATCTGCCCCTTGACCATCTGCTTGCGAAGATCCTGGTATTGGTGGTTTTGCCGACAGCTCATGACCACCCCTCCCAGCACCAGGAAAAAAATGGAAACGACGAACCAACGAGGACAGTTAGGAGAACAGTTCATGGGCATCTCCTGAGCAAATACCCGCTAGAAAAAGATCCCAGCTTCACGCGGGGACGAAAAGGCCCCGGATTGGTGAGGAATAGCTTAATGTCGGCTTTATCTCGTCGAACAGATCTCGCTGGAGGGAAGCCTTCCGGCGACCGTTCACAATGAGAAAAGGGGCCGCCCGCTTGACCCAAACTCCAGCACTCTTAAGCTCCTCTAATCTGAGAAACTTGTTTTTGGTTCGCATACTCACGATATTTCTCGCCGATCTGGGCCCGATTCCGGGAACTCGTAGAAGTTGACTCTTGTCAGCCTTATTGACTTCCACCGGAAAGTGTTCGGGGTGGCTCCGAGCCCAGATCATCTTGGGATCAGCGGCTGCGGGGAGATTCCCCTGCACATCGAAGACCAGCTCCCGGACATGAAAGCCATATCGCCTCAGCAGAGAATCGGCCTGATAGAGGCGATGCTCCCGAAGGGGCGGTGTGGGTCTTTGGTCCTCCAGCGGGGTCTGTGAGACCGGCTGAAAGGCACTGAAGTAAACCCTGGCCAAATCCATCTCCCGGTAAAGACGGTCCGTTTGCCCCAGGATCTCTTGATCTGACTCACCGGCAGCGCCCACCACGAACTGGGTGGTTTGGCTCTTGGTAGTGGCGGCGAAGTCCTTTTGTATGATGGTCTGTGCCCACTTCATTCTCAACAGCAAATCCTCATTGAAATCCTTTTCTCCAGCGATGCGGGAGAGCCTCTCTTGATTGGGTGCCTCCAGATTTACCGACACCCGGGTGGCAAGCTGCACGGCCCGTTCCACTAAGCTGAAACGCGCTCCGGGCAAGATCTTCAAGTGGATGTATCCCCGAAAACGATGTTTCAGCCTGAGGATCTCCACCACTTTTATCATCCGCTCCATTGTGACGTCAACCCCTCGCATAACTCCTGAGCTGAGAAAGAGCCCCCCTACTCGCCCCTGAGCCCAGAGGTGCATGAACGAGTTGGCCAGCTCATCAACGCCGAAGGAAGTTCTGGAGAAGGGCCGCTGAGCTCGGTTGGCACAGTACTGGCAATCGTTGATGCAGACGTTGGAGAGAAGGACCTTAAACAAAAAGACCCTTTTTCCATCGGGCAGGGCGCTGGGGTAGATCCACCGACCGTATGGTCCTCTAGAGCGTCCCGTGCCTCCGCAGGCGCAGGCCAGATCATACTGGGCAGACTCCCCTAGGGTTTGTATCTTCTGAAGCGCGTCCAACCTGGCTCTCATCCCCCTTCATTTTTGCTTCGCGAGGAAGTCTTCAGCCTTCGGTACAAAAACCACTTTTTGCGTCCACCACTCCGGTCCAGATAGATCTCGAAGACCTCCCCCTCGTCTGTGACTACGCGAAAGTATGTGCGATGCCGTCGTTGCCACCAACGCCCTTTCGGTGCCGAGCCGAAACTGTAATCTGGCCACTCCCCCCAGATCTCTTGGATGCGATATTCCTTGCCCCGCCAGATGAAAGCACTTGGAGCTCCAGGCTTCTCAGCCGCGCTGACCTGAATTTCATCTGAATAGAACTGGTTTTGAGTTCGTTTCATTCTAGAAGATAATCTCACAAGTCATACTTTGTCGAGTCGACTCCCACTGAACAGTCCTCTTTAAGCTTAAGGAATAACTTTCAATATCTCTTCTAACTGCTTCATAATATTCTAGTTGTTCTGGGAAATGTTCTATGAGCATTGTCCTCATCCGGTGCCAGACCCGGGGATAGAAATTCAGACGGTCCACCAGGACGTGCTGGGCGCCACAGTCTCGGAATGTGGCCAGCATATCATCGATGATCTCCCGTCTATCCGAGAAAAAAGGCAAAACCGGTCCGAAGAAAACCCACGTCTGGACTCCCACCGCAGATAGCTTCCTCAGGGCGCGAAGACGTTCCTGGATGGAGTCAGCCCGGGGTTCAAAATCCTCCCTCAATCCCTCATCCAGGGTTGTGATGGTCAAGCCCACATCGACCTCATCCAGCTTCACCAATAGATCCAAATCGCGCAACACCAGAGCCGATTTGGTCAGAATGGAGACAGGAAATTGAGATTTGATCAGCTCCTGGAGACAAGCCCTGGTCAGCTCATATCGTCTCTCCAGAGGTTGGTAGGGATCGGTGACGGTGCTGAGAGATACCAGACCCGGCTGGGATCGGGATAGCTGCCGACGCAGTACCCCAGGAGCATTCACCTTGACATCCACAAACTGGCCCCACTCTTCCCCATGTCGCCGAAATCGCCTCATGAAATCTGAGTAGCAGTAGATACAACCGTGCTCACAGCCGGTGTATGGATTGAGAGCATAATCCACCGATGGAATTCGGGATCTGTTAAGCAGGGAGACACACTCTATCTCCCGTACAATCGGGTTCTTCGCCGTATGGTCGGGTAAATATGGAGAGTTCTTCATCAACTAACTTCTTAAGTGAATGCTATAATATTTTAATTAATAAGTAATTATTTCACTCTTCTGATTAAGCCAACGACCCTGCCAGCGATATGGAACCCGGGCGTGCCACTGTCCACCACAATGGGACCATAAGACGAGTTGGCTGGTTCCAGACGAACCCGGCCATTCTCGGGATAGAATCGTTTTACCGTGGCCTCCTCGCCGATGATGGCCACCACGATGTCACCTCTCTCGGCAGACGGCTGTTGCCGAGCAAAGACGATATCGCCATCCAAGATGCCGGCGTCCATCATGCTCTCCCCCTTGACCCGCAAAGCGAAGATCTCTCCGGAGGTGAGAAAAGAACTGTCCAAGAAAAAATACTCCTCGATGTTCTCCTGGGCCAGGATGGGCTCCCCGGCAGCCACTCGTCCCACCACAGGGACCGCTCTTAAATTATTGGGTAGATGACCTGTGACCAGCTCAATTCCCCGTGAGATATTGGGCCTACGCCGGATATGGCCCTTCCGAACTAACGCATCGAGCACATATCTGACCCCATTGGTGGAACTGATACCCAGAGCATCCCCAATCTCCCGGATCGTGGGCGGGCAGCCCCTCTCCCGGGCAGATTCGGCGATGAAATCCAGAGCCTGCTTCTGTCTCGTTGTGAGCGTAACAGTCATTAAAATTTCACCTCCCCAGTGTGTTTCTTCTAAGATCCAATGCCAAAGCTCTTTGTCATATGAATATCCTCGAGTCACCCCAATCTACTGCACATTTGTGCAAATGTCAAGAAAAAAATTTTTGCCTGTGAATGAATCTTTCTCACAGAACCTAAGGGGTTGATCCATCTTGAGAAGACATCCGTTCTCTCAAAGTCTCCAGGCCCTTTCTCAACTCCTCATCCGATGGATTCAGCTGCACGGCTCTCTCCCAACTTGCCGCAGCCTCCTTAGGTCTCCCCTGAAGATACAGCACGTTGCCCAACAGTTGATGGCCTAACACCTTGTCAGGCTCCTTTTCTATGAGCTTCCGAAACTGTACCTCCGCTTCAACCCACTGTTCCAATTTCACATAGGCCATGCCCAGGGACAACCGTGTCGAGGTATCCTCCGGCCAGAAATCCAGTTCCCTGCGAAATTCCTCAGCCGCCTCTTGGGTCCGCCTCATTCCCTCATAGGCCTTTGCCAACATGTAGTGAGCCTGAGGATAGTCGTCCTGAAGTCCAACCACCTCCTTGAACTTCTGGGCCGCTAAGCGGTAGTTGCCCTTCTCCTCCAGGTATGCCACCCCTAAGTTGAAGTGGGTGGTGACGCGTCGAGGATTCAACCGGATCACGCTCTCCAACTCGCTTATGCCCTCATCCACTCGTCCCTCTCGTATAAGAGCCACTCCCAGAGTTTCGTAACGGCTCTCGAATCCCGTCTGGGACAGACCGCGGGTCTGGAGCGCGAAAAATATGAGCAGCGAGCAAGTGGGAATCCAACAGACTAGTAGAAATCTCCATCTCCTATCTCTCCAGCTCCTAAAGGACCAGTGAAGCGCATAGGCGGCAAATAGCATTAAAAACGGCACCGTCGGCAATCTATAACGGGCCAGGACGAAGAAAAACAGCACAGAGAGCATGGACAGAAAAATCTGCATATAGAGAAGCAGTGATCGTCGCCAGTTTCTCAGCTCCAAGAGCAGCCCCAAGAGGGCAACGGGACAGAGGATTCCGAAGTTCAACAGGGGCAACCGCAGAACTATCGAGAATCTTCTGAAAAAGTGAAAGTTACGATTGTCGGGTATCTCCCCTGGTCCCCAGAAAAGCAATAGTTTTTTAAGCTGAAGTCGAGCATATCGTCCGGGATGATCCCTGATGAAAGCCATGGCCTGGTCCAGCCAGTAGGAGGAAGATTCGGACAGGCTCAGCTCACGACCTAACTTCTCGCTGGCCAACCTGCGGAAATCCTCATGTTCATATTCGGGCCCCGGACGCACCCCTGGGGGCGGAGCATAGCTGCCGGAAGCCCAGGGATTGTTCCCCCCGTAGAAAGTTTCCCCACCATGAGCGGTGATGGCCACCAATTTCCCTTCTACCAAGAAGTTCCGTGCTGATACGGGAAGAATGATCACCGTTACCCCCAAACAAAAAAGCGCAGCCAATTTGAGTCTGCGGTGGAAGGTCCTCTCGTCCCTGTTGGCAAGAAGCCAGATCGCGGCAGCTAAGAAGGTGAGGTCAAAACGTGCCAGGGCTCGAAGACCCCAAACAGCGCCTGCTCCAAAGGATCGCCAGGGACCAATCTCTGCGCTCCGCAGCAAAAGGAAAACCGTCAGGAGGGAGAGAAACATCCCCAAGGTGGAGATGGTCAGGGTTCCCTCGTAAAAGATGAAGGGAGCATAAAGCGCAGCCATCAGGCCGGATAGGATGCCTGTGGCCCGATCGAAAATCTGCCGTCCGATGAGGGCGATCATCCAACAGGTCAGCCCGCCCAGCACCGACTGGAACAGCTTGACAAGGAAGAGGCTATATCCACAGCAGCGGTAGATCAAGGCCAAGAAGTAGGGATACAGGGGATTGGCATAAAAAACTCCCTGGCCCAGCCAATCTCCAGCCGCGATGGCTCGAGCCCAACGATCGTAAAAGGCGGGGTCCAGAAAGAGCTGCCGGGAGAGGGGATGATCCTTGATTTCCCACTGGTACAGGAACCTCAAGACCATGGCGATAGAGAAAATGCCCACACTCCAAGCCAGATTCCTCCCCTGAATGCTTCTCTTCGTCATGAATTCACTGGAAGTTCTCAGATCGTTAGCTGAAGCCACCTTTTGCTCCAAAATCTCCAGAATAGGGTTAGGCCGAAAATGAGGATGTAAATGGTGGCCCCCATCCAGGCTCCCACAACTCCCAACTTCAGGCCTAAGCCGAAAAGAAAGCTCAGGGGCGCAAACAGCAGCCATGCATAGCTCACTCCCACTAACATGGTCCATCGAGTGTCCCCCGCTCCCCTGAGTCCACCGGCGCTGATAATGCCCACTGCGTCGAAAACCTGAAACAGGGCGGCAAAAAGCAGAATTCTGCTCCCCAGGTAAAGAACCTGGGTACTTTTGTTAAACAGGCCCACCAAAGATTTGGGCACAGCGATGAACAGAACCGCCAGCAACACAGCATACAAAAGACCCATCTTTATGGCGGTATATCCGCTCAGGATGGCGTATTCCGGCCTCTTGCTCCCAATGTACTGGCCTACCAGAGAGGTGGCGGCGATGGAGATGCCATAGGCCGGCATGAAGGAAAGGTGCAGCAGCCGCATGGTGATGTGACTGGCGGCCAATGGATCGTCTCCCATCCTGCCGATAATGGCCGCAAAGAACAGAAAGCTGCCCATGTCCAGGAAGTATTGCACCCCAATGGGGCAGCCGATTCGCAACAGTCGTCGCATCTCGCTCCACTGAAAACGCAACCTGAGGCGCGAAGCAAACAGCTGAGAATAGCGCTGGGATATAAAAATAGCCAGCAGAACCGCTGCGGCTATAAAATTGGCGAACACCGTGGCTATGGCGGCACCCTTCACCTCCAGTCGGGGAAAACCGAACTTCCCGAAAATCAATAGGTAATCGAAGACGATGTTGATCACATTGGCAACGATAACCGCCTTCATGGGGGTTTTGGTGTCGCCGATGCCCCGGAAAAAACAGGATAAGGTCAGGTAGGCCACGAAGAAGCCCCCGCCTGACATCCGAATTCTGGCATAGGACGCTCCCAGCTCACGAACTTGAGGCGAAGGCCCCATGAGGGCGAAGAAGACATGGCCCCAATACCCCAGAACGGCCAGAAGGATCCCAAAGAGCAGGGCCAGGTAAATCCCCTGCCAGGTGATGACCCCGCATCTGGAGTGCTGTTTGGCTCCATAGTACTGGGCCACGAAGGTGTTGACGCTGCTCACCGTTCCATTGAAAAAGGAGAAAAAGCACCACACCAGAGTTCCAGCCAGGCCGACGGCGCCCAGCTCTACCTTTCCCAGTCGCCCCACCATCATGGCATCCACTAGTGTCATGATGGTCTGGGACATCATGGTCAGAATGGCCGGATAAGCCAGGATCCATACCTCGCGATAATTGCCCTTGATCAAGGATCTCATCAAATGCATCTCTTCATGCGTTTGAAAAAAGGCCAGATATAACATCTGACCGTCAAGAAAACCTCTTTTCGACCAAACTTGAGTCAGTCAGACCGATGTCTCTACGGCGATGTCTCCATTTGCCAGACCTGCAGGGTTCTCCGAGCGCTGGCCAGTGAAACGACTGCTCCTACGAAAAAACCGGTGAGAACCGCGGCCAGGAGCAGGAAGGGTAGCAAGAAGAAGATTTGGCCACGCTGGATATAGAGCCAATGGGCCAGGAAGAGCTGGGTCAGGTTATGGGCCAAGGCGCCCAGGACGCTCACCCCCACAACGCTAAGCGATGGGCGCAGATATCGATAGGCTAAACCCATGCAGACCAGGCTGGCCAGACCTCCACACAGGGCAAAGAGGAAAACGGGACTCAACAGCGTTCCGATGACGATGGAGCCTAAAAAGGTTCGCACCAGCGCCACCACCAAGGCCTCCCAAAATCCCCACAATACCAAGGCCATAAGCGTGGCCATGTTGGCCAGCCCGATGCGCGCCCAGGGCAGCGGCTGGGGGATGTGAGTTTCCAGAACGTACAGGATCAAACCCACGGAGACCAAAAGGGAGAGGCGGACGAGTTTTGTGGTATGAGCGAGCATGACATTTTCAAACTTCCCAGGGGCGAACCGTTTTTCGCCAAGGGAATTAAGCGGGAAATCTCAAACTAACTTACGAAATGGTCATTCTAAGGCACATTTCGTCGGAATTTATCCCTTCAGTTCATTTAGGGTGAGCTCTGAATGGAGTGAAGGGCTCAAGATAAACTTCGTGAGGGAGAATCTGCCTTTCTTCTTCGCCTTTTTTAAGCCATTGGCAGAGATTCTTCGCGGAGCCTGTTCCTTTATTCCATTCAGGACAAGCTCTGAGTGAAACGAAGGGCTCAGAATGACAGAATCGTATAGGTGACTCACCATTAATTTTTCTTCCCCTCCTGCTTTCATAGATCGACCATTCCCCTATTTGTCATTCTGAGGGAGCGTTGTGAGCCGAAGCCCTGAGCGAAGCGAAGAGGACCGAAGAATCTCTGGCGTCAAGATTTGAATCGGCCAGTACTTTCGTTGCTGTGCTCAGGTTGACAAATCGTAATAGATTAGAAATGCAGAGAGGGGGCAAGTGACACTCCCGCTTACCACGTCACGGCATCCGGCTCTCCCTTCTTCTTCTCCCCCTCCACCCTGACCAGCACCCGGTTGGGCACACAGACGATCAAGCTCCCGGATCTTTTCACCCATCCCATCCTGACACATAGCCTGTGGGGACATGGAGAGCTCTCCACCCGGACCTTTCCCGCGTTCACTTGAATCATCGTCTCGCCTAGGGGACCGGCCACGGCTCTCCGGCCGTTGACGGATAGATCAAGACGGTGGACCTCGTGACCATCCACTTCCACCACGGCCACAGATCCTGGCTGCATCAGGCGGTGAACGACCCCGATGCTGGCCAGGCTGAGAACTAGCAAGATGCCCATGAGGAGCTTGTCTCCTCGGGTCAAGGCCAGTCCATAAAACCCTTTACCGGGCATCATCTCCCCTTCAAATCACGCTCAATCCACCGGGCGGCCTCGGCCAGGTCGTGGGCCACGAAATCGGCTTGAACCCCCTCGGCTCGGGCTTTCTCACCGTAACCGGTGAGGACAAGAATGGTTTTGGCACCCGCTCGCCGGCCCATCTCCATATCGATGGCCATATCGCCCACCATATAGGATCTCCTCAGATCGATGTCCAGATCCTGGGCGGCCTGCTCCATCATCCCGATCTCTGGCTTCCGGCAGGCACTTCCGGAATCAGGCATCTCTGGGCAATAGTAAACGGCGTCCAAATGAGCGCCGTGCTCGGCCAGCATTTCCTTCAGCAACTTGTGAATTCGGTCCAGCTCCTCCTCTGTGAGGTATCCCCGAGCTACGCCCGACTGGTTGGTGGCCAGCACCACCTTCAGGCCCAACTGGTTCAGCCTGCGAATGGCTTGGCCCGCACCGGTTAAAAGTTTCAGCTGTTCCGCTCTATGAAGATAGTGTACTTCTTGGTTAATGGTGCCATCTCGGTCCAGAAAAACGGCGATGTGTGACATGGTCACCCCTATTAGACAGGACGATTATTCTTCTCGATGGCCTTTCGCCTGCGATCCAAAATCCCCAGGGCGGCCTGAAGGACATCCTGGACGCCGATCCGCTTCAAACAAAGCCAATTTCCCTGGGGGCACCGTTTCTCCCCATGAAGACTACATGGACTACAGGTAAGCTGGGCAGTTAAAACCGCATCCTCAGCCCCTAGGGGCCAGAAGCCCAACGAAGGCTGGGTGGGTCCGAAAATGGCCACCACGGGAACCTCCAAAGCCGTGGCCATATGCATGGGCCCAGAGTCGTTGGTGATAAACAGGGCACAGCCGGAGATTAGGGCCATCAGCTGGCGCAGGGTGAGATTTAAGGCCATGGGTGCATCCGGCTCTAGCCCCTGAGCCACCCGAGCACCAAGATCTTCCTCCCCGGCCCCGCCGAAGACCAGAATCTGAGCTCTCCGTTCCTCTCTTAAACGCTGCCCCAGTTGGATAAACCGCTCCTCCGGCCACCTTTTGCCGGGCCATCTGGCTCCCGGATGAAGCCCCACCACAGGCCTCGCGTCGCCCAGTCGATGTCGAAGATAAAACTGTTTCTGGAACTCCCGCTCGCTCTCCAACAGATACAATCGTGGGCGTCGCCCGGAAGGCTCAATCCCCAAGGGCCGCAGACTTCTCAGATAAAGATCCACGACATGTGGCGACTCTTGAGGACGGTATCCCAGGCGAACCATGGCCCACCGCCGGATGGTCCTTTTGCGATATCGCAATTTCCTGGGAGCAGGTAGAATTGCCGTCAGAGCTCGGCTTCGGAGATTGGCGTGTAGGTCCAGAACGATATGATGGTGCTGGCGGCGCAGTCGACAACCCATAGAGAGAAGACCATCCCTCTGAGATAGGGGCAACAGATTGTCGACGTGAGGGTGACCCTGGAAAAGCTCCGCGTATCTCTCCTTGACCACAAAATCCAATTGAACTCGGGGATAGTGTGCCTTGAGCGCGGTCAAAGCCGGGGTGGTCAGAATGATGTCGCCCATTGAGCTCAGACGAATCACTAGGATCCTGAGGACATCAGGCCTCAATTTGGGCCTCGGACCGTTCCAGGTTCAAAATCGTCTCCGCCATGGCCTCATACTGTCTGGGCAGAGATTCCTCTGGGCCTCTGGGGACGATCATCAAATTATAAAAAGACGCTGCGTGTTCGCCGCCGAAACCCACTCGAAGTGCGGCGCCGCTACGTCGACAGATAGAGGCATTGGTCAAATTAAACGAAGGCCAGAGATCGACGGCCACGTCGACGGCTTTGTCCTGAATGAACCTGATGAAATCGGAATTGGGCAAGGAGAACATGTTCAGATCAGATCCCCTCAGGTGGATTAACTCCACATTCAACCAGCGTTCGGGAAGCGCCTTGGTCGTCAAAATGAAGAACCTCTTTTTGGGAAAGGCCTCCACGATGCTGCGAACGGCAGGTTCGGCGGCCAAGCGCTCCCGATATTCCTCCGGGAAGCAGATCAGGACCGTCCGAGCTCGCCTCCATAGATCTGTGGCTGAAAACATGGGCGGGCGAAACTGTACCCTCTGCCACAGTTTCATCAGAGAGATAAGAAACTTATCTGGTGTGAAGAGGCTCATCATGAGAACCTGTATGTAAGAGCCTAAAAATGAACGAATCTAAAAGTAATACAAAGTTGAGACCTTGTCAACGCCAATTTTGTCATAAAAAAACCGCGAGCCTGGGCTCCCGGCCGTCCTCCCCTCATCCCCGAGCGATTCTACCCCTCGGCCTTGAGCCGCTCCAGCTCATCCCGATATTGAGCAGCCTTCTCGAACTCAAGGCGGGCCGCTGCCTCGTGCATGGCCCTCTCCAAGGCTTCCAGCCGTTCTTCTCGGTCCATCTCCGTCAGATACGGAGCTGCGGGATCCTTCACCCCTGTCGAGGCCAAGCGGGAATCGGCCACGCGAGTCGTCTTCAAGATCTCATCAATGGTCTTGTAGATGGAACGTGGGGTGATGTGGTGTTTTTGATTGTATTCGCTCTGTATTTTTCTACGACGGTCTGTTTCCATAATGGCCCGACGCATGGAATCGGTGATCTGATCACCGTACATGATGACCTCACCTCCCACATTACGCGCCGCTCGACCAGCCGTCTGGATCAGTGAGCGCTCGGAGCGCAGAAAGCCCTCTTTGTCGGCGTCCAGGATGACCACCAGGGAAACCTCGGGAAGGTCGAGCCCCTCTCGGAGCAAGTTGATCCCTACCAGGACGTCAAATTCTGCTAGGCGGAGGTCTCTGAGAATATCTACCCGCTGCAATGCATCGATTTCGGAGTGCAGGTAACGGACCCGCACGTCCAGCTGGCTCAGATAGTCGGCCAGATCCTCGGCCATTCGTTTGGTCAAAGTGGTGACCAACACTCGTTCCTGGCACTCTACACGCTTGCGAATTTCTTCCAGTAGATCGTCGATCTGACCGGCCGTGGGCTTTACGGTGATCTTGGGATCCATGAGCCCCGTGGGCCGGATGATCTGCTCCACCACGACCCCACAACTTCTCTCCAGCTCATACTCCGCGGGAGTGGCCGAGACGAAGATGGACTGGTGGATCATGGCCTGGAACTCCTCGAAGAAGAGCGGCCTGTTATCCAGAGCCGATGGCAGCCTAAAGCCATGTTCCACCAAGGTTTCCTTGCGAGAGCGGTCCCCGGCGTACATCCCCCGAACCTGAGGGATGGTCACGTGGGATTCGTCGACGATCATGAGGAACTTTTGTGGGAAATAATCCAGCAGGCAGGAGGGCCGCTCCCCGGCTTTTCGCCCCGAGAGATGTCGCGAGTAGTTCTCGATGCCCGCACAATAGCCGATCTCCCGCATCATCTCGATGTCATAACGGGTCCTGGACTCCAAACGCTGGGCCTCCAACAATTTGTCCTGGGAACGAAAAAAGGCCAAGCGCTCCTTCAACTCCTCCTCAATTCCCCCGATGGCCTCCTCTATCCGAGGATATGTGGTCACAAAGTGCTTTGCCGGATAGACGGCTACCCGTTTTTTGCGCTCCTGCACCTGACCGGAGACGGGATCCACCACGGCCATCTTCTCCACCTCATCCCCGAAAAATTCCACCCGAAGAACCGTTTCCTCGTAGGCCGGTCGAATCTCCACCACATCGCCGCGCACCCGAAAGGTGCCTCGCTCGAAGGCGATGTCATTGCGAGCGTAATGGATGTCGATCAGCATGCGCAACATTTTGTCCCGCTCGATCCGCTGGCCCTCCTCCAGAAAAACCAGCAAATCCCGATAATCCTTGGGCGATCCCAATCCGTAAATGCAGGAAACGCTGGCCACGATGATCACGTCGGGACGCTCCAGCAACGAGCTAGTGGCCCGAAGCCTGAGCCGATCGATCTCTTCGTTGACGGAGGTGTCCTTCTCTATGTAAGTGTCGGTGGTGGGGATATAAGCCTCTGGCTGATAGTAGTCATAGTAGCTGATGAAGTACTCCACGGCGTTGTGGGGGAAGAAACCCTTGAACTCGCCGTAAAGCTGAGCGGCCAGGGTCTTGTTATGGGAGATGATCAGGGTGGGCAGCCCCACGTTGGCGATGACGTTGGCCATGGTGAAGGTCTTGCCGGAGCCCGTGACCCCCAACAGGGTCTGAAAACGCTCGCCCTTCAAGACGCCCTCCGTCAGATCAGCTATGGCCTGGGGCTGATCTCCGCGGGGCTTGTAATCGGAGACGAGTTTGAAATCGCTCATAGTGGGATTCCGTTCCTATGCTAAGTTAGGTGATCTTGGCTAAGCACAAACCGTTGCTGAAAGCTGGCTACGAGATTCGAGACTCGAGTTTCGCTAAGTCTGATAAGAAGAGACTGGAGACCGGAGATTGTCGGTCTGGCGAGTGTCATACCCGACAGTCTCTTACTCACGGCTGCAATAAAAATAGCGGCTGGGCTGCTTTTTGTCAATGGGATTTCCGCATCGTTTTCTTCGTGCTGTCGGGTGAGTCTATAAGACGCCACGTATAAACAATGTCTTTCTTTTTGTCATTCCTGCGAATGCAGGAATCTCGTTTTGTTAGAACCGCAAAAATACCTTTTTTGTCCCGGAGGGTTTCCTGCGCCTCCGGCCCTGGCCTTCTCCTGGTTCAGTGTTTGGATCTTTGATAAAGCATGTTGGATAAGTTGAAACCTGGACAAGATGGAAACTTCCCGAAAGTTCGAAACTTTCGGGAAGTTAAAATACGGGAAAGAATTATCGAAGCCTTCAAACCGCTGTCAAGCTTCATACGCATCAAAGCAGATGTAGGTTGGGTTACGCGCAGCGTAACCCAACGATCCCTCCCTTAAATTCAATGCCATCGTCGAAACGAATCTTCATACCGATGAGCTCAACGGTATTCCATGGCTGATGCAGAGCATGGTGCTGTTTTCTCACAGAGGCGTTTATTCAGAATTTTTGATTGTTGGGTTGCGTTCCCCAACCCAACCTACGAAAAAATACCTTGCGAAGGTTTAAAACCTTCGCAAGGTTAACTATCTTACACGACATCGGGTGAGGCCACCCGACGCCACCTAATGAGTCCGGTACAGTGATCCCCGATATCACCTAAAGTTTTCTCGCCCCTATTTCTGCGCTTGCAGTCGGTGAAGCATCTCCATCAGCTTTGCCAACGGTAATCCCACCACATTATAGTAGCATCCGTTGATGGCGCTGACCAGTAGCGCTCCCTTTCCCTGGATGCCATAGGCTCCGGCCTTGTCCAGGGGCTCGCCGGTGGAAACGTACGCAGCGATTTCATCCTCCGATAGCTCCCGAAAGGTCACCTCGGTTCGCTCCACACGGGAGGCTGAGACATCGCCAGCGACATCTATCAATGTCAGGCCGGTGTACACCTGATGGGTCCGGTTGCTGAGGCGTCGAAGCATCTCTATGGCCTCCTGGACATCCGATGGCTTGCCCAGGATGTGACCATCTAGGACCACCACTGTGTCGGCTCCCAGGACCACGCCGGAGGAAAGCCTTTCAGCCACATCTTCAGCCTTGCGGCGGGACAGCTCCAGAACATGGGCCTGCGGTTCTTCCGGGGCCTCCCTGTCTTCGCTGATCTCGCTGACCACCTGCCGAAAAGGGATGCCCACCTGCTTGAGCAGGTTGAACCGTCGCGGTGAGCCCGAGGCTAAGATCAGCTCATCGTCTCGTTTCCAGATCATCAAATTCACGCCTCCAGGATGAGGGTCACCGGACCGTCGTTGTGGATCCGCACCAGCATATGGGCCCCGAAGCTTCCAGTCTTCACCTTGATGCCAGCTGCTCGTAAAAGCTCCACGAAGCGCTCATAGAGGGGCTCGGCCTTCTCCGGCGGAGCAGCATCGCTGAAACCGGGTCTCCGCCCTTTGCGCGTATCTCCATACAGAGTGAACTGAGAGATGGCCAAGATCTCCCCACCCACGTCCATGAGTGAACGATTCATCTTGCCTTCTTGATCCTCGAAAATGCGCAGGTTCAGGCATTTCTCGCCCAGATAGCGAACCTGCTGTTCAGTATCGTTGTGTCCCATGCCCACCAGGAGGACCAGACCAGCTCCGATGCGTCCGATTGATTGGCCGCTGACTGCGACCTCTGCCTCGCTGACTCGTTGTACGACTATTTTCATGAGTGCTCCTTGAAAAACCGTGAATCGTGGATCGGGATTCGTGTATCGTGAAAATCGATATCAGAGACTAGAGACTTGAGACCCGAGACTCGTGAAGAAAACAGATTCTGGATCCTTGACGCTGGATCCTGGTTGAAAAGTGCAGGTTCTCAGTGCTAATAAAGGGATGAAAATAGACCTTATAAAGTCCCTAGATTCCCGCCCTCGCCTTCGCGGGAACAAGCTTCCGCGGGAATGACAGATAGGAGAGATCTCATCGAGCATTCTAGTTCTCTAGACTCTCTAAACTATAATCCTGCTTGCTGCTTCCTGCCTCCTGCTTACTTTTCACTGCTTACAGCATCAAGAATTTGCAATCTTATAAAATCTTTATTTTCAATAAGATTTATGATTCACATGAAGTTTTACATTAAGCCCAAACCCCCAGCAATATCGCCACCAATCCCACCCACATATCCAATTTGAGCAAAAAACTCAACCGGCCCAGATGACGGGAGCTGGGATTCCGATTAGAGGAGAAAATCACATAGAGCACGGGAAAGTCCACGCCCAAGACCACGACGATCAAATAGGCTAAGGAATAGTGGCCCACCAGAAAGGGCACCGGGCTGGCCAGAATCAACAGGCTGAAGACCAGACCAGCCCATCTGATGGCGCGGGGCACGCCGATCACCGCCGGTAATGTGCGGGCTCCCATAGCCTGATCCCCCTCGTAATCCTGGGCATCTTTGATCATCTCCCGTCCCAGGTGAAAGAGTAAGGCGAATCCCGCAGGAACGAGGGCTTCGATTGGCCTGCGCACGGCGATCCCTCCATAGAGGAAAGCCAAAGCTGCGACGAGGGCCACCGTCAGATTGCCCAGGAGCAAAGCTCGCTTGAGGCGAGCGCTGTATAAGATCATGAGAGATGCAGCCAGCAGGGCGATGAAAAAAGCCCAGAGACCCAAAAAAGGGCTGATGGCGACACCCAGCACCATAAGAGCCACCGAGAAAACTGTGGCTTGGTCTCTATGGACGCGACCCGAGGGCAGAGGTCTGCGAGGCTTGTTGACCCGATCGATGTCCACATCGAAGACGTCGTTGAGGACATTCGCTCCGCCAGTTATCAAAGCCGCCACCAGACAGGCCAACAAGACGCGAAAATCCCACCGTAAAGGAGCAGAAACCAGAGCTCCCACAAAGACGGAGAGAGCAGCGATGACCACATTCAGCGGTCTGATCAGCTCCAGATAAGGATTCGTTGGGCGCATCAGCGATCTCCCCCCTCGAGTTTAGAATTCGTTCAGCACCCCAAAATGAACCTTGCCCTCTGTGAGACCATCTCCCTCTCCCAGCCCATAGTCCACACCCAAAATGCCCAGTCGGGAGTCTACGCGTAAGCCTACGCCATAGCCGACCTTTTCCCCGCTGGCCTCGCCGATGGCCCCAGTCAGGGGATCACGTACCTGACGGAAATAATGGCCGGCGTCCAGAAACAAAAAACTCCACGAGCGGCGTCCGTACAAGAGCCGATATTCCAAATTGGTCCAGATGACCCGGGATCCATGAAACTGCTCCTCGCGATATCCGCGCAGCGTTCTGGCTCCCCCGAGCTTGAACTGCTCATTGAGCGGGATGACCTGCTCATCGCTGCGAATCTCGCCCAAATGGACGCTGGCTGCTACCACATGGCGACGATGCAGGTTCATATACTGCTCCAGCCCTACCGTGAACTCGGTGCTCTCCACTCGTCTCTGAATCGGCTGGATGTTCCCGGCGGACCGATTTTCCTTGAAACGATGCCGAATGGCCGTCTGATAGCGCCCTCCCCTTCTGGGGCCCAATGGATTATCCCTGGCATCCAGCTCCAGACGAAGGCCGACGGAATAGGTTCTACTATTGAACAGATCCTGGCCGCCGGCCACGTCAGGTATAACTCGTTCCCAGCCAAACAGCACGCCCCCGGACAAATTTTCCCCCAGATGAGAGTCAACCTGAATCTCCAGATTCGTTTGGGCATATGAGGAGTCCTGGTTCACCTGCTGGATAGAGCCACCCACAGTCACAGGAAGTCCTAAGGGCCATGGCTCCTGATAGCCAAATTGCAGCTGGGAGGAGGTCGGCTCCCGACGGCTCCACATGGCCTCTACTTTCCTGCCCGTGCCCATGAGATTGCGAAAGGAGAGATCCAGGAGGCCTGTGAAATATCCCTTGCGTACCTCTGTGGCCGGCTGATAACCCAATACACCGTCGACGGTATTGGAACGGCCCTCCACCACTGGCACTCTCAACACCACCAAGTCAAGGCGGCTTCCCACCTCAAGACGAACTTCCCCCACCTCCTGGAAAAAGCCTAGGCGCTGAAGCTTCCTGCGTCCCCGCTCTATGGCTCGCTGGCTATAGAGGTCGTCTACCTTAATCCCCATCTCCCGGCGTATCACAGAATTTCTGGTGATGGTGTTGCCCTCCGGCTCCACCGACTGCACTCGAACCTGCGGGCCTTCATCGATTACTAGCCGAAAGTCGAGCCGATCTTCAGGGGTGATCTGGAAGTCGGTCACCTGAATTTGGCAATAGGGCAAGCCGTGGTTCTCATAGGCCTCCAGCAGACGTTCCAGATCAGCCTCTAGGATATTACCTTGAAAGACCGATCCGGGATGCAGATCCATCTGGCTCCCTATGTCTTCTCGGGTGAGGTGCTGATTGCCCTGCATTTCCACCTGGCCTATCAGAATAAGAGGACCTTCATCCAAGGGCAGAACCACATCCACCTGGGAAGAGTCCTGGTTCAAATTCAGGCCTGGTGGGGAAATGCGAACCCGGAGATAGCCCTGGTCTCGATACCATTGGAGCAGAGTCTGGATATCCGCCTCCAGGACCATTTGATCCAGAGGTTTTCCCTCCCTGGTGGCCATCTTCTTGAGAAGCGCCCTGGTTGTGGCGATCCGATGGCCCTGGATGTGAATCCTGCGCACCACTGGTCGATCCTGCCCTGCGGCCTCGGCCCACCAGCTCAGCAGACAGGCAATACAAATGCAGAGCATTTTCAACCTGAAGCTCTCCACCATTTGCTCCTTCAGCCTAACCATCAGAAAAAAGCACTCATCTCGGCCCTGCCCAAATGCCGGGTGGGGCGTTCCGGCTGTGAGCGCAAGGAATAGCTCACCGTTGCCGAGATGTATTGATTGACTCGGTAATCGACTCCTAGGCTCCAGCGATAGTTGTCGCCCGCCTTGTTGCCCTGAGCCATCTCCCAAGATATGGCCGCGTTTTTGGGCTGAGAGCTTACACGGGCCCATTCGAACTCGGTTCTCAACCGACCTTGAGCCAAAAACGAGTATGAGGCCTTGGGCAACAGGGATATCATTCGCGATTTTGTTGCGCCCACATCATCCCCATCGCTCCGAAGCTGAAGACCCAAGGAAAGCTCAAGACTGCGCCCTTGACGAAAGGTCCCTTCTGCGGAGAGGTTATCGGCTCGAATCCGGCTCCTGGGAACGTCCTGCACTTTCCGAAATTTGTTCTCGTGCCCATACTCCAGCCGCAGCATCTGGCGACTTTTGGGGGCCAGATCGAGTCGCAAAGACCGATTGATTCTCAAATTTTCTTCTCCCCCGCTTACATACTGGTTGTTCTCCCGGTCTGTCGTCTGATAACGAAGACGAATCCCAATATCCCTCCGCTCGGGGAAGAGAAACAGGTCCTGCTGAAAGGAGATCTCACCTCGGATGGTGGTGCTATCCTGCTGGAATTTGTCGAGCCGAAGTAGATAGATGGACACTTTGTCCTTCTCTTTAGTCTGCTCATCGATCTTGACGTAGGTATCGGTGGAGAAGTGACGGAGAAAGCCCAGTGTTCCGGAAGCTTCCTGACCTATAGCCCGGTGAGGAGTGAGACGCATACGGAGACCAGCTGCCAGATCGGTGACCGGGATGGAATCGCCCACCGTCTCCGTTCGGAAAACCCAGTTTCCATCAGGATCGGGGATATACTCGCCGTCCTCCAGGATATAGTCCCCCTTGCCCTCCCCGACATCCACTGGTATCCTCCGCCTCTGACTGCTTTGGGAGTTGCTGACTTGGTAGTCCACCTGAGCCTGCACGGCACCTTCTAGGGGAGCGTAGCTGGCCTTGGTCAGAATGAGATCCACCTCGCTGTAAGCTCCAGCCACCTCATGAAAAGGCATGGTGCGCAGGGTGCGTCGGGTGTATTCAGCTGTAAGGGACAGTGAACGCCAATTTTGCAAAGCTAACCGATTCTGCAGGGTCCGTCCGAGGCTTTTTCTCAGCCATGCTCCCTGGTAGGCGTCGTCCTGGCGATAGGTCATCTCCGTAGAGCCCTTGAAAGCTCCCCAGTTCACTGTGGTAAGCCCCCAACGAAATTCATCGTAACGTTCCCCAGAAGTTAAAAGATCCAGCTCTTTTGCCTCTCTGGATTCGCTTTCCCATGTGAACAGGGGTTTCAAGCGCCAAATGGTTTGATGGGCGGTTAAGCCTTGTCGAATCCAGGTAGTACTCTGCCGTCTCGAGGCTGCCAGACTGGTATCAGTTCTTTCGCTCTCGATCACCTCATAGTAGACCGCCACTTGTGGCAGGTAACGGGGAGCAACCTCCGAGCTCAATCGCTGACGAGCGGAGGAGAAAAAATCCCCTCTGCGGAGTCGACCATATTCCACGCTCACTTTTGCCGCCGAGAAGGGTCTATAAGTGCCAGAAAGCTCCTTCACTTCTTCAGCTTCTGGGGGTCTTTCTCGATCGAGATCCCAACGACGATAATACTCTACTTCCTCGGTGCGGCCTGGCGATCGAAAGCGATCATCTGTGGAGCGAAACTTGCCAGCCAGATCCAGACGGCCCAATCCCCGGGCTCCCACTCTGATGGCCTGGTCCACGAGCCTTCCTTCAAAAGCAAGACCCTGCCCAACGTTATCGCCGTCACCTGTCTCCGATAGCGTGTTGTTATCTCTATGGCTGAGTCCCAATTCGGCCCTTAGCTGCAGAGTGGACAGGGGAAGGAATTCGGCCTGCAAGTCGATCATAGACTGGCTACCCGGCAAAGGCAGAAAGATCCGTGGCAGATACCGCCTGTCGCCATCTCCATTGTAGACGTAGTAATAGCGATTATCCGTCAGGCTAAACTCACGAACATACTCTCCATTGCCAGAGCCCATATCGGAAAAGGCGACGTTGTAGATGCCATTTGAGTCAGGTCCCACGTACAGAAAATAGGTTGAATCCACCCATACGTAGTCTCCCTCCTCTCCCGCGCTGGTGTCTACGAGCACCCAGCCATCTTTCCACGCCAAGCTGGGATCATCACCAGCCTCGGCGAGAATGACCCGATCCTGGCGCGATAGCGCAACGTCTATGGGGCTCTCCCCATCGTCAGACTCCCTGATAAACATGTTTCGCAGTTGCAGCTTGTGATCCAGCAGAGATACGCTTCCATGTCCTCCGTAGAAACTTCGTTTGAACTTTCGGCCAGAATACTCATAATCCACGACAATGCGAGAATCTGCGGTGATGAGGCGATGCATTGTAAAGGTGATCTCCCCGCTACTGTATTCGATGATGTAGTCGTTGTTCTGACCGCGAATGAGCTTCTCGCCATCCAGCCAAACCCTCTCGGTGCCAGCCAGAACGATGATATCCGTTCCGCCTTGATCATCGGTCAACTGATAAGGGCCTTGCTTGCCCTCGATGCCCTCAAAATTCACGGTCCGAAAGGTCCCTTTAGAGACGGCCCCAGCCAAGGTTAATTCGGCCCCCGAAATTTTTGCATTTCCCTTAGCCCCTTGCAACTTCCGGTCAAATTGTCCGAACTCTCCCTCCAGATAGGAGATCTCATAATCACCCAGGGTGGCCGTCGCTCTGCTCCCACGTATCTCCACCAGCACCTTGTCAATTTCCTCCAGAGTCTGGGTGTCTCCCTCAGGCTGAAGCGGACTGCTTTGATCTGAAAGCAAGGCCACCACCTCTACATCGGGCGACACCTGTCCGGAGATGTTGACCCTCAGCGACTGTTCCAGAGAGAAGTCGCGCTCCGACCCCAGAGATACGGCAAAGGTCTTACTTCCTGCAACCCTCAGGGCCGATGGACCGGACGCCCAAGCAGCGGTCGGGACCTCAGAGACAGCCGGTGGCACGACAAGTGGCGCTGCGTCCTGCTTGAGTTTCTGTTCTCGGTGAAAGTATTTGTTTTTAAGGGGAAAAGGAAATCTTTCGTACTGCACGCGGATGACGGCGGATGGGAGCGGTGGCACCGTAAAGGTAAGCAGGCCCCGATCGTAGTTCAGGCTATAGTCCTGCGGCTCGGCTAAGGGTCGCTCATCGACCCAAACTTGCTCGCTCCGGGGCAAGAGAAATCGATCTGGCAACTGGAAGGGACCGACGGTGCCATCTGCCTCCAACACAACTGTTCTGTGCAGAAGGGAATAGTACTCCTCCTGGGTTGGCTGCCCGGTGCAGAAGCCGGCGGGCAGCAAAAGCTGCCCTCCAAGCATCAACAGAGACAGCAGATGGCTAAGGGCATTAGCTCTCATGCCCACTTACCCTCTGGAAATTCGATCTCTCATCTGTTCCGTCTGAGGAATTCCCATATCAGCTCAGCGCACGATCTCGAAGACCTGAATCCGCTCATTGCCGGAGTCTAAGACGCAAACCCAAGCCGTGCCGAAAACCGCCAGGTCTGATGGTAATTGAAAGGAGCCGAATCCACCACCGGTGCCTCCCAGGCTGAACAACAGTTCACCCTGAGGACTGAAAACGCAGATCCGATCATGGCCGGTGTCGACCACGAAGAGGAAACCTTGATTGTCGACTTCCAGGCCCCGGGGTTCCTTGAGCACGCCTTCGCCCAAAGTGCCTAAAAATCCCCCAAAGGAATCGTAGATGACGATGCGGTCGTTGGCCACGTCGGCCACGCAGACGGCATTCCCGGGAGTCACCGTCAAGCCCGCAGGAGCTCGCAACCGCTCTGGACCGGATTCGAATCCTCCAAAGGATCTCTCCAGCTCGCCGAAGGAGGTCAGCTTGATCAGCTGCTCGTTTTCCACATCGCTGACGAACAGCTCGCCGGTGGAGGCCACCTCGATACCCCACAAAAACCCTAGGTTGAGCTGTTGATCCTCCTTGGGAGAGGAGGGTATGATGGAGAGGTAGTTCAGAGAGCGGTCTAAACGCTGCACCCTTCGATTCTGAGAATCCACCACGAAGATATTCAAACCCTCCCGAGCTGTCAGACCTGTGGGTTGATTGAATTGGGCCTCTCCCCAGCCGAATCCCCCAATTTCCTCGATGAAACCACCGCGGGCATCGAACTTCTGTACTCGATGATTACCCGTATCCGCCACATAGATGTTTCCCTCAGGATCAACGGAGATGCCCTGAGGATTCAGGAATTGACCAGGCTCGCTGCCGTGGCTGCCGAAAGCCCGGACAAACTTCAAAGCCTTGGGTGGAGCGGAACGCCCCCTTTGCCACCATGGGGCTCTGCCTGGGGATTTGGCTGGGGAGCAGTCTAAGACCAGAAGGATCAACAGCACAAAGGGGGCCGAAAATCCTGTACGCCAGAAAGAGGAGCGAAATCGACCGGAAAACATGTTTTTTTCTCCGTCAAAGAACAGAATCGTATGGGAAATCGCCAGAGCCGCTCTGGGCCGGAATGTGGAGAGATAGGAATGGAGATGAAATGTTGGAAGGGGAGCGATAGAGGCAGAAAGGACAGCTGCAATCAAAATCTTTTCTTCAGTCCAACCATCACCATCGAGGATCCCGGAAACGGCTTCACCTTAAAGGTGAATTGAACCGGTGATGGGCTGGAGGCATATTTTTTGTTGTATGCCTTGGCTGTCCTGGCAGCGTCCACAGCGCTCAACAGGTGGTTGAGCAGGCCTACCCCCGTCATGAGAATAGAGTTGTCTTCCGCGTTGGTGCTGGCCCGATACAGAGAGTCAAATTTCCGGCGCGATGCTTGACTATCCCACTCCCAGAAATCAGCTCCTGAATATAGCTGGGCGTCCTCCCGGAAATTTATAAGTTGTCGACGGTTGTACTCTTCCATGCTCATGAAAAGGCTCACGTCCTCGAAGTAACTCTTCGATTTGCCCCAGGGGTTCACACCGGCGTGTGTGGCCGCATGGAGCTGATAGTCTTCCTCTTTCCAATCGCTGTACAGGCGAAAGCCCAAAAAACCAGCCAGGATAGCCAGTTCCGTTCCTAAGAAAACCCGGCCGCGGCCCGGGGCCTGAGCATAAAATTGCCCCGTCCCGGGCACCAGAAGAGAGAGAAAAAAAGCTTTGGGCACCGATTTCGTATTGGATTGTCCTGAAATAGGTTCCCCAGCCTCTGCCATCACGGAGCTCATCC
The DNA here is from genome assembly GCA_001304015.1 of candidate division Zixibacteria bacterium SM23_81. GTDB lineage: Bacteria > SM23-81 > SM23-81 > SM23-81 > SM23-81 > SM23-81. The sequence goes on along the minus strand of LJUY01000003.1, from coordinate 73,919 downwards.
TGAGAATGTTATGCCCAGCGACGTTGGATGGATGAGATGGCACCTCGCCGGTATGGCCCCCAGCTATGACGGCTGTGAATAGGGTCAGTAGGATGGCGACAAGCCATGCGATCCAAAAAATACCAGCACACGCCCTCATCTGCCCCCTCCGCGATATCCGTTAGAGCTAATGAAAGTGAACAGAAGATTGAAATAAAACCGCCATCCACCTTTTTCCGCTGGGCGATTCTGGATGGCTGCAATTTTGTCGAGACCGTAAGCAACCTGGAAGCTGATCTTGGTGGGAAAGGCATAATAGGAAAAGGCGTCTAACCTGAGCTCTCCTCCGACATCCCTTTTGAGGCCGTCTAGGTTAAAGGTATCATCATTCCAAGCCTTGCCCGCTTCAAAAAAGACGGACCCATACAGCTTGCTAAAATAGACATGAAAAAGCTGTCTGCGGATGTCTTTCAAAATGGGAAATCGGTATGTCATACTTCCCAATGCGATCCGTCTGCCCTCAATGCTATAGTAAGAGTAGCCCCGGAGGCCCTCCTGGCTGCCTAACTGAAGATAGAAAAAATCGTCCACGGCTTGGTCAATAACCCCACCCTTAAGTCGTAGAACCAAAGAATGCCGTCCCCAGGGAAGGGCTTTGTACTCCTTCCAGTCAAGGAGAAGCTGGTCGTAGTAGTTCTTGTAATATGCCGTCACGAAGCCGTATTCTGTTTCTCTTAAGGTATTGGGATTGATGAGCTTGTTGAACATGCGATCGTAGCGAGCGTGGATCTCACGACCCCCTCGGGGATTAATCTCCGCATCAAGGGCTCGGGAGATAGATTTGTAGTCCCAGCGCAGGGACAGGTCGTGGCCCCGAAAATAGGTCCAGCTATCTTTTCCTATAAAAGAACCCTCAGGCCCATAGCCTGGAACTGCCTCCCGGGTCCAAATCTCCAGATAGACGTCGTACTTGCTGAAGATATAAGTCAGGCTGAGTTCCTTCTGGTAGGTCACCGAGAAAGGCTCGCTCCAGGCGTACCGAATCCCCAGGTCGAATTCCGTAAGGTCATAGCGCAGATCTAAACGTAGCCGTGTATCATAAGGAACGCCGGAGATATACACCGGGCCCCGTATTCTGTCCTGAACATGCTTCCTAAGCCGAAAGGCTTCAAAGAAGAGGGTGGGAGCGAACATCCGGTTCTCATACTGGGCATAAAGATCGAAATCCACGCCCTTGCCGGCCACAACCGTGGCAAAGACGGACTGTTTATTCAACAGCTCCATAGAGGATAGGTACAAGCCCGCCTTAAACTTCCGGTCGTCCACGACGAATCTGGGCAGGAAAAAAGTTTTGGTGAAGATGGACTTGTACGGGCGAGATTGAATATTGGGTGTCTTTTCCTCATGACCGGGATTATGGTCCAGGTCAACGATGGGCGGAATATCCACTGGCTGCCCCAGGGCTTCCTCCAGAGGCAACAGGTGTATCTGATAACCATCCTCACAGAATCCCGAGTAAGCCATCGTCTCTCCATCCGGGGAAATAGAGGGGTTGAAGGCTCCACCCACCACGTTGGTCACCTGAACAAGCCCACCGGCATCCATATTATAAGCATAGAGATTGAAGATCCCGCTTCGGTCACAGGCGAAACATACGGTTTGGCCCTCAGCGACCCAGCAGGGATCACGCTCATCCTCAAGCCCCCGAATCAAGAGGCGGAAGCCAGTCCCATCCGCCTTCATGATGCCAATATCCCTGGAGCCCCCACGATAGGTACAGACCAAAATATCCTCTCCTGAGGATGACCAGCGGGGCCGGTAATATTGGGTTCCGTCCGCGTTGTCTGTCAGGGCACGCACCAGCTGACCTTCAGCGTCCAGCAGGGCGAGATTGTGGGTGCCATCATCGTTGAGAACCACCAAGATAGATTGGCCGTCGGGCGACCAGCGCGGCTCGGCAGCCCGCAGATCATGGGTCAAGCGTTTTTCCTTTTCGGTCTCAAGATCGTAGAGATAGATGTCGTTGACGTGGGAACCGTATTTGTTGGGGGCCACCCGCTTGGAATAGACCAGTTTTTTCCCATCCGGAGACCAGGATGCCGCTGAGCGGAGGCCTCCAGCCATGTTTTCCACTTGTTCAGTCTCCACATCCATAACGTAGAGACTCATAATCTGGTAATCGCTGCCCTTGTTGGAAAGATAGGCTAGCTTGGTTCCGTCGGGCGACCAGGCAGGATGGATGTTCATCCATCCTTCGTGGGTTAATTTCCTACCGGCCGCCAGGTTAACCTCAACGGCTCCCTGCTGGCGACGGTATCTTTCCAGAAGGTGAGCATGCCACTCTTCGTAAAGCTCATTTTCGGACTTTCCGATAACCCTCTTGACAGCCGAGCCAAAATCGTAGCGCCAAGGAGTTCGCATGGCCTTACACAGATCCTCCAGTTTTTCGGACCCATACCTCTCGGCAATGAAAGAGGTCAGGGAATATCCTTGATTATAGACCAACTCGCTATCCAACCCGTCTTTCCCAAAACCGCCCATCTCGTCATAGCCGAGAAACCGCTCACCCAAGACGGCCATCCTCAAAAGCATGTCCCGGTGCGTATCCCAGGTTTCATACTCCAGAGCGGGAGCTTGGTATTGGGCCACTCCCTCGGCGAACCACAGAGGAACCACAGTCCCTGGTAAGGGGTAGGAGATGAGCACATTGGGATATCCGGTGATGACGTCGGGCCTCTTTTCCTCCTCGTAGCCGACATGCTGAAGATAAAAGGCCGGCAACCAACGAGGGAACTTGCGTGCGGCCTGCAGGCTAACCATGTGGGTGAACTCATGCGTGATGACATTACGCAGCCAGTTGTGTGTTCCCCTGAGTTCCCAATCCATTTGACTGGCCCAGATGGCGATCTTGTTCTCATAGTAGTACGTCATCCCGTTGGAGTAGTCATCGGTGTCGTAGATAACTAGGTCCACCACATCTGGCAGAGGATAATCGTAAAGGGAGGTAATGGGCTCGTAGATCTCCTCGGCGATCTGTGATGCCAACTGGGCAGTCCGCTCGGCACCCTGGTGATAGTGAACCCGAAAGTGTTCTCCCTCGATGGTGCGCCACTTCAATTCAGGATGGTTGTAGGCCGAGGTCAGCCCTGAAGAAGCCATGATGGCACCCAGGCATAGCAGAGCATATGCAATCAGAACACGCATCTGAAGCCTCATCCCTTTTGGGCCATGCAAAAAGGTCACTAAAATCTCTTCGTCAGAGTGAATTTGGGGATGACCTCCCCCGCGTACATGTCCAATTCCATCCGTAGCTGGGGATACCCGGCCTCCTGCAAAACCCTCCTGTTGTATGCCTTGGCGGCCACAACCGCGTCCAAAGCGCTGATCACGTGGTTAAACAGGCTGGCGCTGATGCCCCAGGTAGCCCGCTTCAGGAGGTCGTTGGCATCGCCTCGCTGGTTGACATAGCTATTTCGATGTGCCGTGGCCGTGGCGTCAACTCCCCGGCAGATGTCGCGAGTAGTATACTGGTCCGTGAAATCGTAGCCCAGGAGAGAGTCGTTAGGGGCGAATTCGCCGGGCAGGTAGTCATCGGGATTGCCAATCCAACCATAGGAAAACTGGTCGTATTTCCCAATCATCTCGTAGTAGTCCTCATCCTTCTGACCAGGCAGTTCGTGCGTGAAGATGCTTTCGAAAGGAGGATCGTTGTCCCCCTTGCGGGCGTCGTACCAGTCCTCCCAGTGATCGTACCAGTCTTGATATTGTTCTCTGGACCACTCATCGTCGGCAAAATCCTCGTACTCGTCTTCCTTGTCCTTGCCCGCACTGTGCTGGGTGAAATACCACGTCCAGGAGGCCACTTCCAGGGCTGAGAAAGCAATGCCCCGCTTCCACGCTCCAGCATAGAACTCCCCCGCCCCAGGTACAGCGGCCGAGAGCAACAGGGCTTTCCCCGGAGACTTGAGGCCAGTTGCACCAGCGGATGTCCCCTCCATGGGACCTTGCGCTTGGCCAAGGGCATGAGCTCGAAGATCTCCTTGTCCCAAGGCCAGTTCCTGCAGAGAGGCATTCGCCTTGAGAAAATGATTGCGAATCAGTTCCTCCTGTGGAACTGCATCCGCCACGGCCGCAGCGCCCCAGGCCAAAACCGCAAAAACAAGAACGAAAGACCAAAGAACAAACCTGCCTTTCATCTCGCCCTCCTTTGAGAGATGTGCTCCGTTATTTCACCACCGCTATTTTGCAAAAGGCCGTCTCCCCCCCACTGGCCCCCTTGGCCTCCACACGGCAGAGGTAAATTCCGCTGGCTATCTGCGAGAGATCCCAAACGATCTCATTTTCCGTATGGGCGAACCCGGTGCCGGGCAACTCGGCCACCAGGTCGCCGGAGAGATCGTAGATGCGTATGTTCACATCGGCCTCCTGGCCGATGGTATAACGTATCGTGGTGTTCTGGCCCTCGGTGGGATTAGGGTAGTTGTACACCGAGGCTCTGGGCATCAGTTCTCCCGCTGGGGGTAGAGGCGGAAGCTGGGAGTTGGGAAAACCTCCGGTGTGCCGGAAATCATGCCCCCAGGTTGGCCAGGGCAGCTGGGCGGAGTCGGGCTCAGCCGCCAAATCCCAAACGTACATCCAGCCATCCTCATCGCTGGTCAGAAGCTCTATATCCCCATCGCCATCAATATCCGCCAAGGTCGGAGAGGCTTCCACCGCCCCGACGCAAGCCAGGGGCCAGCCCTCCAGAGGACCCCCGAACCTGTCGTAGGCCACCAATAATCCCTGGGGCGTGCCCAACACGATATCCACTGCTCCATCTTGGTTCACATCACCCAGGACAGGCGAGGATCTCAAAGTTCCCATGGTGCCCAGAGAGATGGGAAAATTCGTCTGTGGCGAGCCGTTGTAGTTCCAGGCCCAGATCTGGTCGGTGCCGGAGACCACCACCTCCAGGTAGCCATCGTCATCGATATCACCCAGTGCCGGAGAGCTCTTGAGTGGACCGCCCGTTTCCACTGGCCAGCCAGAGAGCGGTGATCCATCCAAGTTCCAGGCGTAGACATCTCCCCCGGCGCAGACAGCGATGACCTCCACCTCATTGTCCCGATCCAGATCTCCGGTGGCCAATCCGACGACATCCGAGGAGGTCTGTACGACCATAGGTTCAATGGTCCCCTCCGCGTAAGGATACCACCAAGCCACATGGCCGTCGACCGTCCCGGCGGCCACCAAATACGTTTCAGGCCAAGGTGTATTCTCTGCAATCGCCAGGGCTTTAATCTTCGCATCATCCAGATTTATTTCCCAGAAAGTCCCTAGATTCCACATCATACCTGGTGTGAATCCAAAAAGACCCAATCCATATACCCAACCATCGGACGTCCCAACTACAATCTCTGCAGTTCTATATATAAGGATTCCAGATTGTAACCCTGTAGGTATGATAGGTGAGACAATAGCAGCACTCGAGATCGGGTGATCCAAATTATACGGAAAGCCAATTATCTCCTCGCCACGGTTGTTCCACGCATGCACCTTGCCAGTTACATCTCCCAAAGCCATCCCTAGATCCTGATTCCAATCCAGGTTCCCCAAGGCGGCGCTCCCGACTGCCGAATCCGCCAGCTGGACGAACAGAGCCGAGCTGTCTGCCCCAGGCAGAAAAGGCTTCCCGTCGTGGTTCCAGGCGAAAACTCGACCATCGAGCGAATTTACAACGATCTCTATGTCCCCGTCGCCATCAAGATCCCCCACCAGGGGCGGATTGTCGGCCAGGGAGACCCCCACGGAGTCGGGCCAGCCAGGCTGGTGGATGTCGTTGGACACGTCGCAGGTCATGGTGGCACCCGAGGGACCGATTTCCGTGACAAAGATGTGGCTGTCGGCGCCGCTGTAGCTCTCGGAGCCGGGCTCGGTATTCGGGGTGAAGGCCGTGTTGTTGCCCTGGTAGAAGGCATCTTCCGGAGATCCATAGGTAACGAATCCCCCATAGATGATGAAGCCGATGTCCTGAAAGCCATCCGCCTCCTCCAGGTCCACTCCTCGGTGATAGGGGTCGGCGTTGACGGTGTTGGTGGCATAATGTTCCTCGATCACCTTCTCGTCCACGTGCCAGATGAGCAGGCCCGAGCCGGGAATACCCCAGTCGTATTCATCCACCTCCAGCAGAACCCCACCTGCTCCTTGGGTCATAAGCCCATCTCCCAGAGCATCTCGTTGTCGGTTCTCGATGAGGAAATACTCCTCTGCATTGATGGGAACTTTCAATATGGTGGCATTGGAACCCCCGAGCACCAGAGCTTCTACGGCCACGCTCAGGCTATCCCGCACCATCACGGGCTCTTCCCAGCCCAGAAAGACTCGAGACCAGGCACAGGGCTGAGGGGGAATCAGCCCCAATTCGTTTCCCGAGCCTTGGTCCATTAGACCCCAGGCGCCGATGCCCGAAGAGCCATCGAGGCTATTATAAAGATTGGGCAGGCCCAGTCGATGTCCGAACAGCTTGGCCAAGGGTCCGGTGAGGCCAAATTCGATATCCTGCTGGTTGAGCGTCTCGGGCATCCACAAGCCCTCTGGGATATGATGGCTGCCCCCATTCACCGCCACACCCTGAGCATACTCAGATCCCAGGGATCGGACCAGCCAGTCCAAATCTATGTAGGCCGAGGGTATGTCGTTGGGCGTCTCATCTATGGCGAAGGAGATGTCCGCCCCGACTCCAGCGTGAAAGATGACCACGGCGTCGAATTGCGAAAAATCGATGGTGCCTGCGGCATCGGCCGCCTCCAGGGCATCCCGAAAGAACTCAGCCAGCCGACGATCGTTCTCCTCTTCGGTGATATTGGGGTAGTAATAGGCCATCTCGTGGGGCAGGGTATAAGCTCCCTGCTCATCAAGGGGATAGATGAGATATGAGAAGTCCAGTTGTCCTCTGGAGACGTTCGCGTAATAGTTCCTCAGAGCCTCCATTTGACGCTCAAAATAGAGCCGATCGTGGGGCGAGGGGTTGATGGTCTCGTCTGAGCCAGTGGATAAGTCAAACTTTCCCGTGCCGGTAGTCGTAGAGGTGGTGTCTTCAGGAAAATCAACCCGTATGGCCAGAACGTTATCCGGGACATCCCCTGTGGAGATGGACAATCCCCTGACCGGATCGCTTCGATCCAAAATAGATTGGTGAAAACCAGTTCTGATCAATCGAAGTGTCGGATTTGGGAGGTTCCCGCTGGACTCGGCCTCAGGACCAAGGACGCAAAGAACCGCCATGGCGTAGAAACTCACTATGAAAAGTACAATCTTTATGGCTTTCATGAACTCCTCTTGACCAAACTCATGAGTTGAAGCTGATCAAAATTTCACCGCCAGGGAAAAGCGCATCGTATCGGCTAAGGGATGCCCTTCTCGGGCCGTAACGTAACCGAAATCGAAGCGAAAGATGTTGTACCTGAGACCCGCACCAAATGTGGCCGTCTTGATTTCCCCATATTTGTCGTAGAGATAGCCAGCCCTGAGAGCAAGCAGCTGAGCGTACCAATACTCAGACCCCAGATTCCCCCACCACTCCCATTCCCCTCTCTCCAAACCCCTTACCAGACTGAGATCCAGCTCACTGCTCAGCATCAGCTCGTTGTAGCTGCTGCCGAAAAGGCGATAGGAGGCTCCCACCTTCAAGTTTCGTGGTAATGGGCTGGATTGATCGGCATCGACGTACATGATATCGGGTCCGATGTTCTGAACCATAGCGCCCAAATTCAGCCGAGGAACGGGATCCCGAGCGAGAATACCCACATCTACGGCATAGCTCATAGCCTTGCCGTCTCCCCTCTCCACATTCTGGCCGGGACCTAAATCGCTGTAGATGGCCTTCAAACTCACACCGGCGGAAATATGCTGGGACACAGGTGCTCCGAAAGAGCCGGCCATGGCCACCTCATAGCTGTGGTGCCAGCTGAGAATATCTGGGCCGTATTCTGAGGTTAAGGGCATGTTGCCATAGGAAAAATAGATGATGTGACCCCCCAGGGTTCCCACTCCCTCCCAAAAGGAGGACCAACAGACAAAATCGTAGTACATGTCGCTGGTGAACTCCGGAAACCACTTGCTGTGCATGAGTGCCACTTCGGTTCCCCGCTGAAAACCGAGACCAGCAGGATTCCAATAAGAAGCGGTGGCGTCATCGGCCACGGCCACAAATCCCTCTCCCATTCCGCTGGCTCTGGCGCCCGGCGCGATCATCAGAAACAACACTCCCGACTGGCTAACCGCCAAACTCGCCGTAGTCGTCAATATACTCCCCAGGAAGATGCTGGTGAAAAGCAGGCTCTTTTTCATGCATCACCCCTACGATGAGGGAAGCTTTTCATCAGAACCTGGCCGTCAAAGAAAAGCGCATGGTGTCGGCTAAGGGATGGCCTTCTTTCTCCGGAATATACCCGAAATCAAAGCGGTATCGACTATATTGCAGGCCTGCTCCAAATGTGGGCGTTTTAATCTCCCCATAATCATCGTAGATGTATCCAGCTCTGAGAGCAAGAATCGTCCCATACCAGTATTCGAATCCCCCGTTGACACGAAACTCCTCCTCCACAAGGCTGGCATTTAGCTCGCTGGTCAGCAGGACGTCATTGTATTGGGTATCCAGGAGTTGATAAGAAGCCCCACACTTCAAGTTCCGGGGAAGAGGGCTTGATTGCTCAGCGTCGATGTACATGATGTTCGGTCCCAGGTTCTGAACCATGGCCCCAACCTTCAGCTTGGGCAACAGCCCTTTGTACAGAACACCCACATCCACAGCGTAGCTCATGGCTTTGCCATCACCCTTTTCCACGTTCTGACCAGGGCCAAGATTGCTGTAGATGCCTTTCATGTTGACTCCTACAGAGACCTTATCAGACACATCGGTACCATAGGAGAGGGCTCCGGCGATCTCGTAGCTGGTGAAGTCAAACAGCACTTGTGGGCCAAATTCCGAGGTGTATGGGATCTTACCGTAGGTCAGATAGATGATGTGTCCACCCACACTTCCCCAACCTTCAATATAGTGGGAGTAACTGAGGAACTCATAAAACATATCGTCCGCAAATTGGGGAAACCACTTGCTGTGCATCAGTACCAGCTCTTTTTCCTTCAGAAAGCCAAGGCCAGCGGGATTCCAATAGGATGCGGTGGCATCATCCGCGACGGCCACAAAAGATTCTCCCATTCCGCTGGCTCTAGCTCCCGGCGCGATCATCAGAAACAGCACTCCCGCTCGACTCACGGCGAAACTGGGGGAGGCGGTCAGGAGAATTATCACAAGGGTCACGCCGAGAAGGGCAAATTTCCTCATTTTTCTATCCTCCGGTGAGGGTGAACGAAAAAAACACTTTTCTGTCAGATTGTGATCATCATCCTGCTTTGAGGGCTGTGTAAAATCCCTTTAGTGCATAACCACCACCTTTCCGTAAGTCTCGGTGTGATTGCCCTCGGCACGGGCAATGATTTTATACAGATAGACGCCATTGGCCACGCGATCCCCATCCTGATCTGTCCCATCCCAGGGTCTGCTCTCGTTATACCCCTGCATGACTTCTCCCTGTGGCAGAGTGCAGATGAGCCTGCCAGCTACCGTGTAGATTTTAATGGTCACGCGCGCCGGGCGGCTGAGCTCATAAGTAAACCGTGTATCCTCAGAGGAAGGGTTAAAGGGATTGGGGCAGTTCAGCACATGGCGCAGGAACAGTTCATCTTGCTCTGTGACCTCAAAAGAGATGGCGGCCGTGGTGAAATTGTTAAAATTGTCCCACGCCTTCATGGTCACCGTATGTTGACCGGCCTGCAGACCCTCCAGGGTGTATTCCAGCATTCCCCGCTGGTAACTTCCGGGATCGTAGTCGAACTGATCGGTGACGTTGATGCGTTGGGCATCGCTGTCAACGGCCAGCACGATCCAATGTCCCACTTCTCCCGTGATGTTGATACCGTTCTCATCCTCCAGACGGGCGACGATGTTTGGCTGCCGAGAGACAAAATCTCCGTGGGCGAATCTCTGACCGGAGATGCTCAGCTCGATGGTTGGACCAAGCGTGTCGGCCACCACCGTGGCCGTGCCCTGAACGGGCAGGGAATCTCGAAAGGCAAGGCCGTCTCTGCTCTGATCGTTAAGGTAAGCGCTGATTCGAGCCATTCGCCCCCCGTAGCTGATGTCCTTCGGCACGATAAATGTGGCCCGGAAACGGCCATCACTAACCGTGGAGACACCTCGAAACATGGTGGCGCCGGGCAGCAAGTAGTTCACTATGGATCCGACCTTGGTCACGTAAGTGGTGGGCCGAGCGGAGTCGAACACCTGTAAGGAAAAGATCCCCTGAAAAGTCGTATCCGAAAGCCCCTGGCTCAACACCTGCCCATGAATTGTGACTCGATCCAAAGCTCTCAGCGTATCCCGAGACATACTTACGATTTGGCTCTCCAATTCTGGCTTTCCCAGCCTCATGCATGGGTCTCCAAAAAGGGTATATTTCTGATCGTTGCTATAAGAATTGGGGCGGCTCAACTTGGCCCCAAATAGAGCCTCTCCTAAGGTAAGATCCTCATCTCCCAACGCTCGACGAAGGACCTGTTTATTAAGCTCCGCATTGGGGGATGCATAACAAGCCCTGGTGGCTGCGATGCTGGCTATGGCACCTCTCTCCCTCGCTCTGAGGAGCTCCTCTGCCATTGATTCGTTGATGGTGTGGTCAAATCGGCCCACATCACAGGAGGCAGCATACACCAGGGGTAGGCGCTTTCCATTGGTCAGCTTGGGAATATCATTAGAACTCCGGAAGGCGTCTTCGTGAGCCCAGACATCGAAGTTTCCGTGTCCGATCCAGTTGATGACCAGCATACCCTGGTTGAAGCCATCGATAACCGCTTGCTGTGCCTCCGGTTTCTTGTTGGACCAGCTCATGGGATATTCCATCAGATAGACCTTATGCTGGCCATAAGAAGGAGGAATGAAGTTTCGGGACAAATCCTCGCTGTCCCAAGTATGAAAGAGCTCGTTGCCCTTTCCATCCTTGGCGGTCTCGTCGTCGGAGACGACCATGATCCGATTCCGCCAGGGTCCAAAGAGGGGTTGCTTCACGTAATCCACGATTTTGTTCACCATCACATCGGCTTCATCGTGGGAACGCACTGGCAGGCGCCCGATCATCACATCGGCCAGGTAGTCTCCATCCAGTCGCACGAACCAGTCGTCGGTGCATAGATCGCCCGTCTCAAAGGGGGGCATCCAATTATTCCCACCAGCCCCTGAGTTGTTTTTATAATCGAAGTTGCCGTCCCCAAATAACAAGACATAAGCGGGAGAAGGCGGCTGCCCCTGGTGATAGGCTAACCATAAAAAATCCCTTATGGCTGTGGGATCTTCTAATCCCCAGCCGAAACCGTCGTATATGTCCTCCAGGGTAACCACCACCACCCTCAACCCTTCCTCCCGGTGCAATGCGGCCAATGGTTGCAGGCTCTGCTGGAAAAACCGGGGCGTCACGATGATCAGATCGGCAGCTACATCCCGCAGGTTATCTGGGGTATGTCTCTGGACAGAAAAAGGCGTTATATAGGCTTGGGGATTGGCCGCGAAATATTGCCTTTGGTCCGCCGTTGATAGAGTGTCTTGAAAACGAAGGGAATAGTGAGCATCCTGGGGAAGAACGGACCCTCCGGTGATCCGCACAGGCCTGTAGGGATCGCTCACATCCAGCAACAGCACCTGGTCTTCGGAAAAAGCTTGGAGATCAAACTGAACTACCCCTGAGGTGTCGGGGCTGGAGAACTGCAGCATTCCCTCCGCGGCCTGATATCCGCGCCAATACTTAATTTCGAACCAGTCAAACAAGATGTGATCCCACTCTGATTCGACTCGGGGGAGGACGACTTTCAGAGTGTTCACCCCCTCTCGCAAGCCCTCGGTTTCTCCCTCTTCGATGATAAACACGTCGCCATGCCACAGGCGTTCTATGGCCGGGAGGGGATTATCGTTCAAATAAAAATAGACGTGATGGGGTATAGGCGAGGGAACCTGGCCCGAGGGCTGATAGAAGATGCCCTTAACCCGTACCTTCAGCCGGCAGGATTCATCCATCACCTCCCGCAGGGTAACGCGGTGCTCAGCGGTCTCAGGCGCATGATCCGTCATGCTGTCCCAATACCAGGTGAGACCCGAATAATCAGGATTCAGGAAATCTCTCTCCACATGGACGATGGCTTTGAACCGTTCCGCCTGGACATATGTCCCCGACAGGGGAGCCCCAAGCCGAGACTCCATTCTCGTACCCAGCTTTCCGCCATAGGTTAGCCAGAACACGTTGATATTTGTGTAGGGATTGGCATATTCACCGTAGCCTCCTTGAGCCATATCCTCCCATCCGGTAAGGGCGGGAGCGTAGAATAGGATCTCGTCTTCCGGATCAAGGTGGCCGTCATCCTGACCAGAGACGAAAATGGGAATTTCCACCATAATAGGCGGATTGCCCACCGAGCGAGGCAGGATCTTGCGTCCCACGTTATAAACTTTGATGGTGGCGGGATCCACAGCAGTAACATCGAGACCGGCCTCGCTGAGCTCTGTGGGCGTCAATCGACAGATTCCTTCTGTCCTGAGGGAAATCTTGTACCATTCCCCGGAGGTGGAAAAGGGGTTGTCGTCCCACAAGGTTCTTTGGGCTGAGACCTGCCGACGCATACGCCATTTTTGAGCTTGATCATAGTTCAACAGGGTGGTTCGGTAAACTCCCTCGAAGAGATCTTTGCCCCTCCTCTCTTCAAAGTTCGGTGAGGATGAACTGAACTGAACCTGGATAACTATGCGTTGATGAATGCGAACTGACTTCGTCACGGGATTGAACTGCACCGGCGAGAGAACCAACGGTAAGACCCTTTGATGTCTTAAAAAAGCCACTTGCTCAGCGGTGCACACTTCAGTGGGAAAAAAGACATTTTTATGGTATATCTGTATGTCGGGTTGATAAATCGTTTCGTAAAAAGAAGATCCCCCAATTCCCTCCGAGTAAATATGGGGTCCGGGAGCGAGGTATACGTTTTGCTCCTCGACGTACTCATCCTCCAGAATGAAGAAAGAGACCTCTTGAGAAGGGAGCCCTATATTCACGGCTCGGACGGGCAACATGGGGGCGCCTTCCCGATGGGTCAAACCGCAGCCCGGCAGGCGCAGCACCTGGAAACTCCCCCTCTCATCCCCATGCGGCAAATCGGTCACTGAGGCTTCGCCTGAACGGAACTCGAAGACCAGCCCGTCCCCATCCGATTTCAGGATGCGAACCGATCCTGCCTCTTCTCCTCTCAGGGGCATCGCCGTCAGTAGGACAATGGTACTCAGAGAGAAAAGAAAAATCCTCGAATTCATAAGCCTCGCCGCCATAACAAAAAAGCCGAGCGACAGGGATGCCCAAACCCCCTTTGCCAACCCGGCACGTTGATGACCAAAAAGAAGAGTAAAGTTCGCCAAAGGGTCTTCGGCCCTTTTCAAACCGACAAAGCTTTCTGAGCTATTTCTATCTCTTGCCCAGGACTCGGGAAAAAACTATGACACCGTTTCTTTTCGCCCTTAAGTCCCCCGGGCATCAAGCTAAAAAACCCTTTAACGAACTGTTCTCAGCGAATTAACCTCCTTCATGAAAGATCTATGAACCACACATCGCTTTCTTTTTCAAATAAAAATAGACATTCTAAGGAACTTTGTCAAGGGTTTTTAACCGCTCTTCAGTGGAATTCACCGAGTCGAGAATATTCAGGCCAGACCTGAGAAATCTAAGGGTTGCTTTTTTTCTTCTTTCGGGGTTTGGTTTTCTTTTCTTCTGAGGGCGTTTCCTTTTCCTGGGCCACCCCCTTTTCTTTAGGCTTGGCTTTTTGTTCGGCCGCCGCGCTTTTCTCCTTCGGCTCTTCCTTCTTTTCCCCACTACTTTCTTCCATAACCTTCATCTCATCGACATAATTCATTCGCAGCTCGAACAAAACGCGCTCAATAAGCTTTTGTTCCCTGTCATTGAGGTTACCCCGCGTCTTTTCCTCTAACATAGCCACCATGTCGATGGAGTGCTTGGCCTGCTCCATGTTCTTCTCCACCTTGCCCGTCAAGGGGTTGATGACCTTCCCCAACTGCTGCATGGCGGCAGCCTGAAAAGTAAAGACCAGCTGGACGAAGAAAGCCTCGTTAAGCTCTTCTTGTGAGTATTTTTCTGCCATTATCTTTCTCCTATAGCAAAGAGCAAATTTTATGCCCGGAATCGATGCATAAGCCCCTGGATGATATTTCCAGAAGATGTGACTTCAATCCTTGCCGAAATAGCGAATCAACCTCTTATTGTCCTTGATAAACATCCGAAAGGACACGCTGGGCAGGCCATAAAAAAGGCCTGAAAATATCCTGCTTTTGCGAAAGAAAGAGCCCATATTCTCGTCGACCAAGCGTTGATAAGACCCTAAGTGAGGTGTTCGATTATTCAGAAAACCATCTGCTGCTTCAGCAGCGAACTGAGCGGACCTCATGGCATAGTAGATTCCCTCGGCGGTTAACGGGTTAACCAAGCTTGCCGCTTCTCCAACCAGCAATACACGTCCCTGCACTAAGTTCTGTTTGACTCCACCCAAGGAGATGGGAAAAGAAGCCACGGGTGTGCCCCGATACCGGGGAAAAAGCGTCTGCAGAAGGAGCTGAAAGGCATTCCTGAAGACTTTTGCCCGACCCCTCCCCAGGGTAGCCCCCATGCCCACGGTGAGATGATCCTTCTTGGGGAAGATCCATGCGTATCCATTACGCACCAAGCCAAAGCCGATCCAGACGCGACCCCGATATCGGTTTATCGTCTCGGGGGTCATGTCCACCTCGCTCTGCAACGTGGATATGAAATAACGCCTTATCCGGAAATGCCCTAGTCTGGCTACGGCTCCGCTAACCCCGTCGGCACCCACCAGAATCCTGGCTTGAAACTGCCCCCGGGGTGTATGAACAGAGACCTCGGTTTTCTCCTGCTTCAGTCCATTGACAGGTTCGCCATCCCGAACCTGGCAACCCGCTGCCAAAGCTCGCTGCACCAACATGTGATCGAAATTACGCCGCCTGACAGTGTAAAGAAGGGGTCTGGAGGATTCTAATACAAATCGTTCTTTTTGTCGAAAGGTGAATTCCACCTTGTGAATCCGGTCCTCCACCATCTGGCCATCTTGGAGGTCAATGAGCTTCAGAATTCTCCTGGGAATTCCACCTGCACACAGCTTATCGCGAGGAAGGGTTTCCTTCTCCAAAATCAACACAGAATGACCCCGGCGCGCTAATTCATAGCCCACGGTACTGCCCGCAGGGCCTGCACCAGAGATGATGACGTCATACTCCACGGTGCGCCTCTCACCTGACACAACAGTCGAAAATCATTATACGCCTAAGTCCCCTGGTGAGAGTTGATTCTTTGGACGGCGTATTCCTTCCAGCTCAAAGATGTATTGATCCATGACCACCTGGGCCAATTCCTCAGGATCGATACCCCCCTCCTCTATGCCCCAGAGCTTGGATTTTGGATCACCCCTGTGAATGTTTACCCCCGTGTAGATCAGGGCTGAGGAGTTGGTCAACAAGCTTTTAGAAGCAGTAAGCCGAGCCGACTCATGGCAGAGGTTTTGACCCCATCGTTGGACCAGATCTCCCTTGAGGCGATGGTTCAGCTTTTCCTGCAACACGGAGAGGAGGAGAAGCTGTTGCAGGCGAAGTTTCTCCAGATCAGTGTGAAGGTGTTCTACCACTAGATGCAACATCTTCGCGTTTCGAAAAATCTCGTAGGTCGACGGGAAGGTCACATCACGGGCAGGATTATAGAGCCCCACGAAAGCCACTATGCTCTCACCTTTTAGGCCGAAGCGCTGTTGTGCCCAGCGGGCCTTAAGCTGCTGGCCATCAAACTCCAACTGCTCACGTACAAAGTATTTTTTTAGTCTCATAAAGAGCCCTCATGGAATTATATCCTGTGTATCGGAATTAGACGAAGCCCGGTCAACCCACATCGGCCAGCTCCATTTTTCTCCGATATCGCATCTGCAAGGTTGACCTCAAGGGGCCATGGTCTGGATCGCTCAGCTCGGGATCTTTCTCCACTGTAGCAAAGGCATCCTGCCGAGCCACTCTCAGGAGAGAGACATCCTCGATGAGGTCCGCCACCTTCAGCTCCGGAAGGCCGTGCTGACGAGTGCCGAAAATCTCTCCCGGACCTCGCAAGCGCAGGTCCGCTTCGGCGATTCGGAAACCATCGTTGGTTTCGCACAAAGAGCGTAATCTCAACTTGGCGTCCTCTGAGAGCGGATAATTCGCGAGGAGCGTACAATAGGCTTGATGCTTGCCCCGACCCACTCGCCCCCGCAGCTGATGAAGCTGCGAAAGTCCGTAACGTTCGGCGTGTTCGATAAGCATAACCGAGGCGTTGGGTACATCCACCCCCACCTCCACCACGGTGGTACTCACCAGCAGGTCGATGTGATGATCGCAAAAGCCCTGCATCACCCTCTCTTTTTCAGCGCTGGGCATTCGTCCATGAATGAGAGCCACGCGCCATTGAGGGAACACCTCCTTGGCCAGGCGCGTGGCCATCTCCTTGGCCGCCTTTAAATCGAGCTTCTCCGACTGTTCAACCAGGGGGCAGACCACATATACCTGCCTTCCCTGACTCATCTGCGCGTCCAGAAACCGATAGACGTCCTCTCTTTTACGATCATCTAACCATCTGGTTTTAACTGGTATTCGTCCAGGAGGTAACTGACCCAGAATGGAAACGTCCAGATCCCCGTAGATGGTCATGGCCAGGCTCCGAGGAATAGGAGTGGCGGTCATTACCAGCACATCTGGACAGATACCCTTGCGGCGTAAAGTAGCTCGTTGTATCACTCCGAAACGGTGCTGTTCATCGATGACCACCAGACCCAGACGCTCGAAACTCACCGTCTCCTGAATCAAGGCGTGGGTTCCAATGACCACCTGAGCCCGGCCACTCTCTATGGAGAGCAAGGCCTGTTCCCGCAGTGATTTCTTCATTCCGCCCACCAGGAGGGTTACCTGAACGCCCAGCTTGTCCAACAAACCGCGAAGGGTGAGGTGATGTTGCTCTGCCAGAATCTCCGTGGGTGCCATCAGAGCTGCCTGATAACCGTTTTCCACGGCGATGAGCATGGTGATCAAGGCCACCACGGTTTTCCCCGAGCCCACGTCTCCCTGTAAGAGCCGATTCATCTGTCTTCTGCTCTTCATATCGGCCCTGATCTCGTGGAGAACCTTCTTCTGAGCAGAGGTGAGCTGGAAGGAAAGCTCCTTCAATAAGCGTTGTATCAGACCGTTGGCTTTCTCGAAGACGATGCCGTCCGACTTCTGGCGACGACGACTTCTGCGTAAAGCGAGAGAGAGCTCGAGGAAGAAAAGCTCCTCGAAAGCCAACCTGCGTCGAGCCTCTCGAGCTGTCTCCATGTTTTCGGGGAAGTGCACGTTCTGGTAAGCCTGCCAGCGGGCCACCAGACCGTTGCTCTCCAGTATGGTGGAGGGCAAAGTCTCAGGGATGGTAGCACCGAGTCTATCCAGAGCTGGCTTGACGATACGTCTCATTCCCCGGCTATCCAGCCGGGCTCGTTTCAGGTCAGCCGTCGAGGCATAGAGGGGAACCACCCTTCCCGTATGGATGAGCTCATGGTCGGTCCCAGATAGAATCTCAAACTCCGGGTGTGCCATCTGCTTGCCACGGTAGAAGGTTACCGGACCGCTGACTACCACCGTGTCGCCCACGTGAAAGACTTTGGGCAAGTATTCCAAGCCATGAAACCACGTGCAGTTGAGGAAACCCGTTCCATCTGAGAGGATGACCACGAAACGAGTGGTTCTGCCCTTTTGAAAGCCGAAGGTCTCCACTTTTCCCACGACAGTGGCCTGGACATTGGACCTAAGCTTTGCTATTGAAGTCACGGAGCTGCGATCCAAATACCGCCGGGGAATATAGTTCAGCAGGTCCTCCACTGTCTCAACGCCCACAGCCTTCAAAAGGGCGGCCCGCCTGGGTCCAACGCCCTTAAGATACTGAACTGGGGTTCCAAGGTGCAGACTATGCCTGGTAAAATTTCTCCGGGAACGTGGAGCTTGTCCGGCCATCATCTCCCCACAGGCTCCTGGCTTCACAACTTGACATAGTTTACAACTTTTTGCTCACAGGGTCAAGTTTTTTTCTGGCTCCTTCTGCAAAATTTCGCTTGCCTTCCCCCTTGAAATTCGGTATGTTGGAAATCCCTAGATCATAGTCATAACTCAGGCTATGCTTCTTTAAAAAATAGAATAAATTTGCGGAAAACAGGAGGCAACAATGGCCCGCCGATGCGAAATATGTGGAAAAGTTCCCATCTCAGGGAGCAATATTAGCCACGCTCACAACGTAACTAAAAGACGGTGGATGCCAAACTTACAGCGCGTTCGCGTGGTCGTCGACGGAAAGTCCAAGAAGATCGATGTCTGCACCACCTGTCTGCGATCGGGTCGAGTCCAGAGGATGATAAAAGCCTAGGTCACTACCACATGTTGGGGCGATGTGAAAAAGGGATGCCAAGGCATCCCTTTATTTTTAGGTAAATGCACCCTTACAGGAGGTCATCAACCAGCCACCGACTTTGCCCTCATATATTCGGCCCATAGCTTCGCTTTGGATATACCATGGTCGATGATCTCCCAGGGGAGAACTTCCCGGTGGCTCCGTTCCCGGTGCACATAAAAATCACGCTCAACTCCAACTTTCCGCCATGCTCGATTCCAGGTCAATCCCTCCATTTGACGGTGCCAAAGCACTTGGCCCACCCGACGATCTCCCATAGCCAACACCCCTTGCCATAGG
Source organism: candidate division Zixibacteria bacterium SM23_81 (assembly GCA_001304015.1). GTDB lineage: Bacteria > SM23-81 > SM23-81 > SM23-81 > SM23-81 > SM23-81. Next base: position 55,059 of record LJUY01000003.1, on the reverse strand, counting down.
GACCGCCGTGCGCTTTCCCCGGCAAAGGTCACTCCCTTAAGGGGACGCAGCCCTTGGGCCAAGAGAAGCATTTTTCGACGTAACTCCGCCTCTGTCATCATCTGGGCCCACTGAAACGGCGTCGACGCTTTGGGCACGAAGGCACTCACACTAATAGCGATTTTTCGCAGGCCCGGTACCTGGCGGATATTCTCCACTAAGGTGCGGATGGCCACTACGTCCTCCTCCCTCTCCTCTGGAAGGCCCATCATAAAGTAAAGCTTTAATTGTCGAATACCAGCTTCTCCTGCAAAGGCAGCTGTTTGAAGCACATCCTGTTGAGTCACCGTCTTATTGATCACCCTGCGCATCCGCTCCGAGCCCACCTCTGGCGCGATGGTGATGGTTCGCATCCCCAACCTGGATAGTCTTTTGAGAAGAGATGGGGTCAGCCGATCGGCACGCAGGGAAGAAATTCCCAAGCCGTCGCAGTGAGAAGCTACCACAAGGCACAGGTCCTCAAGATGGGGCAAGTCGCTCACCGCAGAGCCCACCAGCCCAACACGCTGACTGCGTTTTTTGGCCTCCTGAATTTGAAGACTCAGGGAATCCAGGGAGCGATGGCGAACGGGGCGATAAATAAACCCCATGGCGCAGAAACGACAGCCATGGCCACAGCCACGCTGTGCCTCCACAAGGCACATGTCTTGAAAATGGCTCAGAGGCGTGATGATGGGCGAGACAGTCAAACAGGAATTCAGGTCCGAAATCCACTGTCTCTTGACTCTGTCGGGAGCGGGAGGTTTGTGCCGAATGGCCTCTATGCGGCCATCGGGAAGGTAACTCACCTGATAGAAGCAAGGAGCATAGATGCCAGGGACTCTGACGCTGGCCTCCAGGATCTCCTTCTTAGAGCCAGCGAATTGGAAGATCTCTAGCAGGGAAGGGAGAATGCTCTCGCCTTCGCCAACCACAAAAAAGTCGACGAAAGGAGCCAGAGGTTCGGGATTCAGAAAAGCACACGGCCCTCCCACGCAGATGAGAGGATGGCCCTTTTTTCTCTGAGAGGCCAGCGCTGGAATTCGAGCTCGGTGGAGAATCTCCAGAAAATTGAGGTAGTCTAACTCAAAGGGTACTGTAAAGGCCACCATGGAGAATTGAGCTAGGGAACGACCTGATTCCAGTGTTCTCGAGACCCCCGTTTCCCAGAGAAAGAAACGCTCACACCGCACACCCTCTAAACTGTTGAGAAGGCCGTAGACGGCCTGAAATCCCAGATTTGACATTCCCACTGGGTAACGGTTGGGAAAGCCCAGGGCCACCTCCAACCTAGCAGGTTCTTTGGGTCGTAGTCCTCCCTTCTCATGAACCAAGTACCAGTTCCGCTCAGCCTGCCAGCTTTTCCCAAATCCTCCCCGGCGAGCTCTTGGGGATCTCAATCCGCCTATTTCCTCAGAAAGGTAGGAATTGACAAGTCATCGGAATCCGCGGGGGGAGGCTCTGCATCCAGTTGTTGGCTGGTCGAGCTCTCCCGTCTTAAGAAAGCGGGTCGATCTAGATCAGAGAGCTTTGGATTCAGAAAATCCACTACCTTATCATAGGACCGCCTTGGCGTGACAGTGCTGCTCGGGTTTAAACCTGTGGCGATCACCGTCACGCGCACCTCTCCCTCACTCCGCTCGTCTATGACGGCTCCGAAGATAACATTAGCATCCGGTCCAGCGGCTTCGTAGATAACCGAAACCGCCTCGTTTACCTCCATGAGGGCGAGATCTTTGCCGCCAGTGATATTCACCAGCAAGCCCTGAGCCCCGGCAATCGAGACCTCCTCCAACAACGGACTGGAGATAGCTGCCTGGGCTGCCTCTCTGGCCCTGGCCTCACCGCTGGCAGCTCCGGTCCCCATCAAAGCATCCCCCATCTCCGACATGATCGTCCTCACATCGGCGAAGTCCAGGTTTATCAGGCCGGGGATGGTGACCAGATCTGAGATGCCCCTGGTGGCATGGAGCAGGACCTCGTCAGCCAATCGGAAAGCGTCTAATAGAGGCGTCGTCTTCTCCACGATGCTTAGCAGTCGTTGGTTGGGGATCGCGATGAGAGTATCCACTCGCTCCTTCAACTCGCGAAGTCCCTCCTCAGCTTGATTCATACGTTTACATCCCTCAAACTCGAAGGGCTTGGTGACCACAGCCACGGTGAGGGCTCCCTGTTCTCTGGCGATATCGGCGATGATGGGTGCTGCACCAGTTCCCGTCCCACCACCCATCCCAGCGGTGATGAAAACCATGTCCGAGCCCGTCAGGGCGGAGAGCATCAGATCGCGATCCTCTTCCATAGCTCTTTTGCCAATCTCTGGATTGGCACCTGCTCCCAAACCCTGGGTGATCTTGCTGCCAATCTGCACTTTTTGCTGCGCCAGGCTCCTTTCCAAAGCCTGTGCATCGGTGTTGGTGGCGACGAAGTTCACGCCCGACAGGCTTGCAGAGATCATCCTGTCGATGGCGTTTCCCCCGGCTCCCCCCACGCCGACGACCTTCATGTTCGCACCCCGTGCGAACTCCTTGTCCAATTCGAAGGTCATTTCTCCCTCCTTGTGAATTGAGAACCCTCTATGGAACCTCTCTAGAAAAATTCGTTATACCACCTTCTCATTCGCTCGAGAATCTTCTCGAACATATTCGCTTCGGTCAATCTTTTCAGACCACTCTTCTCCGGATCCTGCATGGCAAAGAGAACCAGTCCCACACCGGTGGCGTGCATGGGATTCTGAGCCAAGTCCTTTAAACCACCGAAGCCGCCCGGGACACCCAGTTTTACTGGCATATCGAAAACCTGCTCTGCCAGCTCAACCGCACCTGGCATCAGCGAAGCTCCCCCCGTGACGACCACACCTGCCGCCAAGAGATCGGCATAATCGCTCCGCCGCAGCTCTCTGAGGGCTAAGCTAAACAGCTCCTCCATCCGTGGCTGGATGATGGAGGTCAATAACGACCTGGGAACCTGCCTTTCTTGACGACCCCCGATTCCGGGAACGGTGATCATCTCATCCTCGGACACCAGCGAGGCAAGAGCGCATCCCTTCTCCATCTTGATCTTCTCGGCCTGCGCGTGGGAGGTCCTCAGCCCAATGGCAATGTCTCCGGTAACGTTGTTTCCACCCAGCCCGATGACGGCTGTATGGCGAATACTCCCCTCGAAGAAGACAGCGATATCCGTCGTACCACCCCCGATATCCAGAAGCATGACGCCCAACTCCTTCTCCTCAGGAGACAAAACGGCATAGCTGGAAGCCAGAGGCTCCAGCACGAGATCTTTCACCCCCAGGCCGGCTTTCTGGATGCTTTTGTAAATATTTTGGGCCGACGTCACGGCGCCAGTGACGATGTGGACCTCAGCCTCTAACCTGACACCAGCCATGCCCACAGGATCTTTTATGCCTGGCTGGTCGTCTACGATAAACTCCTGAGCCAAAACATGGATGATCTCTCGATCCATGGGGATGGCCACCGCCTTGGCGGCGTCCACCACGCGATTCACGTCGCTTTTGCTGATCTCCCTGTCGGCTCCAGATACCGCAATCACCCCCCGACTGTTGATGCTTCTGATGTGGTCACCGGCGATGCCGGCCAACACTGAATTTGCCTCAATCCCGGCCATCAGCTCCGCCTCAGCCATTGCCTTGGAGATGGATTGCACCGTCTTCTCCAGGTTCACCACGACCCCTCGCCTGAGCCCCTCGGAGACGCTGGTGCCCACACCCACGACCTTGGGTTCCTCCTCTCCATCTGAAATCTCGGCGATGACAGCGCCTATCTTCGTGGTCCCGATGTCCAATCCGACGACGATCTTTTCGTTCCCCATACCTCACACCCCCCTTTCAGGGTTCAGCCTTTAGCTGACTGGCTGACAAATAACTTGATTTTTGAATCGCAAATCGAAACGCTGGATGGATATTCCCTGAGCTGCCTGATCCTCCAAAACAGTCCACAGGCGCCGTAGTTTGACGCGGAGATTGCCAGAACCTAGGTGCACCTGCGCTCCGCCCCCAACGAGATAGAGCAGAGGAGCTTCTGGCAAGGAGACGTTGATCTCGGAAATCTGATCCAGCAGGAAAGGAGCCGTCTCTAAAATGGCCTGCCTGATCTCCAGGCCTTTCTGGATACCTATGTGCTTGGAGGCCACGCCGGGCTGCACATCGGAGAAGGCGCCCGTCAACACCGGGATGTCATCCAAGCCCTGGACCTGGTTCACGGGCATCACCATGCCACCTTGGTCCAGGCCATAGAGCTGGCCAGCGCTCAGCAACAGGACGGGCTCTCGTTCCCGGATGGTGATGACGATCTTAGATGGAAGCTCACGGCGAATGGTGACCTCCAAAATCCTGGGATCCCGCTCCAGCGCCTTTTTAATAGCCTCCAGATCAACGGCGAAGATATTGATATCCTTCTCCACCATGGCTATCTCCAGTGCCGACTTGGAGGGGACCAACCGATTGCCTCCCACGTCTATGGTCGAGAGTTTGAAAAGCGGGGCCGTCCTGGTCCAGGCTGCCAGGCCACCGGCGGCTGAAGAAGTCATCAGACATAGGAGCAAAGCCAAAAGAACCTTTTTGCTCAAAAGCTGCGATCTGGCATGTGGCCGACGAATGCCCCTTTGTGATCGAGCCGAAAGCCCCCTTTTGATTCGGCCCATGTTCTTCATTCCTCTCCCACCAGAAGAATTTCGGTTTCCAATTTCACCCCAAAGCGTCTCTTGACCTTCCCCTGCACTTTCTCTATAAGTTCCTTTACTTCAGAGGCGGTGGCTCCCCCGCGATTGATGATGAAGTTGGCGTGTTTGAGTGAAACCTCGGCCCCTCCAATTCTCAAACCCTTGCATCCCGATTCCTCAATGAGTTTTCCAGCCGTAGCTCCGGGGGGGTTTTTGAAAACGCTGCCAGCGCTCTTCTGGTCCCAAGGCTGTGATAGGCGCCGGCGCTGAAACTCCTCCATTTGCTTCTTAATGACCTCACTAAGGGCGGGGGAAAGCATAAGCTCTGCCTCTGTGATAATCACATCTTCCGCCAGATTTGACTGCCGATAACAAAAATGTAGCCGGGATGATTCCAAAGATATGGCCTGCCCAGGAAAGTCGTACCCTCTGACCACATCCACCAGCTCGCCTATAGATTTCCCCCACGCACCGGCGTTGACACGAATGGCCCCACCCAACGATCCGGGGATGCCAGCCATGAACTCCAGCCCTCCTAACTCTCGGCATAGGCAGAAGTCCAGGAGCTCCTTGATAGACACCGCAGCACCCACTAACACTCCTCCGGAACACACTTCAAGCTGGCGACAGGCAAGGCTCAGGTCTAAAACCACTCCCCGGACCCCGCCATCTGCGACCAGGAGATTGGTGCCCCGTCCGATGACCATGAGAGGCAAGCCGCACGCCCTGGTCAGGCGGACAACGGCCACCATCTCTTGTTCTGTTCTGGGCCGAATGAAGAAATCCGCAGGGCCTCCGATGTCAAAGGATGTATGTTTGCATAAGGGCTCTTTCTCCAGGATTTCCCCTTTTCCCAGAGCTGCAAGCTGATTGCGAAATCTCACGTTTCGCTCAGTTATTTCCTCTTTTTGAGCCATCGGATGAGCTGTTCTCCAATCCTATAGACATCGCCAGCTCCCAAGGTGATAACCAGATCACCCTTCTGAATCTGGCGGGCCAGATACGGGGCCACCTCTTTTTTGTCGTCGATGTAGACCACCTGATGATGCCCATACTCCCGGGCCGCCTTGGCCACGAGCTCCCCGGTAATTCCTTCAATAGGCTCTTCCCTAGCTGGGTAAATGCCGGTGACCACTAACATATCGGACTGGAAAAAAGACTTGCCAAAATCCCTGTAGAAATCTCTGGTTCTGCTGTAAAGATGCGGTTGAAAAACAGCGATGGTCCGGCGGCTCAGGCCCCTTTTCGCGGCCCCAAGTGTGGCTTGAATCTCCGTGGGGTGGTGAGCATAATCGTCCACCACCATGATGTCATCCACTTCCCCTTTGACCTCAAAACGTCGGTAAACCCCGGTGAAACTGCCCAGGGCCTTTTTGACGACGGAAAACTTAAAGCCCAGCTCCAGTCCCACAGCCGCGGCTGCCAGGCTGTTCTTAACATTGTAAACTCCAGGGACCTTCAAGGTTACTCGGCCAAGTTTTTGACCGCGAACCTCCATATCAAAGGCGCTGGTCAAACCTCGAAAGGTCAGATTCGTTCCCCGGATATCAGCTTGTGGAGAAAGCCCATAAGTAATCAGCCGCCGATGTATATGGGGAATGATACTCTGGAGACTCGCCTCATCGAGACAAAGGACCACCGCACCGTAGAATGGCACTTTGTTTACAAATTCAACGAAGGCCCCTTTGATATCATCCAGGTTGGTGTAACAGTCCATATGCTCAGCCTCTAATGTGGTCACCACTGCAATGGTAGGCACCAATCGGAGGAAAGAGCGATCGAATTCGTCGGCTTCGGCCACCAGATACTGCCCGTTGCCCAGCTTAGCACTGGTCCGAAGGCTTCTCACTTTACCTCCCACGATGATTGTGGGGTCCAAACCACCTTCGGTCAAAACGAGTCCCGTCATGGAAGTGGTGGTCGTTTTGCCATGTGTTCCAGCGATACCGACGCCGTACTTCATCCGCATCAGCTCCCCCAACATCTCAGCGCGCCGGATGACGGGGATCTTGCGTCTTTTGGCCTCCAGCACCTCAGGATTGTCCACCTTCACCGCTGAGGAGATCACCACCACATCGGCATCTCCCACATAGGAGGCTTTGTGGCCTTTTCTCACGCGAGCCCCCAGCTTCTCCAAGTGCTGGGTCACCTCAGTGAGCTGCAGATCCGAGCCCGTGATGGTAAATCCCAGGTTCAAAAGCACCTCGGCGATGCCGCTCATACCAATGCCTCCAATGCCCACAAAATGTAATTTTCTGACCTTGCCAAACATTTAATTGCTCCTGGCCAATTCCCGAATGGCACGAACCACGGTGGTTGCTGCCTCTGGCCGGCTCATGAGCTTACTCTTTCGGGCCATCTCTTTTAGCCTAGGACCGTCGCGCAACAGGCCTAGCAAAACAGAGATGAGCTTGCCATCTTTCAGCTCGCCATTCAACACCATCTTGGCGGCTCCGGCTTTCACCAAAGCCTGAGCGTTCATCCGCTGGTGATCAGCGGCGGCAAAGGGGTAAGGCACAAAGATGGCTGGCAGGCCACAGCCAGCGATCTCTGCTACCGTGGTGGCCCCAGCTCTGCAGACGACCAGATCGACCGCCCCATAGGCCGAGCTCATATCCTGAATGAAGTCTAATATCACGGCCTTAAGGCCTCGCCCACCAAACTGCCGGTTCATTTGTTCAAAATCCCTTTTTCCCGTTTGCCAAATAAGCTGCACATCTTCACCCACCAATCTGTCAAATCCCTGAGCCACAGCCATATTAATGCTGTGTGCTCCCTGACTTCCGCCCATTACGAGAACCGTTCTCAACTCGGGATCTAAGGTGAACACCTCAGCGGCCAGTTCTCGATCAGCTTGGCCCATCGTTTTACGCACCGGGTTTCCGCTCACCTTGAGGTGATCCTTCCTCCGAAAATACTTTCGCGATTGGGGAAAACTGAGGTGAACCTGATCAACTCTGGAGGCTAGGATCCTGGTGGTAGCTCCCGGAAAACTGTTCTGCTCCTGAATCAGGGTGGGAATGCCCATCAAAGAGGCCAAATAAACCGCCGGCCCGCTCACATAACCGCCAGTACCCACTACAACTTTTGGTCGAAATCGACGGAGTATTGCGAAGGAACGCCACAAGCCAAGGAGAAGAAACCAAGGGAAGGTGACTGTCTGCCAGCAAATTCTCCTGGTCCACCCGCGAACGGGCACCGATGCAAAGGCAAAAGCCTCCTTGGGCACAATCTGCCTTTCCAATCCACGATCGCCCCCCAAAAAGAGTATCTCAGTCTCCGGCATCTGCTGCCGGAGCTCATCGGCTATGGCCAGGGCAGGAAAGAGATGCCCTCCCGTCCCTCCTCCCGCGATCAATACACGCATGGCCTGCTCCCTTTTCTACCCACACTCCCCCTGGAGCGCTGTTGTCGCGATAGGTTCAAGAGAATTCCCACCCCGATGAGATTAAACAACAGGGATGAGCCGCCGTAGCTGATGAAAGGTAGGGTTAGACCTGTGGTGGGACACATCCGGGTGACCACAGCCACATTGACGGCCATGTTCACAAAGATCATCGTCGTAATCCCGACGCCCAGGAGAAAACCGAATCGGTCAGGGGCGCACCGGGCGGCTCTCAGACCACGCCAGGCAACCAACAAGAACAGCGTCAAAATGGCCATGGCTCCGAGGAAACCCAATTCTTCACCCAGGATAGAGAAGACAAAATCAGTGTGAGGCTCGGGCAAAAACAGCAGCTTCTGACGACTATTTCCCAGACCAATGCCGAAAATTCCACCGCTGCCAAGACTAATCAGAGATTGCTTGATCTGATATCCGGCCCCATTCGGATCCCAATCGGGATGCAAAAAAGACAGCACCCTCCTACGGCAATAGGGCACACAGCGAATCATCATGGCTGTGGCGGCGGCAGAAAAAGCCCCCATTCCCATCATATGGATCCATCTCACCCCCACCACCATAAACATGGTGAAAACGAGCATAGTCACGACTAAGGCCGTCCCCAGGTCTGGCTCGAAAGCGATGAGGATCAGGCTAAGGCCTACAACGCATATGGTAGGCAGCAAACCCTTTTTGAACTCCCCTATCTGGGTGTTTTTTCTATCCATTTGTTTGGCGATATAAAAAACCACCACCAGCTTGACCATCTCTGAGGGTTGAAAGCCCACGAAGACCAGATGAAGACGGCGCGATAGATTTTCGCTGGTTCCGGACCCTTTCAGGCCCACCCTGGGCAAAAGCACCAGGAGGAGAAGAAAAACGGAAGCCAACATCCCCAGCCCGGCCAATTTCTGCCAGCGGTGGTAATCGGTCTTCATCACGACCCACATGGCCAAAAGGCCCAGAAGAGCTCGCAAGACGTGTCTTTTTAGGAAAAAACTACTGGTCTGATATCGCAGCTCGGCCACAGCCACGCTGGAGCTGTATACCATGACGATGCCCACGCCTACCAAGAGAAGGGTGGCCACCAACAGAACACGATCTGGCCGATCTTTTTCGTCCATCATGACCTTCCGCTCAAGAGCGGGATGCTCCTCGAATTCTGGGTTGGGCCAAGCGTATGACGATCTCTTTGAATACCCGTCCTCGATGCTCAAAATCACGAAACATATCAAAACTCGCACAAGCGGGTGAGAGCAGGACGCAGTCGCCTGAGGCGGCTTTTCGCTGGGCCAGTTGAACGGCCTCTTCCAGATCTTTCACCAAAAAGGTCTCGGCTAAATCCCCCCAAGCCGCACGCAATTTCTCGCGGGCCTCGCCTAAAAGCAAGAGGACTCGAACACGTTCACGTATGAGCGGCCGCAGCTGTTGAAAATCTCCGTTTTTGTCCCGACCCCCTGCGATGAGCACAACGGGCTCGGCAAAAGTGAGCAGAGCCTGCTTGACGGCAGCCACGTTGGTTGCCTTGGAGTCGTTGACGTACTTAACGCCGTCTACAACATGCACCAACTCTAATCTGTGCTCGATGCCTTTAAACGCAGAAAGCTCATCGGCGCAAACGGAGAGGTCAACACCCATTGTCTGAGCTGCAGCCACCGCCGCCAGGCTGTTGGACAGGTTATGGGGACCGGAAATTCCAACTCCCTGCACATCCAAAACCACCCTCTCAACCTCCCCCAGCTGGGAGACGATCCGATTCTCCCTGACGAAGACGCCACCCTTCACCTCCTGGTGGATGCTGAAGAAAATCACGAGCCCTTTCGACTCTGCATCGAGGGCAGCTGTTCGGGGATCGTCTCGATTCAGTACCGCCGTGTCAGAGGCTTCCTGGTTCATCAACAGGCGTGCTTTGGAACGAAAATAGGTCTCCATGTTCCCATGCCGGTCGAGATGATCGGGAGTAATGTTCAGGATGATGCCCACTCGAGGTCGAAAGGTCTCGATCCTCTCTAACTGAAAGCTGCTCGTCTCTACGACGATCACACCTTCTTTGGGAAGATCCCTCACCGAAGCAGACAGAGGAAAACCGATGTTGCCGGCCACCAGGCATTGCCAGCCGGCCCGTTGGAAAATGCCACCTATGAGCACGGCAGTGGTGGTCTTCCCGTTGGATCCTGTGACGGCCACAAGGGGGGCTTTGGCCCACCAGGAGGCCACCTCCAGCTCGCTGTACACGGGGATTCCAGCTTTTCGTGCTTGGGCTAAGATGGGCGCATCGTTGCGAATGCCCGGGCTGACCACCATGAAATCCGTCCTGGCCAAAGCCCGGTCCGAATGACCCCCCACCTCAACTTCCACTCCCAACTTTTGAAGGTCTCGAACCTCCTGGCCCAACTCCTCCATAGTTTTCAGGTCGCTGCCCAGAACTCGAGCCCCCTCCTGGTGCAACAGGCGGCTCACAGCTACACCGCTCCGTGCCAGGCCGAGCACAACGACCTTCTTCCCGACCACCTGGCGCATTCCGAACCCCTAACGGATCTTAAAGGTACTTAGACTCAATAGGGCCAACATGGCGGCCGCGATCCAAAACCTCACCACCACCAAGGACTCGGACCATCCCTTCAGTTCGAAGTGATGGTGAAGAGGTGCCATGAGAAAAACTCTCTTGCCACCCCGGAGCTTATAAGAGGCTATTTGTATGATCACCGAGAGGGCTTCGGCAGCGAAAACGCCACCCACAATAAGCAACTGGATCTCTTTTTTGAGGAGGATTGCAGCGGCGCTGAGCGCGCCGCCAAGAGCCAGAGAACCGGTGTCTCCCATAAAGATCTTGGCGGGATGAGCGTTAAACCACAGAAAGCCCAAAGAAGCGCCAACGACGGCACCGAGAAACACCGTCAGCTCACCACTGCCCTTCAGGTACATGATGTTCAAATAGCCGCTGAAGTCTGCCCGTCCCGAAACGTAGCTCATTCCAGCGAAAGCAAAGGCACAAGTGGCGACGATGCCTATGGCCAGACCGTCTAAGCCATCAGTGAGGTTAAGGGCATTGCTGGTCCCCGTGGTGACCAAAACCACAAAGGGGATATAAAATATTCCAAAATCAATAACCCAATTCTTGAGAAAAGGAATGCTGGTCTGGGTATGAAATTCCTTGGACAGAGGCCAGAAGTACAGGATAACTCCAAGAATGAGGCCGAAAGCCACCTGGCCGATGAGCTTCCTCCTGGCCACCAAACCCTTGGGCAGGTGCTTGACTGCCTTGAGATAATCGTCTATGAAGCCGATGGCTCCCATCCAGACGGTGGACAGAAGAATCAACTGGATGTACCGGTTGGTCAGGTCGGCCCACAACAGAGTGGGGAGAACGACGGCCAGAAGGACAATCAGTCCCCCCATGGTGGGGGTTCCCTCCTTCACCAAATGGCTCTTGGGACCGTCCGCTCTGATTTTCTCCTGAATGTGACGTTTTCTGAGCCGCTTGATGAGAATGGGTCCAATGATGAAGCTGACCAAAAGGGCCGTCAAGGTAGCGTAGGCGGCTCGAAATGTGATGTACCGAAAGAGGTTGAGCGCCGAGATGAGATGGCGCAGTGGAAAGAGCAAATGATACAGCATAACAAGTCAGCCTTTTGAAGACGGTGAACAGAGAGGGGGCAGAATTTCCTCCAGACTCATCGCCCGAGAGGCCTTCAACAACACCACATCTCCCGGCTGAAGTATGCCTTTCAGGCGCCTGGCCGCCTGGCCAGCATCGAGACACAGATCTATCATTTGGGAATCAAAGCCTTCCTGAAGAGCTCCTTGGGCAATGCTTTCCGCCAATTTCCCAACGGCAATAAGTCTATCTATTGACGATGCGGCCACGAACTGACCCAACTCCAGATGAGCGTGGGGGGCCTGATGGCCTAGCTCTAACATATCCCCAAGGACAGCGATCTTTCGGCCTCCCGACTTCAGTCCAACCAAGACCTGGATGGCGGCCCGCATGGAAGCCGGATTAGCGTTATAAGCATCATTGAGAATTATGATCTCTCCAAGCTTTATTCGCTCCATGCGCATGGGACTGGGAGAAAACCTGCACAGGGCCTCCCGCACGGAAGAAACGGGCATGTCCAGCTCCATTCCCACAGCAATGGCCGCCAGAGCATTGCTCACGTTATGTTGACCCAAGGTTGGTATCTGAAACTCCCCCAGCCCTTCAACCTGAAAATGCTGCTGGAGCTCCTGGTCGACCCCCGTCTCCGTGACGCGATAATCGGCCCCCTGCTTCATCCCAAAGGTAACCACCTGTGATGGCGGAATCACTTTTTGGGCCATCAACCGTTCGTCGTCAGCGTTGAGGAAAGCGCGGCCTTCCTGGGGCAACATCTCCAGAAGCTCGAATTTAGCCTTGGTGATGGCCTCCAAACTTTTCAGTTGCTGCAGATGCGCTGGTCCGATGTTCGTGATCAGCCCATGCTGGGGCAGAGCGATCTCAGCGGAGCGGCGGATCTCACCGGGTCCGCTCATACCCATCTCCACCACAGCCATGTGGTCCTTTGAGGAGAGCCGGAACAGGGTCAGGGGAACTCCAATGTGATTATTGAAGTTTCCCTCCGTTTTCATAGTTCGAAATCCAGCGGAGAGAACCTCAGCCACCATGTCTTTTGTGGTGGTCTTGCCATTTGTGCCGGTGATCCCGATGAGCGTCACGGAAAACTTGCGCCGGTAGCACCCTGCCAGCTCCTGAAGAGCCTTGAGGGTGTCTGGTACCGCGATTAAGGGTCTCGGTAATGCCTCCTCGTTAGCATGACGGTTGGCCCACTCCGAAGAGACAAGCGCTACGGAGGCTCCCTTTTTCAAGGCCTGAGCCACAAATTTATGGCCATCGAACCGCTCCCCCATAAGGGCGATGAAGATCTCTCCGGGAAGGATGGTTCGGGAATCGGTAGAGACGCCTTTTGCCTTGAAGCGGTCTATGTCGAGCTCAAGTCCCGCTGTGAAAAGCTGACCCTCCGTGGCCTCGATGATCTCCCGGACGTATATGCTCTCCATAGGCAGGGCTTCCCCATTCAACATCGCAGCGCCAAGATCAGTGCCAAGGCTGATGACATCTTGCCGCTGAAAATTAAGGTGCTTCCCGCACGGTGATACCATCGCAATTCGATATCCCGGAATGCTAAGCGGTTTATTGGTGAGGACTCTAGGAAAAATGTCGACCAAGGCTCAGGGATTCAGCTTTTCGAGCTCCTCGAGGATAATCGCGCGGTCTAAAAAGGGAATTTGCTGATCCCCGACGATTTGAAACCGTTCGTGTCCCCTTCCTGCCACGACCAGGACATCCCCTGGTTGCGCCAGAGTGAGTCCGCGGCGAATAGCCTGGCGCCGATCCACAACGACTTCGTATCGTGCCCCTGGGACCACCCCCCCCTCCACCTCTCGCAGAATTTCTAGAGGGTCCTCAGATCGGGGATTGTCGGTTGTCAGGATAACCTTATCGGCCAGCCGGGAAGCCATTAGGCCCATCTGGGGACGTTTACCACGATCTCGGTCTCCCCCACAGCCAAAGATGACCAAAAGACTTCCTGAGGACATATCTCTGACAGCGCCAAGTAATCGACTCAGAGCTTGCGGGGTGTGGGCATAGTCGACGATCACGGAGAATCCCCGCCCGGTCTCCACAACCTCAAACCGACCGTCCACTCCCCTGACTTGCTTTAATCCATCTCGAATGTCAGCCACGGGTAATTCAAGAGCGATCCCCGCAGCCACGCTCGCCAGAGCGTTGGAGACGTTATATCGTCCCAACAGATGAAGCTGGAAATGGATCGGGCCCTGGGGCGTGCTCGCCTCTATCTCTGTCATCTCCATGGTGAGGTTTGCGTTGAGCAGAAAGACGTCGGCCTCCATCTCTACAGAAAAGGTGACCACAGGAACTTTCGTTTTGTCCCTTATAAACTGGGCATTGGGATCGTCCAGGTTGATGACGGCACAGGAGTCCTGTCCGCGGAGCCTCTCAAACAACAACGCCTTCACATCTCGGTAATGCTGGAAGTCTCCATGAAAGTCCAGATGATCCCTTGACAAATTTGTGAAGATGCCCATCTCAAAGGGGATCCCGAATACGCGATCCAAGGCCAGTGCATGAGAAGAAACCTCCATAACGACGTACTCGTTTCCCTCCAACGACATATGAGCCAATATTTCTTGAAGCTCTAAGGATTCTGGAGTGGTGTAGAGAGAAGGCACTGCCTCTTCTCCAGAGGAAGTGATTACAGTGCCTATCAGGCCAGTGCGATACCCAGCCGATTGCAACACAGAGCGCAGCAGGAAAGAAGTCGTTGTCTTGCCGTCAGTGCCGGTGATGCCAACTAACCTGAGTTTCTCTGCCGGTCGTCCATACCATTGAGCTGATAACAGGGCCAGAGCCTTTCTGGAATTGTCCACACGAATTGTGGTCTGAGCTGGCTCACTATGCCCACGATCAACGACCACAGCCACAGCTCCCTTGGCCAATGCAGAAGAGATATATCGATGACCATCGGTATGCTCTCCCCGAATGGCCACAAATAGGGCTCCGGGAGTTACCTTACGTGAGTCATACGCGATAGAGCGAATATCCACATCCGTTGGGCCGCTGACCTCTCTCTCAGCCAAAGCGTCTATGAGCTGACCCAACTTCATGGTTCTGACATGCCTCGGTGACGTGATGAGGCATCTGCCATCAAATCCGGACCGCCGCTGGGCGCTTCACATTCCAACTTGCACACGGTCTCTTGGCCGACTCTACTGCCCGCCTTTGGCGTCTGCCGAATCACCAGACCGCTACCGGCAAATGTTGCCGCCAGACCATTCTGTCTCAGTTGCCGTATAGCTTCTCGCAATGTCAAACCAATCACATGAGGGACCTTCGAGTCCTTGGTTGTTCGCTTCGCTAAATTGCCCAAAACCATCAGAATGGTCTCCCCCCGAGCCACTAGCACACCGGCTTGGGGCTGCTGGTGGCAGACGCGCAGCCCCTCTCCTTCAGGCTGAGCCGCTAGGTCCCGCTTTTGGAGAAGCACCAGGGCAGTCGGTTTATCCAAACCCGAAAGGTCGGGAACGACGACCATCTGCTCAGCTGCATCAGGTTGAGAAACCATGAGACAGAGGTCCGCACAGGGTCCCTTGGGCAGAGCCAGGATGCGCTCCGCGATCCTGCGAAAGATCGGGGTGGCAGCCTGGCCTCCCGAGTGAGGCATTCTGGGCTCATCCAACACGACCAAACCCACCAACCGCGGGGACTCTGCCGGAAAAAAGCCGCAGAATGAGGCCATGAATCTATCTCTAGAAAAACCAGAGCCGTCTTCCCTCAATTTATAAGCTGTCCCAGTCTTTCCCGCCACGCACAAGCCATCTATAGCCGCTAATTTACCTGTGCCACGCTCCACCACCTTCACGAGAAAGGACTTTAAGGTCGCAGCAGTCTTTGGAGAGATGACGCGACGTATGCGGCTCGGCGAGAACTCCTGGACCACATTTCCTCGTGTGTCGAGGACATATCGCACTATGAGCGGTTTCATCAACGTTCCACTATTGGCCACAGCTGCGTAGGCGCAGACCAACTGAAGGGATGTAACGGCGACCTCATGTCCCATAGCCATGGAGGCCAAGGAAAGTCGGGACCAAGTCTTGGGGGATGCCAGGAGTCCTTTGACCTCGCCCGGGAGGCTGATGCCCGTTAAGTTTCCGAATCCAAACCTGCGAGCATAATCAAAGAAGGGCTCCTCACCCACCTGATTGGCCACCTTGATGATCCCTATGTTGCTTGATTTCTCGATAACCTGCTCAAAAGTCAGCCAGCCGAACTCATCCACATCGTTAATTGTAGTGCGGCATAGTTCCATACTGCCTTCTTCGCAATAGATGAGGTCATCTGGGTTTTGGACTCCCTCTTCCAGCGCGGCAGCAGCGGCAACGATCTTAAAGGTAGAGCCGGGCTCGAATATATCCGTGATGGCTCGATTTCGCCTACATTCCTGATGTGCCGTGCTGGGGGAATTCGGATCGTATTGGGGCTCATTGGCCATGGCCAGAATCTCTCCCGTGGCGGGATCCATAAGAATCACACAGCCCGCCTTGGCACTGGTTTTCTGGATGCCTCTGGCTAACTCCTGCTCGGCGATGGTCTGATACACAGCGTGTATGGTGACAACTAAGCTGTAGCCATCGCGAGGTTCCTCACGAGGGTATTCTGTCAGAGGAATCCGGCGACCGTGGGCGTCTCGCTGCATAACGGCCCAGCCATCTCTACCTCGCAGCACATCGTCAAATTGGAGCTCCAGGCCTTCCAGGCCTTTATTGTCAACGTCTGTGAAACCGATGACTTGGCATCCCAATTGGCGACAGGGATAAAACCGTTTCATCTCGACAAGAGAAAAAACTCCGGCAATATTCCAGCTGTCGATAAGCTGGCTGACTTTCGGCTCCGTCATTCTGATTAGCCACACAAAGGTGGATTCCATGTCGAGGCTTTGGATAATATGACGAGAGGAACGTTTCAAAAGCCGGGCGAAGTTAGCACCGATCCGCTGAAGATTCTTCACTTCCGTGGGATCCACATAATACGATTTCACTGGTAGGTTACAGACCAACTTTGCCCCATCGCGATCGTAAATAACGCCCCGCTGAGCCTTCAAAGTCGACTCGCATAGATGTTGGTCTTGGCTTCTCTGGCGATATTCGCCTCGGTGAAGAATCTGAATAAAGAATAGCCTGCCTATCAGAGAAACCCAGATTCCAGCGCCCAGGATCAGAACCAAGATGATGCGTCTGCTCTGTTTACTGCGCATCGAAGATCACCTTCATACTTGAAAAACGTATGGCATGGTTCCCAACCCGCATGGATTTGGATATGAGAAGACTCATTGAGAAAGCCTAATAATTTGTCCCGGAGAGGGGTTTATAAACCCAAATTCCCGGGCAAGGCTATCCAGGTGACTGGCCCGCGAGAGTGCCAGCACTTTCACTCGCAGATACTCGTTGTCGTTCTTCAGCTGAGAAATTTGCCTCTGCAGTTCAGAGAGAACCACCTGCTGACGGACCACCTGCACCCTCTCCCAGATATATGCAACTGTGGCGACTATGCTGACCAGAAAGGTCAACAGAACGATCCGGGAAAGGCGGGTGGATCTTTTCCTGCGATGGCCTGGCTGGCGGAAGAACCTGCTCTTTTTCGACCCCCTCATCTCGTTCCACCCGAGCTGATTTTTTGCGCAACTCTGAGGCGAGCGCTTCTGGCTCTTGGATTGGCCTCTATTTCCTTGGCCGTAGGTTGAATGGCCCGTCTGTTGAGCACCCGGAGGACCTTCTGCACCCCGCAAGTGCATTGTGGTAGGTCCTTGGGACACTGACAGATCCCAGAATACCTGGCGAAAAGCTCCTTCACAACTTTATCCTCCAGAGACTGGTAGCAGATGACCACCACACGCCCCCCGGGTTTCAAGTAATTTACTGCTGCATCCAGGCCCGCTCGAAGCTCGTCTAGCTCCTGGTTGATATGAACGCGAAGGGCCTGAAAGCACCGCGAGAGGCTCTTGATGACCTGTGGTTTGGGGATAATCCCTGCGATGATGTCAGCCAGCTGTAGTGTGGACTCGATGGGACCATCTTTGCGCGCTCGAACAATCGCTCGGGCTACTCGACGCCAGTGGCGTTCCTCTCCGTAATCCCTGATCAACGCAGCCAGAGTCCTTTCGTCATAATCATTGATGACGAACTCCGCCGTGATTTTCTGGTTTGAATCCAATCTCATGTCCAGAGGGCCATCACGGAGGTAGCTGAAACCACGCTCTGGTTCATCAATCTGAAATGATGCCAATCCGAGATCGAATAGCACCCCGTCCACCTGGCCGATATCCTGGCTCTGGAGCAATTCGCCCAGAAGGGCATATCGAGAGTGTAGGAGGATAACTCTGGAAGGCCAGCGCTTCAACTGCCGCTGGAAATTGGCAATGGCTAGCTGGTCGCGGTCGATTCCAATTAGCTCGCCTTCAGGGTTCAGGGATTGCAGAATCGCCGCGGCGTGACCACCAGCACCCAGTGTGCAATCCACATAGATGCCAGAGAGATCGGTGAGCAGATAGCCCATAGTTTCCTTGACCATGACGGGCATATGCGCAAGGATGGAGTGACTCTCCATGGAGGGAGATGTGCAAAGGCTGGTGGTCATCACCATTGCCGATTGGGGATGATATGTTCCGATGGTCCAGAAAAGAGGCGGACCATCATGGTAGGGTGGGCTAGGAGCTTTTCTTTAATATGTAGCGATAGATCTTCTCGGCCGCTTCTTCGTAAGGTCCAGTTTCATAGGCGCTTGGGCCTTTATTTAGATATTCCTGGTGAGTCTCATGCTTCCAAATTTCGATGTGGTTGTGCATCCCGACGATCACGACGTCTTTCTCAATTTTCAGCTTTTCCAGCAAATTCCTGGGCAGGACGATCCTTCCCTGGGCATCGATCTTGGAATTAGAAGCATAGGAATGAATCATTCTGTGATAATAACGAGGATCTGCTAATTCGAAGGGCAGCTCATTCAACTTCTCCTGAACGATACGCCATTGTTCAGGCGGCATAACCCAAATGCACCTATCCAGACCTAGGGTGATCTTAAACCAGTCTTCCCTATTCGCCTGCACCGCTTTGCGAAATTTGGCCGGTATGTTGACCCTACCCTTCTCATCGATGGCATAATAATATTGGCCGACAAAATCGTAGCTATGATTTTGTCGGCTCTGTTTTCTAGGTCGGCTCTGCCTTTTTTTATTCCTGTCAGGACTCATAGCCAGAACCTGTGCAAGAAAAATTACCCACAATTACCCCCCATTTCCCCCAAATTTCCCACACTGCCATTTTACAATAGTTGTGCTTATTTGTCAAGGAAAATTTCTGATTTTGGAAAAATTTTTTAGGGGGGTTTAACGGGAAGCACAAAATAGAGGATAGTAATGGGGCAAAGTCACCAAGATGCTGTGAAAAGAACCGATCGCAGCCAGGCTGCTAGAGCCCTGACGGGCAGTGACAGGAGCAGCCCAAGACCCAACATCCAAGAGTACAAATAATCCAGGGCTCCCACCCGGTATTTTTTAAAATATCGGTAGCAATCTCTATGGGAGGCCACTAACATACGCCCTCTGGCTCGCTGGACGCTAGAGCCCATGTCGTGCACCACTTGGGCTGTAGGTAAAAAAATAATCTCCCAACCGGCGTATTTCAAGCGCCGACAGAGGTCGACATCGCTGAAAAACATCTTAAATTGTTCATCCAGGACTCCAATCTCTTCAAGGGCAGATTTGCGTATAAGAAGACAGGCACCCATGGGTTGGTCCACAGCGCGAAGTTGACAGTGGTCGAAATGCCCCATTCGCCAATCTCCGAAGATCCGGCTTTTGGGGAAAAGAACACTCAAACCACTAAACTCCCACAGCATCAAGCTATAGGTGGGAAATTGCCGACAAGATAATTGAATCCGGCCATCTGGGTAAAGAAGTTGAGGTCCGAGGCCACCCACATGGCTATGAGCCTCCATGTATTGGACCATCCTATTTAGAGATCCCGGCATGACTTCTGTATCAGGATTAAGTAACAGGATGAATTGACCTCGACATTCTGCTAAACCACGATTGCAGCCTCTGGTAAAACCAATGTTCTCCACGTTATGGATCACTTGCACGGTGGGAAAATCCCGGGAGATGATGTCCCTGGTCTCATCCTCCGAGGCATTGTCCACCACGATGACTTCACTAGACAGGCCCTCGCCCTGCTTCTGAACAGAGGACAGGCAGGAGGCAATATGGTCCTGGCTATTCCAGGTTACGATGAGCACCGAAAGATACATATATCATCACCAACCTGAGGGGGAAGCCAATTCCCGATGCAACCTCCCAGTTCGCTTTTGCCTGCTCATCATTCTCTCCTCGATCTCCTGACTCCTTTCAGGTAATGGAAGAGAATGAGATAGTCGAATAGGATGGCGGGCACGAAAAGGCGGTTGAAAAATCGGGCCAGTAAGGCGGCCATCGATCCCCAGGGCCTCCATAATGCCAGGTGGAAGGAGACCTTCTTGCAGGTCAGAAAGAAGGGCTCTGAGAAAGGTCTGGCCGGCTCCAGCATGTGGGCCTTGACAAGCTCTTTGAGCTGAGGATGGGTCTCGAGGATGATGGGTAAAGAGGATTCCCCATAGGTCACCATGGCTTTGCAGAGTTCGGAAATATCTCTATAGTCAGTTCGATACGTTCGTGCCTCAGGTGAATAGACGAACCTGGCTCCGGCTTTGTCCAGTCGATAACCCAATTCCAGATCCTCTCCGCCGAACTCACGAAATCGTTCATCAAAGAGCCCTGCAGCCAACAGAAATTCTCGCTCCAGAGATACGTTGTTGGTGACGAAATAACGAAAGGGAATGGGCTCACCAAGCTTCAGCTTATGAACCCCTCTGGAGTCAAGATATCTTACCAACGCCGTTGGCCTAACCTCTGGAGCTCGACGGACATTCCCCAGGACAACCAACCTGTGCTCGTCATCATGTCTGCTCAGATGGGCTGTCAGCAATCCGGGGGCCGCTTTCATGTCGTTGTCCAGAAAGACCACCACCCTCCCTCCAGCTTGGCGGACACCTGTGTTTCGAGCCGCGGCCCGGCCCCTATTCTTATGGTGATGGAAAAGGCGAAGTTTATAGTGAAAGAGTGCCCCAGAGAGAAAGGAACTGGTTCCATCATGGGATCCGTCATCCACCACCACCACCTCGAAGTACTCTCTGGGATACTCGAGGTTCTCCAAGGATTCCAGAGTGGCCTTTAAGTGGGCTACCTTGTTGTATGTGGGGATAACAATGCTTGCATCCACGGCTTAAGCCTGTCTCTCTTCGGAAGTTGACTTGTTCCCAGCCTTGTCTTTCAGCCAGCCTAGCTGACGATAGTATTCGTAAAGCTGCTTGGTGACAACTCGAATGTCATGGTGTCGCACCACCCACTCTCGCCCCTCCCATCCCTTTTTCCTCCTCAGTTTTGGATCCTGAATGAGACGGCTGAGCTGCTCTTTCAAGCCTTGCTTGTCCACGTTGATGAAAGGATGATCGGGAAGAAATTCCTCGTACTGAGGGACCATGTGGGTGCAGGTGGGAATACCCATGGACAGGGATTCGAGAGAATTCATACCGTATCCCCAACCGCCTAAGTCAGCAATCTGGTCGATAAAAATATCGCAACTGTGCTTTAAACGTAAAGCCTCAGCGTGAGACTTATTCTCGATGAGCACCAGCCGCACCCCAAACTCCTTCTCTAGCTCTCTGCAGACCTCTATGATTTTAAGGGAGCCCTTGAAATAACGGCTTGTAGGGGCATGGCCGATGTGACGGGCTTTGCCGCGGTGTTCCCGAGGGGTGAAGCGGGTGGTGTCGATGGGCAGGAAAAGAAACTGCATCCGAGGATGTCTAGACCTCAGATCAAGCTCGCAGGTGAGATTGAGGTCGCTGATGGAGTCGATCTCCTGAATCACACCCCGCTGTCTCAGATCGGTGCCGTGATAGCTGCAGACGATCTTTTTGCCCATAGCCTTGAGGCGTTTGACGACTCGTCCATCGCGGAAGAAACCCAGACCCCCCTCTAGGTGATAGATGTCAAAATTCAAGAGCTGATGAGCCGCAATAGCCCGGTATATTCTCGGCGCCCAGAGGGCATCCCGGGCTTTAAAAAAAAGTTTCTCAGCGAGGTTGGCCGGCTTCCAGGTGGGCGGATAACCTTTCCGTGGGGTGTAGATCCCCTGTTTTCCGTGCGTTCGATAGGCCAATTGGCGCAGGGGCATGAGCCCTGGACGATGTCCCACTAGAGGAAGGTTTAGGCACACATCTTCACGATATCGACCTCTGGAGCGGAATAAGGTAACCAACCGGCTCTCGTGCCCCATTTGACGATGAGCCTCGACGAAGAGGCCCAAAGCTCCTGTGAAGTGTTCTGGCGCCAGATATAGGATTTTCAACATGAATCTTCTTTCAACTCCCGATATACCGCCAATAAGCGGCTCTCCATTCGAGACCAGTTATATTCAACCTGGACGGCTCTCTGGCCTCTCAGGCCCATGGCTTTCGCTTCCTGGGGATGTTCCAGAAGGCGCACAATGGCCTCTGCGATCTCCTTTGAATCTGTGGGATCCACTAGAATGCCACAATTGGCCGCCCGAACGAACCTCTCGATGGGTGGTAACCTCCCGCCCACCACTGGAACTGCACAGGCCATGTATTCGAGGAGTTTTATGGGGATGTTCTTTGTGAATACCGACAGGGGGGGAAGAACGACCAAACCGACCTGGCTGAGGGCGATGTAATCCGGAACCTGCTGATGGGGAACGGGATCCAGAAGCTCCACAAGCTCATGAACATGCTTGTCCCGCATCAGCTTGAGAAGTTGAGCCCGGTACGAATTTCCATACACTGGGCCCATGAGGAGCAGTTTGAGATCCTTAATCCGCTGGGCCACCACCTTGACGGCTTCGATCAGCAGGGGAATATTGCGCATTCTCCCTATCTGTCCGTGATACAGGACAATTCGGCTCGATGCGTATCTTCGCCTTAAGGCCTCAGGAGGCTTGTGTGTTCCGTCAAACAGGTCTGTCCGGGGATAGTTATAAATGGCCACCACACGGCTGTCTATCCGGGCGTACCGGGATTCCAAAAGACCGGTGGTTACCAACACGGCATCGGCACATCGGGCCAGCGAGATATCAACCTGGGAAAAAATCGCCGCCAGGAGTGCCGCTACCTTCCGTGGTCGGGTGGAAAAATCCCTGATCATCTCTGGAAGATGTTCATGGACGTCGTAGATGATCTTGACGCGATAAAGAAGCCTAAAAAAGAGCGCCAGAGGAAGAAGCTGTGGTTCGTGCAGATGGTAAAAATGGGCTCGTTCCCCCCTGGCCGCCATGCATAATCTCCACATGGTCCAAGGAAAAAGGCGACTCCGTCCCACTGAAACTACTTTGATCTCTCCGACGTGCTGAATCTTCCTGGGCCCAGTGGCTAGAATGGTCACCCGGGGATAGACCTTTCCCAGAGACAGAGCCTCTTTGAAAAAGATTCGGTCGTCTAAAGGATCGTGTCCCCAGGTGACCAGGCAGACCTTTTCGCTCACCATGGCCTTAACCGTCTCTTCGCAAACCAAGGGTGTTCCGCAGACCTTGCCATTCAGCTCGGCTGAAAAATCCCGTGAGGACAAGACCCAAGGGGTAACCTACGACAAGCAACAAGATTCTCACAGAAATAGAGCGAGCCAACCATCTCCAAGTCACGAATACTAGAGTGGAGATGAAAATTACCTTGGCGGCGCGTCCGAACTGATAGCGAACGGGATAGAATCTTTGAACAGTCACGTAGAGGGCAAAGGCCATGGCGAAATAACCCAGGAATGTGGCCCAGGCTGCCCCCTGCATTCCCCATCGAGGGATCAAGAGGAAGTTACCCAGTATGTTGACCACTGCTCCCACTCCGGTGAACAGCGGGATGAATTTGGTCTTCTTTCTCAAATAAATGCCGGGCAGAAAGATCAGGTAAAGTCCCATCATAACGTGAGCCATTAAGATAACCGGGACCACCTGAGTACCCGACCAAAATTCAGGGCCGAAGATAGTCACCCCAAAAAAGCCCAGCCGAACCAGATCGTCAACGAAAAAGGAAACCATCAGAAGGAGAAAGCTAGTGACCAATAGAAAGTATGTCAGAACGGCGGCGAAGTTTTTCTTGGCCCGGGTTTCCTCCCCACCCAAACCCAAAAAAAAAGGCTGCCAAGCAAACTTGAAAGCCATCACCACCAACAACATGAACAAACCCAGTTTATAACCGGCGTTGTAAACACCAACCACCTCCAAATCCTTCATGTGCCTAAGCATGTACCGGTCGATGAGCTCCATGCTCATAGAGGCCAGGCCTGCTGGAATGAAGGGCAGCCCGAATTTGAGAAGCTCTTTCACAAGGAACCCAGACCAAGCCGGTGCAACCCTCTGCCAGATGATGGGCAAAAGGATCGCTAAGATGAAGGCTGAAGCGATGAGATTGCTGAGAAATACACCGTACACGCCCTTCTTCAAGTAGGCTACCAAGAAAATATTTAAACCCAAAGTGAGAAGGACATTTACGAGACGGTACGAAATGAACTTGGTAGACTTTTCCTCCAACCTCAAGAGCAGATACGGAAAGGTAGAGAGCGTGTCGAAGAAAATAATTCCGCTGGCCATTTTCAGGAGAGAATCCGTTCCCGGCCGACCAAGAATCAGGCGTGACAGAGGCTCGCAGGATAGAAATAACAATAAGAAAAGGCTCACAGATGTCAAAGCGGTCATGGACATGGTCGTGGCAAGAATTTTTTTCTTCTCATTAGGGCCCTTTTCCAAAGCATAAAAGCGCAGAAAAGCGCTATCTAAACCGTAGAGAAAAAGGATATTCATGAATGCTATGAAGGTAAAAACAAGGGCCACGATTCCATACTCGGCCGGGGATAAGACATTTGTATATAAGGGCAAAAGTAGGAAGCTAATCCCACGGCTTAGGATGTGGCCCACGCCGTATATAAGCGAGTGCTTCGTGAGCCTTCTGAGATCCTCAAAGGTTCCCATGGCGCCTCTCAGCCTGACAGATCTCGATAAAAGGTGTCCCGGAAAAGACCTTTGGCCCCGAATGTCTCTTTAAACTTGCCCAACCCCCAGTTCGGGTCCATATTCAGAGTAAAGGTTCCGAAATCCAGATATTGGAATCCGCGCTGTCGTCCCCAATTCATGATTTCGTGGAACAGCAGGTTCACGCTCCGATACTTTTGAAACTCCTCTCGATGGCTGATATAAAAGGCCAAGATCACACGAGGATTGCAGAGAAACAGCACCACCCCAGCAATTTGCTCTCCTGAGAGATAAGCAGAGAAGAGCTGTATCTCATGGGGCAGGTGTGCCTTTAGGCGCATGAGTTCCTCCAACGTGTGAGTTGGACTCACGTTGTGCCTCATCCTCAGGTTCCTGCGTAGGATTTGGTAGAAATCCTCGTAGTCGTTCGATTCCTTGATGCTGACGCCCAACTTCTGAGCCCTTCGCGTGGCTGTCCTGGCCTCACTCTTAAAGGAGGAAAGCACCTCGATACCAGGGCCGGGTAACGGAACCACGCTGGTGAGCTCTCGTTTAATATACCCAAATCCATGTTTCAGCAGGGCGAATTCGATATAATTGTTGGGATTGGCGCTGTAGAAAAGAGGAGGGGGCGTCAGCTCTGCGCGTCCAAAATGCTTTTCGTGCAGGTAATTGACGAAGGACTCTACCACGAGATAGGACTCCCGGACTCCCAACCGAGGGCGGACTACAAAGCCTCCGTATGAGGCTCCAGGGTGGGAGATATAAGTTTTGGTGCCTTTTACCTCCCGAACAGCCCCGGGCAGAATGGCGAATATCCGGTTTTTCCGCCGAAAAATCAGGTGTCGCGATGTGAAACGATCGGGGGGATGATACTCTAGAAATTGCTGTCGATGGAAGATGGTCCCGTTCTCGGCGGCTCGCACGAACTTCTCCCACTGTGGGCGAAAATCAGGCCCGTAGACCTCAACTTCCATACACATCAAAGCCCTCTCATGCTCAACGAACCACTGCGACTTTGCCTACCTTCGACAGGCCCTGCTCGTTTCGTGCCAAGAAGATATAGATACCACTGGCCACCTCGTTTCCCCGAGCATTTTTACCATCCCAAACCGCCTGATTCAGATTGTTTTGGGGCATTGGTATCTCCCTGATCAAATCCCCTGTGAGGTTGAATATAAAAACCGTTGAGCCATCTGCCAGCCCCCCAAACGTCACCAAACCATTCCCTACCTCTGGGAAAAAGGGATTGGGGAAAACCGCGACGTCCTCCATTGAGGAAACGGGAGCGGCGATCCCCGACTCATATCGGCTCAAACCCAAATCCGTGGCAAGCCATACTTCACCGGTTCGTTCGTTGATGGCGATATCCAGCACATTATCCGACACCAGTTGGCTGTTGGTAGAGGTAAAGTGAGTCCATTCATCCCCAGCGGCATTCAGAAGACTCACTCCCCCCTCGGTGCCCACCCATTTATTGTTGCGAGCATCAACAGCAATCACATTCACAGACTCATTGAGCAAGCCACTGACACTGTAGAATGATAGGCCGCTTAGTCGCATAATCCCGGCAGCCGTCCCGATCCACACTATCCCAGTTTTGTCTACACAGATGGAGGTGACGTTGTCGGTGACGATGGTATGGGGATATGGTTCACTCTCGCTGTATGTCAGCCACGCTGAGAAGGGATCATCGTCCAGTTTATCGAAGGGCGTGCCTGCGTCGTCAAAACGGGACATTCCCTCTTGCCGAGCACCCACCCACTTAATGCCCTGCCCATCGATGGCCAACGACTGAACCTCGGTGAAAACCAAGCCATCCCTGACAGAATAAGCGGTCCAATTCGAGAGGGTGGAATCGCAGACCACCAAACCGGACTCGATCCCCAAATAATTCAAAAACCAGTAGTTGCCTCGTTGATCCTGGGCGATATCGGTCACAACCACATATCGGGTATTCTGAGGTATCCCCTTAAGGCCGCTGTTCTCCTCGTCCAGGTGGAGCCAGATATCGTCCTCTTTGGTCAGAGTTCCCCCATCGTCCAGAACGCCAACGCCAAAGCCCCAAGAACCAAACCACTTACGTCCCAAACGGTCGACGAACAAAGCCGGCATGAATTCTCCTTTTTCAAAGCCACCAGACTCGTCGAAAGTGGTCCAATGGTCATTGGCCAGACGACAGGGTTCGGCCCTATACCTCGGGTAACTCGGAGGCCTGGTAGTAATCCACACGCATTCCTCATCATCCAGGGTCACACGGGAGATATTGTTATGTGCCGGCCCCTGGGCGATATATGGGACCCAATCTTGTCCGTGTGCTGCTATCACCCCACCCCCCTCGGTCCCCACCCACATAACTCCTGAGCTATCCTCGGCCAGGGCGGTGATGGCCTCGCCCTCCAGGAGGGGAATCCACTCCGGAGGAGGCACCCATATACTATCGTACATGTATAGGCCAGCGCCGGTGCCCGCCCACATTTTAGAACCGCTGACCAGCAGATCGTATACAGCCGTGCTGGGCGGCAGTCCCAGACTCCAGGAGACCCAAGTGCTCTCCGGGAAGGCGCTGACGCCCCCATCGGTTCCCGCCACGATGGTAGAACCTACTAAGGAAAAACAATTGACCCGATTATGGGCTAGCCCATGCGATTCATTATAGTTCGTCCAGCTGGCGGAGTCCTGCAGGTTGGGCACGAAGTCGGGATGACGATAGCGTGCTCTGGCCACTCCCCCATCCATGCCAACCCATATCTGGTCTTCCCAATCCACAAAGGCCCGAACATTTTTGACCGGCACGCCCTTTTCGGCGAGATAATTCTCCTTCCAGAAATAGTCGCCTTCGGTCTCGTTCCAGACGAAGAGGCTTATGCCCTCTTCTGTGCCCACCCAAATTCTATCTCCACTAGCCAAGACGGCGCTGACCACCTTACCGGCAACGCCATCAAACTCGGTATAAGTCCTCCAGCGACCGCTGAAAGGATCATAGGTCGACAGCCCCCCTCCATTGGTACCCAACCACAGTATTCCTTGGCGATCAACGCTTAGCGACGAGACGTCTATGTAGCCCAGGCCATGAACATTGGTATATTGTCGAATGGACTCATCGGCCAAACAAAGCTGGAGGAGACCTCCTGAGGTGGCACACCAAAGATCATCGCCCAGAAAATGGAGATCTTGGATGAAATTCGTGTTGGTGTAGGTGGTCCAATCCCCCACCCTGGACCAAGCTATGGGGACTATCGATCCAAAGAGAATCGTTATAACAGCTAAAGTCCAGCGCAAGTGAAAACGCACTGTCCGAGATCTGTTTTCTAAGCTTGTCCTCATCACCGACATCAACTGAACTCCTTGAGTGTCTCCACCTATGCTCTTCTCCCCCGAAAGGGGGCGCCTACCACAAACAACCCGGCCACGACCATACATACCCAGCTCAACCATTCTCCTCGTCGAGTGTAGAATGTTCCCCCTTCCCAAAGAGGCAAATCGACAACAACGCTCTCTTTAACGAAGATGGGCGTTCTGTTGCTGGTCCGCCCAAAGGGGTCGATGAGCATGGAAACTCCGGTATTAGCACAACGTGCGATGCTAATGCGATTCTCAATGGCTCGAAAGATAGCAATCTGAGCATGCTGATAAGGTGCAGGAGTTTTGCCAAACCATCCATCATTGGTGATGACCACCAAAAAGTCCGCCCCTCTTAAATAGAACTCTCTGGCCAGTTGGGGAAAGATGGACTCAAAGCAAATAAGAACAGCAAAGTTGCCGTGAGGATGCTGAAAGAGAGTATAATGACGACCCGGAGTGAAATCGGCCTCGCCGAAGTCAATCCTCCGCAATAGGGAAATCTTCTCATCGTAGGGGATTTTCTCACTAAAGGGTACTAATTGCATTTTCGAATACTGCTGTATATCAGGTGTACCGGGGACGATATAAAAGGCCGAATTGAAATATTGGTACTCCTCATCGCCCTGATAGGCGTAGTCCGGAGAGCCAGTCAGCAGAGGAATCCCCAACTCGTCCACTAGGTCTCGAACTTTCTGATAATACTCCTTCTGTTTCATCAGATAGCATGGTGTGGCTGTCTCCGGCCAGATGACAAGATCCGGGTGCACCTCACTGGCCTGGCGAGTGAGATCTATGAGAGCCTCAAAATTCTGATCGATAAATCGGCTGTCCCATTTGACATCGGGTTCCATGTTCGGCTGGATGAGGGCCACCTTGAGGTCCCCAGGCAAAGGACTCTGAGGGATCACTCGTTTCCCGTAAAGGTAGGGAACCACTATCAAAGGAATCAAAAGAAGAAGCAGGCATTTCCTCTGGCGCCATCTACACATGGCCCCAAAAACGATGGTATTTATCACCACCAGCCAAAAAGAAACTCCATAGGCTCCGGTAAGGCTGGCGAACTGAATCATGGGCAGATATTCCGTCTGTGAATAACAAATGGAGGTCCAAGGAAAGCCAAGCTGACCCAAGGAACGCAAATACTCCATGGCCGTCCAGAAAAAAGGGAAGGCCCAAAGAGCAACACGGCCCCATCGCTTTAGGACGAATTGAAATATCACAGCGAAGAGGCCAAGATAAAGAGACAATAAACCGATGGCCCCCAGTGCACCTGGAAAGGTCACCCAGGCAATCCAAAAAAAGGTACCACCATAGAGGGTTAGCCCCATAACGAGGCCACGGCCAAAGGAAGGCTCAGACTGTCGTTGAGCGAAGGTAAACAAGAACGGCACGAGGCAAAAAAAGCCCAGAAATCCCAGATGATAGCGGGGAAATGACAGGGCAAGCAGGAGACCGGATATCACACAGAGAAGCAAAGTGTGCCGGCGCAATGCATGTATCCTCCTAGGCACCATATTTCGTCAGCCTGAGCGCATTAGCAAGAGCCAGAGCCATCAGATTCCTGGTCGGAAATCGGCCTAGACAACCCTTGGCACATTCTCGTTCTGTAAATGTCTCTATGCCATCTGGCCGGCAATATTTGGAATACAGCAACACGGGCGCTGCATGCCAGCTGTGTGAGCGAAGAACCGCCGGAGTGGAGTGATCACAGGTAACCACGATGACGTCCGGCTTAAGAGCTGTTAATTGAGGCAGCAGTCCGTCCACCTCCTCTATGACGGCCACCTTTCTGCGAAAATCCCCGTCCTCTCCCGCGCTGTCCGTTTGCTTGACGTGCAGGAAAAAAAAGTCGTAGTCAGAGAAGCGTTCAGTCAAAACAGCGAATTCTTCTGCGATGCTCGTCGCCTCCCCAATGACCTCCATGCCCACCAGCTTAGCCACCCCCTTGTACATGGGATACATAGCAATGGCCGCCGATTTGAGAAGATACAGCTCCTGCAGTGAGGGTGGTGGCTCGTATCGATCGAAGCCCCTCATTAAAATCATGTTGGCGGGATGTTCCACTGCCAGACGTTTTTTAGCCTCGGCGATAAATTCCTCCACGATCTTGGCCGTCCCATGGCCCTCTGGGGTCAAAGGCTGAACCTCCTTGGGAGGAACTCCAAGCTGTTGTGGGTCGGTATCGGTCAAAGCCCCTGATAGGTTCTGACCGCGGAAGACCACAACAGCTCTATGTTCCTTGACGGGCCTCAGGAAGATCTCCAAAGCGGGCATGCGGATGTCTTTTAGCAGAGTGCACAACCTTTCGTTTTCCTCTGTAGAGATCCTGCCCGCTCTTCGGTCGGTAATCAGACCTTCATCGTCGATAGTGGCGAAGTTTATCCGGGCGGCTACGTCCGAGGGGCCCAACTCAAATCCGATCCCAAAGGCCTCCAGCACTCCACGCCCGACCTGGTACTTGAGTGGATCGTAGCCAAAAAGGGCCAGATGCGAAGGCCCGCTACCTGGGGTGAGACCCATGCTGATGGGATCCATGAGCCCGCAGGATGATTTTTTGGCCAGTTCATCCAAATTAGGAGTACTGGCCGTCTCCAGCTCCGTTCTCCCGCTGGTTTTGTCGGGAAGCCCACCCACGCCATCCAGCACCAAGAGGACGATCTTGCTCTCGGCGGGAATGGCTAAACTTTTTAAAATTTTGAGATGATCCATGGCCTCCTACCACCTAAATCTTTGTCTATTTTCAGGTAAGTATACCCAAAATTCGAAAAAATAGCAACCAGAAAATGGAGAGATAAGAAAAACCACCTCGATGAGGTGGTTGGGGCCCA
This sequence comes from candidate division Zixibacteria bacterium SM23_81, assembly GCA_001304015.1. GTDB lineage: Bacteria > SM23-81 > SM23-81 > SM23-81 > SM23-81 > SM23-81. The sequence goes on along the minus strand of LJUY01000003.1, from coordinate 24,192 downwards.
GCAAAAGTCTTAACGCGAAACACGGAGTATTCTCAGACTCTCAGGGAATTGATCATTTCGGCAGTCCTGTACTTCAATACAGTCGGCTCACTCCCTTTGTATAAAGCTTCCCCCTCACAACCTCACAAGCCAGATTAAACTCCCCAGCCATCACCTGCGCGGCCAGATTGGCGCAGAACTCCCGGGTATTAGTGATGCCCATGATACGCATCACTTCCCGTCCCGTGGGGGGAATCCCTCCTTCGATGGAAGACCACACTCCAGCTTCGACGATGGGCAGCTCCACGCCGTACACCAGGTCGCTTCCCTGCAAAAAAGAGTAGATGCGCTGAAGGCAGGCGTTGATGGGCATGCGCGGATTCACGCGAGTGGCTTTATACAATCCGGATATGATCTCCGCTCCCATACCGGTGTAGCCAAACCAGCCCAACTTCTGCACGCCCCGACGATCCATCTCGATGAAGGCCAAAAACCGATCCACCGGCTTTTTCAAAAAATCCTCCATGGTCTTGACTGGAATGCGCACCTGGGCGCTGACTCGTCGACCACGCCTGTTAGAAGGACTGGGCTTGTAATCCCCGTCATACCCCTGGGCGATGCCGCTGAGGTTGAAATTCACTCCCGCCTCTGCGAGGATGGAATCCGTCATCTCCCGGGCCGCGCCCACAGACCAGCTCATCTCCCCATGACCCCTGTACTCGGGCAAATTGGCGTAAAAGCAGACGTACAGGAAATGATCTGGGCCAAAGCTATCGGTATCAAATATGACCTGGCTTACCTGGGCTCCCACCTTGGCCACACCCTCGTTCACCACGGCCTTGATCCGGTCCAGATTGTCCCGGATAATCTCTTGGGCTCTTTGGAGCTCCTGGGCATCGGCGAAGACAAAACCCACGCAGCGCGCTGTTGTGGCCAGGGGCTCTAACTGAACCTCTGCTCCACCCCAGCGATTGACCAGAAAGCAGCCCCTGGCTAGGCCGATAGCCGACAGTCCTGGACCCATGGAGGTGAGGTTGACAAAATCCTTGTTTATATCTCCCTTCACGGTAACCTGCCCGCTGTAGGAGATGTAGTCCTCCAGCCCAGCCACGTAGCAAGCCACAACAGGCGCATAGCTGGCCCGAGGGCCTTCATAAGCTTTCAGAGCTTTACCGCAGACCGTACAGTTGAGATCTGTTTCCTGGGCTTCCAGGTTATAGATAATGTCGTCTTTAGGGCACTGCCAGGGCTGGATGTAGGGTTTCTCCAGGATCTGGAGGTGATGAAACTTTTGTCCGCTAAGCTCTTCTATATAAGCTTTTCGAGCCAGAGCAGCGGGGTAAAAATGGTTGGGGCTCTCAATGCCCTTTTCCAAAAGGACAGCCTCTGCCCGCCAGGGGGGCAGATCCCCTTTGATCATGGCCTGTTGAAGTTCTGAGATGAGACCGGATATTTCCTTCATGGAGAGCTCCTATAAAAATCTCTTCCTCAAGTGAGAGTTTTAAAGGCATGACCAGCAACAAAGAACTTCGCTATAACGGTGCCAAAGTATACTTTGAAAATAGAAAAATAGCAACCGTAAAAAATGGATGGCCAATAAAAAACCACCCGGTTTATCCAGGTGGTTGAAGCTTTGATGGCCTGAACACTCTAGATGCCTTTTAGGAAAAAACTATCATTCCTGCTTTTTCTTTGACAATTCAGAGGGGGAGTTTGGTGGAGCCCGAGCGGAGCGTCTATTCGAAGGGATGCTCCACCAAACCGATGGCGTGTCCGGAACTCCCCCTTGAGTATGTCATTTTATCCGCTTTATCCCTCCTGTTCAATAGTTTCAAGCTCTATATCCTGTTTACTCGTCCCGATTTTATCAAGAAATTGGACGCGATCCGCTCTGATCTCGATGACGCTCCGACTCTCCCCTTTATTGGTCTCCCAGGATCGAGTCCGCAATCGACCTTCTACAAGCACTGGACTCCCTTTGCTAAGATATTCACCACAAAGCTCAGCTAGCCTTTGCCAGGCGACCACGTCGATATAAGTTACCTCTTCCTGCCAATTTCCCTCTCCATCTCGATAGGGATGATTGACAGCCATCCGTGCATTAAGAACCGACTTGCCAGTTTGGGTTTGCTTAACCTCGGGATCTTTAGTCAATCTTCCCACCAAATAGACACGATTCAGCCGGGGCAATTTAAGCTCAGCCATGAGAACTCCTCTCTTTGGTGTAATGTGAGCGGTTTAGCGAACACGGTCAATTCTCGTGAGTGCTATCAAGACTATGCGCAATGTCTGTGCCAAAATAGAAGAGGGCCATCTACGGAAAGCGTAAATGGCCCTCTTCTGGGCTGTTTTGTGCTTGTTCTTCTTAGATTCTATGTTTTTATTCTCATATTCTCAAAAGCAAAATTGAGAACTTCATATTCAAATTTGTGATCGACTATTGGAATTCTGGCGTCGCTGCATAATTCAAGAAACAGTACAGAATCCAAATAGTATGAGTACGAAGTACCCATTTTTAGCTTTTTCTCTTTCCTTGCTTTATTCGCCGATCCAGACCATATCTGAGAATCTTTTTATCCAATCCCTTCCGACTTAAGCCCAGGGCCGTTGCCGTCTTACTTTTATTCCATCTATTTGACTTTAGCTCTTGAAGGATAAGCTGTTTTTCTAAATTTGCTACTTTAAGTTTTAAAGAATTTCCTCCCTCCATTTGACCAATCTTCAACATTTGGTTTACATTTAGGATCTCCTCGGACACATAATCCAGAGTTACATTTGTCCCTGAGCGCACAAAAGTGACCATCTTTTTTATCTCGTTTTCTAGTTGACGCACATTGCCAGGCCATGAGTAGTTGATCAGAAGATCCATAACGTCATCTTCGATCCTTCCTACCTGCTTCCCTACTTTTTGGCTATAAGTTCTTAGGAAATAGTCGGCGAGAAGTGGAATATCTTCCTTGCGTTCAAGCAGAAGAGGAAGCTTAATATGTATGACGTTCAACCTATAGTAGAGGTCGTCACGAAATCTCCCTTTCTTAACCTCTTCCTTCAGATTTTTATTTGTCGCTGATATAATCCTCACGTCAACTTTTCGGTATCGAACCTCACCTACTCTTTTTATCTCACCTTCCTGCAAAACTCGTAAGAGCTTAGCCTGTGTGCTGGAATTGATATTGCAGATTTCATCTAGGAAAATGGCACCATGATTCGCTTCCTCAAATAATCCTATTTTATCTCGCGTCGCTCCGGTAAAGGCTCCTTTTTTATGACCGAAGAGCTCACTCTCGATGAGGTTTTCTGGAAGAGCTCCGCAGTCTACAGCGACGAACTTTTTCGCCTTTCTCCAGCCGTTATAATGAATTGCCCTTGCAATTAACTCTTTACCGGTACCACTTTCTCCTTCTAGTAATACCGGTGCTGGACTATTTAAGACACTTTCTATAGTTCGATAAACTTCTTGCATCTTATCGCTTTTGCCAATAATGTTGGTAAAGAAGTACCGATTCCCGATTTCTTTCCTCAGATATTTATTCTCTAAGCGAAGCAGCTTTCTCTCCAGAGCCCTTTCCACAGAAATAATAAGCTCGTCCACTCCCACTGGCTTTATTAAATAATCGTATGCCCCTTCCCTAATCGCTTGAATTGCTGTCTCTAAAGATTCATAGGCGGTCATCATAATCACCGCGATCTCTGGATTGATTTCCCGGATTTCCCTTAAAACTTCAATTCCATCCTTACCTGGTAATCGTATATCCAACATGACAATATCATAACTTTTCGGCTCTTTAGCTACCAGCTGAATTGTCTTTTCACCATTCTCAAGAAGATCTACTCGATATCCTTGTTCACTCATAACTTTGTTAATGAGTTGACGCATGTTTTCTTCATCATCAACGACCAGCAGATTTCTACCTTCTAAAGTGTCCACAATACTCAATAACTCCTTATTTCTAATTACTGTTTAAACGGCAATGTAACGGCAACTGACGTCCCTCTTCCTGAGTCACTTTTAATCTCAAAACTGCCACCATGCTCTTGAATAATCTGATGACTAACAAAAAGACCCAATCCCCGACCACCCTCCTGAGATCTTGTGGTAAAAAATGGTGTGAACACCCGCTTCAGATTTTCTTTCGTAATACCACAACCCGTATCCTCAAACTCTACCTTAACAACATCATCTTTACTCTCGTTACTCCATATTCTTGAAAAAAATGCTTTCTCGTGCCGGTGAGGATTCTCTGCCACACTCGTGGAAATTCTCAGGCTCCCTCCCGTTGGCATGGCCTGAAAGGCATTAAGCATTATGTTAACAAAAACCTGCTCCAGCTTTTTGAGATCTCCCTTAATGTCTGGCAGTGTATGATCTTCTTCGAAGATAATTTTGATGCTCCGGGATGCTCGCTCATGCCGCAGGAGGGAAATGGCATTTCTAATTGCGAGATTGATACTGATAGTTTCGACCTGCACCTTTGGTTTTGAGAAATCAAGAAATTCTCGAGTAGTCGCTTTGCACCGCTCAGCTTCCTTTCTAATAACTTTAATATCCTCTATTCTCGAATCACTGGATGGCGTTTTTTTAAGAAGATAATCGCTGTAACCCATGATCACGCTGATGGGATTATCGATCTCATGGGAGATGCCAGCAGCCATCTGACCCACTGCGGCAAGCCTTTCTGATTGAATAAGCTGGTCCTGCATTTTTTTTAAATCCATGTATTGGCCATATACCTTTCGCGTTAGCAAAACAGGTAAGAGCAGCACAACGATTGCCCACTTTCCGAGCGCATAATTGACCATAACCATTAGGTAGCCGATGGCTGCCAAGACAAATAAATAACCTATAGTCCACGAGTGATTTTTCATCCAGACGGTTCTAGGTGATAGGTCCTCACTTAATGCGATCACAACACTTAAAAGACCACTATTTAATCCAAAATAGACAAGGATAGTTAGAAGAAAGACAGCGATTAGTTGAGGGGCTTCCACAAAGTTTATTCCTTGGGCAAGGCCTTGATATACCCAAGATGAAATTCCCATAGTAAGGATAAACAGGGCTACATTAAAAAAGAGCCGATAAAAGGGGACCTTTCTAATAACCAGAGATGAGGACAACGCTCCTAGAATTCCATAAACTGCCGCGAGGGTTGGCCCAAACATCAGGATAATTGGGATGTCTATCGCGGTACCAATTGATAAACAACCAGTTAACGGCAGATACACTACCAAAGACTCTGAGAGAATTACTGCAAATGCCCAAAATAAAAGCTCCCTAGAGGTAATATGTATATAGCTAGCAAACTGAAATCTTAATATTGCATATATAAAAAACACTGCTGCCAAAATACATATACCAATAATATAGAGTCGACAAGTCCTGGGAAGATCTGAGAAACGCCTTTGCATATTATAATTCTGACTCAGATTACGTTTAGCGTGTTATAGCTTATCAAAAAGGAATAATTGCAGATTTCTTCACGAGGAACTACAAAATCGCTAGCGAGCAGCAACGGTATATGTTGGTTGGGTCAATGCTTCTGTTATAGTTACAATCATGCAAGGCTGAGAGCGAGGCCGGATTCTAAAATGTCTATTTGGAAAATTGCGGAGTTCGTTTCACTGGCTTTAGGTCCAATTCTTGTTTGGAATTCTGTTGCGGTTTGGGCTCCGGTTCTTTAACTTTGTGACCTTCGACTTTCAATTCCCCGTTACGTATTAGTTTAACAAAAACATCGACAACAATTGGATCAAACTGCTGCCCGGCACCTCTTTCCAATTCCCTAACAGCTTCCTCTATTGCGAGGGCCGGTCGATATGGACGGTCCGATGTCATAGCATCAAAAGCATCCACGACTCCAAGAATACGCGCTCCAACTGGGATTTCCTCTCCTTTGAGGCCCTTTGGGTATCCTTTACCATCATATCGTTCGTGATGGTAATTAACGTAGTCCTCGGCTTCTTTCATGAATTTCAATTTCCCAGCAATTTCCGAGCCCATCACGGGGTGTTTCTGCATCTCAGACCACTCACGATCATTGAGCTTGCTTCTCTTTCGCAAGATGCTTCTGTCTATTCCGATTTTGCCAATGTCATGCAGCCGACCCGCAAATTCAATAGTCTCTATTTCTCTCTCACTCGATTTCATGGCCCTGGCAGTCTGCACAGCGTACTTAGTGACCCTATCGGAATGGCCTTTGGTATATGGATCACTGGCATCCAGTGCTGAGGCTAAGGCAGCTATCGAGTCAAAATAGGCACCTCGTAGGTCCATATACAATTTATATACATATCTTGCTAAGGCTAAGGGCGCCAAAAAAACAAAAATCGACCAAATTGATACTTTGTATAATAAAGCAACAACTAGTCCGAGTGGAGCCAAAATCAGATCATGTCCAACTGTCCAACGAAAGTTTACAAGCCACACTCTTATTGGCGAAATTTTTTCTGTAAATGCAATAATTAAGCAAATCAAAGCATTATTCACGAAAAAATATACAGGTACACATACCAAAAAAGGCAATATAGAAGAACCGATCCCTGAATCCGAAATGTCACCCCCCAAGGCTCTAAAGACTATAGCTGCAGTACCCAATGTTAGAACATACTGTCCCATATTAAACAATAACTTATAAAAGGGTACTTTCCGCGCGAGCCAAGAATTCACTAGAGCTCCCAACAAACCGAATAGTGCCGCAATGGCAGGACCAAACAAAACGATGATCGCAAAATCTACAGCTGCACCTACTGTAACAAAAGCTCCGCCGCGAGGTAAGCTAATCACAAATTTCTCGGCGATAATGACCAAGAATGCCCATATGATGAGATCCCACCAGTTTATTGTCCACCCATCGCGAATCAAGTCGCGAATCAGATAGCCAAGCATAATGATGGCACCACTCACCACCAGCACAATAAATATCCACGATAAAAGTGGCAATGAAGAAGCCCGTCGCGAGATCTTCATTCTATAATTAATCCTCCTTCTAACTCACGCCTATGGTCTCTGGAAAGAGATTTAAAAAGACCGACATCTCTTCACTTCTTACCAACCACCTTTGGCGGCCACTTGCTCAATAAGCTGGCCAACGAAAATAATAATATTTAGCAGCATCAGTACCAACCCCCCCTCTCAGCAAAAGCTCTGGTATTTTTTAGGTACCAGGCAAACGCTCCGCTCGGGTCGATACCGCTTCGCTTCGGTAAGACTTGCAGATGCCGGTCTTTTTTTTAGCCTTATTGGCTTTCTATTTTGAAACCCAAAAGCTGGCGATAACGTCCTCACTTAATTACACCTGCCGCCGGCTTATGAGTCCTCTATATCGGCATCCCTCCTCTTGGGGGCTGAATATAGGACGTTAACCATTTTTTGTCAAGACTTATCTTGAAGTGTCTAGGATAACTCCTTGATTCTCAAGAAAATGAAAGACGGCCATCTGCACTGCTTTTTTCTCTCCCTCCGCCATGCGAAGAAATCTATTCTTAAAATTATTTTAAAGATACCTCTTGAATGACATCGTCCTTGGCTAACATTACCGCTCCCTCAACGGCGTTGCGCAGCTCCCTCACATTACCAGGCCAAGGATAATCGACCAGTCTGTTGCGCACAGCCGGAGAGAACCCCGAGAGCTTTTTTCGATACTTGACCTTAAACTCCTGGAGAAATAGATCAGCTAGGGGAAGGATTTCTGATGTCCTCTCTCGCAGAGGGGGAATTTCTATGCGAATGACATCTAAATTATAAGCAAGGCTCGGATGAATACCCTGCCCCCCATTTTCCTTTTCACCATTTCCCTCAGATGAGCATATCAATCTTGGTTTACGGATACTCGGGGTCCTCTCCAACAGTGCGGCAATCTTTTCTTCCTCTAACAGCTCTAATAGCTGAAGCTGAGCTTTATCACCGATTCTTTCTACCGATTTCAGGAACAGAGTTACTGGTCCCTGATCGTTCAACCTGTAAAGATCCCGGAAAAGAAGCTTACGTATTTCGTTTAAGTCCGTCTGTGAGGAGTAAAAGCGATATACCCTGAATCCTTTCTCCTCGGGATCTCTGAATCGGTGAATTTGTCGGGCGAGATGCTCTTTACCCACACCGCTTTCGCCCACGATCAACACATTAGCAAATGCCTGGCTGGCCCTTTCAGCCAGCCTATACATCCCAACCATCGTGGATCTCGAACACGCTACATTCAAGGAGATACCGTACATCAGGAGCTCCAGTTGAACGCGTCAATGTGTTCGCTTAACGGTGCGGAGTTTCCCAGAAAATGGCAACGGCTCCGCCTTGCATAGGCAAATTCTAAAAGACCAATCCCGGATGACACATCACGGAAGAAGCACTCTGCTCCGGTCCTTCGTCCTCAGGAGAAGTTGGAGGATCTTCTTCGCCCCATGGAGTACCAACAGGCGGTGCCGGCTCAGGATCACCCATAGGTCCTGTTGCCATAATCGCAGAATGAATCGCCGCCATGAAAACGAGCGCTAACATCAAACTGTTCACCAGAATCTTTCTGGTTCCTTTCCAGCTATTCGCTCCAGACATCGCCGACTACCTCCTTCCGTATGCATTTGAACTCGCATTTAGGGCTACCGCAAGAGATGGCAAATAGTATGCCAAAGTTAAAAGAAATTCCCATGCCATCACTCTAACCTATTTTTAAAAAAGAGAATTACTAAGGATCTACTTTTTAAACCGTAAGGCAAACCACCCGTGAAATTAGCCCTCCTTACCCCTAAAAGTTGCGAGACATCTTCCCCGAAGAGGCAAAATGTTCTAAAAATTTCTTTTAACTTCACATTAATCAATGAGTTCAGCAAGCGCTGGATTTCACGAAATAACTGTGCAAAATGCCAACCGGACAATAATAATATGTTTCTTAGCAACGAGTTGTCGCGTCGCAAAAAATTGCATTCAAGCCTTTTTCGGAATTAGATGTCGAGCTAGACAGAGTGCTTCATCCTTGGAAACATAATGACAATTTTCATCAGTGATCGGATGAACATAAGAGGACCCTCCCGAAATATCACAGAAGGGCCCTTATATTTTCCAGCTTAGATTGCAGAACTCCCCTCACTCGCCAATGACAGTTTTCCCTTTGAGAACCATAGGCCTATCGATGACGAGCGTGTCTGCTGAGAAGGGTTTTACCAAACCGGTCTTGAAGATCAGCGTCGCACTGTCAGGCACGGCTGCGATGGCCTCCTCGATATCCTGAAAGGGATTGTCGGGAGAGCCGTCTCCAGGATTTTCATCACCGACAAATCCTACTCCACTCTCTGGCACTATGCCGGTGCAATGTTCCTGGAAGATGTTATAATCAAGTTTATCGTAGAAGTACCAGCCATCACTGGCGTCACTCCGTTCCACGCTCTGCTCGTCGGCCACCTGGCCTGTGTCGAAGTCCAACAGATAGCTTCCCGACTCGGCTTGTCCTCCGCCCTTGCTGAGCACATCTTTGACCAGCAGGTAGCTTCCCTGGGATAGGGAGATGAACAACAGAGCCAAGCAAATCTGGAGAAACGAAGCAAAATGCCACAGTTTATTCAATTTCCTCTATCCTCTGAAAACGTTAATCTTGAATGATAATGAAGTGATCATCTGACATGGTGGAATGTTATTGTACCCTTTGGAAATTGCGATTAAATTGCTCCTACTATGTTATTCAGCAAAATCTGTTCCGAGTGTGTCAAATATGCCAATTGACCCCGATCTTCAACCTCGGTTATCGTGCTAAATTGCGACATACAAAAAAAGCCCTCCCGAAAGATCGAGAGGACCCTGGATATGGAGGCATGGCATGTGCTATGCCCACACAATAATAACATTATGTTTTCGGCCTGACTATTTTGTCCGCTGCATAACTTCTATTGCTTTTTGCTCGAGAACTCCTTTCCACCTGAACTTCTGAATCTCTCCGCTTTGTCCCTGCAATCCTGAACCAGGTGGCTCCATTCTGCTGGCTCCTGTTTCCAAAAACCACCTCCCCAACTGGATGCGTGCAGATACCATTCGTCGGAAATACGATAATAGTTACAATACACATAGTGGATTGTGGTCTGGTCGAGCTCATTCTCCCCTGGCGTAACCAACGCGGGATACGTCAATATCATGGCCTGAACTTTCAAGCCATCGACTTCAGGGGCCTTTTTGAGAACCTCCTGTGGAGGTCTCTCCCAAGCGCAAATGTTTATTTCATCTGCCTGCAAGGCGGTCTCACGTTCATAGACAATTTTCAGCCATTCCTTGAATTCACCCTCGCTGGGCAAGTTACTCGAACCTGAACAACTTAATAGAATGACCAAAAGAAATCCCGCCAGATAGCGACTAAGTAGCAAGTTCATTTTGAATCCCACAGGCGCGTGTACTCAACCCTCAATCTAAGCGTGAAGACGTGCCTCACAAATTTTACACGGGAATAGAGAAATCAAACACTCCTGTTGGTCTCGCAATCTTTAAATAATCTTCTGTTTGCATGATGATGGAATCCGTCAATGAACCCGCATTAAAGGCAATTTTTTCGTTCTGGAGAACGGATTTGTCCACGTAAAGCTCAAGGTGAAAAATCGGTTCTCCAAAGGGTGGCACACAACCAGGGACTAGTCCCGTGAGCTCATGCAGTTCTTCTTTGGTGGCGAATCGAATTCGCTTCTCCATGAAATGCTTTTTGATGGAGGCCGAGTTCACCCTTAAAGCAGCACTCAAGACGAACAACTTAAAAGATTCACCGATCTTCATAACAATCGCCTTGCCGCCGATGGAAATATCTTCACCTCTGGCTTTAGCAGATTGTTGTGAGGTAAAGGTTGGCTCATGTTTTACCATTTTAAATGGAACCGATGCTGTCTCCAGCATTTTCTTTATCGATCCAAACGCATTTTCTCTCATGATTTCATCTCGTTGGGCGAAGATGGTACCATCTGCATATATCTTCCTCAAAATCCCAGGGAATTCAGGATGACACAAGGCTACTTCATCCTGGTTAGAAAATCGGCCGCCTGTTTGATGTATTGGCTTGTGGAAACTAAAAACACCATATCCCCCTCGTGCAGGACATTTCCTCCTCTGGGAATCTGAAAATTGCCCTTGTCTTCATCGTAATTGCCCACGAAGACGCACTGCTCAGGAAAATTCTTCTTCTCGGCGATCTCCTTGATGGACATGCCGACGCTTTTTGCTTTTGGGGGTATCTTAACGGCGTAAATCTCCGCCTTTCCGCTACCCAGGGTGACCACCTTTCTTATCTTAGGCTGCTCAATTTCCATCATCAGCTCATTGACCAAAAGGTCGGCCATTCTGACGATGCCCGTGACCCCCGCCAATCGATAGGCCCCCTCGTATGCTGGGTTTCTAAGACGGGAGATGACTCGGGGAACGCCCAGGCTTTTGGCCAACAGAGCGCACGCGATGTTGTCGGCGGCATGGTGCATCAGGCATATGACCGCGTCGGCCTTCTTTGCCCCCGCCTGCTCTAAAACATAAATGTCCGTAGCATTTCCCAGAATTGTCAATGCCCCGGTCTCCGCATAGATGCTTTCGCATATTTCGCGATTTTTATCCACAGCGACCACGTCGTGCTTGTTCTCCACCAATATCTTCGTGATCTGCTGTCCGATGACCCCCACTCCAGCAATAATGATATACATCTGCAGCTCCCTATTGTGACTTAGGATTGCCACGCTTTGCGGCTAAAAAGCAACAGCACGGGCAGAATCTCCAGACGCCCAGCCAGCATGCCAAAAATATAGACAATTTTCACCACGGCATGAAGCTGGCCCATCTCCGAGACGGGGATGTAACAGGGACCGATATTGCCCAAGGCACTGAACATTCCTGAGAATGAGCTGTAACCATCATGGTGCGAGAACAATGCCGTAATACAGCCCCCAAAAAGGAGCAGGCCAACCCAGGCGAAAAACAATCCCCCCACTCGATACACCTCGTTCACCTCGATGGGCTTCCCATCGACGAGGACGGTGGATATCGATCCAGAAGGCGTCCGCAGACGGAAAACTTCTCGGCGGATCAACTTCACCAATATGCTCACTCGCAATACCTTGATCCCACCTCCAGTGGAGCCCACACAGCCACCGATGACCATCATCAAGAGAAAAAGCTGGCGGGCCACATGACCAAAGAAGGAACCGGCAATATCCCGAGTCCCAAAACCAGTAGTGGTAATAATGGAAACCACCTGGAAAAGAACTGTGCGAAAATTCTGTTCAATCTCCTTCCATAAATTTGGATAACCCGGGGCCAATCCGCCAAAAACCCCCAGCTTCATAAACCTTTCTCCCAGGATCACAATAACAAAAAAGAGAATCAAGCCCCACCAGTATCTCATCTCCGTGTTGTTAAATAAAGCTTTTCCATCTCTCTTCAAGACACGGTAATGGATCACAAAGTTTGTCCCTCCCATCACCATGCCCAAAATGAGAATATACTCGATCCAGATGAAACGGGCATGGCCGGAAAGTTGGTAGTATCCTATGCTGGCATCGTGCGGAGAAAAACCCCCGGTAGACAGAGCGGTGAAGCAGTGGCAAATACCGTCAAAAGCGGGCATTCCGACTAAAACTAAGCTCAAGAAGATGAGGGAAGTGAATCCCGCGTAGATACCCCATAGTATCTTCAACGTGTGCGCTAATCCTGGCACAGGGCGACCCGCCTCGATTTTATGACTCTCGGCCCCAAAGAGCCGGTAGGCACCCCCACCACGATAGGCCACAGCCAGGAAAAAGGTTAAAATACCCAACCCTCCAAGCCATTGCGTGAAGCTTCTCCAGAACAATATGCTTCTGGGCATCTGGTCCAATCCCGTAAACATGGTGATGCCCGTCGTCGTGAATCCGCTCATTGTCTCGAAAAAAGCGTTTAAATAGCTGGTGTTGATGCCCATGACAAAAGGAATAGCTCCGATGCCAGAAAATGCAATCCAGCCCAGGCTACATATCAAGATTGCCTGAAGATTGTTGGGATTCTTTCCACGAAAGAGTGCTCGGCATAAGAAGCCCACGGAGAATGACAGCCCACTGGGCAACAAAAAGGCGAACAGGGTTTGAAAACCACGGTGAATTTCACCGCCCAATAGCACCACAACCAGTGGAAGGAGCAAAATGACGCCCAAGGCTATGAACAGTGAACCTAGAAAATTCAGCACGACAAACAACGTTCGAGCGCTATGACGCATAGGCGACACCTATAACAGCGCGGGGAAACGACATGCCCCGCGATGTTGGGAAACACTTAAGTTTTTAAAATCATACCATCAGCACATCACATTTAGGCTGTGATCATTTTTTAATTCCGTACTTCCGCATTTTGTACCGCAGGACGCTCTCGCTGAGCCCCAGAGCCTTGGCAGCTCTCACCTGAACGAAGCCGTGTTCTCGTAGTGCCTTTTCTACAGCTGCCCGTTCGATAAATCCAAGAATGTCATCCAGCGTTCTCCGGTTAGCCGGAACACTGAAGATTAACTCCTGACCTTCCCCTTCCACGACGGCTGGGACAAATTCTATGGGGAACAATTTGCCTTCGGCCATAACCACGCCACGCTGAACGACATTCTCCAGCTCTCTGACGTTTCCGGGCCAATCGTATTTCATGAAGGCTTCCAAGGCCTCGGCCGGCACGACGATCTCCTCTTTTTCATTCTCGAGGCAGTACTTCTTCACAAAAAAGTCAACCAGAAACGGTATGTCCTCCCTGCGTTCTCGGAGAGGAGGAATGCTGATGGTCACAGTATCCAGCCTGTAAAAGAGATCCTTTCTGAATTTCTTTTCGGCAATGGACTTCTGAAGATCCTGATTGGTCGCGGAGATGATTCTCACATCCACCTTTATGGTCTCGCTTCCCCCGACTCTTTCGAACTCTTGCTCCTGAAGAACCCGAAGGACCTTGGCCTGGGTCGAGAGGCTCATGTCGCCGATTTCGTCCAGGAAGATGGTACCACCATGTGCTAATTCGAATTTGCCCTTACGGCTCTTGACCCCGGTGGCGATCTTTTCCTCGATGCCGAAAAGTTCCGTTTCCAACAAACTCTCTGTCAGAGCGGCGCAGTTTACCTTTAAAAAGGACTTTTCATTTCGTGGGCTGGAATAATGTATCAGCCTGGCCACGAGTTCCTTGCCGGTGCCGCTTTCACCCAGGATCAGAACGCTGGCCCTGCTCGGCGACACTCGTTCGATAACGTTGAAGATGTCCTGCATCACCTGGCTGTTTCCGACGATGTTCTCGTACTTGTATCTAGTATCCAACTCACTTTTCAGGTATACGTTCTCGCCATGAAGCTCGGTGTACAATTTGGCATTTTCAATAGCCATGGCTGTCAGGTTAGAGAAAGATTCCAAAAAGGAAACGTCTCTGGAGGAAAAGATGCCAGGAACGCTCCGATTATCCAGATAAATGGTGCCGATGACCGTGCCCTTTATCTTCAGGGGAACGCAGAGAATAGACATGATATTGTACATGGTAACGCTCTGCCAATTGCTGAACTGCTCATCCTGCAATGCATTGTCGACGACCACCGGTTTTCCCTTCTGAGTTACACTCTTTACAATGCTGCGACTAATCTCCAGGGCATCCGATAAGGTCTGCTTTTCCATGCTACGGGCGGTTTTGATTTGAAAATCATCTTCCGGCAGGTCATAAAAAATGATCGCCCCTCTCTCGGCATGTAACATCTCAATGGCCAAATCTAGAACTTTCTCTAAGAGAAGGTCCAAATCGCGCATGGAGTTGAGAATCTCGCTCATGGTGTAGAGGGTGAACAGCTCGGCACTCTCATGGCGTTCCAGAGTGCTTTGTAAACTCTCCAGTTGTTTCTCTATTCTGGACATAAAATGTTTCACCCCCAATTTCTGGAAAATCATTAAGGATTCCTTGTAGTACCGGATGGCTTCCCGAACCTGGCCTCTTCCCTGCTTGGTGACTCCCAGAATAAAAAATGTCTTGGCCAATTCATAGCGTGCTTGAAGCTTTTTGAGGATCTCGATGCTCTGCCCAAAGAGCTCGCTGGAGCGGGCCTCCTTTCCCGAAAGGGCCTCAACAGCGGCCACAGTTCTAGCAGCCCTGGCCTTCAGAAACAAATTTCCCGCCTCCGAAGCTTTAGTCAGAGATCGATTTCCCAGCTCCTCGGCTCGATCCAATTGACCTTGGCTAAGATAGAACCCGGCCAAGGACAAATCCACCTGCACGACCCCCACCTCATCTCCAATCCTCTGCAGGCAGTCGCGACTAGCCAAAAGACCATGCTCAGCTTTTCGATGCTGGCCCCGCTCCATGTCCAAAAGGCCCAAATTAAAACGGGAAATACAGCCTCCGGCCTCATCTTTAATCTCTTCCCTAAGTCTCTGTGATTTTTGATAATATCCCAGGGCCAATTTCCAGTTTCCCCGTATTCTGGCCAAATCGCCCAGGTTGTCATAAGAACCACATAGGCCATACTTGTTATTCAGCCGCTCTCTTAACCTCAAAGCCTGTTGCTGATGGCGTTTCGCTTCATCCCACATACCCCGGTGCATATGCAGAATGCCCATATTGTTGAGGGTCAGTGCCAACCCCTCGAGGTCTCCTATGCGAACCTTGAGCCTATAACTCTGGAGATAAAATTCTAAGGCTTGATCCCACTCACCGTTCTCGGCGTAAGCCATAGCCAGATTATGGCAGACCTTGGCCTCGCCCAGGACATCGGCCGCCGTCTTTCGGATATGATGGCTTTCCTGAAAATACTCTATGGCCCGCTCAATTTGGCCTTGGTTCAGGTGAGTCAAGCCCAAATTATCCAGAAGGGCCGCTATTCTGTCCCGCTCCCCCAGCTCCTGGAATATCTTGAGAGCCCTTTCATAATAGGCCTGTGCCTCTTGATATCGGCCTAAGGTCCAGGACACAGTACCCAACCTATTGGTCACTTGGGCCGTTTCCGCGCGATCCCGCCCCCAGCGGAGAAGCTTCAGCGACTCCGTTAAGGCCGCTAGAGCGCCGTCGTAATCGGATTTCATCCTCTTGATCCATCCGATCTCGGCTAATATTCGCGCCCGAGAGAGGCTCAAACCTAAGCCGCTTGCTTGAGCCAGAGCTTCATCAAGAACTTTCAAAGCTTTGCCGAACTGGCTTTGTTTTCGAAACAGGATCGCTTTTTTCCGCTGGAGCTCCAGAAAAGATTTGGAGCCAGGTCGAGCCAACTGACTGAGAGCCCGGTCATAGTACTGGAGGCCTTCTTTGTAGGTTCCCTTCAGCGAACAGGAATCTCCTAAAGCTTCCAGGATGGGCATCAATTTGCCGGTCTCACCGATAGCCTCCCTGGCTTGCAGCGATTGCCGAAGGAGCCGATGCGCTTCCTCTAACTGAGCTGTGGTTTTAGCTTTTGCGGCAGCTTTCAGAGAGTATAAAGCAGACTTGGAATACTGCCCTGCCCGGTGAAAATGGTCGGCCAATTTCGTGAGATCTCTGTTAGGCGGGGACTCCTTTTCCATGTGAACAGCTACATTCCGATGAATTCCCTTTCGCGTTTTGGGGGCAACAGACTGGCAGAGGCGCTCTCTCAGGCCCATTTTAGCGAAAGTGTAAACGTGCCCTTGACCCCTGACCGCTGGTTCTCTGACTAAGTAACCGCTTTTTAATGCTTTTCCTAGTGAGACATAAAACTCTTTTTCTGTAAAAGGCAACACCCATCTGAGTTCCTCAAGTCGAAATTGATCGCCGATGACGGAGGCGACGGATAAGAACTTCTTGACTGAACTGTTCATGCCTGTGATGACCGCCTCGTTGATATCCTCAACGGCCCGGGGTAACTTGATCTGCGACAGTCGGTCATCGGCCAGAGCCCAACCTTCAGGAGAGGGTACCAGGACCTTTTGAGCCCGCATAGCGGCGATGTATTCCTCCAAATACCATGGATTGCCCCTTGATTGTCGAGAAAGGTAGTCTATGAGCTTCTCCTCTCCAGCCAGCAATTTGAATCGAGCAAGAACCAGTTTCGCCATAGCCGCCTTTGACAGTGGTCGGAGCTTTAAACTGCGAACGGAGGATTCTTTCTTTCTCCTGTGAAGCGATTGCAGCAGCGATTTTCTCTCGGGATCGACCAGAGAGGCCTGATAACTTGCACAGATCATAACGGGATACCAGGAAAGACGATCCAAAAGGTACTTGAGAAAGGACAAGACAGCCGGATCGCTCGTTTCAAGATCCTCGATGATGAAGAGAAGGGATTTCGAAAACTGACTGATCCGGCGACAGATCTGTTCCCAAACTTGGTACTCTGTTTCCCCTGTCTCCCCAGATATCTGGGGAGACAGGGGCATCTCCTCCTGATCTGATTTTGAAGCCCTTTTCCATTCCGAAGGACCCCATGCTGCGGACAGCCCCTCAGCGAAGCTACTCAGATTTGAAATCTCCCCGCCCTTCCAATTTTCCCCAAAAACCGCTGTTCCCTTCAACTGACAGCTTATGGCAAACTCTTTCAATAGCCGAGATTTGCCTACACCGTATTCCCCCTCCACGAAAACGAGACGAGCTTTTCCGGTCAGCGCTTCCCTATGCCACATTTTCAAGCGCGACATCTCGGACTCGCGGCCCACGAATTGGCCCGGCGGCAGGATAACTCCAGCTCGTTCCTGATCGTTGGAAAGCTTGTAACCGGCCTTTCGGCGCAGCGTTCCGATGATGGCCGAGGCAGTGGAAAATCGGTCCAGGGGATCCTTTTCTAAAAGCTTAAGGACTATACTCTCGAGAACCTTGGAAATTTTCTTGTTGTATTCCCGAGGAGGAGTTGGTATCTTTTCCAGATGATTGCGCAAAACTTCATGAAGATCTTTGGCTCGAAAGGGATTCTGACCAGTCAGCACTTCGTAAAGTGTTACGCCAAGGGAGTAGAGATCTGCACGTCGGTCGATGACCCCTCCGCGAATCATCTCCGGTGCAAAATATTCTAAAGTACCCGACAATTGAACTCCACCTGTGGCAACCCTGGTAGTGGCCAGACCAAAGTCACCAAGTTTGGCCATTGGCGGGCCCTCGGGGCGTGATTGGAGGAGAATATTTGTGGGCTTCACATCCTGGTGGACAAGCCCGTAATCGTGGATATAATCCAAAGCAAGGCATATGTCCACTAGAATGGAGAAAAAATCTTGTGAAGAAATTTGCTCCAGAACGGATTTGTCCAGCGGAGGTCCATCTACATATTCCATGACGAAATAGGGTTGCTTCTTGGCGGTCAGTCCAAAACTTTGTATCTTGACGATATGCGGGTGGTCGAGTTGGCTGAGCAGCTGGAACTCATCCCGCAGGTTCTGAGCTTTATCATCAGCATAGCCAGCACTCAAGATTTTTAAAGCCACCGGATGTTCATCTCCGATCAAGTGAGCCTTATACACCACGCCAGTGGCTCCCGAGCCTAACTTTCGCGATATCACGTATTGACCATCGATAATCTGTTTGGTCACCCTATAAGACCTCGCATCCTGGGTAAGTCATCAGACAAGGCTAAGAAGTCTTTCTCTCGTTCTAGGATTTCATGCTGCTGTGAAACCTTTTCCATTATAGACCGAATTGCCAGGTGTGTCAAGAGATTTAGAAAAATTTCTTGACAATTTCCTACTTTTGATGTAGAATGAAGTTCACTCCGACGATGCTGGAATTCCAAAGCCTTTCAGAAAAAACCTCAGGTGGGGGTTAAAAACACAATGGACGAAAAAGAGACAAAAGAAGCGCACACCCAACAAGATCGGGTGGATTTTTGGGGGGGAGAGAATGACGACAAGCAAAACGTATCCCTGGATTGGTCCCATGATGGCCATTTCTGGATAGCCTTGCCGGGCGAAAAAGTATCTGAAGTTATCGCTGTGGTTCGCTCATTGCTGTCTGATAAATTTGGAGGAGATTGGCCCGACAGGCCTTCTCCCCGCGCCGCGGGTCAATATTTGGATGTCAAACATAATCATCACCTTTTTGCCAAGTACTCCCACAAAGAGGCGAAGGAAAGGTTCGCCGAGGTTCACCCCACCGAAACGGGCAGAACTATCTTTGTTCGTGTCTGGCACAATCTGTTCGAGGAAACGAAGGCCGCTTTCCAGGCGCGCGGATTCACCTATCATCCTCAAATTCCCAAGGAACATCAGGTGAGGATACCAGGCACAGAGATAACACCGGAAAAGGCTCAAGCTCTGGAGAAATTCAGAAAATCTCAACCCCTTGAAATCCCAGAGAGTGCATTCGAAAGGACAAGAGGCGGCAGCGGCACTCTGGTGGGGGTGGTGATCTTCCTGGCCTTGGCGGTGGTCGCCCTGGTAGTTCTCCGGGGGCACCTGGGCAAACTCTTTGTCAGAGCGGAGCCCCTGGAACTAGGAACTTTTCTAGAGGCAAGATCTCGCATTGCCGCATTTGAGAAGATGGATGGCTCAATCGTGTACATCCTAACCGACGCCGATATTGGAAACAAGCTAAAGACGGGCGTTCGAGTTTATGGAGATCTGATTGATTCCACACGGTCCGATTTTTACGCTGTCGACAAGCTGGAAAATGCGGAGGGTCAGGTTATACACGCAGCGATGGAGGGAGCATCCTTTTCCATCCCCTCATTCGCCGAGATCCAGGAGCTCGCCGAATACCAAGTGGTGGAGACTGAAAATTTTCAGTACGATCGCAAAAGGGGGTGGGAGAAACTTCAGGGAGAACCCGTGGTTTTGAAAGGAGCTCTGAAAATGGAAGCCGATGGCTTTTACCTGGAAGCGGGCGATGGGCTCATCAAGCTGATAACCACAGATTCATTCACCTTGCTCAATCTGCAAATCGCTCAAAAGAAGGGAAAAGCCGTCACCCTATACGGGACCATAGGTGATACCTTTGATTGGAAAACTGTTCGTCAAGATACCCGCAAGATGTTTCAATTCTCCCTTGTTCCGGTGGACTACGCCACCTTGACGGCTTTTTAAGACTAAGCGTTCCAGAATGATAGAAAAACGGGCAGCGCTACCAGCGTTGCCCGTTTTCATCTCTTATGGACTCAGGGAGAAGGGCCTTCTCATCACCCTTTTGTTCGGACGATGTGGGTAAGGCCTGCCAGAATGGCGAACAGAAAACAGGCCATGGAGAAATCCAGAAAGGCCGGCGCCGCAAGTTTCCATGGGGGGATGGGCCAGATAACGTGTAACCTGGTCAGGACCCCCAGTACCAGGCTGACTAATCCGATGTACATCGCCACGGCCATTGCCGTTGACCATTTCACCGTTCTCACCTCCCCTCAGGCGAGGGTTACGGTTCGGCTCAAGAAGCGGGGTAACCCATATCTCTCAGTCGTCTCTCGATTTTTTGCCAATGGCTGCCCTTCCAGAAGATCTTACCGCATCGGGGGCAACGGGAAAAATCACGCTGCGCGGCGTATACGTAAGTGGGCACCAACCCTCTGACCTGCTCCTTCTTGACTGTTTGAAGCTCCCCGTTACACAGAGGACACAGAACGCTTGCTTTTAATCTGGGTTTTAGCCTGGCTTCTCTTATAACCTGGGCAAGCTGGATCTCCAGCTCGCCGCTTTCGATGAATAAGCTTTGAAATCCTCCTCTTTTCACCAACTGCGCATCGCGAGTCAATAAGATCCTGCCCTCGCGCATGGCCACCCGTATCAGCTGGCTGTCTTCGATTTTTTTATAATAAAGGGTGTCATAGCCGATGAGGCGCAGCCATTTGGCCAGGCGCCCCAGCATGACATCAGCAACAAACCTCTTTTCTCTATCAGCCATTAAGCAACTAAAGATTGCCAAAACAAGACTCACAGGGTCTAGGATATCCCCTGCCCCTGAGGAATGCGATGCCTTCAGGGTGTGAGATCTTCCAGGTATTTCTGCACCGCAAAAGCGGCTGTGGCCCCCTCGCCAGTGGCCGTCACAATCTGCCTGAGCTGCTTCGATCTGACATCCCCGACGGCGTAGATTCCTTCCACGGAAGTGCGCATATTCTCATCGGTGCGCAGAAATCCCCTCTGGTCGGCGTCAATCTTGAAGTCGAAAAGGTCACTGTTGGGTTTCACTCCCACGTAGAGAAAAATCCCGGAGGTTTCCACATTGTCTTCTCGACCGGTCTTTACATTTTTCACATCCACGGACTGGACGAACTGCTCCCCATTGATACGTGTCGCCACTGTATCCCAAACCACCTCAACTTTTTCGTTGCTGAAAGCGCGTTCTTGAACTATTTTTGCAGCGCGCAGCTGGTCACGACGATGGATGAGACGTACGCGTTTGGCAAATCGCGTGAGGTAAATCGCCTCCTCCACGGCCGAATCGCCGCCGCCGATCACCACTACCTCCTTGTCTCGGAAGAATGGTCCATCACATGTCGCACAATAGGATACTCCCTTTCCCCTCAACTCCTTTTCCCCAGGGATCCCCAACAATTTGGGTTCTACTCCAGTGGCTACAATGACCGCTTTGGACAAATACTCCTCTCCGTCGGCGATCATCTTTTTCAGACTCCCCTCCTGGGCGATCTTCTCTACACTTTTTATCTCCACTTGCAGGCCGAAACCACGTGCTTGCTTTTCCATCTTGGCCACTAAGTCGGAACCGGAAATGGCTTCCTCAAAACCCGGGTAGTTCTCGACCATAGCAGTGGTCAGCACCTGCCCCCCCGGTGTGAGTTTCTCCAGAAGTAAGATGTCCATGCGTGACCTGGCAGCATAAAGGCCAGCTGTCAATCCAGCCGGCCCACCACCCACGATGATCACGTCGTGTTTCTCCATAAGCCCGGTCTCACAGCAAGGGATCCAGCTTCTCGACGAAATGCTTCTTCGGCACGGCTCCTACGATCTGTGTGGCCACCTGACCCTCCTTGAAAAGCAAGATGCTGGGGATGCTAAAGATGCCATATTTAGCAGCCGTGCCGGGATTATCATCCACATTCAATTTGGCCACCTTCAAACGACCTCCGTATTCTCCAGCCAGCTCCTCCAAGATGGGAGTCACCATCTTACAGGGGCCACACCAGGGAGCCCAAAAATCCACCAAGACAGGCAGCTCAGATTGGAGCACCTCCTTCTCAAAGGTGGTGTCTGTGATTTGCGGGAACTCTGCCATGTTTCCTCCTTCAAGCTGTTAAGATTATTTTCCGATTGTCTCTCTATTCCTCGAAAACCTCAAGGGCTTTCATCAGGTCCTCGGTCTCCACGCCTGGTGACTGCACCTGGCGACGCTGGTAGAATCCCTCTATTCTGGGACGTATATCCTTGGGGCGCCGGGCTGAGCCCTTTAATTCAACCTCCAGATGCCCCAATTCCAGCTTGGGATAAAACGTGAAATCTCCTGAGATGCCCAGATCTTGAATCTGCTCGTTCTCTACCTCCTGAACGGTCCTGATTAACCCTCCTGGCGCTTTGTGCAGACCATACAGCAGCTCCACACCCTCGCGAATCTTTACACCTTGGACCACTTTGGGAGTTTTTTTGTACAGAAACTCTGGCGAGGTGAATTGCCGCTCTAACTGCCCCATTTTCTTCACTATCTCCCGGTTTATATGGGCTGGCTCCAAGGGTCCAAGGAGATCTTGAAATTTCTCAATGAGGATAGATTTAACATCATATCGGGGCGGCGCCTGTCCCAGCTCTCGCCTCATGGTTGTCAAGTTCTCCTCCATACTCTTGAAGACCTTATCCCGAAACTTCTCATCTGGCACTCTGAGAACCTTGCTCATGGCTCTGTAGTCGAAGTCCATGAGGATACCGCCCACGAAGACCATACAAGGTCCGATGTCCGCTCCACCCTCGCCGGCGATCTTGCGTCCATCAGCGGTGACGATATCGTTCACGGGCCGAAAATGAGTCTCGATACCGAAGTCTCCGTATGTCTCGACGGCCGGCTGTGAAAAACGTTGATATATCTCTGATATTTTCCCAGGAAGACGAGGATTGTCTCTTTTTAAGATAACCTGGTAAAATATTTGGTGGCCATCCAGATATGTGGCACCTCCGCCAATCTCCCGGCGCATGACCGGGAGGCTCGCCTCGTGACAGTACTCCAGATCCACCTCTGCCTGGGCGTCTTGAAAGTAGCCCACGCTCACCAGGGGCATCCCGGGGGAAACCACCACCAGCGCCTCTACATCCATTCGAGCCAGGGCATGAAAGATCAGCATGGACTGCTGGCCTGGTAGATGTCCCAAATCGAACAGGTACATGAAATCCTCTCCCATTTATGGACGACCAAAGGGAGAAAAACTCAGCCTCACACAGCATGGGGGCATCCTGTTTGGATTCCCAGCGTATGTCCTCAGCTCTTCCAAAAAGGTTTGGGGCTCACTTAGGCTCGTGCTCGGCGATCTCCTTTTTCAGCCACTCAACAGCCGCTTCACCCTGCATCAGCTGCCCAATCTCGGATTTATCAGAGATGGTCATCTTGAAAATCCAACCGTCGCCGTAAGGATCTGTGTTAATCAAGGTGGCTTCATCTTCCAACTCTGTGTTTACCTCTGTGATAGCACCGGCCACCGGAGCACAAACTTTTTGTACCCATTTGCCTGTCTCGATGGTCCCAACAACCTCATCCTGCTTGACTTCATCCCCCTCCATTGGCAATTCCACGAAAGATACTTCTCCAGCTAACTGCTGAGCGAAATCGTTAAGCCCCACAACCAGAATGTCACCCTCCAGGCGGGCCCACATATGCCCCTTGTGGTGGTGAAGATCGTCTGGGAGATCGTATTTGCCCACTTTGGCCATCTAATGCTCCTTTCTTCTTGACCCCATTTCAAGGCATCCGGAAGAGTTCACCGAGTGCTTCCCGATAAAAAGCTGGGATAAGTATAGCAAGCTCCCCAAGGCCTTGTCAAGGGATTTCTTAACTATTTCTACATGAAGAGGGATTTCTGTGCTTTTTCGAGGAAAAAACGGATGTGCGGAGAAGGCTCAACCGCTCCTCCTCACAGGCCCACGCCATCGATCTCCGCGCCGCAGCGGTCACAATGGGCCTTTCGCAGGCGATTCTCCAGGATTGAGTAGCCATATCGGTGAATGAGTCTCTGGCCGCAGTGATGACAGAAAGTGCTCTCACCCTTATCTCCCGGTACATTTCCGGTGTAAACATATCTCAGCCCGACTTCCAGGCCAATCTCTCGTCCCCGGCGAAGGCTCTCCACGGGCGTGAAGGGCAGATGAGTCATCTGGTAAGCGGGGTGAAATTGGCTGATGTGCCAGGGAGTTTCTGGACCCAGGCTAAAAATGAATTCGGCAATT